>NZ_AP022575.1:2573725-3217157 GCF_010730055.1 Mycobacterium shinjukuense | reverse complement strand
GTCGGATTGCCGGGCTCCTCAGCAGGTCGCTGGGCGCCCGGCATCGTCGCCCGGCGGTGTCGGATTGCCGGGCTCCTCAGCAGGTCGCTGGGCGCCCGGCATCGTCGCCCGGCTAGGTTATTTTCGTGCGATTGGGCGTGCTGGACGTGGGCAGCAACACGGTCCATCTGCTGGTGGTCGATGCCCACCGTGGCGGCCATCCGACACCGATGAGCTCGACCAAGGCCACGCTGCGGCTGGCCGAGGCCACCGACAGCTCGGGCAAGATCACCAAGCGCGGCGCCGACAAGCTGATTTCCACCATCGACGAATTCGCCAAGATCGCGGTCAGCTCGGGCTGTGCCGAGTTGATGGCCTTCGCCACGTCCGCGGTTCGCGACGCCGAGAATTCCGAAGACGTGCTGGCCCGGGTGCGTAAAGAAACCGGTGTCGAGTTGCAGGCGCTGCGCGGGGAGGACGAGTCGCGGCTGACCTTCCTGGCCGTGCGACGGTGGTATGGCTGGAGCGCCGGGCGGATCATCAACCTCGACATCGGCGGCGGCTCGCTGGAAATATCCAGCGGGGTGGACGAGGAGCCCGAGGTCGCGTTGTCCCTGCCGCTGGGCGCCGGACGGTTGACCCGCGAATGGCTACCCGACGATCCGCCCGGACGGCGCCGGGTGGCGATGCTACGGGATTGGCTGGACGCCGAGCTGGCCGAGCCCTGTGTGGCCGTGCTGGAAGCCGGCAACCCCGACCTCGCGGTCGCGACCTCGAAGACGTTTCGCTCGCTGGCACGGCTCACTGGAGCCGCGCCGTCGGCGGCGGGACCACGGGTGAAGCGGACCTTAACGGCCAACGGTCTGCGGCAACTCATCGCATTTATCTCTAGGATGACGGCGGTTGACCGTGCCGAACTGGAAGGAGTCAGCGCCGAGCGCGCGCCGCAGATCGTGGCGGGCGCTCTGGTGGCGGAGGCAAGCATGCGCGCGCTGTCGCTTGAGGCGGTGGATATCTGCCCGTGGGCGCTACGGGAGGGTCTCATCTTGCGCAAACTCGACAGCGAAGCCGACGGAACCGCTCTCGTGGAGACGTCGGTGCGCGATGCTAGAGGCCAGGTAGTTGATCGGAACGCGGCTAACCGATCGAGAGGCAACAAACCATGACCGGACCACACTCCGAGACGGCCGACAATGGGGACGCCGGCACCCGGCAAATCTCGGTGGCCGAATTGCTCGCCAGGCACGGAGCCATCGACGCCCCGGCGGCGACCCGACGTCGGCGCCGCCGACGCGGCGACAGCGATGCGGTCACGGTCGCAGAGCTCACCGGCGAGATCCCGATCATTCGCGACCCATCGCGCCAGGATCGCCGGCAAGACCAGCGCAAGGACACCGCACATCCCGCGCCGCCCGCCTCCTCACAGCACGGCAACGGGCGGGTCCAGGTCACCGAGCGGGCCCCCCAACCGCCGGCTGAACCGGCCACAGCACCACCGGGCGCGCAAGCCGCCGCGGCCGTCGCCGACGTTCCCAGATACTGGTCCGAACCCGAGCCCCGCTGGCCTAAATCCGACCCCAGAACTCACCGGGTGTCGGGGCCCGAGCGCAGCGAATACCCGCGGCCCCGGCGGCACACCGATGAGGGCAATGCCGCCGCGTGGCCGTCCGGTGCCGAGCACATGAGTCCCGATCCGGTGGGGCACTACGGTGACGGCTCGGTCGATGTTTTGGACTCCGAGGTGCGCGAGGCGGAATCGGCGATCGAGGCTTCCACGTCGGCGGGCGGCTATCTGCAGGCTTCCGAAGAGCCCTCGGCGGGGACGCTGTTCGGCGGGCAGTCCCTCGCCGACGAGGTGGCCCGGCGCCGGGGTGCGGAGCAGGCGCCGGCGGTATCTCACGCGGATCACCGCGGCGTCGCAGGTGAGCGGGTTCGGGTGCCGGGTCGCTGGCGGGGGAAGCTGGTCGCGCTGGGGCGCGGCCTGCTGATCGTGCTGCAGTCGATCCTGGCCGTGGTGTTCGGTGCCGGTCTGTTCATCGCCTTCGACCAACTATGGCGGTGGAACAGCATCGTGGCGTTGGTGCTTGCGGTGTTGGTGATTCTTGGTCTGGTGGTCGGCGTGCGGGTGGTCCGCAAGACCGAGGACATCGCCAGTACGTTGATCGCGGTTGCGGCGGGGGCGCTGATCACCCTGGGACCGCTGGCCCTTTTGCAGTCGGGCTAGGCGCCACCACACAGACTGTGCGCCCAGCCATCAAAGTCGGTTTATCGACGGCCTCGGTGTACCCGTTACGGGCCGAGGCCGCGTTCGAATACGCGGCCAGGCTGGGCTACGACGGGGTCGAGCTGATGGTCTGGGGTGAGTCGGCCAGCCAGGACATCGACGCCGTCAGAAGGCTGTCGCGGCGTTACCGCGTGCCGGTGCTGTCGGTGCATGCCCCCTGCCTGCTGATCTCACAGCGTGTCTGGGGCTCCAATCCGATCGTCAAGTTGGACCGCAGCGTGCGGTTCGCTGAGCAGCTGGGCGCGCAGACCGTCGTGGTGCATCCCCCGTTTCGCTGGCAACGGCGCTATGCCGAGGGATTCAGCGACCAGGTTTGCGCCCTGGAAGCTTCCAGCGATGTGTTGGTGGCTGTGGAAAACATGTTTCCGTTCCGGGCGGATCGGTTCTTCGGGGCCGACCAGTCGCGGGAACGGATGCGCAAGCGTGGCGGTGGCCCAGGGCCGGCGATCTCGGCGTTTGCGCCGTCCTACGACCCGCTGGACGGCAACCACGCGCATTACACGCTGGACCTCTCGCACACCGCCACCGCGGGCACCGACGCGCTGGACATGGCGCGGCGAATGGGCTCGCGGTTGGTGCACCTGCACCTGTGCGACGGCAGCGGATTGCCCGCCGATGAGCACCTGGTGCCCGGCCGGGGCACGCAGCCCACCGCCGAGGTGTGTCACCTGCTGGCCGGTGGCGGCTTTACCGGGCACGTGGTGTTGGAGGTGTCGACCTCGGGCGCACGCTCGGCCAGCGAACGCGAATCCATGCTGGTCGAGTCGCTGCAGTTCGCCCGCACCCACCTGCTGCGGTGACGGACGCGTCGAGCCCGGCCGGGAGGGTCCAGCGGGCCGTTGTCGCTGGCGCCTTGCCCGGTAACACCGACCGGCCGCGCCGTCTGCGATGCTTTCCGGCATGGCAAGAATCGCGATCATCGGCGGCGGCAGCATCGGTGAGGCGTTGCTGTCGGGCCTGCTGCGGGCGGGGCGCCAGGTCAAGGACCTGGTGGTGGCCGAACGGATGCCGGAACGGGCCAAGTACATCGCGCAAACCTACTCGGTGCTGGTGACGTCGGTGCGCGACGCGGTGGAGAATGCGACGTTCGTGGTCGTCGCGGTCAAGCCCGCCGACATCGAGGCGGTGATGGGCGATCTGGCCAGTGCGGCCGCCGGAGCCGAGGAAGACGGTGCTGAGCAGGTGTTCGTCACCGTCGCGGCGGGTGTCACGATCGCGTACTTCGAATCCAAGCTGCCGGCTGGGACACCGGTGATCCGTGCGATGCCCAACGCGGCGGCGCTGGTGGGCGCCGGGGTTACCGCGCTGGCCAAGGGGCGTTTCGTTACCCCGCAGCAGCTTGCGGAGGTGTCCGCGCTGTTCGACGCGGTCGGCGTGGTGTTGACCGTCCCCGAGTCGCACATGGACGCGGTGACCGCCCTGTCCGGCTCGGGCCCGGCATACTTCTTCCTGCTGGTCGAGGCGCTGGTGGATGCTGGTGTCGCGGCGGGCTTGAGCCGTCGGGTGGCCACCGACCTGTCCGCGCAGACCATGGCCGGGGCGGCGGCGATGCTGCTGGAGCGGATGGATCAAGACCGGGCGGCGGCCGACGGCCGGCCGCGGGGGTTGCGGGTGGACAGCTCGGCGTCGCAACTACGGGCGTCGGTCACCTCACCCGGCGGAACCACCGCCGCTGCGCTGCGCGAACTCGAACGTGGGGGTTTTCGGGTGGCCGTCGACGCCGCCGTTCAGGCCGCCAAAACCCGTTCTGAGCAGCTCAGAATTACATCCGAATGATTCGGGGATTTTGAACTGATTGTCCCACACCAGTACCAATAACCCCACTAGTCCCGCTATTCTCCTGTGTGTAAGCACGTGTGGTGCCAGCGGAGGGGAAGCCGCTGGCATGCGCGTGCCTGACACGATTGGGTTGCGATGACGTCTACGAACGGGCCATCGGCACGGGATTCCGCTGTTAAGCCACGCGACAGCGGTGTGATCGAAGGCCAGCAGGCCGGCACACAATTTCTCACCGTGGCCGAGGTGGCGGCCCTGATGCGGGTCTCCAAGATGACGGTGTACCGGCTGGTGCACAACGGCGAGCTGCCCGCGGTTCGGGTCGGGCGGTCTTTCCGGGTGCATGCCAAGGCCGTCCACGACATGTTGCAGACCTCATACTTTGCCGGCTAAACCCGCCGCGGGTCGGCGCGGGCGCCCGGTTTGGTGTTCGCCAACCACGGCCGGGTAAGGTGACCGGGTCATTTGTCGAAGCCGGTCACGGGTCAGATAGCGGAGCTCATGGGTTCAGTAATCAAGAAGCGGCGCAAGCGCATGTCCAAGAAGAAGCACCGCAAGCTGCTGCGTCGCACCCGGGTGCAGCGCAGGAAACTCGGCAAGTAGGCCGCAAGGACACCCGCCCGCGCGCGCGTACCGTCACCGGCCCGTAACGCGCCCGATTCTCCTGGCCGCTAGGCTATCGGGGTGGATTTGTCGGTGGATGGTGCCGGACATGGCGGCGACAAGTTGCATTACCCCAAAGTCGTGTTGGTCACCGGTGCGTGCCGATTTCTGGGCGGCTACCTGACCGCTCGCCTGGCGCAGAACCCGCTGATCAATCGCGTCATCGCGGTGGACGCGATCGCGCCCAGCAAGGACATGCTTCGCCGCATGGGCCGTGCCGAGTTCGTGCGCGCTGATATTCGTAATCCATTTATCGCCAAGGTGATTCGAAACGGTGAAGTGGATACGGTGGTGCACGCCGCGGCGGCGTCGTTTGCGCCGCGGTCCGGCGGCGGCGCGGCCTTGAAGGAACTCAACGTGATGGGCGCGATGCAACTCTTCGCGGCCTGCCAGAAGGCACCCTCGGTGCGCCGCGTCGTGCTGAAGTCCACCTCCGAGGTGTACGGCTCGAGTCCGCACGATCCGGTGGTGTTCACCGAGGACAGCAGCAGCTATCGCCCCTTCCGCGAGGGTTTCGCTAAGGACAGCCTCGATATCGAGGGTTATGTGCGCGGACTTGGCCGGCGGCGGCCCGATATCGCGGTGACCATTCTGCGGCTGGCCAACATGATCGGCCCCGCGATGGACACCACGCTATCGCGGTATCTGGCTGGGCCTTTGGTGCCGACGATGTTTGGCCGCGACGCGCGGCTGCAGCTGCTGCACGAGCAGGATGCGTTGGGGGCGCTGGAACGCGCCGCCCTGGCCGGCAAGGCCGGCACGTTCAACATCGGTGCCAGCGGCATCATCATGCTCTCGCAAGCGATCCGGCGCGCCGGCCGGATCCCGGTTCCGGTACCCGGGTTCGGTGTCTGGGCGCTTGATTCGCTGAGGCGGGCTAATCGTTACCCCGAGATCAGTCGCGAGCAGTTCAATTACCTCAGTTACGGCCGGGTGATGGACACCACCCGGATGCGCACCGAACTCGGCTATCACCCGAAGTGGACGACGGCCGAGGCGTTCGATGACTACGTTCGGGGCCGAGGCTTGACTCCCATTATCGACCCGCATCGGGTACGCTCCTGGGAGGGTCGGGCCGTAGCGCTAGCACAGCGCTGGGGCAGCCGAAATCCAATCCTATGGGGTGGGGTCAGGTAGATATATCGTGGCGGGTGAAACCAGAGCGAATGTCATTCCACTGCACACCAATCGGGGTCGGGTAGCGGCACGCAGACGTGCCGGACAACGGGCTGACGCATCCCGGCAGCATCCCTCGTTGCTCTCCGATCCGACTGGCCGGGCGTCGGCGGAAGAGATCGCCGCGGTCGTCCGGGAAATCGATGACCACCGGCGCGCGGCCGCCGAGACGTCGTCAGCCGAAGCGCCGCTGAACGATCTCGCGCAGCGGGTGGCCGCGGTCGCCGGATTTCTGCGGCAACGGCTGACCGGCGATTACAGCGTCGACGAGTTCGGGTTCGATCCACACTTCAACAACGCGATCGTTCGGCCTTTGCTGAGGTTCTTCTTCAGGTCGTGGTTCCGGGTCGAGGTCAGCGGTATCGAAAACCTTCCCAGCGATGGTGCCGCGCTGGTGGTGGCCAACCACGCCGGGGTGTTGCCGTTCGACGGGTTGATGCTGTCGGTGGCGGTGCACGACGAGCATCCGGCGCAACGGGATCTGCGGCTGTTGGCCGCCGACATGGTGTTCGACCTGCCCGTGCTCGGCGAAACCGCCCGCAAGGCAGGCCACACAATGGCCTGCACCGCGGACGCGCACCGGCTGCTCGCGGCGGGCGAGCTCACCGCCGTGTTCCCGGAGGGTTACAAGGGCCTGGGCAAGCGCTTCGGGGACCGTTATCGGTTGCAAAGGTTCGGTCGCGGCGGCTTCGTGTCGGCGGCGCTGCGCACCAAGGCGCCGATTGTGCCGTGCTCCATCATCGGCTCCGAGGAGATTTATCCAATGCTGGCCGATGTCAAGCTGCTGGCGCGGCTGTTCGGCCTGCCCTACTTCCCGGTCACGCCGCTGTTCCCGTTGGCCGGTCCCGCCGGCCTGGTGCCGCTGCCGTCGAAATGGCGGATGGCGTTCGGTGAGCCGATCCACACCGCCGACTACGCGACCGGAGACGCCGAAGACCCGATGGTCACCTTCGAGTTGACCGATCAGGTGCGCGAAACGATCCAGCAGACGCTGTATCGGCTGTTGGCGGGACGGCGCAACATCTTCTTCGGCTGAGCTGTTCGCGCGGCCCGCTCAGGGCTGTTTACGGGGCTATTTGACCAGGGTGAACTGGCAGACGTCGGTGTAGTGGTCGCGGAACAGGTTCGAGCAGCCGGTCAGGTAGTGCATGTAGGTGTCGTAGACTTTCTGGCCCTGCAGCTCGATTGCTTTGTCCTTGTTGGCTTCCAGCGCCGCGGCCCAGGCGTTCAACGTCGGGACATAGTGCGAACCGATCCGGTGGTAGCGCTCGATCGTGAAACCGGCCCGCGACGAGTATTGCTCGACCTGCGGGATCCGCGGCAACCGGCCGCCGGGGAAGATCTCGGTCAAGATGAACTTGATGAACCGCAAGAGGCTCATCGGCGAGGTCAGGCCAAGCTCCTTGGCCTCCTCGGGGGTCGGGATGATGATCGTGTGCAGCAGCATCCTGCCGTCGTCCGGCAGCACGTTGTAGCACATCTTGAAGAAGGCGTCGTAGCGTTCGAATCCGGCGTCGCCGGCACCGTCGGCGAAGTGCTCAAACGCGCCGAGCGAGACGATGCGGTCCACCGGCTCGTCGAACTGCTCCCAACCCTGCAGGCGCACCTCCTTGCGACGAGGGCTGTCCATCTCGGCGAACTTCTGTTTGTCGTGGGCCAGCTGATTCTCGCTCAGCGTCAACCCGATCACGTTGACGTCGTACTCCTGCACCGCGTGCCGCATGGTCGAGCCCCAGCCGCAACCGATGTCGAGCAACGTCATGCCGGGCTCGAGGTTGAGCTTGTCGAGTGCGAGTTTGCGCTTTGCGTACTGGGCCTCTTCCAGCGTCATGTCGGGACGCTCGAAGTACGCGCAGCTGTAGGTCATCGACGGGTCGAGCCAGAGCTTGAAAAATTCATTGGACCGGTCGTAATGCGACTGGACCGCCGCGATCGGCGGCTTCAGCTGGGTCCCGCCCTTGTCACCCTGTGATGTCATTGAACGGACGCTACCGAATCGGATCAGATCGATGCAATCGCGGCCACCGTCTCCCCAGCGTCCGCATCCTGGTGGGCCGCCTCACCCAACATGGTGACCACGCTGGTCACCACCGGCTTGCCTTCGACGTCTGTGACTTCGCTGCGGATTTCGGCGATCACCGTGCCGTGGGACTCGATGACGGAGTCGAGATAGGTGTCAAAAAACAACTTGTCGTTGGCAAGAATCGGACGGTAGAACCGAAACTTCTGGTCACGATGGAACACCCGGGCGATGTTGATCGGGATGTTGAACTTGGTGAAGATCTCCAACTGGATGCGCCGCCCGGCGATCGCCAAGAACGTCAGCGGGGCCGGCAGCGCGGGATAACCGGCTTCGGCGGCAGCAGCTTCGTCGCGATGGATGGGATGGTCATCTTTGACCGCCGCCGCGAACTCACGAATCTTCTCGCGCCCGACATGAAAGTAGTCCGGTTGTCGGTAGTGCTTACCGATGATTTCTTGGGCTTCTTCGGGAACTGTCATGCCGCTGCCGCTTTCCGCTCGAAAGGCTGTTCAGCGGCGCAGCTTATCAGCGTGATTGCCGACGCGACACGGGGTTCGATGCGGTCGGTGCGCCGACGCTCGCGCGTTAGCCGCGCTCGTGGCGACGCGACACGGGTTCGATGCGGTCGGTGCGCCGCTCGCGCGTTATCCGCGCTCGTGGCGACGCGACACGGCTGCCGCCAACGCGCCCCCGGCGGCGCCCAGCGCCAGCGCCGACGGCACCCCGATGCGAGCTGCTTTGCGCGCGGTCCGGAAGTCGCGGATCTCCCATCCCCGTTCGCGGGCCAGGCTGCGTAGCCGGGCGTCGGGGTTGATGGCCACCGCGGTTCCCACCAGCGACAGCATGGGCACATCGTTATAGCTGTCGGAGTACGCGGTGCAGCGTTTGAGGTTGAGCCCCTCCCGAATGGCCAGCGAGCGCACCGCATGAGCCTTGCCGGCGCCGTGCAGGATCTCGCCGACCAGCCTGCCGGTGAACACCCCGTCGACCGACTCGGCGACGGTGCCCAGGGCGCCGGTCAGGCCGAGCCGGCGGGCAATCGTGGCCGCCAGCTCGTAGGGCGTGGCGGTGATCAGCCACACCTGCTGGCCGGCGTCGAGGTGCATCTGGGTGAGCTCACGGGTTCCGGGCCAGATCTTGTCGGCGATGATCTCGTCGTAGATCTCCTCGCCGAGGGCAACCAGCTCCTCGACCGATCGGCCCTCGATGAACGCCAGCGCTTTGCGTCGGCCGGCGGCAACGTCGTCGCTGTTTTCCCTGCCCAGCAGCTGGAACTTGGCCTGGGCGTAGATGAAGCCCAGCACGTCGCGGTAGGTGAAGTAGTGGCGAGTGGCCAGCCCGCGGCCGAAGTGCACCGCCGACGAGCCCTGCACCAGCGTGTTGTCCACGTCGAAGAATGCGGCGGCGGTCAGGTCGACCGGTGGCGGTGGACGACCGTCGGAGGGAACGGGGGCCCCCAGGTCGTCCAGCGCGCGGGTGGCGCTGACATTGTCGGCCAGCGACTCCAGGTCCACCCGACCGATGTGGTCCGCGCCGCCCTGGGCAGAGGATGCCATCACAACCTCCTAAGTCCTGCTAGGTCGCGGTGCCGCCCGGTGGCCGGTTCTGTTGTCCTCATCAACCCTATCCGGCAAATGTGTCGGCGAGGTTTGCCCGGGGTGATCTCGGCTCGCGGTCGCGGTCTGCGCCGTACGACCGCCGCGGCGCCGGTCGGCGCCGCGCGTCAGCCGCGCCGAAATCATCGCGAGTTCCAGTCGCGATCGAAATCTTCGCGACCGCAACAATGTCGGACAAGGATGCTTGCTACGACGCCATCGATCGGGTCGAGGGCCGGCCCGGAAAAACGGTGCGGCACGCGTAGCAGGTAACAAATTTTCCGGGTTACTTCAGCCCATCAGCAACAGCGTCTACGCTAACTAGCGCAACGGGATTAACGGTGGAGATTTCAGGAGGTATAGGTCCGCACGGTCAGCGCTCGCAAGCCGAACCTTTCCATTTGACCGAGCCCTGGCCGGAGCGCTCGATCGAGCAGCGAGCAGGCAGTTTTGTGACCCGGTGACAGCACACGAGGGTGAGGATGATTCCGGTTACCAGCGTCGTGAAACGAATGTGGCTGCTATTGGCCGTTGTGGGCGTGGCCGTTGTCGCGGGGATGGGTATCTATCGGCTGCACCGCATTTTCGGTGTTCACGAGCGCCCCGCCGTCATGCCCACGGCCGACGTCGATGTCCCGCAGTTCAACCCCAAGCACGTGACTTATGAGGTTTTTGGCCCCGCCGCGACCGCAAAGATCGCCTACCTGGACCCCGATGCCAGGGTGCAACGACTCGACAACACGCCCCTGCCGTGGTCGCAAACCGTCACGACGACGCTGCCCGCGGTCAGCGTCAACCTTTTGGCGCAAAGTAGCAGCGACGTAATCGGCTGTCGGATCATCGTGAACGGCACGGTTAAAGACGAAAGGTCTGAGACCGGACCGCGCGCCTTAACCTTCTGCCAGGTGACATCCGCATGAGCGAAAAACACGCCACGGCCTCACAGCATCCTTTTCTGCCGCGGACGATCCAACGATTTGCGGTGCTTATCGTCCTGTTTTGGCTGGGGCTCACCGCCATCGTCAACATCGCCGTGCCACAGTTAGAAGTGGTCGCCAAAGCGCATTCGGTATCGATGAGCCCAAGCGACGCCGCGTCGATTCAGGCCGTGCGGCGCGTTGGTCAGGTGTTCGATGAGTTTGATTCCGATAACGCGGTGACGATTGTGCTGGAAGGCGACCAGCCGCTCGGTGACGACGCGCACCGATTCTATAGCGAGCTGCTGCATAAGCTGTCGGCCGATACCCGTCACGTCGCCCATATCCAGGACTTTTGGGGCGATCCGTTGACGGCGGCGGGATCGCAAAGCGCGGATGACAAGGCCGCCTATGTCGTGGTGTACCTCGTCGGCAACAATGAGACCGAGGCATACGGCTCGGTCCACGCGGTGCGGCATATCGTGGACACCACACCGCCACCGCGCGGGGTGAAGGCCTATGTCACCGGTCCGTCGGCGCTCAACGCCGACCAAGCCGAGGCCGGCGACAAAAGTATCGCAAAGGTCACCGCAATCACGACGTTGGTGATCGCGATGATGTTGCTCTTCATCTACCGCTCCCTAGTTACCGCGGTTCTCGTCCTCGTCATGGTCGGAATTGAGCTGGGCGCAATCCGCGGAACCATCGCATTTTTGGCTGACCACAATATTTTCAGTCTGTCCACGTTCGCGACCAACCTGTTGGTGCTGATGGCCATCGCGGCCAGCACCGACTACGCGATATTCATGCTCGGCCGTTACCACGAGGCACGCTATGCCGGCGAGGATCGGGAAACCGCCTTCTATACGATGTTTCACGGGACCGCCCACGTGATCTTGGGCTCCGGCTTAACCATTGCCGGTGCCATGTATTGCCTCAGCTTCGCCAGGCTTCCGTATTTTCAAACACTCGGCGCGCCCACCGCGATTTCCATGCTGGTCGCGGTCCTCGCCGCGCTCACCCTCGGCCCGGCCGTGCTGACCGTTGGCAGTTTCTTCAAGCTCTTCGACCCCAAGCGAAGGATCAACACCCGGCGGTGGCGCCGGGTGGGAACCGCGATCGTGCGTTGGCCCGGGCCGGTTCTCGCGGCGACCTGCCTGGTCGCCTCCATTGGGCTGCTGGCCTTGCCCAGTTACAAGACGACATACGATCTGCGCCAATTCATGCCGGCCAGCATGCCGTCCAATGTCGGCGATGCGGCGGCCGGCCGACACTTTTCGCGGGCCCGGTTGAACCCCGAGGTGCTGTTGATCGAGACCGATCACGATATGCGCAATCCCGTGGACATGCTGGTGTTGGACAAGGTGGCCAAGAATATCTATCACAGCCCCGGCATCGAACAGGTGAAAGCGATAACGCGGCCCTTGGGATCGGCCATCAAGCATACGTCGATACCGTTCATCATCAGCATGCAGGGCGTGTCGAACATCGAAAACATGCAATTCATGAAGGACCGCATAGACGACATACTGGTGCAGGTGGACGCGATGAACGTATCCATCGCAACGATGCATACCATGTACGACCTGATGGGCAAAGTTATTGACAATACTGTCGACATGGATCACCTCACGCATGACATGTCGAATATTACGAACACTTTAAGAGATCGGCTCGCGGATTTTGAGGATTTCTTCCGGCCGCTCCGCAGCTATTTCTACTGGGAGAGGCATTGCTTCGATATTCCTCTGTGCTGGTCTATACGATCAATATTCGATATGTTTGACAGCGTGGACCAGCTGAGCGAAAAGCTCGAGTATCTGGTCAAAGATATGGACATCCTCATAATGCTCTTGCCGCAGATGCGCGCGCAGATTCCGCCGATGATATCGACGATAACCATCATGCGAGACATGGCGCTGATCTGGCACGGCACGCTGCAGTCGTTCTATAAGCAATCGGAGATCAGCGGCAAGGACCCCGGCGCCATGGGCCGGGTCTTCGACGCCGCCCAGATTGACGATTCGTTCTATCTGCCGCAGTCGGCCTTTGAGAATCCGGATTTCAAGCGGGGCCTGAAGATGTTCTTGTCCCCGGACGGCAAGGCGGCCCGCTTCATCATCGCCCTGGAGGGAGACCCCGCGACACCCCAGGGCATCTCGCGGGTCGAGCCGATCAAGCGGGAGGCGCGGGAGGCCATCAAGGGGACTCCGTTGCAGGGTGCCGCGATCTATCTGGGTGGCACCGCCGCAACGTTTAAGGACATTCACGAGGGCGCCACATACGATCTGCTGATCGCCGGAGTGGCCGCGATCAGTCTCATCTTGATCATCATGATGGTCATCACCCGAAGCGTGGTGGCCGCTGCGGTCATCGTGGGCACCGTGCTGCTTTCTATGGGTTCCTCGTTCGGCCTGTCCGTGCTGGTCTGGCAGGACATTCTCGGCATCGAGTTGTACTGGATGGTGTTGGCGATGTCGGTGATCTTGCTGTTGGCCGTGGGATCGGACTACAACCTGTTGCTGATATCCCGGCTCAAAGAGGAAATCGGCGCCGGTTTGAACACCGGAATTATCCGGGCGATGGCCGGCACGGGCGGAGTGGTTACGGCTGCCGGCATGGTGTTCGCCGTTACCATGTCCCTGTTCGTGTTCAGCGATCTGCGCATCATCGGTCAGATCGGCACCACCATCGGCTTGGGCTTGCTGTTCGACACGCTGATCGTGCGCTCGTTTATGACGCCGTCCATCGCCGCGTTGCTCGGACGCTGGTTCTGGTGGCCGCAACGGGTGCGCCCGCGCCCGGCGAGCCAGATGCTGCGGCCGTTCGGGCCCCGCCGGCTGGTCCGTGCGCTGTTGTTGACGCCGCCCGACAGTAAGTCGCCGGCGCTGGATCGCCGGTAAACCGCGATGCCACACTGATGGGCATGGGTCAGCCTGCACGCCGGCGGGTGGAGCTGTTGACTCGCGACGGGTGCACCATCTGCGCGCGAGTGCACGGCCGGCTGTCCGAACTGGCCGGCGAGCTGGGCTTCGATCTGGCCACCACCGACGTCGACGCCGCGGCCTCGGCCGGCAACCCTCGCTTGCGGGCCGAGTTCGGAGATCGGCTGCCGGTGATCTTGCTGGACGGTCGCGAGCACAGTTATTGGCAGGTCGATGAGGCCCGGCTGCGTGCTGACCTGGCACGTACCGATATTTGGTAGCCCAGCTGACGAGCGTCTACCGTAGACAGCAGTTCACTTTCTGAAAGCAAGGGAGCGGGCCAGGTGATGCTGCCGTGAGCATCCTGCTCTTCGGGGTTTCGCACCGCAGTGCGCCGGTATCCGTCCTGGAACAACTCAGCATCGACGAATCCGATCAGATCAAGATCATCGACCGGGTGCTGCAATCGCCGCTGATCACCGAGGCGATGGTGCTGTCGACCTGCAATCGGGTCGAGGTCTACGCCGTGGTGGACGCGTTCCACGGCGGGCTGGCGGTGATCGGGCAGGTGCTGTCCGAACATTCCGGGATGGCGATGGGCGAACTGACCAAATACGCGTACGTGCGCTACAGCGAGGCCGCCGTCGAGCACCTGTTCGCCGTCGCCAGCGGGCTGGATTCGGCGGTGATCGGCGAACAGCAGGTGCTTGGCCAGGTGCGCCGCGCCTATGCCACCGCTGAGGCCAACCGCACCGTCGGCCGGGTGCTGCACGAGTTGGCCCAGCGGGCGCTGTCGGTCGGAAAGCGGGTGCACTCCGAAACCGGCATCGACGCCGCGGGTGCCTCGGTGGTGTCGGTCGCCCTGGGACTGGCCGAACGCACGTTGGGTGGGCTGGCGGGCAAGACCGCCGTGGTGGTCGGCGCCGGAGCCATGGGTGCGTTGTCGGCGTCCCACCTGACCCGTGCCGGCATCGGGCACGTCCACGTCCTCAACCGATCGTTGCCCCGGGCGCAGCGGCTGGCCCGCAAGGTCCGCGAATGGGGTCGCGAATCCGGCTCCGAATCCGGTGTCGGAGCCGAGGCGCTGACGCTGGATCGCCTGACCACCGCGCTGGCCGCCGCCGACCTGGTGGTCAGCTGCACGGGAGCGGTGCGGCCGGTGGTGTCGCTGGCCGATGTGTACCACGCGCTGGCCGCCGCGCGCCGTGACGAGGCCACCCATCCGCTGGTGATCTGCGACCTGGGCATGCCGCGGGACGTCGATCCGGCGGTGGCCCGGCTGCCCGGTGTCTGGGTCGTCGATGTGGATCGGGTGCAACACGAACCATCGGCCCACGCCGCGGCGTCCGACGTCGAAGCCGCCCGTCACATCGTCGCGGCCGAGGTGGCCGCATACCTGGTGGGGCAGCGGATGGCCGAGGTCACCCCCACGGTAACGGCGCTGCGCCAGCGCGCCGCCGAAGTGGTCGAGGCGGAGCTGCTGCGCCTGGACAACCGGTTGCCCGGGCTGGCAAGCGCCGAGCGCGACGAGGTGGCCCGGACCGTGCGCCGGGTGGTGGACAAGCTGCTGCACGCCCCCACCGTGCGGATCAAGCAGCTCGCCAGTGCCCCCGGAGGGGACAGTTACGCCGAGGCGCTGCGAGAGCTTTTCGAACTGGACCAGACCGCGGTGGACGCCGTCGCAACCGCGGGTGAATTGCCTGTGGTAGCAAGCGGATTCGAGGGTGCACGGCGCCACGGCGTCGGCGATGTGCACGGTAACCGAAAGAAACCCGCCGGGTAGCTGATTGGTCCACGTGATCCGGATAGGCACCCGGGGCAGCCTGCTGGCCACCACCCAGGCGGCAACCGTCAGAGACGCTCTCATCGCTCATGGCCATCCCGCGCGGTTGGTGACCGTCAGCACCGCCGGCGACCGGTCGTCGGCGCCCATCGCCAGCCTGGGCGTGGGTGCGTTCACGACCGCGTTGCGGGAGGCCATCGAGGACGGCCGCGTCGATGCGGCCGTGCACTCGCACAAGGATCTGCCTACCGCCGCCGACCCGCGGTTCACGGTGGCGGCCATACCCCCCCGCAACGACCCCCGCGACGCGGTGGTGGCCCGCGACGGCTTGGTGCTGGCCCAACTGCCGGCCGGCGCGCTGGTGGGGACATCCTCGCCGCGGCGGGCCGCACAGCTTAGGGCATTGGGTCTCGGTTTGGAAATCCGCCCCCTACGAGGCAACCTAGATACCAGGTTGAACAGGGTAAGCAGTGGTGAACTTGACGCCGTCGTGGTGGCCCGGGCGGGCCTGGCCCGGCTGGGCCGCCTCGACGCCGTCACCGAGACGCTCGAGCCGACACAGATGTTGCCGGCACCGGCTCAAGGCGCGCTCGCGATCGAGTGCCGCGCCGAGGACAGTCGGCTGGTGGCAGTGCTAGCCGAGTTGGACGACGCGGACACCCGCGCGGCGGTCACCGCGGAGCGCGCCCTGCTCGCCGAACTGGAGGCCGGTTGCTCCGCACCGGTGGGCGCGCTCGCCGAGGTGGTCGAGTCCATCGATGAGGAAGGGCGGGTCTTCGAAGAGCTGTCGCTGCGGGGCTGCGTGGCGGCGGTCGACGGATCCGAGGTGATCCGTGCGTCCGGTATCGGCGCTCCCGGTCGGGCACGCGAGCTGGGGCTCTCGGTTGCCGCGGAGCTGTTCGAACGGGGCGCTCGGGAGCTGATGTGGGGAGCGCGGCAGACCCCGCGCGAGGAAGTTGAGTGAGGACGTGGGAGCGACAATGACTCGCCAACCGACCATGCGAGTGCGCAAGCCGAGGCCGGGCCGCATCACGTTCGTGGGTTCCGGTCCGGGCGACCCGGGACTGCTGACCACGCGGGCGGCGACCGTGTTGGCGAACGCGGCCCTGGTGTTCATCGACCCGTGCGTGCCCGAGCCGGTGTTGGCGCTGATCGGCAAGGATTTGCCGCCGGTGTCCGGCCCGGCGCCGGCCGCTCCGGGCTCCGGGAACGCCGATGGGGCCATCGAAGGCGACGACCGCGGCCAGCACCCCCCGGCCGTGGTGTCCGGCGGCCCCGATATCCGGCCGGCACTGGGGGATCCCGTCGAGGTCGCCAAGATGCTGACCACCGAAGCCCGCGCGGGGGCCGACGTGGTGCGGCTGGTGTCCGGTGATCCGCTGACCGTGGACGCCGTTATCGCCGAGGTCAACGCCGTCGCACGCACCCACCTGCACATCGAGATCGTGCCCGGCCTGGCCCCCAGCAACGCGGTCCCGACGTATGCGGGGCTGCCGCTGGGCTCGTCGCACACGGTCGCCGACGTGCGTATCGACCCCGAAAACACCGATTGGGAGGCGCTGGCCGCCGCACCCGGGCCGCTGATCCTGCAGGCCAGCGCGGCGCAACTGGCCGATGCCGCCCGCACCCTGATCGACCACCAGCTCGCCGAGACCACCCCGTGCGTGGTGACCGCGCACGGCACCACCTGCCAGCAACGCTCGCTCGAGACCACGTTGCAGGGCTTGACCGACCCGGCGGTGCTGGGCGGCGCCGACGCCAGGCTGTCCCCCGCGAACGGGGGAGAGCCGTTCACCGGACCGCTGGTGGTGACCATCGGCAAGACGGTGACCAACCGGGCCAAGCTGAACTGGTGGGAGAGCCGGGCGCTCTACGGCTGGACCGTGTTGGTGCCGCGCACCAAGGATCAAGCCGGCGAGATGAGTGAGCGGTTGACGGCATACGGAGCGCTGCCGGTGGAGGTGCCGACCATCGCCGTGGAACCGCCGCGCAGCCCCGCGCAGATGGAACGCGCGGTCAAGGGCCTGGTTGATGGCCGATTCCAGTGGGTGGTGTTCACCTCCACCAACGCGGTGCGCGCGGTGTGGGAGAAGTTCGGTGAGTTCGGTCTGGATGCTCGCGCGTTCTCCGGTGTGAAGATCGCCTGTGTCGGCGAGTCGACGGCCGACCGGGTCCGCGCCTTCGGAATCAGCCCCGAGCTGGTGCCGTCCGGGGAGCAGTCGTCGATCGGCCTGCTGGACGAATTCCCGCCTTACGACAGCGTTTTCGACCCCGTGAACCGGGTTTTGCTGCCGCGCGCCGACATCGCCACCGAGACGTTGGCCGAGGGCCTGCGCGAGCGTGGTTGGGAGATCGAGGACGTTACCGCCTATCGGACGGTGCGGGCCGCCCCGCCGCCGGCGGCCACTCGGGAAATGATCAAAACGGGTGGCTTCGACGCGGTGTGCTTCACCTCCAGCTCGACGGTGCGAAACCTGGTCGGCATTGCCGGCAAGCCGCACGCGCGGACCATCATCGCCTGCATCGGCCCCAAGACCGCCGAGACCGCCGCCGAGTTTGGGCTTCGGGTGGACGTCCAGCCGGAGACGGCCGCGGTGGGCCCGCTGGTGGACGCGCTGGCCGAGCACGCCGCCCGGCTGCGTGCCGAGGGCGCGCTGCCCCCGCCCCGCAAGAAGAGCCGCAGGCGCTAGTGGCGATCGCAAGCGCGGCGGAGCCGGGCGCGGCGGGTCGCCACGAGTTGGGCCCGGTGGCGATCGCAAGCGCGGCGGAGCCGGGCGCGGCGGGTCGCCACTCCTCTGGTGTAGTGAGCTTTCCCCGGCAGCGTCCTCGCCGGCTCCGCGCAACCCCCGCTTTGCGCCGCTTGGTGGCGCAAACAACGGTGGAGCCCAGGCATCTGGTGCTGCCGATGTTCGTCGCCGACGGTATCGGCGAGCCGCGGCCGATCGCCTCCATGCCGGGGGTGGTCCAGCACACCCGGGATTCGTTGCGCGCCGCGGCCGCCGACGCCGTCGCCGCCGGCGTGGGCGGGCTGATGCTGTTCGGCGTGCCCCGCGACGAGGACAAGGACCCTGCCGGTTCGGCCGGAACCGACCGCGACGGCATCCTCAACGTGGCGCTTCGGGACCTGGCCAAGGACCTCGGCGAGGCCACGGTGTTGATGGCCGACACCTGCCTGGACGAGTTCACCGACCACGGGCACTGCGGTGTCCTCGACGACCGGGGCCGGGTCGACAATGACGCCACCGTGGCCCGCTACGTGGAATTAGCTGTGGCGCAAGCGGATTCGGGCGCTCATGTGGTGGCGCCGAGCGGGATGATGGACGGCCAGGTGGGTGCGATCCGCGACGGCCTGGACGCCGCCGGGCACACCGACGTGGTGATCCTGGGGTATGCCGCCAAGTTCGCCTCGGCGTTCTACGGCCCGTTCCGCGAGGCGGTGAGCTCCAGCCTGTCCGGCGATCGGCGAACCTATCAGCAGGATCCGGGCAACTCGCGGGAGGCGCTGCGCGAGGTCGAACTGGACCTCGACGAGGGCGCCGACATGGTGATGGTCAAGCCCGCGTTGGGTTACCTGGATGTGGTGGCGGCTGCGGCGCGGGTCTCGCCGGTGCCGGTCGCCGCCTATCAAGTCTCGGGGGAGTACGCGATGATCCGCGCGGCCGCCGCCAACAACTGGATCGACGAGCGGGCCGCCGTGCTGGAGACGTTGACCAGCATCCGGCGCGCCGGGGCCGATATCGTGCTCACCTACTGGGCCGTCGATGCGGCGGGCTGGCTTTCATGACGGGCCTGGCGAGTAACAATCACTGGGTGAGGCAGCAATGACCGCAGCGAGGGACGCCAAACCCAAGCCGTTGTTCTACGAACCCGGCGCCAGCTGGTATTGGTTGCTGGCCGGCCCGTTCTCGGCGGCGTCGCTGATCTTCATCCAAAAGTCCAGCGGCGCAACGATTTCGCTGACGACACCGGTGATTTTCCTGGTGTTGGTGACGGCGTTCGTGGCGGTTCAGGTGAAGGCTGCGCGGATCCACACCTCGGTGGAGTTGACCGAGGAATCCCTGCGCCAGGGCACCGAGACCATCCTGGTGTCCGAGATCGTCAAAGTGTTTCCGGAACCGGAGAATTCGGTGGCGTCCGGCAAGCCGCTGGCCAAGTGGCAGTCGGCGCGGGCGCTTGGCGAACTGGTCGGGGTGCCACGCGGTCGGGTGGGCATCGGCCTCAGGCTCAGCGGGGGCCGCACCGCGCAGGCCTGGGCGCGTCGTCACCGTCACCTTCGGGCGGCGCTGACCCCGCTGGTGGAGGAGCGGGTGGGGCCGTACGTCCCCGATGCGCACGACGACGACCCCGAGTGGCCGCTGTGATCGCCCGGCACCGGGCCCTGCTGGAGCTCGGCCTGGCCGGTGCCGCGTCGGTGGGTACCGTCGTGAGCTGGGTGCACACCCGCGCAACGGTCGCCGTCGCGCCGGTCGCCGATGGCCAGCCGGTCACCACGTCGGTGGTGTATCACCCGCAGCAGCTGGTGCTGACCCTGGTGTTGGCGACGGTGGCCGGCGTGCTTGTGGTGGTCGGGTTGGCCAGGCTGCGGCGTTTCTAGGCCATTTTCCGCAGCAGCGGCAACACCAGCTGACGGCGCCTGCCGATGGCTTCGGCCAGGTTGCGAAGCGCTTCGTGCACCGAGCGCGCTATCGGGAACGCGGCCTCGTCGTGGTCGGGCTCGCAGCCATCGCCCAACAGCTCGAGGATCGCCGGGTTTGGCACCAAGGTCCATTCCAGCCCGGCGGCCCGGCAGTCCGCGTCGAGGGCGCACAACAGCGAGAGACCGGCCACGTCAAAGCGGCTGAGGTCGGTCAGGTCGAGCACCACAGGGCTGTTCCCGAGGATGAACCGCCGAACGTGCTCGCTGACCTGATCGACGTTGACGGCGTCGATCTCGCCTCGGATGGTCACCACGGTGGCCAGGTGACGACAGTGGGCCCGAATCTGAGCGCCACCGCAGTCGACGGTGCCGTTGACGCGCGACGGCGAGGTGGTGATCGCGATGGTCATGCGCGGCCTCATTCTCGATGGCGGTGTGGCGTTACGCGGTCCGGCTCAGCGTCGACCCAGCCCTCTACAACGCTGCCCGCAGAACCTAAGGAGACCGACAGCCGCGTCTAACTCTTTGCTAAGAAGCGAGTTCGCGGGGCCCGCGCGGACCCAGCCGGGCCGCCGGGGCGGATCAGCGCGCCGAGCCGTCAGGACATCGCGGCAGCGCGCTGTTACGCTGCGACGGCTGCCGGTTGCCGGTCGGTGATCGGTGACGCGGCGGGATCACCCGGTCAGCCGACGAGCAGGCGAGCGAACCACCAGACGGAAAGAACGTCGTGCGCAGCGCAGAGATCAAGGCCCTGACCGGGCTTCGCATCGTCGCCGCAGCGTGGGTCGTGTTGTTTCACTTCCGGCCGATGCTGGGCGACGCGGCGCCCGGTGTCCGCGACGCGCTCGCGCCGGTGCTCGCCCGCGGCGCGCAGGGCGTCGACCTGTTCTTCATCCTCAGCGGGTTCGTGCTGACCTGGAACTACCTGGACCGCATGGGGCGGTCGTGGTCGGCGCGCGCCACCTTGCGCTTCCTGTGGTTGCGGCTGGCCAGGGTGTGGCCGGTGTACCTGGTCACCATGCACCTGGCCGCCCTGTGGGTGATCGTCACCCTGCACGTCGGTCACGTACCGTCGCCAGCGGCCGGCCAGCTGACCGCGGCCAGCTATGTACGCCAGATCCTGCTGGTGCAGTTGTGGTTTCAACCGTACTTCGATGGGTCCAGCTGGGACGGGCCGGCCTGGTCGATCAGCGCGGAATGGCTGGCCTACCTGCTGTTCAGTCCGTTAGTGCTGGTCATCTTCCGGATGCAGCGTGCCGCCCGGGCGTGGACCCTGATGGGGCTGGCCTTCGCGGCGTCGTTGCCGCCGGTGGCGCTGTTGGTGGCCAGCGGTTCGTTTTACAGCCCATGGAGCTGGCTGCCGCGAATCGTGACGCAGTTCACCGCGGGCGCGCTGGCGTGCGCCGCCGTGCGCAGGTTGCGGCCGACCGACCGCGCTCGCCGTGTCGCCGGGTACGTTTGCGCGCTGCTTGTCGTGGTCATCGTGAGCACCCTCTACCTGGTCGCCGCTCATCCGCTGCCCGGCGTCCACGACGGCGGCGGGGTGGTCGACGCGCTGTTCGTTCCGCTGGTGATGACGCTGGCGATCGGCGCGGGCGGCCTGCCGAGGCCGCTGTCGACGCGGCCGATGGTGTACGGTGGCCAGATTTCGTTCTGCCTGTACATGGTGCACGAGCTGGTGCATACCGCCTGGGGGTGGACCGTCGAACAATTCCAGCTCACACCGCAGGACCAGCCCTGGAAATGGAACATCGTCGGCCTGCTTGCGATTGCCGTGGGTGGCGCGATCCTGCTGTATCACCTCGTCGAAGAGCCCGCCCGTCGTTGGATGCGCAGGATGGTGGATGGCATGATCGACGATGCGCCGGAAGGGGTTTCGGCCGGCGCGGGGTTAGTGTTGCCGGAGTCGGCGAATCATGCTGTGCCCCAGCAGCTATCGGATGCGGATGCGGTTTCCGCCGGGCAGCACTGCCGTTAAAGTGGCGGTGGCGCGGCGTATTTGGCGCTGTCGATGGCCGGCATTCAGTCTTCTGCGTGCCGTTCGTAGTCCCAGCGTTCCAGACGAGCCTGCAACTGGAGCAGGCCAAGGCCGGCGACCGGTGCGGCCACTGCGACGCAGGCCAGCAGCAGCGGGGTCATCTCAAAACCTCCAAAACTCTTTTATTCGTACCACGTTCGTCGTCGTCATGAGGTTCATTTGGGCCAAATTCATCCGTCCGACTGGGCGCGATCGGCCAGGGCGCCGAGCACCGGAGCCAGCAGCCCGAGATGACGACACTTCCACACCGATGTGGCCACCGCCGGCGCCGGGAATGCCCGCGTGGTAGCGGACGGCCGCCGGCACCGAGACGGCGCGCAAGCCCTCGATGTCCGGGCGGAACGCGCCGCGCGGGATCGGCCGCCTGGGGGAGTGGCTGGTGGTGTCGTGCTGCCGGACGGTCATGCGCGTCGGCTAGGACGCCATCCAGGCGAGCTCGTCGGGTAGCTGCGCGCGCCAGTAGTCCACGTCGTGCCCGCCGGGCGAGAAGCCGCCCGCCGGCGGCCTTTTCAGTTGATTGACGAATTGGCGAGTGGCGAAATAAAAGCGGTCGCCGGTGCCGCAGTCGACGCGCAGCGGGATTTGTGACAGCGCCGGTAGGGCCGACACGCTGTTGCGCACCCAATCGTCGTAGCTGTCGAAGGCCCCGGGTGTGCTGCCGGTAAACGAGGTGAACAGCGCCGGGCTGATCGCGCAGATTCCGGCGGTGCGCGCCGGGCCGAGCCGGGCCCCCAGCAGCAGCGCCCCGTATCCGCCCATCGACCATCCCAAAAACCCCACCCGGGAGGTGTCCATCCCCAGCGACGACAGCATCGGCAACAACTCGTCGAGCACCATGGCGCCGGAGTCCACACCCGAAACCCGGCGGTGCCAGTAGGTGTTGCCGCCGTCCACCCCCACGACCGCCACCGGCGGCTTGCCCTCCTTGACCAGCTGGGCCAGGGCGTCCTCGACGCCGACGTCGAGCATCATGGTGGCGTCGCCGTCCTTACCGTGCAGCGCGATCACCGGACGCAGCATCCGGGTCTGGCCCGGCGGCAGCGCGATCACCCAGTTGGTCTTGATGCCACCGCGTGCCGCCGAGACGAACCAGCCGGTGAGCCTGGTCGGCAGGGCGCTGCCCGCCGCCGGGGGCTCGAAGGGGGCGGGGGCTTGCGGCGGCGCGGCCTGGGGCTGCAGCGGATCCAGCAGGCCGCTCAACGCCCAGGCGCCGGCGGCGCCTGCGCTGGCGCCGGCGGCCACGCGCAGCACCGCACGTCGGGTCAGGTCAACCACGAGCGTCATCATGCCGCGCGGATCGGTTCCGCTCGTCCAGCCACGCCGCGCCTGTGGCCAATCGTGACAGCAAGCGCCGCGGTCGGCGACATGGGCGGCCACCAGAACGACTGGGATCGCCGGTCGCGTCGGCGTCGAGGGCCGACGTTTACGTTGTTGACCAGCCAGCTCCAGCGCCCCGGGGTGGGCATTGAGCACATGGTATCGGTGGGGTGGGGTCGGCGGGGCCGCCGGCGGCAACGGCGGCAACGGCGGCGCCGGCGGGGTGCTGATCGGCAACGGCGGGGACGGCGGGAACGGCGGCGCCGGAGGACCCGGCATGCCCGCCGGCGCCGGTGGGGGCGGCGGCAGCGGCGGCGGCCGCGGGCGGCTGCTGGGCACCCCCGGAGCGCCCGGAACGCCCGGCTGACGCCAGACAGGCCCGTGCACCCCGCCCGTGCGCTGCGCTCGCGCGGGCGTGGCTTGGCAGCGATGCGAATCGCGGCGTGATCCACACAGAAGCCGGGCAATCGAAAATACCGTCCAGATCCACACGGGAGCGCGCGCCGAGCGCACTGAGAGGCGGCTGGGGCGGTTGACGGCGGTCGACCGTATGAACCTGACCGGGTAGTGCAGGTGGCCTTGGCACCCGAGGGCCGGTGCGGAGTCGGCCCCGCACCGCGAGTCGCGTTGTTGCGTTGAGTTGTTGGCTACAGGTGGCCTAGTCGGTGGGTTCGATGGTGACGCAGAATCCGAGTGTTTCGATCTGGTGGGCGAGGCGGCCGGCGTGCGCCGCCGGGCGTTGGAACCGGTCGGCACCGAGATCGCGGTACGGAACGTGGCCGTCGAGAACGTGGCAGGCGGCGACAAGGATCGAGTGCTCAACCGCCTAGCGGGGCCTTGTTATGTCCCGCGTCGTCCTCGCAGGCGCTGGAACTGGGCGCCCAGGCAGGTGCCCCCTTGGAACGCCCCGCGCCTTCGGCGCATCGGGCCAAGGTGGCCGCCGACCGCTGAGAACCCGAGCGAGACCGGCCGGATTTATGGTTGCCGGCAGTTTCGTGGTGTTCCGGGCAAGCGGCCCGCCCGGCTGGCCAGGTGCGCCGAACTGCCGAACCGCGGCATGTCTTACGCCGATTTCAGCGACGGTGCACTCCGCACCGCGCCGCTCAACCCCGGTGATGCTGTCCAGCAGCTTGACCTTATTCAAACCCAACCGCACCGTCACGCGGGGGTCAGTTTCCACGTGCCGTCCACAGCAGCCCCCTGAACGCTTTGGGCGACAGCCACGGTTGTCGCTCAAAGGCGGGCACATCGCATATTCCTGCCGCGCCGAAACGCGTGAGGCGAATGAGACAACAGTGAACGCGCGCCTTGGGCACAGGTCGCCAGCAAGCCGCGGCGCACGGGATCGTGCTGGTTCCGACGCCCGACGAACGTACCTGTCGGCGCGACCACTTAGTGGCGAACGGGGCGATCAGCCGGTCAATCTCGCCCGAATGCTCCTCGATGGCTCGTCGAGAAAGTCCAGCCTGGCAGGATCTTTTCCGAGATAGGCCGATGGTGGGACACGAAGCGGTCTCCCAGCGCCCGACGCAACAGCGGGATCCTGTTGCGCAGCCTGTCGCGGGCAAGCCCGGCAAGAAGCTGCGGGTACGCGTGCCCGAAATCAGCGTGGCGAGCAGGGCATTCGGCCACCGGTATAGATGGTTCGCCGTCTGGTTGGGCTGGTTCGAGGGTAGGCGCTGGAGCGGATGCTGTCGTTCGCGTACCAGCTAGGCGGGCTGGAACCGCTGTTAGAAGACCACGGGGTGCACCTGCCGGTGCGGGCCGCGGTGGCCACCCGCCTGGACTGATCGCCGAGCCGGCAGCGGGCGGCTACCGGTGGTGCCCCGGCAACGGATGTGTTGTGGTAAATAACCATCACATCGTGGCCGGGGCACGCCGGGAGGACCCACGACATGGCCAGCCATGGCACCGCGCAGCTGCGCCCAGGACTGTCGCAGCGGCAGCTGAACATGATCGCCCTCGGCGGTGTCATCGGCGCCGGACTGTTCGTGGGCTCCGGTGTGGTGATCCGCGAGACCGGGCCCGCGGCGTTTCTGACCTACGCGGTGTGCGGTGGGCTGATCATCCTGGTGATGCGGATGCTGGGCGAGATGGCCAACGCGAGGCCGTCGACCGGATCGTTCGCCGATTACGCGGCGCACGCCCTGGGTGGCTGGGCCGGGTTTTCGGTCGGCTGGCTGTATTGGTACTTCTGGGTGATCGTGGTCGGCTTCGAGGCGGTGGCCGGCGCCAAGGTGCTCAACTACTGGCTCGCGGCGCCGTTGTGGTTGCTGGCGCTGTGCCTGATGGTGCTGATGACGGCGACCAACCTGTTCTCGGTGACATCCTTCGGCGAGTTCGAGTTCTGGTTCGCCGGAATCAAAGTCGCCGCCATCGTGATCTTCCTGGGCGTCGGCGCGGCCTTTGTCCTCGGATTGCTGCCGGGCCATGGCATGGATTTCGCCAACCTGCACGCGCACGGCGGGTTCCTCCCGAGGGGGGTCGGGGCCGTCTTCGCCGCCATCGTGGTGGCGATCTTCTCCATGGTCGGCGCCGAGGTCGTCACCATCGCCGCCGCCGAAAGCCGGGACCCGCAACGGGCCATTCGGCGCGCGACCAGGTCGGTGGTTGCGCGCATCGTGATCTTCTTTGTCGGCTCGGTCTTTCTGCTGGTGGTAATCCTGCCGTGGGACTCGGTGGAACTCGGTGCTTCGCCCTACGTTGCCGCGCTCCAGCAGATGGGTCTAGCCGGTGCGGATCAGATCATGAACGTGGTGGTGCTCACCGCCGTGCTGTCGTGTCTGAACTCGGGCCTGTATACCGCGTCGCGGATGCTGTTCGTGCTCGCCGGCAGGCGCGAGGCGCCCGCCCGGCTGGTCAGGGTCAGCCGGCGCGGGATCCCCTCGACGGCCATCCTGTGCTCGTCGGCGGTGGGCTTCGGGTGCGTTCTCATGGCGTGGCTCGCGCCCGGCACGGTGTTTCTCTTCCTGCTCAATTCCTCGGGCGCCGTCATCTTGTTCGTCTACTTGCTGATCGCACTGTCGCAGATCGTGTTGCGCCGCCGGATACCCGCCGAGCGGCTGCGGGTGAAGATGTGGTGCTTTCCCGTGCTGTCCATCGTGACCGTCGCCGGAATCACCGCCGTGCTGGTGCAGATGGCGTTCGACCGGGCCGCGCGGACCCAGCTCTGGCTCAGCCTGTTGTCCTGGGCGGTGGTGCTCGTGCTGTACTTCACGGTCGGTGGCGGGCGGCGACAGCACAGCCGACCCGGATCGCGCGGTCGTTAGGACGTTCGGGTGAACAAGACCGCCTGCTCGAACGGAAGGCGGGCGAACACCCGCCGCCCCCAGGTGACCTGCGACGCCGCTTCGGCCCTGCTGACCACCCGCGGGTCGGCGATGCCGAATGTCTTGCCGTGGCGGCGCATTCGGCCGCCGCCTGCCGCTTTGAGGTTCTTCAGCCAGTCCCGGTCGGGGCCGTAGGTCAACAGGACCGCGACGCCGGGATTGCCGTCGATGGTGGCGGTGAACGCATTCACCGGCGTCCGATACCGCTTTCCGGAGCGCCGCCCGACGTGCTCGATGATGGCGAACGACGGGGCCCACCCGGCCCATAGCCGCTGAACGGGGTTGGTGACGTGGCGGTTGAACCGGGCCAGGCGCTGGGGCAGTCGCATGCTTGCCATCCAACTCGTCGATCGGGGCGAAACTCAAGGCCGCGGCCGTGGGATAGGATTTCCTGGTTGCCCATGCGCCCACCCCACCGGCTGGACGGGCCGCGAAGGGAATTGCGGTGATTGATTTTTCGGTGCTTCCGCCGGAGGTCAACTCGGCGCGGATGTTTTTGGGCGCCGGTACCGGGCCGTTGATGGCGGCCGCGGCGGCCTGGGACGGCTTGGCCGCCGAGTTGGGATCGGCGGCGGCTGCGTTCGCCGCGGTGACCTCCGGGTTGGCCGGTGCGTCCTGGCGGGGTCCGGCCGCGGCGGCGATGACCGGCGCGGCCGCACCTTATCTCGGGTGGTTGACCGTTGCTGGCGGGCACGCGGAGCAGGCGGCCGGGCAGGCCAGGGCGGCGGCGGCGGCGTTTGAGGCCGCACGCGCGGCGATGGTGCATCCGGCGACGGTGGGGGCCAACCGCACCCGACTGGTGTCGCTGGTGCTGTCCAACCTGTTGGGGCAGAACGCGACGGCGATCGCCGCGGCCGAGGCCGCCTACGAGCAAATGTGGGCCCAGGACGTGGCCGCGATGCTGGGCTATCATGCCGGGGTTTCGGCCGTTGCCTCGGCGTTGGCGCCGCTCGCCCAGTCACTGCGGAATTTGCCGGGCCCGCCGGCCCGCCCAGCCGCCGCGGCCGCCGTTGATGCGGGCAACCTCGGGTTCGCCAATACCGGCAGCAACAACCTCGGGTTCGCCAACACCGGTGATGGCAACGTCGGTTTGGCCAACACCGGAAACGGGAACATCGGTATCGGGCTGACCGGCGACAACAGGGTCGGCATCGACCTGCTGAACCTGGGCGGTGGCAATATCGGCTTGTTCAACTCGGGCACCGGAAACGTCGGCTTGTTCAACTCGGGCACCGGCAATGTCGGCATCGCCAACTCGGGCACCGGCAACGTCGGCATCGCCAACTCGGCCGTCGGCAACTGGGGCATCGCCAACACTGGCAGCTACAACACCGGCATCGCCAACGCGGGCAGCTCCAACACGGGCCACTTCAACTCCGGGATCGCCAACACCGGCATCGGCAACTCGGGCAACTACAACACCGGGATGGGCAACTCGGGCAACACCAACACGGGCAGCTTCAACCCGGGCAGCTACAACACCGGCTACCTCAACCGCGGCGACTACAACACCGGCGTCGCCAACTCCGGTGATGTCAACACCGGCGCGTTGATCAGCGGCAGCTTCAGCAACGGCCTCTTCTGGAGGGGCAACTATCAGGGCCTGATCGGCATCGACATCGGGTTCAGCGTCCCCGGCATCGGCCGCATCACGATCATCCACATTCCGCCGAGCCCGGGCTTCTTCAACTCGACCACCAGCCCATCCTCGGGCTTCTTCAACGTCGGTGCCGGCAGCGCGTCGGGGTTCGGCAACGCCGGCGCCAACAATTCGGGCTTCCACAACGTGTCCTTGGGCAGCGTTGGAAACTCCGGCGCCCGAAACTTCGGCGTGCTGATCTCGGGTTGGGCCAACCGGGGCGACACCATCTCCGGCTTCTTCAACTCCGGGCCGCTGCCGTAGCCGGCTTCGGCGTCGGGAAACCCCGGTGGAAACTACACCCCGTAGTCGACCGCGTCGCGACGGCTGGGACACTGGTCGGCATGGGCGGCACTGACCAGGCGATGCAGGTAGCAGCCTCGGCGAGGTTGTTCGCGCGCGCCTGCACGGTGATCCCCGGTGGGGTCAACTCCCCGGTGCGGGCGTTCACCGCGGTGGGCGGCACGCCCCGGTTCATCACCGAAGCGCACGGCTGCTGGCTGACCGACGCCGACGGCAACCGCTACGTCGACCTGGTCTGCTCGTGGGGTCCGATGATCCTCGGCCACGCCCACCCCGCCGTCGTCGACGCCGTCGCCCGGGCCGCCGCGCACGGCCTGTCGTTTGGGGCGCCGACGCCGGCCGAAACCGAGCTGGCCGCCGAGATCATCGACCGGGTGGCACCCGTCGAACGGATTCGGCTGGTGAACTCCGGCACCGAGGCCACGATGAGCGCCGTGCGGCTGGCCCGCGGGTTCACCGGCCGGGTCAAGATCGTCAAGTTTTCCGGTTGCTACCACGGGCATGTGGATGCGTTGCTCGCCGACGCGGGTTCCGGGGTGGCCACCCTGGGCTTATGTGACGACCCGCTGCGCCCGGCTTCGCCGCGCTTGCGATCGTCACGGGGCCTGCCGTCCTCGCCCGGTGTCACCGGTGCCGCCGCGGCCGACACAATCGTCTTGCCTTACAACGACATTGACGCCGTGCGGCGGACCTTCGCCAAGTTCGGCGACCAGATCGCCGCGGTGATCACCGAGGCCAGCCCCGGCAACATGGGGGTCGTCCCGCCCGGGCCGGGCTACAACGCCGAGCTGCGTGCGATCACCGCGGAGCACCGCTGCTTGCTGATCCTCGACGAGGTGATGACCGGCTTCCGGGTCAGCCGAAGTGGTTGGTACGGAATCGATCCCGTCGCCGCTGACCTGTACACCTTCGGCAAGGTGATGAGCGGCGGGCTGCCGGCCGCCGCGTTCGGCGGGCGGACCGAGGTGATGGAGCGGCTGGCGCCGTTGGGGCCGGTGTATCAGGCCGGCACGCTGTCGGGCAATCCGGTGGCGATGGCCGCCGGGCTGGCGACGCTGCGGGCCGCCGACGACGCGGTCTATGCCGCGTTGGACTCCAACGCCGACCGCCTGGCTCGGCTGCTGGACGAGGCGCTGACGGATGCCGGTGTGCCCCATCAGATTCCGCGGGCGGGCAATATGCTCGGTGTGTTCTTCGCCGAGACCCCGGTGACCGACTTCGCGTCCGCCCGCGGCAGCCAAACGTGGCGGTATCCGCCGTTCTTTCATGCGCTGCTGAGCGCCGGTGTCTACCCGCCGTGCAGTGCGTTCGAGACGTGGTTCGTGTCGGCCGCTCTCGACGATGCCGCGTTCGGCCGGATCGCCGAGGCCGTGCCGGCCGCCGCCGCGGCCGCGGCCCGCGCCACCGCCCCGGAGGATGGGACCTGATGGCCGAGCAGACCCGCGTTCACCTGGTGCGCCACGGTGAGGTTTGCAATCCCACCGGCGTGCTCTACGGCCGGCTGCCCGGATTCGGCCTGTCCGAGGCCGGGGTGGCGCAGGCGGCCGCGGTCGCCGATTATCTGGCCGACCGCGACGTGGTCGCGGTGATCGCCTCCCCGCTGCAGCGGGCTCGCCAGACCGCCGCGCCCATCGCGGCCCGGCACGACCTGGCGGTGGACATCGATCCGGACCTGATCGAGGCGGCCAACTTCTTCGAGGGCCGCCGGCTCGGCCCCGGTGACGGCGCCTGGCGTGACCCGCGGGTGTGGTGGCAGCTGCGCAACCCGTTCACCCCGTCCTGGGGCGAGCCGTACATCGAAATCGCGCAGCGGATGACCACCGCGTTGGACAAGGCGCGGGTCCGGGGCGCGGGTCACGAGGTGGTGTGCGTCAGCCACCAATTGCCGGTATGGACGCTGCGGCGGCACCTGACCGGTAGGCGGCTCTGGCACGATCCGCGGCGCCGGGAGTGCGCGCTGGCCTCGGTGACGTCGTTTGTCTACCACGGCGACCGGCTGGTCGACGTCGAATACGCGCAACCGGCGAGCGGGTGACCATGCGGCGGCGACGATGCAGAGCGAAGCGATGCGGAGGAGCGGCGCCATGATCATGCGGCGGCGACGATGCAGAGCGAAGCGATGCGGAGGAGCGGCGCCATGATCATGCGGCGGCCGGCGATTGTGGGGACGGCGTTGGCGCTGTTCGCCGGGGCGCTCACCGGCTGCACAGGGCGCGACGCCGTCGCCCAGGGCGGCACCTTCGAATTCGTTTCGCCCGGCGGCAAGACCGACATCTTCTACGACCCGCCCGCCAGCCGCGGGCGCCCGGGGCGGCTGTCCGGGCCCGACCTGGTGGATCCGGCGCGCACGCTGTCGTTGGATGACCCCACCGGCCCGTTCGCCGGCCGCGTGGTCGTCGTCAACGTGTGGGGCCAGTGGTGCGGGCCCTGTCGGGCCGAGGTCGGTCAGTTGCAGCGGGTGTCTGACGCGACGCGGGCCTTAGGGGTTGCCTTCCTCGGGATCGACGTCCGGGACACCAACCGCCAGGCTGCCCAGGACTTCGTCAACGACCGGCACGTCACGTTCCCGTCGATCTACGACCCGGCGATGCGCACCCTGATCGCCTTCGGGGGCCAGTACCCGACCACCGTCATTCCGTCCACGCTGGTGCTGGACCGCCAGCACCGGGTGGCCGCGGTGTTCCTGCGGGAACTGCTGGCCGAGGATCTGCAACCGGTGGTCCAGCGGGTGGCCGCCGAGCCCGGGGCGGGGCAGCCGCCCGGACGGCAATGACCGGGCTCACCCAGCTCGCTGCGGCGGGGCCGCTGCTGCTGGCGCTAGGGGTGTGCGTGCTGGCGGGGCTGGTGTCGTTCGCCTCACCGTGTGTGGTGCCGCTGGTGCCGGGCTACCTGTCGTATCTGGCCGCCGCTGTCGGGGTCGACGAGCCGGCGCGGCCGGCCGCGCGGTGGCGGGTGGCCGGATCCGCGGCGCTGTTCGTGGCGGGGTTCACCACGGTGTTCGTGCTGGGCAGCGTCGTTGTGCTGGGCATGACCAGCACGCTCATCGGCAACCAGCTGGTGTTGCAGCGGGTCGGCGGTGTGTTGACCATCGTCATGGGGTTGGTGTTCGTGGGGCTGGTCCCGGCCCTGCAGCGCCAGGCCCGGTTCACCCCGCGGCACTGGACGACGGTTGCCGGGGCGCCGTTGCTGGGCGCGGTGTTCGCGCTTGGCTGGACTCCGTGCCTGGGGCCGACGCTGACCGGGGTGATCACCGTCGCCTCGGCCACCGACGGTGCCAGCGTGGCGCGCGGCATCGTGCTGGTGATCGCCTACTGCCTGGGGCTAGGGATCCCGTTCGTGCTGCTGGCGCTCGGCTCGGCGTGGGCGGTGGCCGGCCTTCGCTGGCTGCGCGGGCACACCAGAGCCATCCAGATTTTCGGCGGTGCGCTGCTCATCGCCGTCGGCGCGGCGCTGGTCACCGGGGTGTGGAACGACGTGGTCGGGTGGCTGCGCGACGCCTTCGTGTCCGACGTGAGGTTGCCGATTTGAGTGGGCGAGCAGACGCAAAAGCACCCCAAAATGGGCCATTTTGGGGGCTTTTGCGTCTGCTCGCGGGGAAGGCGCGCAACGCGTGGCGCTCGCTGACCTCGATGGGCACCGCGCTGGTGCTGCTGTTCCTGCTCGCGCTGGGCGCGATACCGGGCGCGCTGCTGCCGCAGCGCACCCTCAACGCCGGCAAGGTCGACGACTACCTGGCCGCGCATCCGGTGCTCGGCCCGTGGCTGGACGAGCTGCAGGCCTTCGACGTGTTCTCCAGCTTCTGGTTCACCGCCATCTACGTGTTGCTGTTCGTTTCCCTGGTCGGCTGCCTGGTCCCGCGGATGATCGAGCATGCCCGCAGCCTCCGGGCCACGCCGGTGTCCGCCCCGCGCAACCTGGCCCGGCTGCCCAAGCACGCCAGCTCCACCGCCGTCGGCAACCCCGAGGAGCTGGCGGCCACCATCGCCGGCCGGCTGCGCGGCTGGCGCACCATAACCCGGCACAATGACCAGGCCGTGGAGCTATCCGCCGAAAAGGGCTACCTCCGCGAATTCGGCAACATCGTGTTCCACTTCTCGCTGCTGGGGCTGTTGGTCGCGGTGGCCGTCGGCAAGCTGTTCGGCTACGAGGGCACCGTGGTCGTCATCGCCGACGGCGGTCCCGGCTTCTGCTCGGCGTCGCCGGCGGCGTTCGACTCGTTTCGCGCCGGAAACACCGTCGACGGCACGTCGTTGCACCCGATCTGCCTGCGGGTCAACGACTTCGCGGCGCACTACCTGCCGTCCGGGCAGGCCACCTCGTTCGCCGCGGACATCGACTATCAGGCCGGCAACGACCTGACGACCAACACCTGGCGGTCCTACCGGCTGGCGGTCAACCACCCGCTGCGGGTCGGCGGCGACCGGGTGTACCTGCAGGGCCACGGCTACGCGCCCACCTTCACGGTGACGTTCCCCAACGGGCAGGCCCGGGTGTCGACCGTGCAGTGGCGGCCCGACAACCCACGGACCCTGCTGTCGTCGGGTGTGGCCCGCATCGACCCGCCGGCCGGCAGCTCCCCCAACGCCGACGAGCGTCGCAAGCACCAGATCGCCATTCAGGGCCTGCTGGCCCCCACCGAGCAGCTCGATGGCACGCTGTTGTCGTCGCGCTTTCCGGCGCTCGACGATCCCGCGGTGGCCATCGACATCTACCGCGGCGACACCGGCCTGGACAGTGGCCGCCCCCAGCCGTTGTTCACCCTGGATCCCCGGCTGATCGAGCAGGGCCGGCTGACCAAGGAGAAGCGGGTCAACCTGCGGGCCGGTGAGCAGGTCCGGATCGACCAGGGCCCGGCGGCCGGTACCGTTGTCCGCTTCGACGGCGCCACGCCGTTCGTCAACCTGCAGGTTTCCCACGACCCCGGCCAGAGGTGGGTGCTGGTTTTCGCGATCACGATGATGGCCGGTCTGCTGGTGTCGCTGCTGGTGCGCCGCCGCCGGGTATGGGTACGGATCACCCCGGCGGTCGCCGGTACGGTGAACGTCGAGCTGGGCGGCCTGGCACGCACCGACAACTCCGGGTGGGGTGACGAGTTCGAGCGGCTGACCGCGCGGCTGCTGGCCGGGTTCGACGTGCGGTCCCCCGACATGGCCGACATGGCCGACGCGGCCGCGGGCACCGGAAGGGACGTCACATGAACACCGCGCACATCAACATCGCCCTGGCCAGCTGCTCGGACTGGGCGTTCACCTCGGCGGTGGTCACCCTGGTGGTCGCGTTGCTGCTGCTGGCCGTCGAGCTGGCATACACCCGAGGCCGCCAGCTTGCGCCGGTGGCCGTACCGGCCGGATCGGTTGCCGCCGACAGCGCCACCCCCGGGATCGTGGCCGACGCCCCGCGGCGACCGTTGGACGAACGCGTCGGGCGCGCCGGCCTGGCGGTGCTCTACCTGGGAATCGGACTGCTGGCCGCCTGCATCGCGCTGCGCGGCCTGGCCACCATGCGGGCGCCGTGGGGCAACATGTACGAGTTCATCAACCTGACCTGTTTTGCCGGGCTGGTCGCGGGCGCGATCGTGTTGCGCCGACCGACCTACCGGCCGCTGTGGGTTTTCCTGCTGGTCCCGGTGCTGATCCTGCTCACGGTGTCCGGACGCTGGCTCTACGCCGCCGCCGCCCCGGTGATGCCGGCGCTGCAGTCCTACTGGCTGCCCATTCACGTGTCGGTGGTCAGCCTGGGCTCGGGGGTGTTCCTGGTCGCCGGCATCGCCAGCGTGCTGTTCCTGCTGCGGACCTCACGACTGGGCGCGCCCGATGCGCAGGGCGCCGCGGCACGCCTGGTGCGGCGGTTGCCCGACGCCCAGACCCTGGACCGGATCGCCTACCGAACCACGATCTTCGCCTTCCCGGTGTTCGGTTTCGGGGTGATGTTCGGGGCTATCTGGGCCGAGCAAGCGTGGGGCCGCTACTGGGGCTGGGATCCCAAGGAGACCGTGTCGTTCGTCGCCTGGGTGGTGTACGCGGCGTACCTGCACGCCAGGTCGACCGCGGGCTGGCGGGACCGGAAGGCGGCCTGGATCAACGTCGCCGGGTTCGTGGCCATGGTGGGCAATCTGTTCTTCGTTAACCTGGTGACTGTCGGCCTGCACTCGTATGCGGGTGTGGGCTGACCGGTCGTCAGCGACCGACCCGAGCCTTGCAACAGGGGGAGTGCACGTGACCGAGCATCCGACGATGGGCGCCCCCCGCGGGTATGACGACAACGCCACCACCGATCATCCGACCATCCAGTTGCCGGCGCAGCCCTACGCGGGCGCGCCACCGCCGGAAACCGGCGCTGAGACGGCGGGGCGGGGCTTTGCGGGATACCGCACCGAGCCGGTCGCCGCCGCACCCAAGCCCGGTGGCCCGCCGCCGCCGGGACCGCCCGCCGACCCGCCGCCCTGGGACTCCGCCCCGGCCACCGGATCGCTGACCGGCCCGCCGCGGGTGGATCCGACGGCGTACGGCGCCTACCACCCCGGCCCGGTCCAGACCCCGCCCGCCCCGGCCGAGCGGCCCCCGTACCGTCCGGAACCCGTGCCCCACACGCCGTATCCGGAGCTGTCCACCACCATGCTGCTGCGGCCGGTCAAACCGCCGCCGTCGGAGGGCTGGCGTCGGGTGCTCTACGTGCTGTCGGGTCGGCTGATCAACGTGGGGGAAGGCCCCCGCGCGACCCGGTACAACAACCTGGTCGCCCAGGTCAACCGGCCGCTGCGGGGCTGCTACCGGGTCGCGATGGTGTCGTTGAAGGGGGGCGTCGGCAAGACCACGATCACCGCGACCTTGGGGGCCACCTTCGCCGACCTGCGCGGCGATCGGGTGGTGGCCGTGGACGCCAACCCCGACCGCGGCACGTTGAGCCAGAAGGTCCCGCTGGAGACGCCGGCCACCGTGCGGCACCTGCTGCGCGACGCCGACGGTATCGAGCGCTACGGCGATGTCCGCGGCTACACCTCGCAGGGGCCGAGCGGACTGGAGGTGCTGGCGTCGGACGCCGACCCAGCCGCGTCGGACGCGTTTAGCGCCGACGACTACACCCGCACCCTGGAAATCCTGGAGCGGTTCTACGGGCTGGTGCTCACCGACTGCGGAACCGGGCTGCTGCATTCGGCGATGTCGGCGGTGTTGGCCAGGTCCGACGTGCTGGTCGTGGTCAGCTCGGGATCCATCGATGGCGCCCGCAGCGCCTCGGCGACGCTGGACTGGCTGGAGGCGCACGGCCACGACGACCTGGTGCGCAACTCGGTCGCGGTGATCAACGCGGTGCGGCCACGCGCGGGCAAGGTCGACGTGGGTAAGGTCATCGAGCACTTCGCCCGGCGTTGCCGCGCGGTGCGGGTGGTGCCGTTCGACCCGCATCTCGAGGAAGGCGCCGAAATCGTTTTGGACCGGTTGCAGCGGGGCACCCGCGAGGCGCTCACCGAGTTGGCCGCCGTCATCGCCGATGGGTTCCCCGGCGACCAGCGACGCGTGAATCCGGGCGTTACCGAGCGCTGATTGGTGCGGCTAACGCGGGTTGTTGTCCCCGTGTCCCAACCGCCACAAGAACTCCGGATCGTCGTCAGGTCCAATGACGCGGGTCTTGGGCCGGTTCAGTTGCGACCGGGCCACGCGCCAGCCGATGTAGATCAGCGTCGCCAAGACCACGACTAGGAGCAGGTAGAGCACTCGACACCTCCTTTGACCGAATATACCCGCGCCGTAGGCTCGGGCTGTGCCAGCAGCGCCCAACGACAAGACCGCTCGGGGTGTCGTCGACATCGTGGTCTACGCCTTCGCCCGGCTGCTGTTGGTGGTCGTGGTCAGCGCCGCGATCTACGGGGTGGCGCGGCTGGCCGGGGTGACCGAATTCCCGCTGGTCGTTGCGCTGCTGTTCGCGTTGATCATTGCGATGCCACTGGGTATTTGGCTGTTGCGGCCGCTGCGGCTGCGCGCCACCGCCGCGCTCGCGGTGGCCGGTGAGCGTCGGCGCGCCGAACGTGAGCGGTTGCGGGCCCGGCTGCGCGGCGAGTCGGTGCCCGACCATCCGGACGAAGATTAGCGCTCAGGCGTCGCCATGCAGCGGCATCCTGACGACCTGCGCGGCGTAGCTGAGGCCCGCCCCGTAGCCGATCAGCAGGGCCAAATCGCGTGGCTTGGCCGCGCCCGTCTGCATGACTTCCGCGATCGCCAACGGAATGGAAGCTGCCGACGTGTTTCCGGCGTGTTCGATGTCGTTGGCGACGACGGTGTCCGGCCGCAATTGCAGGTTTTTGACCAGCAGTTCGTTGATGCGGCTATTGGCTTGATGGGGCACGAACACGGCTATTTGATCGGGTTTGACCCCGGCGGCGTCCAGCGCCCGTCGACCGACGTCGCCCATCTTGAATGCCGCCCAACGGAAGACCGCGGGACCTTCGAGCCGCACGTAGGGGCGTGGGCCGCTGGGATTTTGCGCAAAGGTGATCCAGTCAATGTCTTGCCTGATGGCACCGGCCTGTTCGCCGTCGCTACCCGCGACGGTCGGTCCGATGCCTTGAAACGGTGTCTCGCCCACCACCACCGCGGCAGCGCCGTCGGCAAAGATGAAGCAGTTGCCGCGGTCGTGCATGTCGATCGTGGGAGAAAGCTTTTCCGTGCCGACCACCAGCATCGTGGCGGCGCCTCCGCCCCGGATCATGTCGGCCGCCGCGCCTAGCGCGTATCCGAACCCGGCGCACCCCGCTGAGAGATCGAACCCGAGCACACCCTTGGCGCCCAGCGCCGCCGCGACACTCGGGGCCGCCGGGGGGGTTTGCAGGAAATGGGTGTTGGTGGTGACGATCACGCCATCGATGTCGGCCGCGGTCAGGGAGGCGTTGGACAATGCCCGTCGACATGCCTCGGCCGCCATCGAGACGGCGGATTCGTGGTCGGCGGCGAACCGGCGGGTCTTGATCCCGGTTCGGCTGTAGATCCATTCGTCGGATGAGTCGATGTTCTGACATATCTCGTCGTTGGTGACCACCCGCTCGGGGCGGTAGGCCCCGACGCTGAGCAGTCCGACGTTCTTGGCACCACTGGTCGTGGCGATCTCCGTCATACCTGTCCTATCTGTTCCCCTCGAGTGTGCGCCTACGGCGGCGACGCGCCGACAGAGCCCGCCCCGAGTGCCCAGTCGAAGCTAACTCAGCTGGCCAAACGCCAACGCCGCCGCCACCGCGGTCGCCCACACCAGCATGGCCAGCCCGGTGTCACGCAGCACCGGGATCAACTGCGGCCCGCCGCGGCCGGAGCGCACCGGCCGCGCGGCGCGAAGCGCCAGCGGCGCGGCCACCCAGCCCACGGCACACCAGGGGGTGGCCGCCATCAGCACCAAGGTCAAGACCCCGGCGGTGCCCAGCAGCCCCTGGTACAGCAGCCGGGTCCGGGCATCGCCCAGCCGCACCGCCAGCGTGATCTTGCCGGCCCGCGCATCGCTGGGGATGTCGCGCAGGTTGTTGGCCACCAGCACCGCCGACGACAGCGCGCCGGTTGCCACCGCCAGGATCAGCCCCACCCAGTCGACCCGCAACGCCTGGGTGTACTGCGTGCCAAGGACGGCGACCAGGCCGAAGAACACGAACACCGCGAGCTCGCCGAAACCCACATAGCCGTAGGGTTTGGAGCCGCCGGTGTACAGCCAGGCCCCGGCGATGCACACCGCGCCGACCGCGACCAGCCAGGGCGCCGTCAGCACCGCCAGGGCCAACCCGGCCACCGCGCCCACCGTCAGGGCAACCAGGGCCGCCGTCAGCACCGACCGCGGGGCCGCCAGGCGCGCGCCCACCAATCGAGTCGGCCCGGCCCGGTCGTCATCGGTGCCGCGGATGCCGTCGGAGTAATCGTTGGCGTAGTTCACCCCGACGATCAGCGCGACCGCGACGACCAGTGCCAACAGCGCCTTCCACCACACGGCGGCGTGCAGCCAGGCCGCGGCGCCGGTGCCGGCCAGCACGGGCGCCACGGCGTTGGGCAGCGTGCGCGGCCGCGCCCCGGAGATCCACTGCGCGAAACTGGCCACCAGGGCATCCTGCCCTATGCACCACAATGGGCGGATGCTGGCAGTGATCGGCGGCAGCGGCTTCTACACGTTCTTCGACTCCGCCGGGGCGGTGCGCACCATCGACCCGGACACCCCGTACGGTCGGCCCAGCGCGCCGATCACGATCGGCACGATCGGGGAGCACGAGGTCGCGTTCTTGCCGCGGCACGGTGCGGGTCACCGCTACTCGGCGCATACGGTGCCCTACCGGGCCAACATGTGGGCGCTGCGGGCACTCGGGGTACGACGGGTGTTCGCGCCGTGCGCGGTGGGCAGCCTGCGCCCCGGGCTGCGGCCGGGTGTGATCGTCGTGCCCGACCAGCTTGTCGACCGCACCACGGGTCGAGCCGACACCTATTTCGACTCCGGCGGTGTGCACGCCAGCTTCGCCGACCCCTATTGCCCGACGCTGCGGACGGTGCTCGCCGGTCTGCCCGGTGTGGTCGACGGCGGCACCATGGTGGTGATCCAGGGCCCGCGGTTTTCCACCCGCGCGGAAAGCCAGTGGTTCGCCACCGCCGGGTTCAGCCTGGTCAACATGACCGGCTACCCGGAGGCGGTGCTGGCTCGGGAACTTGAACTATGCTATGCGGCAATAGCTTTGGTGACCGATGTGGACGCCGGTGTCGCGGTCGGCGACGGCGTGAAGGCCGCCGAGGTGTTCGCCGGGTTCGGGGAGAACGTGCAGCTGCTCAAGACGTTGGTGCGCGCCGCGATCGGCCGGGTGGGCGGCGAACGCACCTGCACCCACTGTCGGCACCACGCCGGTGTCGCGTTGCCGTTCGAGCTGCCGTGAGGGTGCTGCTGACCGGTGCGGCCGGCTTCATCGGATCCCGGGTGGCGGCCGCGCTGCGTGCCGCCGGGCATGAGGTGGTGGGCGTCGACGCCCTCTTGCCCGCCGCGCACGGGCCCAACCCGGTGCTACCGCCGGGATGCCAGCGCGTCGACATCCGCGACGCCGACGCGCTGGCACCGCTGCTGGCCGGTGTGGACCTGGTGTGTCACCAGGCGGCGATGGTGGGCGCCGGCGTCGACGCGGCCGACGCGCCGGCTTATGGCGGCCACAACGATCTCGCCACCGCGGTGCTGCTGGCGCAGATGTTCGCCGCCGGGGTTCGCCGGCTGGTGCTGGCGTCGTCGATGGTGGTCTACGGGCAGGGCAGCTACGCCTGTCCCGATCACGGTCCGGTGGATCCGCTGCCGCGGCGGCGCGCCGACCTCGACGCCGGTGTCTTCGAGCACCGCTGCCCGGCCTGCGGCCAGCCGGTCGGCTGGCGGCTGGTCGACGAGGACGCCGCGCTGCGGCCGCGAAGCCTGTACGCGGCCAGCAAGACGGCGCAGGAGCATTACGCGCTGGCCTGGTCGGAATCGACCGGCGGGTCGGTGGTGGCGTTGCGCTACCACAACGTCTACGGCCCCGGCATGCCCCGGGACACCCCGTACTCCGGGGTGGCCGCGATCTTCCGTTCGTCACTCGAAAAAGGGGAGCCACCAAGGGTTTTCGAAGATGGCGGGCAGATGCGTGACTTCGTCCACGTGGACGACGTGGCCGCGGCCAACCTGGCGGCGGCACGCCTGGTCGAGGTGGACCGCGGGGGCTTCACCGCGGTCAACGTGTGTTCCGGGCGGCCCATCTCGATCCTGCAGGTGGCCACCGCGCTCTGCGAAGCCCGCGACTGCGCATCCCCGATCATCACCGGCCACTATCGCAGCGGCGATGTGCGCCACATCGTGGCCGATCCCGCCCGGGCCGCCCGGCTGCTGGGTTTTCGTGCGGCCGTCCAACCACACCAAGGGTTGCGCGAATTCGCGTTCGCGCCGCTGCGGTGACGGCGCGCCTTAGGACGGGTTGCCGGGCGGTCGGAAGATCTTCGGGGGCGGCGCTGGGGTGGCTGACCGGAAGATCCGGGGCGACCCGGCCGGCCGGGACAGCACAGCGGTGGGCGCATCGTGGGGCGGCCGCCGGGGTCGGGCCGGTCGGCGCGGGCGCCCGGTGACGATGACGGCGACGGCGATGCCCAGGGCCAGCCCACAGAGCACCACATCGAAGGTGCTGGTGATCTGCTGGGCCAGGTTGTTTCCGTACACCGGACTCGGCGAGACGGCCGGGGATTGCTGGAACCGGGGCGCCAGCACGATACCGAGGATGACGCGAGAGACGGTGAGGGTGAACAAAAGGCCGCACAGCGACCAGATCGGGCGCGCACCCAGCGCCCGGTTGCCGAGGTTGACGCGCAGCCACACCGCAAGCACCGCGGTGGCCAGGTCGAAGGCGGCCAACGTCATGCTGTCGTAGCGGGAGAACGGGTAATTCAGGATCACCGCGACGATCAGATCGGTGATCCGCATCAGCACCGAGCCCAGGCACCAGACGACGATGAGCAGCAAGCCGTTCCGCATCGCCGGGGCCCACACGTCCTGGTCGGCGCGGGTCTTCGCGGGGCCGAACAGCGTCAGCGGCGCGAACAGCGCCGCGGCCGCCGCCCACGCCAGATAACCCTCGTACCCGACCCCCGCCGTCGACGTGTTCTGCGCGATGCCGTGGAACGCGTCGATCTCCCGGCCGATGGGAAGACCCCACACGATGATCCCGGCGACCAGCGTCGAGGCTCCCAGCGCCAGCGTGGTAAGCCGGGCATCCTGGGTGCCCTTGAGGATCCACCGCGACGCGACCAGGACCGCGACGAAGGCCACCACGCCGTACACCACCGCCGTCACGGCGACCGTGACGTTTTGCGTGCCAAAGGCCAGCGCACCGCCGGGGCCCCGCAACGCGAACCGCAGCCGCCAGCACAGGTTGAACCCGGAGCTGAGCGCCGCACCGAACAGCGACGCGTAGCCGACGAACCGGGCGGTGCGCAGCCACCTGCGGTGGTGGCGGTCATCGCCGTCGGTCGCGCGGATGATCACCGGTTGCGCGCTCAACACCGCCCCGGCGACCCCCAGCCATCCCCCCGGACCAATACCCCCGGGCACGTGGACGGTGCCACCGAACCGGATCGTCTCAAACCCGTCGTACCCGATGAACGCCACCACGAACAGCAGATAGGGGACGTTGAACCCGAGGCGCAGCCGGCCGGCGGCGACCGGGTTGAAACCCGCGCCGGACAACATCCAGGGACCCGCATACGGCACCGCCAGGGATAGCAGCGACAGCAGCGTCACCAGCCCCAGCAGCGCGAACAGGGGCGGTTTGCTGTCCGGGATGCCGAACCCAAAGTACAGGTTCCACGGAACGAACAGCGCCGTGACCACCAGGGCGGCCGCGGTCAGGTCGCGAACGAGGTTTTGCTTTCGCATCGGTTCCGGCGTCGCCGGAGCCGGGCGCGTGGCCAGGCCCGTGATGGGGCCGGTGGGGGCATCGACCGGGCCGGTGGGCGTGTCGTCGCTGCTCAGGCTCACGATGCCCGCCGGGGATCCGGGTCGGCTAGCGCCGAGGCAAGGGTGCGGCTGGGGAACCACCTGCCCGGGCCGCTGCGTTGCTCGATTGCGAACATGTTCTCCGTTCGAACGACGCGGCAGTGGCGGTGAGTGCGGCGTTTAGCGGACGGGTTGGGCGGTGCACCACCGCCGCGGTTCGGGAATCCGATTACGCTGCGCTCCTAGGGGAAGCCGTGTTGCCGTGATGACGAATACTGCCGACGGTATCGCAGTGTAATGATGCCGGGAGACCGCTGGTTGCGGGGTGGCCAGCCGAAGGAGAGCCGAAATGGACCGGAAATGGACCTAGTGCTGGGGGTAGCGGTCACGGGTCGGGTCGCGCGTCTGGCGCTGGTGGGGTCTGCCGCCCAGGGCAATGACGTGATCGATGAGTCCTCGGTCGACGTGGCGGAGAACCCGGTCGCGGTGCTGGCCGAGACCGTGGTCGGAACGGACCGGTTGCTGGCCGACGACCACCACCGGCTGCTCGCCACCCGGCTGTGCTGGCCGGATCGGGACAAGGCCAACCAGCTGCGGCAGGCGTTGACCGATTCCGGCGTCAGCGACGTGGCGGTGGTGTCGGAGTCGGAGGCGGCCACCGCGCTGCTGGGACGCTCGGGCTCCGCCGTGCTGGTGGTGGGCGACCAGACGGCGAGCCTGTCGGTGGCCGGTGGCGGGGACGCGCCGCCGACCTTGCTGGCCGCCGCGCCGGTCGGGGCCGACGCCACCTCGACGTTCGACACGTTGCTGGCCCGTGTCGACGACCAGACCCGCGTCGCGGGAGACGTATGGGTGCTGGGCACCTCCGCCGAGCACACCTCGGTTCTTGCCGACCAGCTGCGCGCCGGATCGACCCTGAGCGTGCAGGTTCCCGACGATCCCACCTTCGCGCTGGCCCGCGGCGCAGCCCTGGCGGCGAGTGCGGCCACCGCGACGATGGCCCAACCGGCCGTCGATGCCACGATCGCCGCGCCGCTGCCCGGGGATGCCACCGCGTACGTTAGCCCCGCCGAGGCGGGGCAACCAAGCCCGGCCGACGAGCAGCTGGCGTACTCGCAAACCGGTGACGACGAACTGCTGCCGGTCGGTTACGACGGCTTCGACGACTACACCGACGAGGTCGACGCCGACGGGGCTGGTCCCGCGCGGCTGAGCACCCGGTCGCTGCTGATCGGCAACGCGGTGGTGGCGTTCGCGGTCATCGGCTTCGCTTCGTTGGCCGTCGCGGTCGCGGTCACCATCCGGCCGACCGCGGCGTCACGGCCCGTCGAGGGGCACCAGAACGCCCAGCCGGGGAAGTTCATGCCGCTGTTGCCGACGCAGCAGCAGGCGCCGGTGCCACCGCCTCCGCCCGACGAGCCCACCGCCGGGTTCCAGGGCGGCACCATTCCGGTGCAGGGAACGTCGCCAGGGGTGGGCGGGACGCCGGCGGCGCCGGCCCCTGAGGCGCCGGCCGTGCCGGGTGTCGTGCCTGCCCCGGTGCCCATCCCGGTCCCGGTCATCATTCCGCCGTTCCCCGGTTGGCAGCCGGGAATGCCGACCATCCCGACCGTCCCGCCGACGACTCCGCCGACCACCCCACCGACCACCCCGGTGACCACGCCGCCGACGACACCGCCGACCACTCCGGTGACCACGCCGCCGACGACACCGCCGACCACTGCGGTGACCACGCCGCCGACAACGCCGGCGACAACGCCGGCGACGACCCCGGTGACCACGCCGCACACCACGACCGTCGCTCCGACGACGGTGGCCCCTGCTCCGACCACCGTCGCTCCAACGACCGTGGCTCCTGCTCCGACGACCGTGGCTCCGCAGCCTACGCAGCAGACCGTGGCCCCAACGCAGCAGCAGACCGTGGCCCCGACGCAGCAGCAGACCGTGGCCCCGACGCAGCAGCAGACCGTGGCTCCCATGCCGACTCAACAGGCCCCCAAGCCGACGTCCGGGGGTGGTGGCCGCTTCCCGGGGTTCTGAGGTCCCCTATCGTCGGTGGGCATGCCCGACGACGCGGTGACGGTGGTGCTGCCCTGCCTCAACGAGCAGGAGTCGCTGCCGGCGGTGCTGGCCGCCATTCCGGCCGGCTACCGGGCCCTGGTGGTGGACAACAACAGCACCGATGGCACCGCCGCGGTAGCCGCCCGATGCGGCGCCGAGGTGGTTGCCGAACCGCGGCCCGGATATGGCTCGGCGGTGCACGCCGGTGTGGTCGCCGCGAGGACGCCGATTGTGGCGGTGATCGACGCCGACGGTTCGCTGGATCCCGGTGACCTGCCCAGGCTGGTCGCCGAGCTGGAACGGGGTGCCGACCTGGTGACCGGCCGGCGGCGCCCGGTGGCGGGGCTGCGCTGGCCGTGGGTCGCCCGGGTGGGCACGGTGGCGATGAGCTGGCGGCTGCGCACGCGGCATCACCTACCGGTACACGACATCGCACCGATGCGGGTCGCCCGCCGGGACGCGCTGCTGAGCCTGGGCGTCGTCGACCGACGGTCGGGATATCCGCTGGAACTGCTGGTCCGCGCCGCGGCCGCGGGCTGGCGCGTGGTCGAACTCGACGTCAGCTACGGTCCCCGCACGGGCGGCAGATCCAAGGTCAGCGGGTCGCTGCGGGGCAGCATCACCGCGATCGTGGACTTCTGGAAGGTGATCTCATGACCTGCCTACCGGTCACCGTGCTGGTGGTCGCCAGGGCACCGGAGCCCGGCCGGGCCAAGACACGGCTGGCCGCGACGGTCGGCGACCGGGTCGCCGCCGACATCGCCGCGGCCGCGCTGCTGGACACCCTGGACGCGGTGGCCGCCGCACCGGTGGCCGCGCGGGTGGTGGCGCTCAGCGGCGACCTGGACACCGCCGCGGCCGCCGCCGAGATCCGGCGGCGCCTGACGTCGTTCACGGTGATCCCGCAGCGTGGCGACGACTTCGCCGACCGGCTGGTCAACGCCCACGCCGACTCGGGCGGTGAATTCACGGGCTATCCGGTGCTGCAGATCGGGATGGACACCCCGCAGGTCACCGCCGAGCTGCTGGCCGATTGTGCAGGCCGTCTGCTCGCGGCGCCGGCGGTGCTCGGGTTGGCCGACGACGGCGGGTGGTGGGTGCTCGGGGTGCGCACGCCGGCGGCCGCCGAGTGCCTGCGCACCGTGCCGATGTCGCGGCCGGACACCGGGGTGCTCACCCTCAAGGCGTTGCGTGACAACGGCATTGACGTGGCGCCGGTGCGGCGATTAGCCGACTTCGACGTGGCCGACGACGTCGCAACGGTCCGCGCCGCTTGTGGTCCGGGGAGTCGCTTCGCTCGGGTCACCCGGGCGGCCGGGCTGTAACTAGCTTAAGGGTCGTCGTCCTCGTCGTCCCCGTCGCGGAGCAGTTTTTCGGGGTGGTGGAACGGTTGATGCGGGGTTGGCCGCGGACCAGGTGGCGCGGTGGTTTCCATTCGGTGTCGCCGTGGGTGTTGGTGCGGGTGCTCCAGCCGCCGGGTTGCAGCATGCGGTGGTGGGCGCCGCAGGCAAATGTCAACGCGTTGGCGTCGGTGGTGCGGCACTGGGCATACGGGGTGACATGATGGACCTCACAGTAATAGCCGCCCACCGTACAGCCCGGGGCGCTGCACCCACGATCCTTGGCGTATAAGACTATTCGCTGTGCCGGGGAGGCCAGGCGTTTGCTGTGATAGAGCGCCAGCGCCTTGCCGTGATCGAAGATCGCCAGATGGTGCCGGGCGTGGCGGGCCAGCCGGATCACATCGCTCATCGGCAGCAGGCTGCCCCCGCCGGTGAGTCCGGTGCCGGCGGCGGCCTCCGCCTCGGCCAGCGTGGTGGTCACGATGATGCTGGCCGGCAGGCCGTTGTGTTGGCCCAGCTTGCCGCAGGCCAGCAGCGCGCGCAGCCCGGCGTTGAGGCCATCGTGCTGGCGTTGGGCCGTGCTGCGGGTATCAGACTCGATGCCCTGCTGGCTGGGTGTGCCGTCCACGCACGGGGTTTCGTCGGCGGGGTTTGCCCATGCCGGGGGCGGCCAGCTTGGCCCACACCGCCTCCACGGTGGCCCGGGCCTTGCGGGGTGAGCCAGCCACGCAGCCCCGACATGCCATCGGCCTGTTGTTTGCCCAGGGTGATGCCGCGCCGGCGGGCCCGGTCCTTGTCGCGGTAATTCCCGTCGGGGTTGCGGCAGTCGGCGAGTTTGTCGGCCAGCCCGGCCAGTTGTTCGGGGCGAAACCGGGTGCCTTTTTTGGCCGGCGTGGCCTCGGCGCAGTCGCGGGTGGGCGCATCGACCCAGCCGGGCAGCCGGTGAGAGAACCGGCGGATCACCCCGATCTGGCCGCCGCCCAGCTGCCCGGCGCGGTGGGCGGCGGCGCTGGCCGCCAACACCGGCGCCAGCGGCTGGCCGGTCAGTGCGCGCCGCGGCCCCAACTCGGCGGCCTCACCGATGCGGCGGGTGGCCTCGGCGCGGCTGATCAGCGTCCACTCGGCGATCGCATGCGCCAGTTTGCCGCCCAACTCTTCGGCGCTGGCCTGACGTGCTAGTTGGTTGATCAGCGGATGCTCGGCCGCGGGCAGCCGCCGGCGTACCCGCTCCACCCGTTCTAGCAACACCAGCCGCTCCTGGGTGCTCAACGCCTCACAATCCAACCCCAGCACGGCATCCACGCCGGCATCGAGGGCGTCGAACGCCGCGGTGATCACCTCCCGATCCATACGCCCAAACTATCGGAGGGCACTGACAAGACACCCCGCCGACAAACCAGAGAAATCAGAGTGACACAAGAGATTTCACGCCGACCGGTGTGGACTTGTGGAGGCACGACAGCAGTCGACCGATCTTTTGTGCTTGTGCGGCGACACCTGGTGTGCACGCCGCGACCCCCGCCGGCCGGTACCGGCTTTCCGTGAGGTTCCCCGGCCGGGCCCGGAATGGCGGGGTGGGACAGGGCCTGTCAGCGGAGGTCGGGCGGCGCGGAGTGGACGGTCGGATAGTGGCTGCCGGCGACGTTGTCCCACAGGGCTTTCCATCCGATCCTCCGCGGCCAGTGGGCCGGCAGTGCAGCATCGGCGACGGGCCGGAGCGGCAAAGCGGGACGGCACCGTGACCAACTCACCGGCGCCAGGTGACGCCACCTGCCACGCCCCGGCACCGATCATGGGTACGCGCCGGGCAGCAACCAAAGTGGCGCAAACAGCAATAATTGCTTAGCAGCATAGTTGCATTATGCATTCGCAGCCGCGAAGGGGCCTGGCACCGGCGAGCGGGCAAAGGCTACCAGTTCGTGAAGATGGTGCTGTTCAGCAGCAAGGCCCCCGTGGCGTTGACGGCCAGCCACAACCGATGTGTCCGGGGCGACAGCAGCGCGGGCGCGGCGGTCAGCCAGCTGGTGAACGGCAGCCAGATCCGTTCGGTCTCGGCCTTGCTCAGCATGCTCAGGTCGGCGCAGACGATGGCGGCCACGACGGCCAGCAGCAGCAGCTGGAAACCGGATCGGCGAAACCCGCCGGCCCTGTCGAGGACCGGGTCCAGTACCCTGCTGAGACCGGCAACACCGCCCAGTCCGACCGCGCAGGCCACACACGCGAGGTTGGCCCACGACCAGTACTGGAACGGCCGGTCCTTGGCGACCCCCTGCCAATAGCGCTGCTGCACCAGGGTGTAGCCGTCGAACCAGAAAAAGCCCGCGATCGCGAACGAAACCGCCACCGCCACCGCTGCCAGGACGGCCGGCGCCACGGCCCGCAGCGCCGCCCGCCAGTCCGCCGCCGACACCAACACCGCCAATGCCGGCAGGGCCATGAGCGCCAAGCCGTAATTGAGGAAGACCCCCCAGCCCAGCAGCAGGCCCGCCGCACCGGCCACCAACGCCGGGAACCGGGGCGCAGCGTGCACCGCCACCGCCAGCAGCGCGATGCCCCATGCCGCGACGCCGGCAAAGTATCCGTCGGCCGAGACCGCGATCCAGATCGCGGTCGGTGCCACCGCGACGAACGGCGCGGCCCGCCGCGCGAGCCGCTCATCGGCCAGCGCACGCACGGCGGTCACCACTGCCGCGGCCGCGCTGGAGCCCACCAGCAGACACCACAGCCCCGCCCAAGCCCCGCCATGCAACCCGATCCGATCCAGCCACACGAACGTCAGCAGCGCACCCGGCGGATGCCCGGAGACGTGCGTGACCCAGGAGTTGGGCTGAAAGTCGACTATCCGGCCGGCGAATGTGCGCACGGTGCCCGGGATGTCGGTGATGCCGGGCACCACCGGCAGATACTCGTCCCGGGTGGTCAATCGGCCGGCGAAGCCGCGTTGCCAGCCGTCGATCATCGCCAGCGAAAACGCCCATGCGCAACAGGTCGCCCAGCTGCACAGTGTCAGCGCTCGCCACGAAAGCCGTTGCGCCACCACGGGTCCCCATGCCACGACGGCCACCGCCAGCACGATGGCCGGCAACGTGCCCCAACCCGCGTGGACGTCCCAGTAGCCAAAGATCGGCGCGGCGCCGGCATGCGATCCGAACCGCTCCAGACCAATATCCCGGCGCGGGTCGACGCCGAGGTGCACTCGCGGCAGCACGAACGCCGCGGCGACCAGGGCAAGACCGACGGTGACCGCCAACGTCTCGCGGCGAGCAATCCTCACGACCGCAAAGCCTATTGATCGCCTCCGGCAGCGAACCGGCGCACCAACGCCGTGCGGTCCACCTTGCCGATGCCCCGCCGCGGCAGCGCGTCCACGATGTGCAGTTCGCGGGGTGCGGCCGTGACCTCTAGGGTGCGGGCGACGTGTGCCCGCAGCGCGTCCAGCGTCGGCGGTGGGCATCCCGGGCTGGGTACCACCGCGGCGACCACCCGCTGGCCCAGCCGGTCGTCGGCGAGCCCGAAAACCGCACACTCAGCCACCGCGGGGTGGGCGCACAGCGCGGCCTCGACGGGCTGCGGCAGCACGGTCAACCCGCCCGTGCTGATTGCCTCGTCGACACGGCCCAACACCGTCAGCACGCCCGAATCGTCCACGGCGCCAAGGTCATCGGTGTGAAACCAACCCGGTTCGGCAAAGGGGTCCGGGTCGACCGGGCTGCGGTAGCCCTTGGCCAGCGTCTGGCCGCCGACCGCGATGCGCCCATCGGCCAGCACCCGCAGCCGGACCCCGTCGAGCGCAACACCGTCGTACACGCAGCCGCCCGCGGTCTCACTCATTCCGTAGGTGCGGACCACCGTGATGCCGGCGGCGGCCGCGGCGTCCAGGATTGGCCGGGGAGCCGGCCCGCCGCCGATCAGCACGGCATCCAACTCGGCCAGCGCGTCGGTCGCCGCCGGGTCGGTGAGCGCCTTGGCCAGCTGGGCGGCGACCAGCGACGTGTATCGCCGACCAGAGCCCAATCTCTGGACCGCGCTCGGTACTTCGGTGACATCGAAGCCGGCGGAGACGTCCAATTCGACGGGCACGGAGCCGGCGACCACGCTGCGCACCAGCACCTGCAGGCCGGCGATGTGATGCGGCGGCAGCGCCAACAGCCAGCTGCCGGGCCCGCCCAGCCGGCGGTGGCTGGCCGACGCGCTGGCGGTCAGGGCGGCCGCGGTCAGCAGCGCGCCCTTGGGTGCGCCGGTGGTGCCCGACGTCGGCACCACCAGGGCCACGTCGTCGTCGATCCGGTCGCCGACGCGTAAGACACCCGGCGCGGCGGCTTGGCGGGCACCCACGACGACCATCGCGGGGTCACGGCCGTCCAGAACGCCTTCCAGGGCGGGCAACAGCAACGGGGCTGCCGAACCCGATGGGACGTGCAATGCGCGCAGGATGGCTATACGCAGTCCTCACTGTCGCGAGCATCGTCGAGGGGCCAGCCGTTGGCGGCCAACCGTTCTCGCACTCGCTCGATGTCTTCCGGTGACGGCAGGTCGTCGGTGAATTGGGTGATCGCCACCCCGATGTCGATCTGGTCGAACTCACCGCGCCGCATCAGTTCGTTGGCCACGACCTGGACCTCCTCGTTGGTCAGTCGGCGGGCCAGCAGGGCCAACACGGCGAAGGAGTCGGTCGGCGGAACGCCGTCGGGATATCCCGCGCGCAACCAGCAGACGATCGAGTTAAGGAATCGGTTCACGCTGTAACATCTTCCCGTCGGTGTCGCCGACAAACCCTATGTCATGACAGATCCGCGACCAAGGTGTTACGCGCGCTTGGCGCCGAGGATGAGCCAGCCAGTGTGCTCGGCGATGAAGTCGCGGGCGATATACAGCACCCCGATGACCACCACCGCGAAAACCAGCGCGTAGATCGCCCAGCTGATGGCCAGCAGCACCGGACGCCGCCGCGGCGGGGCGCCGCCATCGACGCCACCCGCGCCGACGGCCGCCAGCCGCACCCCGAACGCGAACAGCGCGGGCAGCGCGGCACCGGCCAGCAGGCTGAAGATCAGGATCTTCAGCGTGGCCGTGTAGTTGAACCAGGCACTCATGAGGCGTTACGGGTGGTGATCGCGCCGTCGGCGTCGAACGGCGGCATGGTTTCGCGGACCTGCGTCGGACCGGGTCTGGGTTTCGGGGCGGCTGTTGGGACGGACTCCAGTCCGGCCGTCAAGTTGCCTTTCCAGTCGGCGTTGACGTTGGTGTGGTCGACCCGCGCCTTGCGCGACTGCAGCCAGATGGCGCCCGATGTCAGCCACAGTAGGGTGAAACCGATGATCGCGCCCGGGTATCCGCCGATGAGGTGCACCAGCCAGTAGGTGATGGCTCCGACCAGCCCAGCCAGCGGAAGCGTGACCAGCCATGCGACCACCATCCGGCCGGCCACCCCCCAGCGCACCTCCGCGCCGGGCTTGCCCACGCCGCTGCCCAGCACCGACCCCGTCGCGACCTGGGTCGTGGACAGCGCGTAGCCGAAGTGCGCGGACAACAGAATGACCGCGGCCGACGATGACTCGGCGGCCATCCCCTGCGGCGGTTTGATCTCGACCAGGCCCTTGCCCAGGGTGCGGATGATGCGCCAGCCACCCAGGTAGGTCCCCGCCGCCATGGCCACCGCGCAACTGACGATGACCCACAGCGGCGGCAGGGCGGCGGTCTTGCTGACCGCGCCGTAGGACATCAGCGCCAAGAAGATCACCCCCATCGTCTTCTGCGCGTCGTTGGTGCCGTGCGCCAGCGAGACCAGCGACGCCGAGCCGATCTGGCCGCGCCGGAAGCCGGCTTCGGTGCGCTTTTCGGTGACGCCGCGGGTCATCCGGTAGACCAGCCAGGTGCCGGTCGCTCCGACGAGGGTGGCCAGCAGTGTGGCCACCACGGCCGGCACGATCACCTTGGACACCACACCGGTCCAGATCACCCCGTGTCCGCCGACGGCCGCGATCGTGGCGCCGACGATGCCCCCAATCAGCGCGTGCGAGGAACTCGACGGGATGCCCAGCAGCCAGGTCAACAGGTTCCAGACGATGCCGCCGACCAGGCCGGCGAACACCAGCTCCAGGGTCACCAGGTTGGCGTCGATCAGACCCTTGGCGATGGTGGCCGCCACCGCCGTGGACAGGAAGGCACCGATCAGGTTCAGCACCGCGGAAAGGACCACTGCCGCCTTCGGCGCCAGGGCGCCGCTGGCGATCGACGTCGCCATGGCGTTGCCGGTGTCGTGGAACCCGTTGGTGAAGTCGAATGCCAGTGCCGTGACGACGACGATGATCAAGAGGAACAACTCGATGTTCACAGGCCCTGATTCTGGTGGTCGGGGTATTCCGTTGTCGATCAAACGAGTACGCGAAATGCAGGTGTATTGCGACTCGTCGCCAGATGTTACCTAGCGGTTCACCCGACGTTCGGCGGAGTGCGCAGACGGGTGTCTACCCGCAGCGGATGGTCCTCGGGGACCTGGACGAAGATCAGCGTGATCCCGTCCGGGTCGGTGACGTGCATCTCGCGCAGGCCCCACGGCTCTTGACGCGCCTCGCGGGTGATCGGCACCCCCCGGCCGGCCAACTCGGCCTGGGTCGCCTCGATATCGCGCACCTGCAGCCACAGCGCGCCGGGAAAGGGGCCCCGGGAGTGGTCCGGGTCGCCCTGGAGAGGATACCCGGCCAGTTCAAGCAGCGACTGGCCGGCGAAAAACACTGTGCCCGCCCCGTATTCACGGGCGATCGCCAGGCCGATCTGGTCGCGGTAAAAGCTCAACGAGCGCTGATAATCTGCCGGCCGAAGCAGCATGCGGCTGGCCAGGATCTCCATGCCCTTGTGTCTAGCATCGGCTACGCAGGGTCTGCACCCCGGGTCCGGTGAGATCGTCGCCCGCGACATCGCGGCCGGTCATGGCGAGCAGCAGCGATAGCAGCGGGCCCTCGACGCGTTGGCCGCGGCCGTGTTGCCACTGCTCGTCGGTGGCGTGCAGGGCGAGCCCGGCGATCCGCTTCTTGGCGCCGCTGAGCAGGTTGGAACGCTTGTAGAAGTCGATCACCCGACGAACCGCGCCGGGGGCGTAGGTGTGCGCGATGCCCAGCGGACGGCGCACGTCGGCGCCGTGGATCACGATCTCGCCTAGCCAGGAGACCTTGGGTCCGGGCGGCGCCGAGGTGGCATGCTGCCGGCTGCGGAATGCGTTGAGGGTGCCGGCCGGATCAGGGCCGCGATGCCGGGCTATCTGGCCATTGGCGAACCTGTCGAAGTTGAACCCGGCCTTGGCCATGCCGACGAAGAACTTGGGCGGCGTCAGCGCGGCGGTCGACGACAGGTGCGCGACCACGTCGCGGACCGTCCACCCCGCGCACAGCGACGGCGTGTCCCATTGCGCCGGCGTCAGCCCGGCGAGGTCGTCGGCCAGCGCGCCGCGCTCGGCGGCGATGGTGGGCCAGATGTCGGACATAGCAAACTCCTGGGATTAGTGGGTGTCGTCGGGCCGGCTGCCGCGCCGCCCCACGATGGCGTCCAGCCAGCGCGGGCCGACGGTGTTGAGCGCCTTGGCCGCCAGCGCCATCCGCGGTGCGATGCGTACCGGTCGGGTGCGCGCCGCGGTGACCATCCACCGCGCGGCCTCCTGCGCCGTCAGCGCCGGCATCCCGTCGTAGGCCCTCGTGGGTGCGATCATCGGCGTGGCGACCAGTGGGTAGTACAGCGTGGTGGAGTGCACGCCCCTGCGGCCCCACTCGGTTTCGACGGTCCGGCTCACCGCGGACAGTGCGGCCTTGGACGCGTTGTACACGGCGAACAGCGGTGAGGCCTCGGTCAGCACGCCCCAGGTGCAGACGTTGATGATGTGGCCGTCGCCGCGCTCGAGCATCCCGGGTGCGAGCCCGCGGATCAGCCGCAGCGGCGCATAGTAGTTGAGCACGATGGTCCGCTCGACGTCGTGCCAGCGGTCCAGCGACTCGCCCAGCGGCCGCCGGATGGACCGGCCGGCGTTGTTGATCAGGATGTCGACCCCGCCGATGCGGTTGTCGACGTCGGCGACCAGTGCGTCGACGGCGTCCATGTCCGAAAGGTCGCAGGGGGCCGATATCGCCGCGCCGCCCGAGGTCGTGATCCGATCGGCCAGTCGGTCGAGCAAATCGCGGCGGCGGGCGACGGCCACCACCACGGCGCCACTGCGGGCGAACTGCTCGGCCGCGGCCTCCCCGATGCCCGAGGATGCGCCGGTGAGCAGGATGCGTTTGCCGTGTAGGTCGACCGGTTTGATGGCGGGCCGGTTGATCAGCAGCTGCGGCGAGACCGGGGGCCGCATGCCGGCCAGGGTGATCTGTTCGGTCAACCGGCGCAGCGGGCTCTTGCTCACATGGGGAGTCTAGGGGGCGGGCAAATCTCGTTTACCGAGCCTGTAGCTGGCGTGGCCGCCACTCGCAATTCCGCGCGCCAACTACAGCCTCGGTGAAGCGGCCGCTCAGCTCGCTCAGAAGTAGCGCGGGAACGGGCTCCAGTCCGGGGGCCGCTTCTGCAGGAACGCATCCCGGCCCTCGATGGCCTCATCGGTCATGTAGGCCAGCCGGGTGGCCTCGCCGGCGAACAGCTGCTGACCCACCAGCCCGTCGTCGAGCAGGTTGAAGGCGAACTTCAGCATCCGTTGCGCCTGAGGCGATTTCGCATTGATCGCGGCCGCCCATTCCAGGCCCACCGCCTCCAGCTGGGCGTGGTCGACGACCTCGTTGACCGCGCCCATGCGGTGCATCTGCTCGGCGGTGTAGGTGCGACCCAGGAAGAAGATCTCCCGGGCGAACTTCTGGCCCACCTGCCGGGCCAGGTAGGCGCTGCCGTAACCGCCGTCGAAGCTGCCGACGTCGGCGTCGGTCTGTTTGAACCGGGCGTGCTCACGGCTGGCCAGGGTGAGGTCGCACACCACGTGCAGGCTGTGCCCGCCGCCGGCCGCCCAGCCGTTGACCAGGCAGATGACCACCTTGGGCATGAACCGGATCAGCCGCTGCACCTCGAGGATGTGCAGCCGGCCGGCGCGGGCGACGTCAACGGTGTCCGCGGTCTCTCCGGAGGCGTACTGGTAGCCGGTGCGTCCGCGAATCCGCTGATCGCCGCCGGAGCAAAACGCCCAGCCGCCGTCTTTGGGCGACGGCCCGTTGCCGGTCAGCAACACCACACCCACGTCCGGGGACATCCTGGCGTGGTCGAGCACCCGGTAGAGCTCGTCGACGGTGTGCGGGCGAAACGCGTTGCGCACCTCGGGACGGTCGAACGCCACCCGCACGGTGGCATCGTCGACGTGGCGGTGGTAGGTAATGTCGGTCAGATCGTCGAACCCGTCGACGGGTCGCCACACCCGCGGGTCAAAGGGCGCCATGCCTGCCACAGTAGTGGCCGAGCAGACGTAAAAGCGCCCTCAAACCCGGGTTTGAGGGCGCTTTTACGTCTGCTCGCCGGCCAAGCCCTCAGCCCACGGCGCGGCCGGCGCCTTCCCAGAATCGCGCGCGCACCGCCTTCTTGTCCGGCTTGCCCAGCCCGGTCAACGGCAGCGAGTCGACGACCACCACCCGCTTGGGCGACTGCACCGAGCCCTTGCGCTCCTTGACCGCATCCTGGATCTCGGCGGTCATGGCCTCGATCGCGGCGTCGTCGCGGGCCGCGTCGGCACGCAGCACCACCACCGCGGTGACGGCCTCGCCCCACTTCTCGTCCGGCGCCCCAACCACACACACCTGGGCGACGGCCGGATGCTCGGCGACGACGTCTTCGACCTCGCGGGGAAACACGTTGAACCCGCCGGTGACGATCATGTCCTTGACCCGGTCGACGATGTGATAGAACCCGTCCTCGTCTTCACGGGCCATGTCGCCGGTGTGCAGCCAGCCGTCCCTGAACGTCTCCGCGGTGGCCTCCGGTAGATTCCAGTAGCCGCCGGCCAAAAGTGGTCCGCTGACGCAGATTTCGCCGACTTCGCCCGGCGGCACCGGCTTGCCTTCCACGTCCAACAGCGCGACGCGCGCGAACAGCGTCGGGCGCCCGCAGGAGGTCAGCCGCTTCTCGTCGTGATCGCCCTTGGCCAGATAGGTGATCACCATCGGCGCCTCGGATTGGCCGTAGTACTGGGCAAAGATCGGGCCGAACCGACGAATCGCCTCGGCCAGCCGCACCGGGTTGATCGCCGAGGCGCCGTAATAGACGGTTTCCAGCGACGACAGGTCCCGGGTGCGCGAATCCGGGTGGTCCAACAGCGCATACAGCATCGACGGGACCAGCATGGTGGCCGTAATGCGTTGCTGCTCAATAATTCTGAGCACCTCGCCCGGGTCAAACTTGGCCAGCACGATCATCTCGCCGCCCTTGATCACCGTCGGCGTGAAAAACGCCGCGCCCGCATGCGACAGTGGTGTGCACATCAAGAACCGCGGGTTGGCCGGCCATTCCCATTCCGCCAGCTGGATCGCGGTCATGGTGGAGATCGACTGCGCGGTGCCCATCACGCCCTTGGGCTTGCCGGTGGTGCCGCCGGTGTAGGTCAGGCCGATGACCTGATCCGGCGGCAGGTCCGCGGCCACCAGCGGCTGCGGATCGTACTTGGCCGCCTCGGCGGACAGGTCGACCGCCACGTCCTTGAGCTGCTCCGGTACCGGACCGATGGTGAGGATCTGTTTCAGCGAGTCCACCCGCGCCAACAGCCCCAGCGCGCGCTCGACGAACATCGGGTTGGGGTCGATGATCAGCGAGCTGATGCCGGCGTCGGCCAGCACGTAGGCGTGATCGTCCAGCGAACCCAGCGGGTGCAGCGCGGTGCGCCGGTAGCCGCGCGCCTGGCCGGCGCCGATGATCATCAGCACCTCGGGACGGTTGAGCGACAGCAGACCGACCGCGACACCGGTGCCGGCCCCCAGCGCCTCGAACGCCTGGATGTACTGGCTGATCCGGTCGGCCAGCTGACCGCCGGTTAGGGTGGTGTCGCCCAGGAACAGCACCGGCCTGTTCTGGTGGCGTTTGAGCGCACCCACCAGCAGGTGGCCGTTGTGGACCGGGTTGCGCAACAGCTCGTCACTCATGGCGCCGCTCCTCCTCATCGCTTTGTCCCCCGCAAGCGGGTGGTACCCCCACCGCATTGTCGCCAGCGCGACTCATCTGGCAAGACTAGAACGCGTTGCAATTTTGCTGCGCCGCGCCCTTGACCGCGGCGGGGATCACTAGGCTTGGCGGCCATGGCCGCCGCAGACGTCGCCATCACCGGAACCGTGCTCACCGTCGACGACGCGCGGCCCACCGCCGAAGCCGTCGCGGTCGCCGACGGCCGGATCCTCGCCGTCGGCGCCCGCTCCGACATCGCCGGGCTGATCGGCGCCGACACCCGAACGATCGATGTCGGCGACGGCTGTGTCATGCCGGGATTCGTTGAGGCCCACGGCCATCCGCTGATGGAGGCCATCGCGTTGTCGGACCGCATCGTCGACATCCGCCCGGTCACCATCCGCGACGCGGACCAGATCGTCGACGCGGTCCGCCGCGAGGCCGCCAGACGCGGGCCGGCCGGCGCCTACCTCAACGGCTGGGACGCGCTGCTGCAGCCCGGGCTCCCGACGCCGACACTGGCCTGGCTGGACGCCATCGCGCCGGACGGGCCGCTGGTGATCATCCACAACTCCGGGCACCAGGCCTACTTCAATTCGCACGCCGCCCGGCGGTGCGGGCTGAGCCGCGACACCCCCGATCCCAAGGGCGCCCGCTACGGCCGCGACGCCAACGGCGACCTCGACGGCAGCGCCGAGGAAATCGGCGCGGTGTTCCCGCTCTTGGGCGGCGCCGTCCAGCTCGCGGACTACCCGGCCATGCTGCGCGCCGAGTGCGCAAGGCTCAACCGCGCCGGGCTGACCACCTGTTCGGAGATGGCGTTTGACCCCACGTTCAAGCCGCTGGTCGAGCGGCTGCGGGGCGAGCTGACGGTGCGGTTGCGCACCTACGAGATCTGTAACGCGGCGCTGACCACCGACGCCATCCCGGGCGAGGGCGACGACACGCTGCGCCAGGTCGGCATCAAGGTCTGGGTGGACGGCTCGCCGTGGATCGGCACCATCGCGCTGTCGTTTCCCTACCTGGACAGCGACGCCACCCGCGCCGCCGGCATCCCGTCCGGCTCCCGCGGGCACGCCAACTACACCCGCGAACAGCTGACCGAAATCGTGGCCGCCTACTTCCCGAAGGGCTGGCCGATCGCCTGTCACGTGCACGGCGACGCCGGTGTCGACACCGTCCTCGACGTGTACGAAGCGGCGCTGCAACAGAATCCGCGCGACGATCACCGGTTGCGGCTGGAACACGTCGGCGCCATCCGGCCCGATCAACTGCGCCGGGCCGCCGCCCTCGGGGTCACCTGCAGCTTCTTCGTCGACCAGCTCCACTACTGGGGTGACGTCCTCGTCGACGGTCTGTTCGGCCCGGAGCGCGGATCCCGTTGGATGCCGGCCAGGTCCGCATTGGCCGCCGGAATGCGCATCTCGCTGCACAACGACCCGCCGGTCACACCCGAAGAGCCGCTGCGCAACATCAGCGTGGCCGCCACCCGGGTGGCGCCCAGCGGGCGGGTGCTGGCCCCCGAGGAGCGGCTCACGGTCGAGCAGGCGATTCGCGCGCAGACCATCGACGCCGCCTGGCAGCTGTTCGCCGACGACATCGTCGGTTCGCTGCGGGTCGGCAAGTACGCCGACCTGGTGGTGCTGTCGGCGGACCCGCGGACGGTGCCGCCCGAGCGGATCGCCGATCTGGAGGTGCGTGCGACGTTTCTGGCGGGCCGGCAGGTCTACCCGCGGTGATCCCTAGGTGTGCGGACTTGCTGGACCGCCTGCATGTGGTGGCCCTGCCGCTGCGGGTGCGTTTCCGCGGCATCACCACCCGCGAGGTCGCGTTGATCGAGGGCCCGGTCGGATGGGGTGAGTTTGGGGCGTTCGCGGAATACGAGCCGGACGAAGCCGCGGTCTGGCTTGCCTCCGCGATCGAGGCCGCCTACCGCGAGCCGCCGCCACGGCGACGCGACCGTATCCCCATCAATGCCACCGTTCCGGCCGTCGCCGCCGCCCGGGTGCCCGAGGTGCTGGCCCGGTTTCCCGGCGCTCGCACCGCCAAGGTGAAGGTCGCCGAGCCGGGGCAGGGTCTGGCCGACGACGTCGAGCGGGTCAACGCGGTGCGGGAGCTGGTTCCCACCGTACGGGTGGACGCCAACGGCGGCTGGAGCGTCGAGGCCGCGGTGCGGGCGGCCGCCGCGCTCACCGCCGACGGCCCGCTGGAGTACCTCGAACAGCCCTGCGCCACCGTCGCCGAACTCGCCGAACTGCGCCGCCGGATCGACGTGCCGATCGCCGCCGACGAAAGCATCCGCAAGGCCGACGACCCGCTGGCCGTGGTTCGCGCTCGGGCGGCCGACGTCGCGGTGCTCAAGGTTGCTCCGCTGGGCGGGGTTTCGGCGATGCTGGACATCGCCGCGCGGATCGACATCCCGGTGGTGGTGTCCAGCGCGCTGGACTCGGCGGTCGGAATAGCCCAAGGATTGACCGCCGCCGCGGCGCTGCCGGAACTGCGGCACGCCTGCGGGCTGGGCACCGGCGGGCTGTTCATCGAGGACGTCGCCGAACCCGTCGCGCCCGTCCATGGCCACCTTGCGGTCGCGCCGGTAACCCCCGACCCGGCGCGGCTGCGCACGCTGGCGGCACCGGCGGACCGGCGGCGGTGGTGGATCGACCGGATCCGGGCCTGCTACCCGCTGCTGTACCGTCGTTCGGGTGTTTAACCTGGCTTACGACGACAACGGCACCGGTGAGCCGGTTATCTTCATCGCCGGTCGCGGCGGTGCCGGACGCACCTGGCACCCCCATCAGGTCCCGGCGTTCCTGGCGGCCGGATACCGCTGCATCACCTTCGACAACCGCGGGATCGGGGCCACCGAAAACGCCGAAGGATTCACCACGCAGACCATGGTCGCCGACACCGCGGCGCTGATCGAATCGCTGAACATCGCCCCGGCGCGCATCGTCGCGGTGTCGATGGGCGCATTCATCGCCCAGGAGCTGATGGTGGTGCGGCCCGAGCTGGTCGGCGCGGCCGTGCTGATGGCCACCCGCGGGCGGCTGGACCGGGCCCGGCAGTTCTTCCAGCGCGCCGAGGCCGAGCTGTATGACTCCGGCACCCAGCTGCCACCCAGCTACGACGCGAAAGCGCGCTTGCTGGAAAACTTTTCCCGCAAGACGCTCAACGACGACACCGCCGTCGCCGACTGGATTGCGATGTTTTCCATGTGGCCGATCAAGCAGACCCCGGGGTTTCGCTGCCAACTGGACGTCGCGCCGCAAGAAAACCGGTTGCCCGCATACCGCAACATCGCCGCGCCGGTGCTGGTGATCGGCTTCGCCGAGGACGTGGTGACGCCGCCGTACCTGGGACGGGAGGTCGCCGACGCCCTACCCAACGGTCGCTACCTGCAGATACCCGACGCCGGCCATCTCGGGTTTTTCGAGCGGCCGGAGGCCGTGAACGCGGCGGCGCTGAAGTTCTTCGCCAGCGCGTCACCGGGGCTGTGACACCCTGTACTGGTGAACCCCTCGACGACACAGGCCCGCGTCGTCGTTGACGAGTTGATCCGCGGCGGGGTCCGCGACGTGGTGCTGTGCCCGGGCTCCCGCAACGCGCCGCTGGCTTTCGCGTTGCAGGATGCCGACCGTTGCGGCCGCATCCGGCTGCACGTCCGCATCGACGAACGCACCGCCGGCTACCTGGCCATCGGGCTGGCGGTCGCGGCCGACGCGCCGGTGTGCATCGCCATGACGTCGGGCACCGCCGTGGCCAACCTCGGCCCGGCGGTGGTGGAGGCCAACTACGCGCGGGTGCCGCTGATCGTGCTCTCGGCGAACCGGCCGTACGAACTGCTGGGCACCGGGGCCAACCAGACCATGGAGCAGCTAGGTTACTTCGGCTCCCAGGTCCGCGCCACCATCAGCCTGGGGCTGGCCGAGGACGCGCCCGAACGGCTGGCCAGCCTCAACGCGACCTGGCGATCGGCCACCTGCCGAGTGTTGGTGGCCGCCAAAGGTGCTCGCACCGCCAACGCGGGCCCGGTGCACTTCGACATCCCGCTGCGCGAACCGCTGGTGCCGGACGCCGACGACACAGGCGCCGCCCCGCAGGGCCGGCCCGCCGGCTTGCCGTGGACCTACACGCCGCCGGTCACCTTCGACCAGCCGCTGGAGATCGACCTGACGGCCGACACCGTGGTCATCGCCGGGCACGGCGCGGGCGTGCATCCCAACCTTGCGGGGTTGCCGACCGTCGCCGAGCCGACCGCGCCGGCCCCACCGTCGGGCCACAACCCGCTGCACCCGTTGGCGCTGCCACTGCTGCGCCCCCAGCAGGTGATCATGCTGGGCCGCCCCACCCTGCACCGCCCGGTGTCGGCGTTGCTGGCCGACGCAGACGTGCCGGTGTACGCGCTGACCACCGGGCCGCGCTGGCCGGACGTCTCGGGCAACTCGCAGGCCACCGGCACCCGGGCGGTCACCACCGGCGCGCCCAACCCGGCGTGGCTGCGGCGCTGCGCCGAGATGAACCGGCACGCGAACGAGGCGGTGCGCGGTCAACTTAGGGCGCACCCGCTGACCACCGGCCTGCATGTCGCCGCGGCGGTGGCGGACGCCCTGCGGCCCGGTGATCAGCTGGTGCTCGGGGCGTCCAACCCGGTGCGGGACGCGGCGCTGGTCGGCCTGGACACCCGCGGCATCCGGGTGCGGTCCAATCGCGGGGTCGCCGGCATCGACGGCACCGTGTCCACCGCCATTGGGGCGGCTTTGGCCTACGAGGCGGCGCACCAGGGCCGCACCATCGCGCTGATCGGTGACCTGACGTTCGTCCACGACAGCTCCGGGCTGCTGATCGGTCCCACCGAACCGACACCGCGGCAGCTGACGATCGTGGTGTCCAACGACAACGGCGGCGGCATTTTCGAACTGCTCGAGCAGGGCGACCCGCGGTTCTCCGACGTGTCGTCGCGCATCTTCGGCACCCCGCACGACGTCGACGTGGGCGCGTTGTGCCGGGCGTACCACGTGGAGAGCCGGCAGATCGAGGTCGACCAGCTGCCAGCCGCCCTCGACGAGCCCGGGGCGGGCATCCGCGTGCTGGAAGTCAAGGCGGACCGGTCCTCGCTGCGGCAGCTGCATGCCGCCATCAAGGCGGCCCTGTGAAAGCCGCCATCGATTCGCCGAAAGCGTTGCTGCGTCTCCTGATTCACGGCACCGGCGAAGCACTGCCGGACACCCGGGCCAGGATCGTGGTGCGCTGGGTGCGCGTCGCGGTGCTGATCGCGACGGCCCTGGTCACGCTGCAGTCGGTGCTGTTGGTGGCCGGTGCCTGGCGCAACGACCTGGCGATCGAACACAACATGGGGGTGGCGCAGGCCGAGGTGCTCAGCGCCGGGCCGCGGCGCTCGACCATCGAGTTCGTCACCCCCGAACGGGTGACCTACCGGCCCGAACTTGGGGTGCTCTACCCGTCCGAGCTGGCCACCGGTATGCGGATCTACGTCGAATACAACAAGAAAGACCCCAACCTGGTCCGGGTGCAACACCGCAACGCCGCGCTGGCCATCATCCCCGCCGGATCCATCGCGGTGGTCGCCTGGCTGGCCGCGACGGTCGCGCTTCTCGGCCTGGCGCTGCTGGACAGGCGGCTGAAGCGGTAAATTTTCGCACCCCGTATTCCCGTCGGCAACCTTGTCGACAGCCGGCGCTGACACCGTGGTGGCGTGCGCGTTGCCATCGTCGCCGAGTCGTTCCTGCCGAACGTCAACGGTGTCAGCAACTCGGTGATCCGGGTGCTCGAGCACCTGGGCCGCACCGGCCACGAGGCCCTCGTCATCGCCCCGGACAACCCGCCCGGGCAACCCCGTGCCGACCGGCTGCACGACGGCATCCGGGTGCACCGGGTGCCGGCGCGGATGTTCCCCAAGGTGACCACGCTGCCGCTGGGGGTGCCCACCCCCCGAATCCTTCGCGTGCTGCGCGGATTCGACCCCGACGTGGTGCACCTGGCGTCCCCGGCGTTGCTGGGCTACGGCGGATTGCGGGCCGCCGGCCGGCTCGGCGTGCCCACCGTCGCGGTGTACCAAACCGACGTACCCGGTTTCGCGGCCAGCTACGGCATCCCGATGACCTCGCGGGCGGCATGGGCGTGGTTCCGCCACCTGCACAGCCGCGCCGACCGCACCCTGGCGCCCTCCACGGCGACGATGGAAACCCTAGTCGCCCAGGGCATTCCGCGGGTTCACCGATGGCCGCGTGGGGTCGACCTGGCCCGGTTCGCGCCGTCGGCGCGGGACGAGGCGCTGCGGCGACAATGGTCGCCGGACGGAAGGCCGATCGTTGGCTTCGTGGGCCGACTGGCGCCCGAGAAACACGTCGAGCGGCTTGCGGCGCTGGCCGCCGGTGGCGCGGTGCGGGTGGTCATCGTCGGTGACGGGATCGACCGCCGCACGCTGCGATCGGCGATGCCGCAAGCCATCTTCACCGGCGCACTGTATGGCGACGCGCTCGCCACGGCCTATGCCAGCATGGACGTTTTCGTGCACACCGGTGAGCACGAGACGTTCTGTCAGGTCGTGCAGGAAGCGCTGGCGTCGGGGCTGCCGGTGATCGCCCCCGACGCCGGCGGCCCGCGCGATCTGATCACCCCGCGACGCACCGGGCTGCTGCTGCCCGTCGCCCAATTCGAGACCCGGCTGCCCGCCGCCGTCGCTCACCTAATCCGGCACCGACCGCACTATGCTCGGGCCGCCCGGCGCAGCGTGCTCGGGCGTGGCTGGCCGGTGGTCTGCGACGAGCTGCTCGGCCACTACGAGGCGGTGCTGGGACGGCGCCGGGCTCGAGGGGCCGCCTAGAGGGGTAGCGTTTGCGTCGTGAGTCGCGCGGCACTGGACAAGGATCCCCGGGATGTGGCCGCGATGTTCGACGGCGTCGCCCGCCGCTACGACCTGACCAACACCGTGCTGTCGCTGGGCCAGGACCGGCATTGGCGACGGGCCACCCGGTCGGCGCTGCGGATCGGGCCCGGGCAGAAGGTGCTGGACCTGGCCGCGGGCACCGCGGTGTCCACGGTGGAGCTGACCAAATCCGGGGCGTGGTGTGTGGCCGCCGATTTTTCGGTGGGGATGCTCGCGGCGGGTGCCGCCCGAAAGGTGCCGAAGGTCGCCGGTGACGCCACCCGGCTGCCGTTTGCCGACGGGGTGTTCGACGCGGTCACCATCAGCTTCGGGCTGCGCAACGTGGCCGACCCGCAGGCCGCGCTGCGCGAGATGGCCCGCGTCACCCGTGCCGGTGGCCGGTTGGTGGTGTGCGAATTCTCCACGCCCACCAACGCGTTGCTCGCCACCGTCTACAAGGAATATCTGATGCGGGCGCTGCCCCGGCTGGCCAGCGCGGTGTCCAGCAACCCCGAGGCCTACCTGTACCTCGCGGAGTCGATCAGGGCGTGGCCGGACCAGGCCGCGCTGGCGTGTGAGATTTCCCGGGCCGGGTGGGCGGCGGTGCGATGGCGCAACCTGACCGGCGGCATCGTGGCCTTGCACGCCGGGTACAAGCCGCTCAACCGGGCAGCCGAGTGATCAGCGGGTGCCGGCCCGCTGCAGGACGCCGACCTGCTCGGGGCAGTAGTGGTCGATCGCGGCGCCCAGGAACTGGAACGCCTGCCCCGACGTGGTGCCCCGCGGCAGATTGCGCTGGATGAACGTGGCCGACTTGTACGCGTCGCCGTCCACGCCCCTGGCCAATCGCACGCAGCTGATCTTGGCAAGCCACGCGTCGTAATCCTGCGGGCCGTAGATGCCGAAACCGTGGATGGTGTTCATGAAAATGGCGTCGTAATCGTCGGCCCCCGCGGGTGCCGCCAGCCCGATCGCTGCCGCCGCCAGGGCGGTGACAGACGCCAGACCCATTCCCTTCATTAGCGGGACTATACACCCGATTGATGAGCGGATCGGCTAGGCGATGGGGGCCGGCCGCCGACCGCCTTCGGCCCGCTGGGCTCCGCCCGTCGGCTGCGCGCCTCCGTGCGCGCGCTCAATTATCGCTGCTTACAAGCGGTTTCGTTGAAGATACCGGCGTTTGGTTCCTAACCTCACCCGCGTTAGGTGACACCAGGAGGAGTGGATGGCCAGGCAACCCGGTCGGTTGATCGCCAGCCGCATCGCCGCCGCGGGCTTGGCCGCGTCATGCGCCGCACCGTCGGCGGCGCGCGCCGAACCGCACCATCACCTGAACTACGTCGCCATCGGCGACTCGGTCGCCGCCGCGCCCGGCGTGCCGGATCCCGCGCAGCCACTGGGATGCGGCAAGTCAAGCAACAACTATCCGTCGATGCTGGCGCGGCGTATCTCGCCGACCAGCTTCACCGATGTCACCTGCAGCGGTGCCACCACCGAGGACATCACAAGTCGATCGCAGCACACGCCGGCCGGTGTGGTGCCTCCCCAGATCGACGCGGTCAGCGCGCGAACCGACCTGATCACCATCACCATCGGTGGCAACGATGCCGGGCTGGCCTCCGAAGCCGCGCCGTGCCGGGCCGCGTCCCCCGATGCTCGGCCGTGCGCCGACCGGTTCCTGTCCGGTGACGTTGACCGGGTCTCCGCGATCATCACCGCGAAGGTGGCCGTGTGGGCCGCCATGATCGACGCGCTGCGCGCCAGGGCACCGAGGGCGCGGATCATCCTGGTCGGCTATGGAACGTTCTTCCCGCGCGGCGGGTGCTTTCCCGAGCAGCCGGTCCTGCCCAGCGACGCCGACTACTTCCAGTCCAAGGCCGACGAGCTAGACGATCGGCAACGCCAGCTCGCGGCCGAGAAGGGAATCGACTACTTCGACACCAGGCCGTTGTCAACCGGCCATGACATGTGCGCCGCCCCCAGCGACCGCTACGTCGAAGGATTCGCGGCGAGGCCTCCGGCTGAGCCGTTGCACCCCAACGCTCTTGGCACCGCCGCGGTCGGTAACGCGCTGGCCGACTACATCGGGTAGCGACCCGCGCCGCGCCCTCACCGAAACGGCGGCCGACGATCGATCAGCCGCGACCCCCAGCCGCCGCCGCGCCATGCCCGCGCCACCCAGTCGGCGTCCTCGTCGGTGACCAGGTTGGCCATCACCCGCACCGCGATGTTCATCAGCGTTTCCGAGCGCATCGCCACAGGCCCGGCGGCGGGCAGAAAACGGGGAAAGGTCAGCAGCAACGCCAGCCTGCGCGCCACCGAGAATGCCCGACCGTAGTGGTCGGCCAGCAGCGACGGCCACAGCCGCGACAGATCGTGCGCATCCAGCACCTCGGCGGCCAGCCGCCCCGTCTCCAACCCGTAGTCGATGCCCTCGCCGTTGAGCGGGTTGACACAGGCCGCGGCGTCGCCGATCAGCATCCAGTTCGGCCCGGCCACCCCGGAAACCGCGCCGCCCATCGGCAGCAACGCCGAGGACACCGCCCGCGGCGCGCCGGCAAAGCCCCACTCGTCGCGGCGCAGGTCGGCGTAGTAGGCGATCAGCGGTCGCAGCGCCAGATCCGCCGGCCGTTTCGTCGTCGACAACGCGCCCACGCCGATGTTCACCTCGCCGTTGCCCAGCGGGAAAATCCAGCCGTATCCGGGCAGCACGGCGCCGTCGGGGGAGCGCAGTTCCAGATGCGACGTCAGCCATGGCTCGTCGCCGCGCGGCGACCGGAGGTACCCGCGGGCCGCGACCCCGTACACCGTCTGCTGATGCCAGCGCCGGCCCAGCTTGCGGCCCAGCGAGGAGCGGGCGCCGTCGGCAACGATCAGCCGGCCGCAGCCCACCTCGGTGTGGTCGGCCAACGTCACCGATGTCACCCGCTTCGATGAGTCATGGTGAACACCAACGGCTTTGGTTCCCAGCAGCATGCGCGCCCCGGAGTCCTCGGCGACCTTGCGGATCCGGTCGTCCAGTTCGACGCGGGCCACCGCGCTGCTGTGCGACGGGAACGACGGGCCGGGCCAGGACACCTCCACCTCGCCGCCGAATCCGCTCATCCGCAAGCCCCGGTGTCGGATGCGCCCGGCCAGCCAGTCGCCCAGCCCCAGCCGGTGCAGTTCGGCCACCGCGCGCGGCGTCAACCCGTCGCCGCAGGCCTTGTCGCGGGGGAAGCTGGCGGAGTCGACGACGAGGACATCCCGGCCCGCGCGGGCGGCCCAGGCGGCCGCCGCCGACCCGGCCGGTCCGGCGCCTACGACCACGATGTCGGCTCTTGGGTCGGCTCTGCGGCCTGTGGTCTGCACGCCCACCAGTATGTTGGTTCGAATGGGAACTCCGGCGACGGTGGTGGCAGGCGTCGACTTCGGCGACGCCGTGTTCGCGCAGACCGTGCGTGACGGGGTCGCCCGGATCGAGCGGCTGATGGATGCCGAGCTGCGCGGCGCCGACGAGGTGATGACCGACTCGCTGCTGCACCTGTTCCTGGCCGGCGGTAAGCGGTTTCGCCCGCTGTTCACGGTGCTGGCCGCGCAGATCGGGCCCAACCCGGATGCGCAGGAAGTCGTCATCGCCGGCGCCGTCATCGAGCTGATCCACCTGGCGACGCTGTACCACGACGATGTGATGGACGAGGCGCAGGTCCGCCGCGGCGCACCCAGCGCCAACGCCCGCTGGGGCAACAACGTGGCCATCCTGGCCGGCGACTACCTGTTGGCGACGGCGTCGCGGCTGGTGTCGCGGCTGGGGCCGCACGCGGTGCGGATCATCGCCGACACCTTCGCGCAGCTGGTGACCGGGCAGATGCGCGAGACCCGCGGAACCCCGGCGGGGGCGGATTCCATCGAGCAGTACCTGAAGGTGGTCCACGAGAAGACGGGCTCGCTGATCGGGGCGGCGGGCCGGTTCGGCGGGATGTTCTCCGGCGCCGACGAGGATCAGGTGGAACGGCTGAGTCGTCTCGGCGACATCGTGGGCACCGCGTTTCAGATCGCCGACGACATCATCGACATCGACAGCGACTCCGAGGAGTCGGGGAAGGTGCCCGGCACCGATGTGCGCGAAGGGGTGCACACCTTGCCGATGCTCTACGCGCTGCGCGACACCGGGTCCGAGGGCGCACGGCTGCGCACGTTGCTGGCCGGACCGGTCCACGACGACACGGAGGTGGCCGAGGCGCTGACCCTGTTGCGGGCATCGCCGGGCATGGCCAAGGCCAAAGACGTGCTGGCGCAGTACGCCGCCCAGGCGCGTCACGAGCTGGACCTGCTGCCCGATGAGCCCGGCCGGCGCGCGCTGGCCGCGCTGGTCGAATACACCGTCAGCCGGCACGGCTAGCACCCGGCGTCGTGGAACCCGGCGGGTCGTGGTGGGCGTTGAATGGGCAGTAACCAGCACAACCGGGTGTTCCCACGTTTCCGAGGAGGGCACACTGATGACCTGGCATCCGCATGCCAACAGGCTGAAGACCTTCGTGCTGTTGGTCGGCATGTCCACGATGATCGTGGCCGTGGGCGCGATGTTCGGCAGGACGGCGCTGATCCTGGCCGCGCTGTTTGCCATCGGGATCAACCTCTACACCTACTACAACAGCGACAAGTTGGCGCTGCGGGCGATGCACGCGCAGCCGGTATCCGAGCTGCAGGCGCCCGCGATGTACCGGATCGTGCGCGAGTTGGCCACCAGCGCACATCAGCCGATGCCGCGGCTGTACATCAGCGACACCAATGCGCCCAATGCGTTCGCCACCGGCCGTAACCCCCGCAACGCCGCGGTGTGCTGCACCACCGGCATCCTGCGCATCCTCAACGAGCGCGAGCTGCGCGCCGTGCTGGGCCACGAGCTGTCGCACGTCTACAACCGCGACATCCTGATCTCCTGTGTGGCCGGTGCGCTGGCGTCGGTGATCACCGCGCTGGCCAACATGGCCATGTGGTTCGGCGCCTTCGGGGGCGACCGAGACCAAGGCGCCAATCCCTTTGCACTGCTGCTGGTTTCGTTGCTGGGACCGATAGCCGCCACGGTGGTGCGGTTGGCGGTGTCACGATCGCGGGAGTACCAGGCCGACGAGTCGGGTGCGGTGCTGACCGGCGACCCGTTGGCGTTGGCGTCGGCGCTGCGCAAGATCTCCGGCGGCGTGCAGCTGGCCCCGCTGCCCCCGGAGCCGCAGCTGGCCAGCCAGGCGCACCTGATGATCGCCAACCCGTTTCGTGCCGGGGAGCGGATTGGTGCGCTGTTTTCCACACACCCGCCGATCGAGGACCGCATCCGCCGGCTGGAGGCCATGGCGCGGGGGTGACCCCTAGAACCCTGAGCCGTGGACCTCGTGTCCCGGAACCTCGGCGGCCAGGCCGCGATAGGCCTGTTCCACGGTCGAGCCGTGGTTGATGACGGCGTCCACCTCCCGCGCGATGGGCATGTTCAGCCCGAACTCGTCAGCGAATTTCATGATCACCCCGGCCGCCTTGACGCCCTCGGCGACCTGGTTCATCGAGGCAATGATCTCGTCGATCTTCTTGCCGGCGCCCAGCTGTTCACCCACGTGACGGTTGCGGCTGCGCTGGCTGGTGCAGGTGACGATCAGGTCGCCCAGCCCGGCCAGCCCGGGGAAGGTGTCGGGGTGCCCGCCCATCGCCACGCCCAGCTTGGTCATCTCGCGCAACGCGCGGGCGATCACCAGCGCGCGGGTGTTCTCGCCGATGCCCAGCGAGTAGCCCATCCCGACGGCGATGGCGAAGACGTTCTTCAGCGCGCCCGCCATTTCCACGCCGACCACGTCATCGGTGGTGTACACGCGGAACCGTCGGGTGCGAAACAGCGCCGCCAGCCGGGTCGCCAGATGCTGGTCGGGCATCGCCAGCACCGCCGCCGCCGCGTAGCCCTCGGCCACCTCGCGGGCGATGTTCGGCCCGGCGAGGATACCGGCCGGGTGCCCCGGCAGGATCTCCTCGATGATCTGCGACATCCGCATGTTGGTGCCCTGCTCGAGCCCCTTGACCAGCGACACCACCGGCACCCAGGGCCGCAGTTCTTTGCTCAGTTCGGTGAGCACGCCCCGAAAACCGTGCGAGGGTACACCCATGACGACAACGTCGGCGCAATTGGCGGCTTCGGCGAAGTCGGTGGTGGCGCGCAAGGTCTCGCTGAGCACGACGTCGTTGCCCAGGTAGCGGCTGTTGCGGTGGTTGTCGTTGATGTCGGCCGCGGTGACCGGCGAGCGCACCCACTGCAGCGTCGGCGCGCGCCGCGAGCAGATGGACGCCACCGTGGTGCCCCAGGAACCGCCTCCGAGGACAACGACTTTGGGTTCGCGCTTGTCGGCTGCCATGGGGATCAGCGTAGCCTTGCGGATTAGCCGGCCATGGCCGCTCGGTCGGCGGCGCGGCCGAACACCATGGCCTCCTCGATGCGGTCGAACCGGTAGTCGAGGGCGTCGGCGAAGTAGTTCTGCCGCACATTCCACGGCCGCTTGGTGCCCGACTTGGGCAGCGCGTGCGGGGCGCGCCGCACATAGCCGGCCTGAATGTCCCAGGACGGCTTTTCCGCCATCGGTTTGTCCCCGAGATGCGGGCTCGCGTGGGTGTAGCCGTGGGAGGCCATGTGCGCCAGCAGTTTTGCCGTGGCCCGCGCCGTCATGTCGGCGCGCAACGTCCAGGACGCGTTGGTGTAGCCCACACACCAGAACAGGTTGGGCACGTCTTCGAGCATGTGCGCCTTGTAGACGAAGCGGTCGCGGGGATCGATCGCTACCCCATCGAGACTGATCGCGACCCCGCCCAGGGCCTGCAGTCGCAGGCCGGTGGCGGTGACGATGATGTCCGCGTCCAGGTGCCCGCCGGATTGCAGCGCGATGCCGGTGGCGTCGACGTGGTCGATGTGGTCGGTGACGACGTCGGCGCGGCCTTCGGTGATGGCGCGGTACAGGTCGGCATCGGGGATCAGGCACAACCGCTGATCCCACGGGTTGTACCGCGGCTTGAAGTGGGTGTCGACGTCGTACCCGTCGGGCAGGTTGTTGATCGCGCTGCGGCGCAGCAGCCACTTCATCACGCCGGGCAGCTTGCGCGCCAAAAACCAGACGACCGCTTCCGTCAACGCGGTGTAGGTCCGCATGATCGCATGGGAAGCCCTGCGCGGCAACACCTTACGAACGACGGCGGCCATCCTGCTGTATCTGGACGCCGAGATGAGGTAGGTCGGCGAGCGCTGCAGCATGGTGACCTTGGCCGCCTTGTCGGTCAGTGACGGGATCAGCGTGACGGCGGTGGCCCCGCTGCCGATCACCACGATCCTCTTGCCGGCGTAGTCCAGGTGCTCCGGCCACTGTTGCGGGTGGATGACGGTGCCGGCGAACCGCTCGATGCCGGGAAAATCGGGGGTGTAGCCCTGGTCGTAGTCGTAGTAGCCGCTGCCGAAGAACACGAACCTGCTGCGGAGATGCCGCTGGGCCCCGTCTTGTTCGACGGTGACGGTCCAGGTGTCGGTGGATGAATCCCAGTCCGCGCGACGCACATAGCTGTTGAACTGGATGTGGCGGTCGATGCCGTGCTTGCGGGCGGTGCTGGTCAAATACTCCCGGATGTGGGCGCCGTCGGCGACGCCTTCCTGTCGGGTCCACGGCTCGAACGGAAACGACAGTGTGAACATGCTGCTGTCGGACCGCACTCCGGGGTAGCGGAACAGATCCCACGTGCCGCCGATCCGTGCGCGCCGCTCCAGGATGGTGTAGGTCAGGTCCGGGTTGCGCTCGATGATCCGGTAGGCCGCGCCGAGGCCGGAGATGCCTGCGCCAACGATGACGACGTCCAGGTAGCCGGTATCTTGGGGAGTCACGTCACTCAGACTAGGCACCACCAGCCTGGCTGGGGCCGCAAGCGTAGCCTTACGGCGAAAATCGGCGCTCGATGTCGCGGTGGCGTTACGCTCGCGGCGGCTATCGGTAGTTGACGAACTGCAGCGCCACATCGAGGTCGGCCTTCTTCAGCATCGCGATGACGGCCTGCAGGTCGTCCTTCTTCTTGCTGGTGACGCGGACCTCGTCGCCCTGGATCTGGGTCTTGACGGTCTTGGGCCCCTCGTCGCGGATGAGCTTGGTGATCTTCTTGGCGTTGTCGCTGCTGATGCCCTGCTTGAGGGTGCCGGTGACTTTGAACGTCTTGCCGGAGGCCTGCGGCTCGCCGGCGTCGAAGGCCTTCAGCGAGATGTCGCGGCGGATCAGCTTTTCCTTGAAGACCTCGACGGCGGCCTTGACGCGCTCCTCGGTGGACGAGGTGAGCTCGACGGCCTCGTCGCCCTTCCACGCGATCTTGGTATCGGTGCCCCGGAAGTCGAAGCGGGTGGCCAGTTCCTTGGCGGCTTGGTTGAGTGCGTTGTCGACCTCTTGCCGGTCGACCTTGCTGACGATGTCGAACGATGACTCGGCCATGCGGTGCGTCCCTCCTTCACGAGATAGCCGTGTGTGCTCTGTCTACCCGGTCGTTGTACCCTGCTAGGCGGCAGGTTGCCCGAGCGGCCAATGGGAGCGGACTGTAAATCCGTCGCGAAAGCTACGCAGGTTCGAATCCTGCACCTGCCACCAACGTCACACGCCGTCTGCCGCGGCCCACCCGCGCGCAGACCACCCACGCACGGGGCGTCATGCGAGTTGGGGCGCCACCCCGGCCGCGCCTGCGCACTGACTCGGGGTTGGGCCGCATCCCTAACCGCAGCCGTCGACCCTATCCCACCAACTGCCAGTACGTGGGTGGCGTTCTAGGGCAGGAATGGGTTGAGTACCGGCGGGATGATTTGGTTGCCGGTCACGCCGGTGAGCCGGACCCAGATCTGTGCGGGAATGTTAACCGACTGGTAGGCGCCGGCGCCGATCCATGAGACCGGTACCTGTAAGAAGCTGGGCACCGCATCGACGATGTTGCTTACCTGTTCGTACACCAGGTAGGGAATCGTGGCCGCCACCGTGCGCGACACCAGCCTCACGTTGGTCGCGATATCGGGATAACCCTGTGCGGCGAAATCGGCGCTGAGCACACTGAACAGGTTGGCGCCGGGATCAACGTAGGTGCTGTCGAAGACGGCGGACGTCAGGGGCGCCCCCTGCATATACGGCAGCGGCGGAATGCCGAATTGATCCATGATCGTTGGCGTCACACTGACGATTTGCCAGGAGTTGTTGATAAACCCGTCTCTCAAATCATTGCCGGCCTGATCGAAGATGAGGAATGTCGCTGTCTCACGGGGTGATTGGAAGCCGTGACCGCGGCCGAACTGGTCGGGTCCTATCTCACCATGGTCGGTGACCACGAGCGTGGAAAACTGCTCGCCGTGTGCCGCCTCCCAGTCGTATACCGCTCCCAACAGGCCACCACCGCCCATGGTTTGGGAACCGAGATTAACGTCCATGTTCCGGATGGCCTCCGCGTACTGCGGTGAATCGCCGCCGTACATGTGCGCGTTTTCATCGACGCCGATGAAATACGAGAAGATGAAATTCCCTTTGGACGGATCGGCGTTCAGAATGGCGGTTTGGGTCTTCTGGCCGACCAGGTTCTGCGTCGCTAACCAGTTGGTGTCGCCCGCGATCTGCGGGACGAATTCGATGTTGTCGGCGGGGTTCGAGCCGGCGCCGGCGATGTCGGTGATGATTTCCCAGTTAGCGATGACCGTGGTGTTCACCTCGGTGTCATAGGTGTTCTCGAGTTGGTTGAACACCGTCGACCATGTGTCGTACGTCCAGGGGGTGAAGACGTTGTTGGTCACGCCGGCCGTCTCGCTCCACACACCGGTCATCATGGTCGTCCACGAGGGGTTGGAGACGGTGGTGTGCCCGACGATCGTCGACGCCGAGGTGACGCTCTGCTGCATCAGCGCGTGGAAGTTCGGGGTGCCAGCGGGGTCGGCCAGGATTTTGCTGAGGTTGGTGCCGTCCGTGCCGATCAACAGGAAATTCGCATCCGGTGCCATCATGAGCAGAGCAAGCGCCTGTTGTTGAGACACCGACAGTACCGTTGGCTGCGCCCCGACGCTGCCGGTGGCTCCCGGGACGCCGAAGACGGACACCGCTCTTCCGCCCAACCCGCCGGTGCCAGCGGCGATGGCTCCTATGCCGAGCCCGCCGACGCCGCCGGCCCCGCCGTTGCCCAGCAGCCAGCCGCCCGTGCCGCCGGTGCCGCCGGCCCCGCCGCCGATACCGCCGGCGCCGCCGACCCCGCCGTTACCGATCAACCCGGCATTGCCGCCGCGCCCGCCACTTTGACCCGGGCCACCCGAGCCGCCCGCGCCGCCATTGCCCCACAGAATCCCGCCGTCGCCACCCGGTTGCCCGGTGCCGGGCGCGCCGTCAACGCCGTCGCCGATCAACGGACGCCCCAACAGGAAGTTCGTGGGCGCATTGATCACACGCAGAGTGTCGTCGACGAGGGTCTGCAGCGGGTTGGCATTGGCCGCCTCCGCGGCCGCATACGCCTGACCGGCGGCAGTCAATGCCCGCACAAATTGCTCATGAAACGCCGCCACCTGCGCACTGAGCGCCTGGTATTCCTTGGCGTGGCCGGAAAGCAGCGTTGCAATCGCCGCAGATACTTCGTCACCAGCAGCCGCCATCAGCGTGCTGGTCGGAGCCAAAGCCGCCAGGTTCGCCGCCCTGACCGAGGAGCCGATAACCGCCACATCTGCCGCTGCTGTCATCAACAGGTCCGGTGCCGCGATGAGATACGACATCGTGGTCCTCCTAGCCACCAAACTTCTTGGCTATCGGAAGGTGTGTCGAACCCAACGATTGTACGCTAACGGCACTTCTGACTTGGCGAAAGTTCTGAATACCAAAGGATTTTTGTGCCGGGACCGGTTCCCGTCCCGGCTGGCTTGGCTAGATCCCTATGTGTCCGGGTGGCCATTTTCCGTGACGATGACGATCGCAGGACGATCGCGGGCCACGCTGTACCTCCGACGTCACGATCGAATGCTGCGACTGGCTGGTCACCGAGGTACTGGCTCAAACGGTTTGACGACCAGAGGGCGAAAGGCCAACGGTTCGCGCTGTCAGGTGGGGACGTGGCCGCGTTCCAGCGTGGGGATCAACGTGACACGCCATTCACACGCCCATGACCTGCGAGCTTGCGGCCATGCGCGGCGGAGTAGCCCACCCCAGGTGGGGTGGGGTATGCTCGATCGTGCTATGGGCGACGAGATAACCGCGAAGAAAAGTTCGGCGCTGAACCGGCTGAAGACGGTCAGGGGCCATCTCGATGGCATCATCCGGATGGTGGAGTCCGACGCGTACTGCGTGGACGTGATGAAGCAGATTTCGGCGGTCCAGTCCTCGCTGGAACGGGTGAACCGGGTGATGTTGCACAACCACCTAGAGACGTGCTTTTCCGCGGCGGTGTTGGATGGCCGCGGGCAAGCGGCCATCGAAGAGTTGATTGATGCCGTGAAGTTCACGCCGGCGCTCACCGGTCCGCATGCCCAGCTCGGCGGTGGCGCGGTCGGCGAGCCGGCGGTCGGGGAGCTGACGGACACCAGCGCGGTATGACCATCACCAGATTCCCGGCGATTGACCGGCCATGTGAAGGGAGCGTTTGAGATGTCGATGGTGTTGCATAGGTTCGTGGCGAGGGCGGTGCCGACGGTGGTGACCGGCCTGGTAGGGGCCGTGGCGTATGAGGGGCTACGCAAGACGGTGACGAAGCTACCGCTGCGTAAGGCGACCGTCGCCGTGACCGCCTGGGGCCTGCGCGCCACCCGCGAGGCCGAGCGCAAGGCTCAGGAGAGCGCCGAGCAGGCTCGGCTGACGGTCGCCGACGTGATGGCCGAGGCCAGGGAGCGCGTCGGGGAGGACGTGCCACCGCTGACGGTGGCGGACCCGGGTCACGCCGGTGACCACTGACACTCTCCCGGACGTCGACGCCGCGTTGGACGTAGTGTCCAACGCGGGGGGACGGATGCGCGTGCACGCCAAGGGGTTTCGTGATGATGCGGTTCGAGCGGTGGCGATCGAGGACGCCGTCGCCAAGGTAGCCGGAGTGCACGCGGTGTATGCCTATCCGCGTACGGCGTCGGTGGTGATCTGGTATTCGCCCGGGAGCTGCGACACCGCTGCCGTGCTGTCGGCGATCGCCGATGCCGAGCACGTGCCCGCCGAGTCGGTGCCCGCGCGTGCCCCGCACTCCGCTGATGTGCGCACCGGTGTGGTGCGGAGAGTCGTCGGCGGGATCCGTCGCTGGCTGGGCCGCGCGCCCGATGTCGACAGCGATGCGGTGGAACATGGCGGGTGTCACCAGGAGCAGGCCGCCGCTTGCCATTCGTCGCCGGGCGGGAACAATGCTCGCGAGCGGCGGAAGTGGTTGCGGCGGGTATGGCTGGCCATGCCGTTGGGGCTGCTGACGCTGGCTTCGACGATGTTTTTCGGGGCGTATCCGTGGGCGGGATGGTTGGCCCTTGCCGCGACGGTACCGGTGCAGTTCGTCGCCGGGCGGCCGATCCTGCAGGCGGCGGCCCAGCAGGCGCGGGCGTTGAGCGCGAACATGGACACCCTGATCGCGCTGGGCACGTTGACCGCGTTCATCTACTCCACCTACGAGTTGTTCGCCGGCGGACCGTTGTTCTTCGACACCTCGGCGCTGATCATCGCGTTCGTGGTGCTGGGCCGCTACTTCGAGGCCCGGGCCACCGGCAAGGCGTCGGAGGCGATCGGCAAGCTCCTGGAGATGGGCGCCAAAGAGGCCTGTCTGCTGGTCGACGGCCAGGAGCTGCTGGTGCCGGTGGATCAGGTGCGCGTCGGAGACCTGGTGCGGGTGCGGCCGGGGGAGAAGATCCCGGTCGACGGTGAGGTCACCGACGGGCGCGCCGCCGTCGATGAGTCCATGCTCACCGGAGAGTCGGTTCCGGTGGAGAAAACGGTGGGTGATCGTGTTGCCGGGGCGACCGTCAACATCGACGGGCTGCTGAGCGTGCGGGCCACCGCCGTCGGCGCCGACACCGCGCTGGCCCAGATTGTGCGGCTGGTCGAGCAGGCCCAGGGTGGCAAGGCCCCGGTGCAGCGGCTGGCCGACCGGGTCTCGGCGGTGTTCGTGCCGGCCGTCGTCGGCGTTGCCGCCGTGACCTTCGCCGGGTGGACGCTGCTCGCCGCCAACCCGGTGGCGGGCATGACCGCCGCGGTCGCCGTGCTGATCATCGCGTGCCCGTGTGCCCTAGGCCTGGCCACCCCCACCGCGATCACCGTCGGCACCGGCCGGGGCGCGGAGATGGGGATCCTGGTCAAGGGTGGCGAGGTGCTGGAAGCGTCGAAGAAGATCGACACCGTGGTGTTCGACAAGACCGGCACCCTCACGCGCGGCCAGATGCGGCTCACCGATGTGATCGCCGGCAAGCGGCGCCAGCCCGATCTGGTGTTGCGCATCGCCGCCGCGGTCGAGTCGGGCTCCGAACACCCCATCGGCGCGGCGATCGTCGCCGAAGCGCGCGAGCGGGGATTGGAGATTCCGGAGGCCACGGCGTTCGCCAACCTCGCGGGACACGGGGTGCGGGCCGAGATCGACGGTCGGACCGTGCTGGTGGGGCGGCGCAAGCTCGTCGACGAGCAGAAATTGCTGCTACCCGACCACCTCGCCGCCGCGGCCGCGGAGCTGGAAGCACAGGGCCGCACCGCGGTGTTCGTCGGCCGCGACGACCAGGTGGTGGGTGTGCTCGCGGTGGCTGACACCGTCAAGGACGACGCCGTCGACGTGGTCCGTCGGCTGCACGCCATGGGGCTGCAGGTCGCCATGATCACCGGCGACAACGCCCGCACGGCGGCCGCGATCGCCCAGCGGGTCGGCATCGACCGAGTGTTGGCCGAGGTGTTGCCGCAGGACAAGGTGACCGAGATCCGCCGACTGCAGGACGAGGGCCGGGTGGTCGCGATGGTCGGCGACGGCGTCAACGACGCGCCCGCGCTGGTGCAGGCCGATCTGGGCATCGCGATCGGCACCGGTACCGACGTGGCGATCGAGGCCTCCGATATCACGCTGATCTCCGGCCAGCTCGACCGTGTCGTGCTGGCGATCCAGCTCTCCAGGCGAACCCTGCGCACGATCTACCAGAATCTTGGCTGGGCCTTCGGGTACAACACGGCCGCGATCCCCCTGGCCGCGCTGGGCATGCTTAACCCGGTCATCGCGGGCGCGGCCATGGGGTTCTCCTCGGTCAGCGTGGTGACCAATTCGCTGCGGCTGCGCAGCTTTGGCCGCGACGGACAAGCCGCATGACCGCCCAGCGGTCTGAGTGCCTTGGCAGCGCATGATCCACGATCTGATGCTTCGTTGGGTGGTCACCGGACTGTTCGCGTTGCCGGCTGCCGAGTGTGGTCTCGCGATCGCCGCCAGACTCCGGCCGTGGACGTGGGTCGTCAACCATGGGCTGCACTTCGTGATGGCAGTTGGGATGGCGGTGATGGCTTGGCCGTGGGGCGCACGGTTGCCGGCGACGGGACCGGCGGTGTTTTTCCTGCTGGCGGCCGCGTGGTTCGTGACGATGGCGGTGGTCGCGGCGCAAGCGACCGGCGTGCGCGGCCTGTACGGGTATCACGGCCTGATGATGCTGGCGACGGCCTGGATGTATGTCGTCATGGACGGCCATCTGCTCCCCGGCTCGTCGAGCGCCCAGCACGCTACCGGGCACGGTGGGTCGATGCCGGGCATGGACATGGCCGCGATGGACATGCTGGCAAGCGACGGGTCGCCGCTCTGGTTCAGCGCGGTGAACTGGTTCGGCGTGGTCGGTTTGGCCGTCGCGGCGGTTGTCTGGACATTCCGATACTTCACCCAGCGGCACGAGGCGGCCGGGTCCAGGTCGCTGGGTAACCTAGGTCAGGCGATGATGGCTGCCGGTATGTCTATCCTGTTTGTTGCCACGCTATTTCGGGTCTGAGCTATCGCATCGCCGGAGGTAGTCGTGGCTCTGCCCCCGATGCCGGCCAGCATCGGTATTGCTAGTGCGCTGGAACGAAGCAACGTCTTGCCAGCACCCCGCAGGCTGTTGTCGCCCGGTGATGGGAGATTACGGATTGTCCACCTTCCTGCGGTACGTGCGCACTCAGCTGATGATGTTCGTTTGCGGCATCGTCGGTCCGATCTTCTTGATCATGTTCTTTGCCTCCCAATCGGATCCGAGCCTAAAGTGGGCCTACTGGATCGGGCTGTTCGTTACCTACGCCGACGTGATGATCGCGCTGGTGCTGACGGCGACAATGAGCGAAGCCAACGCGTGCCCGACGACGTCCGCGCTGGGTTGGCGGTGGCAAAGCGCCCGCGGGGCAACCGCGGCAGTGAACGGGGACTCGACCCTTCCGCGTTGTCTGAGTAATGCGGCGAGGGCCTTGTGTACCGGACAACCGGCCGGCCCGGAAGCAAGATGGATGCGCTATCTGCTCGACTCGCGTCGATCAGGTGAGCAGGGCCAGGGCGTGGGCGCGCCGCAGCTTTCCCGACGGCGTCTTCGGGATCATGCCCGGCTCGAGCACAACCACGTTGCGGGGCCGCACATCGACCTCGGCGACGACCTCGTGGGCAACCTGGCGCTCGATGCGGCGCGCCTGGGTGGGATGCTCCCAGAGATTGGATTCGACGGCGACGGCGAACGTTTCGCGCGGATGCCCGGCATCCAGGCGCACCGCCACCGCGCCGCCGGGCCGCACCCCCGGAACCCGGGAAGCGGCGCGCTCGATGTCGGTCGGATAGACGTTGCGACCCGCCATGATGATCACGTCCTTTACTCGGCCGCACATCACCAGGTTGCCGGTTTCGGTGAAATATCCCAGGTCGCCCGTGTCGTACCAACCCTGCTGGTCCTGGGCGCTGACGAAGCCGGCAGCCGTCGTGTAGCCCAGTGTCACCGGTTCACCGCGGACGTGGACCACGCCGACGCCGCGAGCCGGCAGCACGTTGCCATGTTGGTCGACGATCCGGGCCTGTAGCCCCTTGAGCGGTCGGCCGACGGAGGCCAGCCGCCGCGTCCTGCCGTTGGACGCTGGCAGCGCGCGGTGCAGGACGGCGAGCAGGTCGGCATCTACCTGGTCGACCACCAACCCGCGGCCGCACTCGGTGAACGAGACCGCCACCGTCGTCTCGGCCATGCCGTAGGCGGGCACGATCGCCTCGGGACGCAGGCCGAAGGGCGCGCCGGCCTCGCACAGGTCGTCGACGTCGTCGGGCTCGACCTGCTCAGCGCCCGACAGCGCCCATCGCAGCGTGGACAGGTCGAACTGACCGGGCTGAGCCTGCTTGCGCAGTCGTTTGGCGAACATCGTGTAGGCGAAGTTGGGCGCCGCCGTCATGGTGGCGTGGTACCTGTCGATGAGTTTCGCCCACAGCAGGGTGTCGCGGAGGAAGTCCGTCGGGGTGACCTTGACCAGTTCGACACCGAAGTACATCGGGACCGTCAAGTAGCCGGTCATGCCCATGTCGTGGAAGCACGGCAGCCAGCTGACGATCACGTCGGATTCCCGGTCGACTTCGGCGCCGACGAACATCGCCTCGGCATTGGCGACGACGTTGCGGTGGCTGATCCTGACGGCCTTGGGAAATCCCGTGGAGCCGGACGTCAATTGGAGCAGCGCGACATCATCATCATCGGTGTCAACCGGGTCGATCGGGCGCCCCTCGAGGAGCTGTTCGACCGTCAGGACCCGCATGCCCAGACCGGACAGCAGCGGTGCGGCTGCCATGAACGGGTCGGAGACCACGACCACCTGGGCGCCGATCATCCTGATGACGGTCACGGTCTCTTCGGCCCAGCGCCGTAGGTCGGTGCGCTGCGTGGGCTGATGCAGCATCGTGAGGCTGGCGCCGCGCATCCATATCCCCTGCGCGGTCGGGGCGATCTCCACGGGCGCTCCGGCCAGCACCGCAACCGCGTCGCCGTGCCCTACCCCGCTGGTTGCCAGGCCACCGGCAACCCGGCGGCTGCGCTCGTGCACCTGTCGCCAGGTATGCCGGACCGGTGCGTCTGGCTCGCCGGTGTTCATGCCCCGACGACTGTTGTGGGCGTTGGCATACATCGTCTCGGTGAATCGGCTCACGAATGTCCCTCTGGCTCCGGCGCGACGGCGCGGCGTTGGTGGTCGGATCGGCGCGTCGGCGTCGACGAGCTGGGTTACCAGCCTGGAACGGGGCGGCCCTCTCCTGTACGCCCGAGATGGTGTCAGACACGCTGACCCTACAGCCTGCAGCGCCTTCGGGCGCGGTACCGCGCCGCGAACCGATGGGCAGGCGTGGCAGCCCGCGCACGTAGAATTGCCCCGATGGGCGAATCCGGTTCGCTGCCGCCGGGGCCTCCGCTGCCCGGGTGGGTGCAGGCCGCGTTGATGTTGAGCCATGGGTCGCGGTTCGTGGCCGCCTGTCAACGTCGCTATGGCAGCGTTTTCACCCTCAGAGTCGGGCGGTTTGGCACCCTGGTGTATCTGGCCGATCCCGCCGATATCAAGACGGTGTTTGCTGGCGACCCGAGCATCTTCCATGCCGGGGAAGCGAACTCGATGTTGCGCGGCATGCTCGGCGACACCTCACTGCTGGTGATCGACGACGACGTGCATCGGGACCGGCGCCGGCTGATGCTGCCACCATTCCACCGCGACGCGGTCGCCCGCCAGGCCGCGTTGATGGCTAAGATCGCGGCGGAAAACATCGCCGGATGGCCGGTGGGCAAACGGTTCGCGGTGGCGCCCAAGATGTCTGAGATCACCCTCGAGGTGATCCTGCGGACGGTCATCGGCGCCACCGACCCGGCGCGGCTGGCCGCGCTGCGCAAGGTCATGCCTCGGCTGCTCAACGTGGGGGCGTGGGAGACGCTCGGACTCGCCGAGCCGGACCGGCTTCGCCGCCGCCCGTGGCGAGCGCTGCGCCGGCGAATCGACGAGGCCGACCAGCTGCTGTACGCCGAGATCGCCGACCGGCGCGCCGACCGGGATCTGGCCGCGCGCACCGACACGCTGGCCATGCTGGTGCGCGCCGCCGATCACGGCTCCCCGAAGCCGGTGGGCGCGATGACTGACCGAGAACTCCGTGACCAGCTGATGACGCTGCTGGTGGCCGGCCACGACACCACCGCGACCGCGTTGGCGTGGGCGTTGGAGCGGTTGACCCGACACCCGGTGATCCTGGACAAGGCGGTGCGGGCGGCCGAGGCCAGCGCGGCGGGCGACGCGACGGCCGACGAGTACCTCGACGCGCTGGCGAAGGAGACGCTGCGACTTCGTCCGGTGGTGTTCGATGTGGGCCGGATCCTCACCGTGCCGGTGCGGCTGGCCGGTTACCGGCTGCCGGCCGGGACCATGGTCGTCCCGGCGATGGGGCTGGTGCACGCAAGCCCGGCGATCTACCCCGAACCCGCCCGGTTCGACCCGGATCGGATGCTGGGCGCCACCCTGAGCCCGGCGACCTGGTTTCCGTTCGGCGGCGGCAATCGGCGCTGTCTGGGCGCCGCCTTCGCCCAGGTCGAGATGCGGGTCGTGCTGCGTGAGATCTTGCGCCGGGCCGCATTGAGCACCACCACCGCCGCCGGCGAACGGCAACGGCTGAAGCACGTCATCCTGGTGCCTCACCGCGGCGCCCTCATCACCGTCCTGGCGATCAGGGACGTCGGAGTCGCATTGACGGCGGCGTAGATCGCGGCGGCCAGGTCGCCGCCGGAGAGCCTGGTGAAGGAGTTGCCAGTCACGCGGTGAAAGGTGTTGACGCGCAAGCGCGCTCTGACATCTGCCAACCATGCGGACTACCATGGGGCATGGGCATCAGCTCGCACGCAGACCGCGCGTAGCGGGTGCGGGCGCCCCGGGCCACGGACCGAGGGGCCTCGGCACCAGAAGGAGTTGGCCTACTGCCCTTCCGCCGATGCGCCCCATGTGTGCACGATGGACCTTGCCGAAGGAAGGGGATGCTCATGAAGGCAAGCGTCGGAGACTGGCTGGTAATCAAGGGCACCACGATCGATCGACCGGAGCACCGAGGCTTGATCACCGAGGTGCATTCATCCGATGGTTCACCACCGTATGTGGTGCGCTGGGTCGACACCGACCATGAGGCGACGGTGGTTCCCGGCCCAGACGCGATCGTCGTCACCGCCGAAGAGCAGAAGTCAGCAGACGAGCGGGCGCAACATCGGTTCGGGGCGGTGCAATCGGCGATCACCCATCCCACGGGCGGGTAGGTCGGTTCCAGCTCACGCAGTGCAGCCGGCGGTGGCTGCGGGATGGCCGGCGAAAGTCCGGCGTCGAGACGGAACTTTGGTGCCGTTCGACATCGCGCGAATTCAAGCTGCGGTAGCGCGGGCGGCTCGCGAGGTGACCTGTGATGATCCCGATGTGCCGGTCACCGTGGCGAGGGTCGTCGCTGACGCGCTGGGGCCCGGCATCGCGGCTGTCGAGGACATCCAGGATCTCGTCGAGGCCCGACTGGGGGAAACCGGTCTGGACGACGTCGCCCGCGCCTACATCATCTACCGGCAGCGGCGCGCCGAGCTGCGCACGGCCAAGGCACTGCTGGGCGTGCGGGACGAGTTGAAGCTGAGCCTGGCGGCGGTGACGGTGCTGCGGGAACGCTATCTGCTGCGCGACCAGCGGGGCCGGACGATCGAGTCGACCGGCGAGATGATGGACCGGGCAGCGCGCTGTGTCGCGGCGGCCGAAGACGAGTACCAGCGCGGCTCGTCGACGCAGTGGGCCGAGCGGTTCGCGGTGTTACTGCGTAACCTCGAATTCCTGCCGAATTCGCCCACGCTGATGAATGCCGGCACCGACCTCGGCCTGCTGGCCGGCTGTTTTGTGTTGCCCGTTGAGGATTCGCTGCGCTCCATCTTCACCACCCTGGGGCGGGCCGCTGAGATCCAGCGGGCCGGAGGCGGCACCGGGTATGCGTTCAGTCACCTGCGACCCGCCGGGGACCGGGTGGCCACCACGGGCGGCACGGCCAGCGGACCGGTGTCGTTTCTGCGGCTCTATGACGCCGCCGCGGGCGTGGTCTCGATGGGCGGCCGCAGGCGCGGTGCTTGCATGGCGGTGCTTGATGTGTCGCACCCCGATGTCTACGCCTTCATCACCACCAAGGCCGAATCGCCCAGCGAGCTTACGCATTTCAACTTGTCGGTGGGCGTGACCCACGCGTTTCTGCGCGCCGTCGAACGCAACGGCACCCACCGGCTGGTCAATCCGCGAACCGGCAAGACCGTTGCGCGGGTGCCCGCCGCCGAGCTGTTCGACGCCATCTGCGAGGCCGCGCACGCGTGCGGCGATCCCGGGCTGGTGTTTCTCGACACGATCAACCGGGCCAACCCGGTGCCCGGGCGAGGCCGGATCGAGGCGACCAACCCGTGCGGGGAGGTCCCGCTGCTGCCCTACGAGTCGTGCAACCTGGGTTCGATCAACCTGGCTCGGATGATCACCGACGGTCACATCGACTGGGACCGGCTCGATGAGGTCACCGGGGTGGCGCTGCGATTCCTCGATGACGTCATCGACGTCAGCCGCTACCCCTTTCCGGAACTGGGCGAGGCCACCCGAGCCACCCGCAAGATCGGGCTGGGTGTCATGGGCTTGGCGGAACTGCTTGCCACCCTGGGCATTCCATACGACAGCGAGCAAGCCGTTCGGTTGGCCGGCCAGATCATGCGTCGCATTCAGCAGCAGGCGCACACGGTGTCACGACGGCTGGCCGCCGACCGGGGCGCCTTCCCGGCGTTCGCCGAGAGCCGCCTTGCGCGGTCGGGCCCGCGGCGGAACGCGCAGGTCACCTCTGTCGCCCCGACCGGAACCATCTCGCTGATCGCCGGCACCACCGCCGGGATCGAGCCGATGTTCGCCATCGCCTTCACCCGCGCCATCGTCGGCAGGCACCTGCTCGAGGTCAACCCGTGCTTTGACCGGCTGGCCCGCGATCGGGGCTTCTATTCCGATGAGCTGATCGCCGAGATCGCGCGGCGCGGGGGAGTGCGTGGCTATCCGCAGCTGCCCGCCGAGGTGCGCGCGGCGTTCCCGACCGCGGCGGAGATTGCCCCGCAGTGGCACCTGCGCATGCAGGCCGCGGTGCAACGCCACGTCGATGCCGCGGTGTCCAAGACGGTCAACTTGCCGGCCACCGCAACCGTCGACGACGTTCGCGCCATCTATTTGGCCGCCTGGAAGGCGAACGTCAAGGGCATCACGGTCTATCGTTACGGCAGCCGCGAGGGACAGGTGTTGTCCTACGCCGCGCCGGAACCCGTGCTGGCGCAGGCCGGCACCGAGTTCAGCGGCGGCTGCGCGGGACGGTCCTGCGAATTCTGACGCCGACTTCCACCGCGAGCAGACGTCAAAGCCCCAGAAAACGCCCGTTTTCAGGGGCTTTGACGTCTGCTCGCGCAGGGACGGTGACCTTTGGCCCTGGACCGGGTGCGGATTTGCGGCGTAGCAAGGACACCATGCGTCATCGAACAGAATTGCCGCCGGCCATCGACGTCGACGTGACAACACGCGGCGAGCTTCCCGGTGCGGCCGACTACGCGCGCACCAAGATCGGCCAACTCGGACGGATCACCCACCGACCGGTGCTGCATGCCCGCGTCCGGTTGACCGAGCATCGCGATCCAGCGGTGGAGCGACCCGTGGTCGCGCAGGCCAATCTCAACGTCGACGGTCGGCTGGTCCGTGCCCAAGTTCAGGGTGTGACCGCTCATGAGGCGATTGACCGGCTCGAGGCGCGGTTGCGGCACCGGTTGGAACGGGCGGCCGAACACTGGGAGTCTCGACGGGGTGAGCAACCGACGGTCGGCCCGCACCAATGGCGGCACGAATCCCAGCCCACGCACCGGCCCAGCTACTTTCCCCGTCCGGTCGAGGAACGCCGGGTCATCCGGCGCAAATCGTTCGCCATGGCGCCCTGCACGGTCGACGAGGCCGCCCTCGAAATGGATCTGCTCGACTACGACTTTCACCTGTTCACCGAGAACGGCACCGGTACCGCCGGTGTCCTCTACCGTGGTGGTCCGACCGGCCATCGCCTCGCGCTGGTAGCACCCGTCCCGGCGGATCAGCTGAGCCCGTTCGAGCTGCCCCTCACCATCAGCCCGCAACCGGCGCCATGCCTGACCGACGAGGAGGCCGTCGAGCGGCTCGGCTTACTCGGCCTGCCGTTCCTGTTCTTTATCGACGCCGCCCAGGGTCGCGCCAGCGTGTTGTATCACCGCTACGACGGGCATTACGGATTGATCACCCCGGCGGGCTAGACCGCTACGCCGGCTCAGTGCGTCCCCACCGCTTGCTCGGGAAGACGGGTGCCGGTGACTTGGAAGACCACCCGCCTGCCGATCTCGACCGCGTGGTCGGCGAAGCGCTCATAGAAGCGGGCGAGCAGAGCGAGATCGACAGCGGCCGGGACGCCATGCGTCCAGTCGCGATCCATGAGGGCGGTGTACAGCTGCCGGTGCAGCCCATCCATCTCGTCGTCCTGGTCGCGAATGCGCGCCGCCTTGTCCGGATCGCGGGTCGCCAACACTTCCTGCGCGCTCTGTGCCAATTCGTGAGCCACCCGGCCCATTTCGGCGAAGTGATGTTCAACCTCGGTGGGCAACACGTGGTTTGGGTGTCGCTGCAGGACGATCTCGGCCACGTGCGCCGCCAACGCGCCCATCCGGTCCACGTCGGCGACGATCTGCATCCAGCTGACGATGCTGCGCAGCTCACCGGCCACCGGCTGCTGCAGCGCCAGCAACGCGATGGCGCACTCTTCGGCGTGCGTGCACAGCGCCTCGATGTGGCGGTAGTCGGTGATCGTCTGCTCCGCGGCGGCGGGGTCGGCGTGCAACAGCGCACCGGTCGCGTGCTCTATCGCGGCCCCGGTCAGACTGCACAGCCTGCTCAACTGATCGGCCAGCTGGGCGAGCTTTTCGTGGTAAACGGTTCGCATGTGCGTCGGCCCTCCTCGTCGTAGGCACCATCGGGATCCCTGCCGGTTAGCGCGGTGGGGCGGGCAAAGCCGGGTCGGGTTGCCCGTACGACCATGCAGCACCCGTTGTCACCCTTTCACGACTCCCAACGGGACAAGGCGCGCGATCTTACGCGCCAGCCCGGCCCGGTGGCTGGTCTCGATGACGGCGTCGATGTCCTTGTACGCTTCGGGCGTCTCCTCGGCCAGCCCGCGCCGTGAGCTGCCGCGGACCAGGATGCCGGCCTGTTCCAGCGCCCTGCGCAGCGCGTCGGCATTGGTGTGCCGGGCGGCCTGATGGCGGCTCTGCACCCGGCCGGCACCGTGCGCCGTCGAGAAGAACGCCGGGTTTTCCGGCACTCCCGCCAGCACGTAGGAGGCCGTGCCCATCGTGCCGGGTATCAGCACCGGTTGGCCGACGGCGGCCAGGTCGGCGGGCAACTCGGGGTGATACGGCGGCAGCGAACGAGTCGCCCCCTTGCGGTGCACGCAGACGGTACGCAGCTGGCCGTCGACGGGATGCTTCTCCAGCTTGGCCAGGTTGTGCGACACGTCGTACAGCACGTCCAGGGTCGTCGAGGTTTCCCGGTCGAACACGCGACGGGTTGCCTCGGTCAGCAGCTGGCGGTTGGCGCGTCCGTAATTGGCCGCGGCGGCCATCGCCGCCAGGTATGCCTGCCCCTCGGGGGAGTGCACGGGAACGCAGGCCAGCTGACGGTCGGGCACCTCAATGCCGAAGCGGCCCATGGCGTTTCCCATCTGGTGCACATGGTCGGTGCAGATTTGATGACCCAGGCCCCGCGATCCGGTGTGGATCATGACGCAGACCGCGCCCTCGGCCAGCCCCATCCGCGCGGCCGCGGCCGCGTCGTAGGCGCGATCGACGGCCTGCACCTCGAGAAAATGGTTGCCCGAACCCAGGCTGCCGACCTGCCCGAGGCCGCGTTCGACCGCCCGGTCGCTGACCGTCGCCGCATCGGCGCCGTCAAGCGCGCCGCCGTCCTCGCACCGCTGCAAGTCCCGCGCGACCCCGTGTCCTTGCTCCACCGCGAAGCGGGCGCCGCCGGTGAGGATCTGCTGCAACGCAGCGCGATTGGGCAACCGCCACACACCCTTGGTGCCCACTCCGCGCGGTATCGCGCGGTCGAGGTGGTCCATCACCGCGCGCAGCCGTGGCCGCAGGCGGTCACGATCCAGTTCGGGGCTGACCAGCAGCCGCACCCCGCACGAGATGTCAAACCCGACGCCGCCGGGGGAGACGACACCGCCGTTGTCGACATCGGTGGCCGCGACGCCGCCGATGGGAAAGCCGTACCCCCAGTGCACGTCGGGCATCGCGTAGGCCGCTCGGACGATCCCCGGCAGCGTCGCCACGTTCGCCACCTGGGTCAACGTCTTGTCTCCGGGTTCGCCGGGGAGCAGTGCGCGGGAGGCGTACACGATCCCGGGCACCCGCATGGCGCCCTCTCGTTCGATGCGGAACCGGTATTCAGTCTCCTCGATCAGCTTCATGTGGCTGCTCCATCAGACGTCGAGAGTGACCGAGCATCGCCAGCCACGCTTATCATGCGCCAGGTGAAGCTCATTGAGCGACACCGCCTTTGGCACCGCCCCTAGCTGAGGCAGCGCGCCCGCATCCACCATCGCCAGCGTCAGGTCGACACCGCCGTCGGCCTCGCTCAGGTTGACGTCGACCGGGGCCTCTCCGGTGGTGTCCAGCAGGTAGATGACCTCCTCCAGGGCGGCCGCCAGCAGATCGTCGTCGCTGTGGGCCTCCATCCGGCGCCGGCGAGTCCGTTGCGCCGTGGCCGCGGAGATGTCCAGGAAGCTTTCTACCGCGCCGAGCACCGCTTGCCTGATGCATCCGTCGCGGGTGGGTGCCCACGCCTCGATCCGCAGATCCGCGGTGTGCGGGACGCTTCGGTGTCCGGATGCTCTGTCGGCCATGGTCTTTAGCGTCTCTCGCGTGACCTAGCGGCTGGTGATCGCGCGGCTCAAATGCTGGACGAACCAGTCGCACGCCAAGGCGGCGACCTGTTCAAGCGTGCCCGGTTCCTCGAACAGGTGGGTGGCCCCGGCCACCACGGTGAGCTCGCACTGCCCGGGCATCGCCGCCTGCGCTTGGCGATTCAGCTCAAGGACCGCCCGGTCGCGCCCGCCCACAATCAGCAGGGTGGGCGCCGTGACGTTGGTCAGCGAGCGACCCGCGAGATCGGGCCGGCCGCCGCGGGACACCACCGCCCGCACCACCACTCGTGGATCGGTGGCCGCAAGCAGCGCCGCGCCCGCCCCCGTGCTCGCGCCGAAGTAGCCGACCGGCAGCGACGCGGTGTCGGGCCGGGTGGCCAGCCAACCGGTCACGTCGACCAGTCGGCAGGCCAGCAGCTCGATGTCGAAGACGTTGACCCGGTCGCGTTCTTCTTCGGCCGTGAGCAAGTCGAACAGCAGGGTGGCAAGGCGGGCTCCGGTCAACACTTCTGCGACGTAGCGATTGCGGGGACTGTGCCGGCCGCTTCCACTGCCGTGGGCGAAAACCACGATGCCTCTCGGGTGCTCGGGGATGGTCAGCTGCCCGGCCAGGAACACCCCGGCGGCGAGCAGCCGCACTTCTTCGTTGTGCACGGGCGGGTCGTCGTCATCGATGGCCGCGGCGCCGGTTAGGCCCCCGGCGCGATCCAGCAGCGTGACCACCTCGTCATCCGAGGTCTGGCTGAAGTTGCGGTAACCCTGCCCAACGGCGTAGAAGAATGCCGGGCTTTGCAGGCACACCACCTCGTCGACGTATCCGGCGAACCTCGCCACGATGTCGTGTGGGCCAATGGGAACGGCCAGGATGATCCTGCTCGCCCCATGCGCGCGGGCGACCTGACATGCCGCCTTGGCGGTTGCGCCGGTCGCGATGCCATCATCGACGATCACCGCGGTCCGTCCGGTCAAGGAGATCCGAGCACGCCCGCGGCGGAACCGTTCCGCCCGGCGTTGCAATTCGTTTCGCTGCTCGCGTTCCACGGCGTCCATGTCTGCGTCGTCGAGGTGCACCGCTCGCACGACGTCGTCGTTGAGCACCCGCACGCCGTCTTCGCCGATGGCTCCGAACGCCAATTCGGGTTGGAACGGCACCCCGAGCTTGCGCACCACGAGGACGTCGAGTGGTGCCTGCAGCGCCGTGGCGACCTCGAAGGCCACCGGCACCCCGCCGCGCGGCAGGCCGAGGACAACGACGTCCTGGCCGTACAGATCCATCAGACGCCGTGCCAACTGCCGTCCGGCATCGCCGCGATCGGCGAAAAGCCTCATCTGCCGAGTGTGCGCCGATCCGGCGCCCATGGGAACGGTATTAGGTACCTTGCTGACCGACCATGGCGCGCAGTTGAGGACGTTCGGCCCTCGCCGCGCAGCCAGCCGGGGTGACAAGGTGACGGTGCCGATGATGATAGAAAGGGCTGCATCCATGGCTGAGCATGTCACGAGGCGGCAAAAGTCACCGGCCAAGGCCGCGGTGAAGAAGGGCGTACGGAACGCGGTAGCCAAGAAGGTCGTGCAGAAAGCGGCCGGAGACGGCCGAGGAGCACGGCGCGCGGATTCTGGTCCTCACGGGTGATCCTCACCGGAGTGTCGTAATCGTGCCCGGTTGTCACCTTGACTCCCTGCGCCCGGAAGACAACGCGTACTTCTTCCGGGACGGTAACGCGTTGGTGGGAATGGTCGTCGAGGGCGGCACGGTCGAGTATCGCCCGGCCGACCGCACCTATGTTGTGCGGCTCACCGACGGAAGGCACACCGCTGAGCCGTCTTTCGATTTTTCGTCGACGCATCGACCGCTCCGGTTCGAGGGCCGCAGCTGAGACTCCCGGCGAGGTCGTCTTGGGGTCGGCTGGCAAGTTCCGCCTGCGCTACGGCCGCGGATGTAGCAGCACCCGGATTTCGGTAGGAAGCCGATCCTGGGCCTTGGCCATCTGGCCAGCCGGAAGGAAGTGGAGTAGCGCGGCGGTGATCGTCGCGGCCGCCTTGCCACGAAAGTCATCGCCTTCACTGCCCGGGGCCGCTAGGAGCGCGGAACGTGTTCCCCGGGTCGAGGACATTCGCCTGGCACGTGGATATATGCAACGCCGTCTTCGGCTACCGCGGCTTGGCCGCGCCGATGCGCGGTGATGTAGAGCCATCCTGGCCCAATGGGCTGTTTGCAGCGTGCACATTGCGGGTCGGCGGCCATCTGTTTTTCACCTCCGTGGCGGTTACTCCTCGTCTACGATGATGTGAACCGCGGCCTCTTCGGCGGACGCTGCGCCCCCGCTGATGCCGACGTCCTCAGCGACCAGTTCTGCCACAGTGTCTTCACCAAACCCCTTGTCCGGCGCGACGAGCCGGCCCGCTCGGGCCCGTCCAACCTCGCCGCGCCGGGGAAATTCGGCTTCCCGCTCGGCTTCATCGCAGCGTTGCTGCTCATCTTCGTCGAGCACTGCACCGATTCGCGACGTCGGATCTGGTTCTTCCTCGACCAGCAGCTGGTCCATGCTTTCGGGAGGGCCGAAGGCGCCACGTCCATAGGGTCGCTCCGGCGGCGAATAGCCCTCATCGAGTACGTCGTCGACGCCGCGCTCAACGAGAGTGTCCTCCGGCTGAAGCTGGTTGTCGTCCTCGGTGCTGTATTCGCCTGCTGCCGGGCCGGTTCCGTAGGGAAAACTCATGGCTTGCCTTCCACGTGTCGAGGGGTCAGCGGCTGGAAACGGCTTGAGGTGCGCAGATCGGTTTCACGAAGTGGGCGATGGCGGGCTCCGGCAGCTGGCGGGCGATGTCGGCTTCGCTGACGATGCCCACCAGCCGGCGATCATCGATGACGGGCAGTCGGCGCTCCCGATGTTCTTCCATCACGTTGAGCAGCTCTTCGATGCTGGCTTCGGCATCGACGTGATAGGTATTCCCCCGGGCCAGTTCACCGGCGGTCATCGTGCCCGGGTCATGCTCGGCGGCAACGCATTTGATGACGACATCGCGGTCGGGGAGCATCCCGTGCCGGCGGCCGTCGTCCCCGCAGATCGACAAGGCGTCCACACCTGGATCGCGCATGCGTTGGGCTGCTGCGGCGAGCGTCTCGTGTTCCCCGACGCAGCCGACTCCCGCATGCGTGATGTCCCTGGATGTGCGCACGGTGTCCTTCTTGAGGGTGGTAAAGACGGGGTTTGGTGCCCCGGCAGTCCGAAATCTAGAGGGTGACGATCACTCCGCTGTAGGGTCATTCGGCCTTAATGCCGGCGACACCCCTAGTCGACGCCGGGGCGCCGGTCACGTCCAGGCGTTGCCGGACCCGTGTGCCGCATCCGGTCGAGTTCGCTGAGGATCGCGTCACTGATGGCCACCGGGTACGGGCGGTCGGTGTCCGCAAGCGAGCGAAGGCCCGGCGGGAGCGCGTTGACCTGCTGGCGGGCCCGTTCGCGTGCGGCCTCGAGGCCGGGCACGTGCTGGGAGACGCGCCGGCCGTTGATCATGGCCGGCACCAGCAGCGGCTCTCCGGGCAGCCTTTCGCCGTGCTTGCCCAGTGTGTCGCCGCCGAAGACGCCATGTTCGCCGGTGCGGAACACCTGTTTGCGTCCCGGGTAGATCACCTTGCCGCTGGAGAGCTTGGTGCGCCCGACGCCGTCGTATTCCACCAGCTTGTAGGCCATGTCGAGGGCGGGCGCGTCCTCGGCGACGACGAGCTTGGTGCCCACGCCGAAGCCGTCGATCGGGCTGTCGGCAGCCACGAGCGCGGCGATGCGGTTTTCGTCGAGGCCGGACGAGGCAAAGATTTCCACCCGGTGAAGGCCCGCGGCGTCGAGCCGGTCGCGCGCTGCCTTGGACAGCGTGGCGAGGTCCCCGGAATCGATCCGCACCGCGCGCACGTCGAAGCGGTCGCCTGACCGCTTGGCCATTTCGATGACGTGATCGACGCCGCTGAGCGTGTCGTAGGTGTCGACGAGCAGCGTGGTGCCCGGGTAGAGCCGGGTGAACGCCGCGAACGCAGCGCTCTCGCTGTCGAAGGCCTGAACGAAGCTGTGGGCCATCGTGCCGAACGCGGGGATCCCGTACCGGCGGGCCGCGAGCAGGTTCGACGTGCCCGCAGCACCGGCGAGGTAGCTGGTGCGCGCCACCTTCAGGGCCGCGTCGGTGCCGTGGGCGCGGCGCGCGCCAAAGTCCACCACCGGCCGTCCGTGCGCGGCGCCCACCACCCGCGCGGCCTTACTCGCGAGCACGCTCTGCAGATGAATCTGGTTCAGCACATAGGTCTCGACGAGCTGTGCTTCGATGATCGGGGCGATCACCTGGATGGCCGGTTCGTTCGGAAAGACGAGGGTTCCTTCTGGCACAGCCCAGACGTCTCCGGTGAAGCGCACCCTGGCGAGCCACCGCAGGAAGTCGTCGGAAAACTGGCCCAGGCTACGCAAGTAGTCCAGATCCTGCCGGTCGAATCGAAACGCCTCGAGGAACTCGACCACATCCGCCAGGCCGGCGGCCATGATGTAGGACCGGCCCGGCGGCAGCTTGCGGAAGAACGTCTCGAAAACCGCCGTGCCCGACATTCCTTCGGCCCAGTAGGCCTGCGCCATCGCCACCTCATACAGGTCGGTGAACAGCGCCCCGATGTCCTGACGGATCGCCATGGCTGCCGGTCACTCCTTGCTCATCGCCTCGCAACGTCCACACCTGTCGGCAAGAACGACTCAAACTCTTGCATATCAAACGCGCGGGCTTGGCCGGCACGCAAAACATGGCTCGTCATCGATGGCGGGTCGCAGTCCCTCGCGGCGGCTGCCCGGTAGCTGGCGGTCGCGGGTAACACCGCGCCGGTTCATCTGTGCGACTGGCCAATTCGACACGTGCCCGGGCACCAGCGAGATGCCGGGACGATCCCCGGCACCGGCTCGAGCCGGCGTCATCGCGCGGATGAAACGACCCCCAGGAGATCGTTGGGCAACGCCGCGACACGAATCCCGAACCGGCGGCTGATGTGCTCCAGGGTCCCGCGCAACCACTCCGCGTCGGCCTTACTGGCCCGCTCAAGTCGCATCCGGCGTACCCGCAGCGGAATCATCTGCAATGAGATCAGTTGTCCGCCAGCGGGATCGGTGGAGATCACATACAGCAGTCGGAGGTCGCTGCGGAACGACTCGTGCCCGCCGATGCCTTCATAGTCGTCGATGACGTCACCGCACCCGTACAGGATCGGTTTGCCGCGGTAAATCTCGATCGGCCTGGGATGGTGCGAGGAGTGTCCGTGCACGATGTCGATGCCGGCGTCGATCAGCCGGTGGGCGAACGCGATGTCACCCGGGGGGATCGCATAGCCCCAATTGGATCCCCAATGCACCGAGACGATGGCAACATCGCCGCGGCGCTTGCCCGCCAGCAGCCGTGCCGCCACGTCGTCGGCGGCGTCGCGCCGCCACGGATCCCTGATCAACCAGACCCCGGGCCGGTCACGATGCGCGGCCCACGATTCGGGTACCCCGCTGGACGTCATCGCCGCCGAGCCGATCATCACCCGGTGTTCGCGGTGAACCGTTACCACCGCCGGGCGGCAAGCGGTGAGCACATCGGCTCCGGCCCCAACGCCCTGGATCCCCGCCCCGGTGAGAGCCGAGACGGTGTCGGTCAGCCCCCGGTAGCCGAAATCGAGAATGTGGTTGTTGGCCAGCGCGCACACGTCTGGCCGCAACGCCGTCAGTGCGGGCAGGTTGTCCGGGTGCATTCGATAACACACCGGCTTGCGGTCGGCGAATTCACCGTCGGCGGTGATGGTGGTCTCTAGGTTGATCAAACGCACGTCGGTGCCGGCGTCATCGAGGACCGCCGGCACGTCGCCCCACGGCCACCGCCAATCCACCGGGCGCGGAATCGGCCCGTTGGCCTGCTCGGCCAGCCGGACATACCCCAGCGCATCACGCATATACCGCTCGCGTAATTCCGGTTCGCCGGGATGGCGCAGGATCTGGTCCACGCCGCGGCCGAGCATGACGTCACCGCCCAGCAGCACCGTCACCGCACGGGAATCGCCGATCACGCCGGACCACCACCACCCACCGTCAATCGCTGTGATACACGCTTTCCGGCGCGCACGGCAAGTCGCTCCCGGGCGACCCCGGCCCACGTTGCCGCCGGCGATCCTTGGGGAGACCATGAGGCATGGTCGGCTATGTGGAGGTCCGGGCCTACGCCGAGCTCAACGACTTCGTGGCGCCCGAGTCACGCGGTCTGACCGTGCGCCGGCCGTTCCGCAGCCATCAGACGGTCAAGGATGTGCTCGAGGCGATGGGCATTCCGCACACCGAGGTCGACCTCATCCTGGTGAACGGTCACCCCGCTGACTTCGGCCACCGGCCGACCGCCGGCGACCGCATCACCGCCTACCCGATGTTCGAAGCCCTCGACATCGGGTCCACGACCAGGCTTCGGCCGGTGCCGCTGCGCAATTCCCGCTTCGTCGTCGATGTCAACCTCGGGCGGCTCGCACGGCTGCTTCGGGTGCTCGGCTTCGACGTGTGGTGGTCCAGCGACGCCGACGATCCCACGCTGGCCGACGTCAGCCTGGCCCAGCAGCGAATCCTGCTGACCCGCGACCGCGGCCTGTTGAAGCGCCGGGCCATCACCCATGGGTTCTTCGTGCACTCCCAGCACCCCGAGGAGCAGACGCTGGAGGTGATCCGGCGACTGGACCTGCGGCAGCGGCTGGCGCCGTTCACCCGGTGCGTGCGGTGCAACGGCGCGTTGGCCGCGGTCTGCAAGGACGCGGTGATCGACCAGCTGGAGCCGTTGACCCGCCGCTACTACCAGGAATTCAGCCGGTGCGCCGACTGCGGGCGGATCTACTGGGCTGGGTCGCATCACGCCAGGTTGGTCCGGCTTGTCCAACGACTTCGTGACCGGCTGTGAGGGTGGTGCCCGCCAAGCGGTCGGGCGGCTTGCTTTTCAGCAGAGACCGCTGGGGATCCCGCGAGCGGGTGTGGTCTCCTGCGTGGGCATGATCTGCGGGAAGGGCACCCGATACGGCGGAGTGACCTTCGCAAAGGTTGCTGCGGTGTCGGGAACGCATTGCACCTGTTGCGGCACGGCCTGCAATGCGGGGTGGTCCAAGTTCGGTGCCGACGGGTTGGGTGGGGCGGCGAAGTTGAAGGTTGACGTCATATCGCCGGTCACGCTTCTTCGCCAGGCGCTCAGGTTGGGAACCGGCACACCGAACCGCTTCTCGAGCAACCGCAGCTGCGAGGTGTGGTCGAAGGTGTCATGCACCATCAGCGGGCCACGGCTGTAGGGGGAGATGACGAAACAGGGGACGCGATAGCCCAAACCGATCGGCCCACGGATGCCGCCAGACCCCGTCACCGCGTCGATGTCGGGCACCGTGACGTACTCGCCGGGCGTTCCCGGCGGTGCGGTGGGTGGGATGACGTGGTCAAAGAAGCCGCCGTTTTCGTCAAAGCTGACGATCAGCGCGGTCTTTTCCCACACCGCGGGATTGGACAGCAAAATGCGGAGGATATTGACGATCGCGGTGCCGCCGACGGCCGGTGCCACCGGTACTCCGGGATGCTCGGACACCTGAAACCCGGGCAGCACCCACGACACCTGGGGAAGCCTGTTGGCGGCGACGTCGGCGACGAAGTCCAAGGGATAGGTCGGGGCGATGCCGTTGCGGGCCAGGTTCGAGCGCGGATCCAGGGCCTGTTTGAAGTCGACGAGCATGCCGTTGTAGCCGACGACGGTGTTGTTGAGCGCCCCCAGCAGCTTGTTTTGGTACACCTTCCAACTGATCCCGGCGTCGCTGAGGTTGTCCGGCATGGTGCGCCAACTGAAGCGGCCTTGCGGCTGGATGGTGGGGTCTATCAGCAGCGGGCCACCGTCAACGCCGTCAGGATCGATCCAGGCGCTGACCCAGTAGAGCCGGTTGGGCGAAGTTCCGCCCAGCAGCGAACAGTGATAGCCATCGCAGATGGTGAAGGTATCGGCCAGCAGATAATGGATCGGTTGGTCTTGGCGGGTGTAATAACCCATCGTCACCGGGACGTTGCCCTGCAGCGTTTGTTGTGCGGCCTGCGCGGGCAGCCAATTGTCGTTGGCGCCATTGTTCCATGCCTGGTGAATCGTGATCCATTGGTGGGCAGGGTCGTTGACGCACGCGCCGTTGAGGACAGGGCCCCTGGTGGTGTCGAAACGGTACGGGATGGTGATGCCGGCGGGGTCGACCGACTGGGTCTGAGGGTTCCAACCCTTTTGCTGGAACAATGGCGAAGGCGTGTCGAATCCATTGGTGCCCGACAGCGTGCCGAAGAAGTGATCGAATGACCGGTTCTCCTGCAGCATCAACACGAAGTGCTCGATGTCGGTCAAGTGGCCGGGGCAGGGGCCGGCCCCGTAAGCCTTTTCGATCACCGGGCCGGCCAGGGACATCAATGCGCCGGCGCTGCTTGCGCAGGCGACCCTCGCCATGAACTCTCGCCGCGACATGCCGTCGACTGGGTGTTTGCGCACCACCATATCCTTTCCCGCTGCGGATTCGCGGCTCACGGTATATTTGCGGCGGTGATCAGCGACAAAACGCACCCGGTGTGTCGTGCCACGATTTTGGTGTTGCGAAGGATGGCGCGCCGCCGCGCCTTTCGGTGTCCCGCGTGATCGCAATCGGTGGCCTGGATTGACCCTATTCATAAGGACGTTTCGGGTAATTCGGTGTTTGCGGGTGTCGTGAACGCGAACGGTGTTCTGCCACGACCGCCTGCCGCGCGCGCCGGCCCGAGTCGGCTTGCCGCGAGCCCGGGAATGTTCGGCGAGGGACACGGCGCTGAGTCATCCGACGCCCGGTGGTGCGGTCAACGATTTTGGGGCGCAACCGCGTTGGTGATACGGCCGCCGCTACCCGGACGGCGTCAACTTGACAGCCGCCAGCTTTAGCCGGTCGACCGCTTCGCCGAACTCCTCCCGTGTCGGTATGCGTTTGTCGCGAAACTTCAGCCCCATCATTCGCTGCGCGCGTTTGGCACCGTATGACTGGGCGCAGCGCAGGTAAAGATCGGACAAGACATCTCGGTCCTGGATCAGTTCACCGCTCATGGCGATTTTCTTGCCGTCGTAGACGACCCACGCGGGCGCGCCGCCGCGAAAGTTGTGCTTCCAGCCGGCGCTGGCCAGCGCATACAGGTCGTTGTCGATCACGTGGGCACTCACGGGAAGTGAGAACCGCCGTCCCGTCTTTCGTCCGGTGAAGCTCAACACCATCAGCTGCCTACCCAGCGGGCCCGCGAGCGGGGTGCCCAGCATGAAACGCAATGTCGGATTGATGGCGCGCAGTAGGACCGACGGTGGGTGCCCGATCTCGACCGCATACGACTGTTTTGTCATGCCAACACAGTAAGGCCAACCATGGTTGGTGGAAATGGCGTTACTTCCGCACCGGGGCACCTCGCCGCGCGCATAGGCATTCATCGACCTCTGGAAGGTGCGCCGCCGAAGCCGAAAGCGATCCGGTTGCGATAGCCGGCAGCGTCAGGGGGTGATGGTGGTCTGCTCGTCGATGACGGCGGTGGCGTCCAGCAAAAGGCCGGTGTCGGCGTCGAGGGCGTCGGCGTCGAGCTGCAGCACGAATAGGCCGTTCGGGCCGGTGATCACCACCGTCTTCTGCGCGACGGTCCGCAGCTTGCCGTTTTTGGTGTATGAGCCGCCGAGCTGCCAGGCCTGGAAGCCGCCCAGGGTGGACGCCTTCCCGTCATTGCTGCCTTCGTATCCGGGCAGGTTCTTCAACTCCCCGGGGGCGTATTGCAGGATCTTCGCCGGGTCGACGTCACCGCTGAGCTTGGAGACGAGCGCAACGATGGTGGGGGGATCGTTGGGGTCCGAGGGTTGGGCGTACACGATGCCGCCGTAGGGCGCGCCGGAGCTTTCGGGAAGCAGGTTCCACCCCGCGGGCACCGGCAGGTTGATGGTCGGGGAGCCGGGATCGCCGTGATGCACGGGGGTCGCCGTAATCTGACTGTCCCTGATGTAGTCGGCGATGGTGTAGTTGGCGCCCGTCGCGGGTGCCGAGGTGGTCGCAGATGTCGTCGCCGATGCCGTCGTGGTTGTCGTTGTCGTTGTCGTCTTGTTCTCGGTCTTGGTGTCCGAGCCGCAGCCAACCAGGGCCAGGCTCAGCGCCGCGGTCGCCACAGCCGCCGTGAAGTGCTTCATCTGTTGCATCTCCCAAGGATCGGGCCGGCACCTGCACCGGCTAGCGAACTGAGACTAGCCGAATCCGTGCCAACCGCCGATCCCTCGGCCGCGCCGCTCCGTTCTCATCGGTCATCATCGCGAAATGCCCACGGGAACGCACCGCTTGCAGTAAGAGACAGCTATGCGATCACCAAGGTCGCTGCGGACCATCGCCGCACTCGTCGCGGCGGTGGGCCTCTTCGTGCCGTTGATCGCCGGTTCGCCCACGGCTTACGACGGTGAACCCGCGTTGGTGGCCAATCCCGTCGACCATGTCGACACCCTGATCGCCACCGGAACCGGGGGCGACATTGTCGGAGAAATCAACAACTTCCCGGGCGCCTCCGTGCCGTTCGGCATGGTGCAGTACTCGCCGGACACCGTCGGCAACTATGCCGGTTACGACCACACGAACCCGCACGCCACCGGCTTCAGCATGACCCACGCATCGGCGGGTTGCGCTGCGTTCGGGGACATTTCGATGCTGCCGACCACCTCCCCGGTAGGCTCCCGGCCGTGGCTTGCGTGGGAGCGAATCGCCCACGACGACACCGAGATTGGCGTTCCGGGCTATTACGCGGTGCGGTTCCCCGAAACCGGAGTGAACGCCGAGCTCACCGCCACCACGCGCACCGGCGTGGGCCGGTTCAGCTATCCGCGCAACGGGACGACCGCCCTGGTTTTTGTGCGTTCCGGCGCGTCGCTCGCGGGCAACTACGCGGCCAGCCTGCAGATCGGCCAGGACAACACGACGATCACCGGATCCGCGACCAGCGGTGGGTTCTGTGGCAAGGCAAACCTCTACACGGTGTACTTTGCCATGAAGTTCAGCCAACCGTTCACGACCTACGGCACCTGGGACGGCTACTCGGTATACGCCGGTGCCCGCCTGGCGAATTCGATCTACAGCGGCGGATACGTGGCGTTTCCGGCCGGCTCGGCGCTCGAGGTACGAACCGCGATCTCCTACGTGAGTGTCGACGGTGCGCTGGCGAACCTGGCCGCCGAGGGTACCGAGAGCTTCGACTCGGTTCGCGCGGCCGCGGCCATGCAGTGGAACGCCGCGCTCTCGCGCATCGCGGTCGCCGGCAGGGGCCCCGGCCAGGTGTCGACCTTTTATACCTGTCTGTACCGGTCACTGCTGCACCCCAACACCTTCAACGACGCCGATGGCCGCTACGTCGGATTCGACGGCCTCATCCACACCGTGGCTCCCGGGCATACGCAGTACGCCAACTTCTCCGATTGGGACACCTACCGCAGCCTTGCCCCGTTGCAGGCCTTGCTTTTCCCCGAGCGAGCCAGCGACATGGCTCAATCCCTGGTGAACGACGCCGAGCAAAGCGGCGCGCTGCCGCGTTGGGCGCTCGCCAACGCCGCGACCGGCCAGATGAGTGGGGACAGCGTGGTCCCGCTCATCGTGAACCTCTACGCGTTCGGCGCCAAGGAGTTCGACGCCAACACGGCGCTGCGCTACATGGTCAACGCGGCAACCCGCGGCGGCGCCGGGCTCAACGGCTACGTGGAGCGGCCGGGAATCGCCACCTACCTGGCGTTGGGCTATGCACCGCAACAGGCGGAGTTTCACGCCGACGGCCGGATCGCCGGCGCGTCGATCACGCTGGAGTGGTCGGTCGACGACTTCGCGATCTCGCGCTTGGCCGATGCGCTCGGCGACACCGAGACCGCCGCCGAATTTCAGCGCCGCGCCCAGTACTGGCAGAACCTGTTCAACCCCACTACTGGCTATATCTCGCCGCGCAGCCCGACCGGATTCTTCCGATACGGTCCTGGGTTCGTCGAGACGCCGATGGCTTTCGGTCAGGACGGATTCGACGAGGGCAATGCCGAGCAATATGTCTGGTGGGTGCCGCACAACGTCGCCGGCTTGGTGACCGCTCTCGGTGGCCGCAAGGCCTCCGCCGACCGGCTCGACCGATTCACCAAGAAACTCAACACCGGCCCCAGTGCGCCTCACCTGTGGATCGGCAACGAGCCGGGTTTCGCGGTGCCGTGGCTGTACAACTATATCGGCCAACCGTGGAAGACGCAGCTGACGGTGGACCGGGTGCGGGCGCTGTTTGGTCCCACGCCCGACGGCGCGCCCGGCAACGACGACCTCGGCGCGATGTCCAGCTGGTACGTGTGGGCCGCCCTCGGCATGTACCCGAGCACTCCGGGAACCGCGATCCTCACGGTGAACACGCCGCTGTTCGATCGCGTCGTGATCGCCCTGCCGGCAGGCAAATTCATCCGGATCATGGCGCCGGGCGCGTCCGGGCCGAACCGGATGAAGCACATCAGCGGCCTGCGCATCAACGGACACCCGACCGACAAGACCTTTTTGCCCGAGTCGATCATCCGCACCGGCGGGGACGTCATGTTCGCGCTCTCGGCCATCCCCGACCAGACCTGGGGCACCGACCGCTCTAGCGCGCCACCGTCATTCGGTGCGGGCAGTTCGGCGGTGACCACCAATGTCGCCCAGCCCATCGTGATAATCCCGCCGGGAACCACGAGAACGGTGAAACTCGATGCGCAACGGATGATCGACGGTGTCGACGACTACACCATTACCGGGACGGCCTCCAACGACGGGATTGCCGTGCCGTCGGTGTCCGGACGGTTTGACGCCACCGGGTCGGCCACGGTGGACGTCGCCATCTCGGTGGCCCGGTCGGTGCCCGACGAGTACTACCTGGTTCAGCTCACCACCGCGGTCGGGGCGAGCAGCAGCAGATCGATGGTGCTCGTCGTGGTGACTGCCGCGCAGTACGAATAGCCGCCCTCAGATCATCTCGCTGTTGGTCAGCCAGCGCATCACCGGCCAGCCGGCGAATACCGGTATCCAGCAGGTGAGCACCCGATACAGCAACACCGAGGGCACCCCTACGGCCGCGGGCACACCGAAGGCGGCAAGCCCACCGATCAGCGCGGCCTCCACTGCGCCCACGCCGCCGGGGGTAGGGGCGGCCGAGGCCAAGGTGCCGCCGACCATGGTCACCACCGTGACCGTGACGAACGTCGTGTGGCCACCGAAGGCTTCGATGCTGGCCCACAACGCCAGCGCCGCACCGAGAGTGGTGCCGGCGCTGCCAAGCACGATCAGCGCCAATCGTTTTGGTTCACCGGCCAGCTCGACCAGATCACGGGTTACCTCCTTGAGCCTGGGCCGCACTGCCGTTGCCAGCAGGCGCCGCAGCTTGGGCACGAACAAAAAGGTGCCGACGACGCCCAGCGCCAGACCCGCGATCAGGTACAGCACGGTGGCATTCGGCACGAAATGGGAGAGGTCGGTCGACACCCCCGCGACGGCGCTGAAGACGATCAGCAACACGATGTGAACGATCACCTGCACCGATTGCTGCAGCGCCACCGCCGCGGTGGCCCGCAGCGCGCTCAGACCGCCCTTCTGCAGGAACCGGGTGCTCAGCGCGAGACCGCCGACGCCAGCCGGGGTGGTCGTCGCCGCAAACGTGTTGGCCACCTGCATGATTGACAGCTTCCAGAAACTGACCAGTCCGTCGGCGCTGGCCCACAGTGCCCCCGCCGCGCCGAGATACGTCAGCGCGGACACGGTCAGACCCAGCAGCGCCCACCACCAGTTCGCGGTTCGCAGTTCGGAGAAGAACGTGGGAACGGTGCTGATGAATGGATACGCGACATAGACCAGCGCCCCGATCAGCACCAGCTGAATGAGCTGGCTGCGACTGAACCGGGTGATCGTCTCGGGTTTGATCTGATCCGCGCCGGTCTGTCGCATCACCTCCGCGCGGGCGCTGGCGATGACGGTCTTCGCGTTGGGCACCGAGTCGCGGATTCGTTTGGGCACAGCGGATTTGGTGAGCCGGCGGGAGGCGGTCAGGATGGTGTCCTTGCCGAACGCGTTGATGGCCGCGGCCACCGCGGACGCCGCGTCATACAACGCCGACGTCGTCACCAGCAACTGGGCGACGTCGGATTGCAGCTGGGCATCGGTGGCGCCGTATTCGGCGGCGCCGAAACCACCGAAAAGCACCGTGCCGTCATCGACCGTGATCTCATGGCCGCGCAGGTCGCCGTGGGAGATTTGGTGGTCGTAGAGGATTCGCAGCGATCTCCAAACCCAGGCAACCGGCGTCTGGGGGGCGCATTCGTCGAGTGGAGTGCCCCGGACGGGTTGGTGCGCATACATCGTCCACCCCCGGTCCAGCGCGGCGACCGAGATCGTGGACGTGTTGGCGACGCCCACATCGCCGATGGCAATGGCCATCAGGGCGCGATGCTCGACGGCGCGGCGCATGGAAGGCTGCAGCGGTGCGGTTTCGGGGCCGCGCAGCCGCACCTTCCACCAGAGCTGACGCAGTGCGCCCCCGCTGCTTTGGTGCGGGCCGTACAATTCGACGGCCGCCCTGGCGCCGGCATCGGTGGATGACGCCGACAGCACGAGCGGCCCGGGGCCGCCCGGCCGGACCACCGTGAGCCGGGACACCACGAATCCGCGTTTGGCCATCGCCCGCACCGCACCGTCCAGCGGCACCTCGAGGGCGGGGGTGCCGACGACCAGGACGACGAAGGCGCCGACGAACCACCCCACCGCCAGCCCCACCAGCGAGCGCGCCGGGACGATGGCACTGACGACCAGGTGGATCGGCACGAACGCCAGCAGCAGCGCCCACCACCAGCGTCGCCAGCGCGCCGGCAGCCAGGGGCCGGACACGGTGAGCACCGCCGCCAGCATCGCGATCCACCGCGGGTCGTCGAGGAACTGCGCGGGCAGCGTGGTGAGCTTGTCCGGGAGGTCGAAATGCCATCGGGGTGCCGCGATGCGGTTGCTGCTGATCGACAACGGGAGGACGGCCATAATCGCGGCGGCCGCATAGGCGCCCAGCAGCTTCCATTGCCGGGAGACGATCAAGCCGATCAGGATCATGAACGGCAACGCCAGCATCGCCAGGCCGTAGGCCAGGTACACCAGATCGGATTGTGCGGGCGATAGCACCCCGACGATCTCGGAGATGGATTTCTCCAGCGCGATCCAGCGCGTGCGGGTGATCAGCGAGCTGGTGATCACCAACACCAGAAAGACCGCCGCCGAGACCAGCCGGATGATGTCGTTGGTGCGCCGATTCAGTGGTTGCAGCAGGCTGCCGGACACGGGGATCTCGCGTCCGTCAACTCGCATTGTGCTGATGCCTTTCGAGATCCGTCGGAACCTGGCCCGGCGCCGAGTTGTCGGCGGCTTGCCGACAAGTTAACCCTGCTGGCGATCGGCCGGTGAGTGGCAGAGTGATGGCATGAGTCGCATACGGCTGAGCACCACCGTGGATGCTCAGCTGCTCCGCGGCCCGCGATATCCGATATCCGGTCAGGCGTCACCGACGCTGCCCTCGGTGATGAGGCCCCGTGGGCGTTGCTCGCGCGTCGCCGGTCCGTCGAGCCGGACGCCAGCGATGAGGGGGTGCCGGCTCGGGGGAGGTGTGGTGATGCGAGCTGGCCGAGATCGGACGGCGCCCGACCCCCAGGGGCTGCGGCTCGTCGATGTCGCCGTCGCCGAACACGCGGCTGCGTGGGTGCCGTCGTCGGCGTCGAAGTTGGAGTAGGCCATTGACGGCTGGATTGATCGCTACGACCCCGCTGCGCTGCGGCGCACCCGCGCCTGGGCCCGCAGCCGTGACGTGCACATCGGCGATCCCGATGCGGGCACCGCCGCGCTGTGGGGTCGGCTGTATGCCACCGACGCCGCGATGCTGGATCGGCGGCTCACACAACTGGCCCGCGGCCGTGCGACGACGACCCGCGCACCCTGGCCCAGCGCCGCGCCGATGCCTCCGCGCTTGCCGCCGCGCCCGACCCGCACCTATCGGGTGAGTGACCCCGAGCGCGGCCCATCACCCCGGATTGCGGCGTGGCGGCGGACGAGGTTATACCCGGTTATACTACTCGTGTGAAGACCGCTATCTCCCTGCCGGACGAGACGTTCGATCGTGTATCCCGGCGTGCGAGTGACCTCGGCATGAGTCGGTCTGAGTTCTTCACCCGGGCTGCACAGCGCTACTTGGACGAGCTGGATGCCCAAGCGCTGACCGGACAGATCGACAGTGCTCTCGAGAGCCTGCGTGGCACCGACGAATCGGAGTCAGCCGCCGTGGCCGCTGGCTACCGCGTGTTAGCGGCCGTGGACGATGAGTGGTGATTGGCCGCGCTGAGATCTACTGGGCCGACCTTGGGTCGCCGTCCGGCAGCCGGCCCGCCAAGCGCCGCCCGGTGCTCGTGATCCAGTCCGATCCGTACAACGCCAGTCGCCTTGCGACCGTGCTCGCGGCGGTGATCACGTCCAATACTGCCCTGGCAGCAATGCCCGGGAACGTGTTCTTGCCCGCAGCCACAACGAGACTGCCACGTGATTCGGTCGTCAACATCACAGCGCTTGTCACGCTCAACAAGACCGACCTCACCGATCAGGTCGGGGAGCTGCCGCCGAGCTTGATGCATGAAGTTGACCGGGGACTCCGACGCGTGCTGGGCCTTTGACGACCGGGACCCGGCTGGCCGCTCGCCGGCGGATGGCCTACGGCTCTCCTGCCAATGACTTTGGTCGGTTTCGAAGCGGCTGGCAAGGTGATTGGCTAATGGGGTGGACACGGCGACGACGCCGGATATTGGCGCCCGACGAGACGTGAATTTGGCCCTGGCGACGTGGGTCTCGACGATCAACTTCTGGGCCTGGAATCTGATCGGCCCGCTATCAACCACCTATGCCGACCAGATGCGGCTTTCCAGCGCGCGGGCCTCGTTGCTGGTGGCGACGCCGATTCTGGTCGGGGCGCTGGGCCGGATCGTCATCGGCTCGCTGACCGACCGGTTCGGCGGGCGCACGATGTTCATCGCGATCTCGTTGTCGGCCATCGCGCCGGTGCTGGCCGTCGGTCTTGCCGGAACGTCGGGTTCCTACCCGTTGCTGTTGCTGTTCGGGTTCTTCCTCGGGATCGCAGGCACTGTCTTTGCCGTCGGGATCCCGTTCGCCAACGCGTGGTATCCGGCCGCTCGTCGTGGCTTCGCCACCGGGGTGTTCGGCATGGGGATGGTGGGCACCGCGCTGTCGGCGTTCTGCACACCACGGTTCGTGCGCTGGTTTGGCCTGTTCAGCACCCACTTCATCATCGCCGTCGCGCTGGCGCTCACGGCCGCGGCCTGTGTGCTGGTCATGCGTAACTCACCGGATTTCACCCCCAACACCGGCCCGGTGCTGCCGAAGCTGATCGCCGCCGCCAAGCTGCGGGTGACCTGGGAGATGTCGTTCCTGTACGCGATCGTCTTCGGCGGTTTCGTCGCGTTTGCCAACTACCTGCCCACCTACATCAAGACGATCTACCGGTTCTCCGCGGTCGACGCGGGCGCCCGAACCGCCGGCTTCGCGCTGGCCGCGGTGCTGGCCCGGCCAATCGGCGGCGCGCTGGCCGACCGCATCGCGCCCAAGTACGTCGTGCTCGCCTCCCTCGCCGGCACCGCGGTGCTGGCGTTCATCGCGGTGTCCCAGCCACCGCCGGACGTGTACTCTGGGCTGACCTTCATCACGCTGGCGATCTTCCTGGGCATCGGCACCGGCGGCGTGTTTGCCTGGGTGGCCCGCCGCTCGCCCACCCAATCCGTCGGCTCGGTCACCGGCATCGTCGCCGCCGCCGGCGGGTTGGGCGGCTACTTCCCGCCGTTGGTGATGGGTGCAACCTACGACTCCGTCGAGAACGACTACACGATCGGGCTGCTGCTGCTGGTGGCAACCGCGCTGGCCGCGATGGCGTACACGGCGGTGAAACTGCATGCCAGCGAACCCGTGGCCGCGGACAGAAAGGTTGCCGTGTGAGCGTCGCACCCGGGGGTCGGATCGAGGAACTGCTCGAGCGCAGCGGACGGTTCTTCACCCCCGGGGAGTTTTCTGACGATCTGCGCACCGTGACCCGCCGGGGCGGGCGGGAGGGCGACGTCTTCTACCGCGACCGCTGGAGCCACGACAAGGTGGTGCGCTCCACCCACGGCGTCAACTGCACCGGGTCCTGCTCGTGGAAGATCTACGTCAAGGACGGGATCATCACCTGGGAGAACCAGGAGACCGACTATCCGTCCGTCGGCCCCGACCGGCCGGAATACGAGCCGCGCGGTTGTCCGCGTGGCGCCGCGTTCTCCTGGTACACCTACTCCCCGACGCGGGTGCGTTACCCCTATGCCCGCGGCGTGCTCGCGCAGATGTACCGGGAAGCCAAGGCGCGCTTGGGCGATCCGGTGCTGGCGTGGGCCGACGTGGTGTCCGACCCCGACCGGCGTCGCCGATACCAGCGGGCCCGCGGCAACGGCGGGCTGGTGCGGGTCGGCTGGGCCGAGGCCACCGAGATGATCGCCGCGGCGCACGTGCACACCATCAAGACATACGGTCCCGACCGCGTCGCCGGCTTCTCGCCGATCCCGGCCATGTCGATGGTCAGCCACGCGGCCGGCTCCCGGTTCGTGGAGTTGATCGGCGGGGTGATGACCTCGTTCTACGACTGGTACGCCGACCTTCCGGTGGCCTCGCCGCAGGTGTTCGGGGACCAGACCGACGTGCCGGAATCCGGCGACTGGTGGGACGCCGCCTATCTGGTCATGTGGGGGTCGAACGTGCCGGTCACCCGCACCCCCGACGCGCACTGGATGGCCGAGGTGCGCTACCGCGGCACCAAGGTCGTCACCGTCAGCCCCGACTACGCCGACAACACCAAGTTCGCCGACGAGTGGATGCCGTGCGCGGCCGGCACCGACGCCGCGCTGGCCATGGCGATGGGACACGTCATCCTGTCGGAATGCTTTGTCAAGCAGCGGGTTCCGTTCTTCGTCGACTATGTGCGCCGGTACACCGACCTGCCGTTTCTGGTCAAGCTGGAAATCCGCGGTGACGACGTGGTGCCGGGGAAGGTGCTCACCGCCGCCGACCTGGGCCACGACGTCGCGAACGCGGCGTTCAAACCGGCCTTGCTGGACGGCGCCACCGACCGGCCCGCGGTCCCGCACGGCTCGCTGGGCTTCCGCTACGGCGACGACGGGGTGGGCAAGTGGAACCTTGACCTCGGTGACATCGTGCCGGCCCTGACCGTGGCCCACCGAAGCGGCGGCGAATCCGCGCGAATCGTCTTGCCCCGCTTCGACACCGCCGACGGCCGGGGTGCGACGATGGTGCGCGGCGTTCCGGTGCGCCGGGTGGGTGAGCACCGGGTGTGCACGGTGTTCGACCTGATGCTGGCCCAGTACGGGGTGGCCCGGCCCGGGCTGCCGGGAGACTGGCCGGCCGGCTACGACGATGCCGCGCACCCGTACACCCCGGCCTGGCAGGAACCGATCACCGGGGTGTCGGCGCAGCAGGCCATCCGGGTGGCGCGTGAATTCGCCGGTAGCGCCGAGGAATCCGGTGGCCGGTCGATGATCATCATGGGCGCCGGCATCTGCCAGTGGTTCCACGGCGACGCCACCTACCGGGCCGTGCTCGCCCTGCTGCTGCTGACCGGGTCGATGGGCCGCAACGGCGGCGGCTGGGCGCACTACGTCGGGCAGGAGAAGTGCCGCCCGATCACGGGCTGGGCGACGATGGCGATGGCCACCGACTGGTCGCGGCCGCCGCGGCAGATGCCCGGCACCTCGTACTGGTACGTGCACACCGACCAGTGGCGCTACGACGGCTATCGGGCCGACGCGCTGGCCAGCCCGGTGGGCCGGGGCCGGTTCGCCGGCAAGCACACGATGGACGTGCTGGCCTCCGCGGTCGCGATGGGCTGGACGCCGTTCTACCCGCAGTTCAACCGCTCCAGCCTGGATGTCGCCGACGAGGCGCGTGCGGCCGGCCGGGAGATCGCCGACTACGTGGTCGAACAACTTGCGGCGGGCACCCTGGAACCCGCGCTCGCCGATCCCGATGACCCGGCGAACTGGCCGCGGGTGCTCGACGTGTGGCGGGCCAACCTGCTCGGCTCGTCGAGCAAGGGCAACGAGTACTTCCTGCGCCACCTGCTGGGCACCACGTCGAACCTGCAGGCAACGCCGACGCCAGAGGCGTTGCGGCCCAACGACATCGTCTGGCGCGACGACATCGGAGATGGCAAGCTCGACCTGCTGATGTCGATCGACTTTCGGATGACGTCCACCACGTTGCTGTCCGACGTCGTGCTGCCGGCCGCCACCTGGTACGAGAAGGCCGACCTGTCCAGCACCGACATGCACCCGTATGTGCACGCGTTCACCCCCGCCATCGACCCGCCGTGGGAAACCCGCTCCGACTACGAGGCGTTCGGTGCGATCGCGCGCAGTTTCTCGACGCTGGCCGCCCAACACCTCGGTACCCGCACCGATGTGGTGCTCGGCGCCCTGCAGCACGACACGCCGGCCGCGATGAGCTACCCGTCCGGAGCCGAATATGACTGGCGCGCAAGGGGAGTGCTGCCCGTTCCGGGTACGACGATGGGTCCGCTCGCGGTGGTGGAGCGCGACTACGCCGCCATCGCCGACAAATGGGCCACCCTGGGGCCGCTGGTCGAGCGGCTGGGGCTGACCACCAAGGGCATCACCACCCGGCCGGACCGGGAGGTCGACGAGCTCGCCGCCAAGTTCGGGGTGCTGGAGTCTGGGCCCGCGGCCGGCCGGCCCGCGATCACCACCGCCGAGCGGATGGCCGACGTGATCCTGGCGTTGTCGGGGACGAGCAACGGCCGGCTCGCGGTGCAGGGTTTCCACGAACTGGAACGCCGGACCGGGCGCAGGCTGGCGCAGCTGGCCGAAGGCAGCGAGGAACGCCGCATCACCTATGCCGACACGCAGGCTCGGCCGGTGTCGGTGATCACCAGCCCGGAGTGGTCCGGCAGCGAGACCGGCGGGCGCCGTTATGCGCCGTTCACGGTGAACATCGAGGAGCTCAAGCCGTTTCACACGCTGACCGGACGCATGCACTTCTACCTCGATCACGACTGGCTCGAGGAGCTTGGTGAGCAGCTTCCGATCTACCGCCCGCCGCTGGACATGTCGCGGCTGTTCGGCGAGCCGACGCTCGGTGCTGACGGCGTCGCGCTGACCGTGCGGTATCTGACGCCGCACTCGAAGTGGTCGATCCACTCGGAGTATCAGGACAACCTGCTCATGCTGTCACTGTCCCGGGGCGGGCCCACCATGTGGATGAGCATCGGCGACGCGGCGAAAATCGGTGTGCGCGATAACGATTGGGTGGAGGCGGTCAACCGCAACGGGGTGCTGGTGTGCCGGGCGATCGTCAGCCACCGGATGCCCGACGGCGTGGTGTTCGTCTACCACGCGCTGGAGCGCACCATCGACATGCCGTTGACCGAGACCACCGGGCGTCGCGGCGGTATCCACAACTCGCTGACTCGGCTGTTGATCAAGCCCAGCCACCTGGCCGGCGGGTATGCGCAGCATGCGTTCGCGTTCAACTACTTAGGCCCCACCGGCAACCAGCGCGACGAGGTGACCGTGGTGCGCCGGCGCTCCCAAGAGGTGACGTACTCATGAAGGTGATGGCGCAGCTGGCGATGGTGATGAACCTCGACAAGTGCATCGGCTGCCACACCTGTTCGGTGACCTGCAAGCAGGCGTGGACCAATCGGCCAGGCACCGAGTACGTCTGGTTCAACAACGTCGAAACCCGCCCGGGCCAAGGCTATCCGCGCACCTATGAAGACCAGGAGCGCTGGCGCGGCGGTTGGGTGCGGGATCGGCGCGGCCGGTTGCGGCTGCGTGATGGCGGCCGGCTGGCCAAGCTGCTGAGGATCTTCGCCAACCCGAAGATGCCGAGCATCGACGACTACTACGAGCCGTGGACCTATGACTACGAGAATCTGATCACCGCGCCGCTGGGTAAGCAGATGCCGGTGGCCCCGCCGCGCAGCCTGATCAGCGGCAAGCCGATGAAGGTGTCGTGGTCGGCGAATTGGGACGACGACCTGGGCGGCTCACCGGAAATCGTGCCCGGTGACCCGGTGCTGCGACAGGTCAGCGAACGGGTGCGGCTGGAGCTCGAGCAGGCGTTCATGTTCTATCTGCCACGCATCTGCGAGCACTGCCTGAACCCGTCGTGCGTGGCGTCGTGCCCGTCGGGCGCGATGTACAAACGCACCGAGGACGGCATCGTGCTGGTCGATCAGGACCGCTGCCGCGGCTGGCGGATGTGCGTGTCGGGATGCCCGTACAAGAAGGTGTATTTCAACCACAAGACCGGCAAGGCGGAAAAGTGCACGCTGTGTTATCCGCGCATCGAGGTGGGCCTGCCGACGGTGTGCTCGGAGACGTGCGTCGGGCGGCTGCGCTACCTCGGCCTGGTGCTCTACGACGTCGACCGGGTGCTTCAGGCCGCGTCGGTGCCGCGCGCCGCCGATCTGTATGAGGCGCACCGGCGAATCCTGTTGGACCCCAGCGATCCCGAGGTGATCGCCGGGGCGCGGGCCGCGGGCATTTCGGACGAGTGGATCGAGGCCGCCCAGCGCTCGCCGGTCTATGCGCTGATCAACACCTACCAGGTGGCGCTGCCGCTGCATCCGGAATTCCGCACCGTGCCGATGGTCTGGTACATCCCGCCGCTGTCGCCGGTTGTCGACGCGGTGAGTCGTGATGGGCACGACGGCGAGGACCTCGGGAATCTGTTCGGCGCGTTGGAGGCGCTGCGCATCCCGATGGAGTACCTCGCGGGGCTGTTCGCCGCCGGCGACACCACCGTGGTGGAATCGGTGCTGCGCAGGCTCGCCGCGATGCGCTCCTACATGCGCGACATCAACCTCGGCCGGGAGACCCAGCCGCACATCCCGGAATCGGTCGGCATGACCGAAGACCAGATCTATGCGATGTACCGGCTGCTGGCGTTGGCGAAATACGAAGAGCGGTACGTGATTCCGACCGTCTACGACCTGGACGGAGGCGTGGTCGAAGAGGCCGGCTGCGCGCTGTCGTTCGACGGCGGTCCCGGAATGTACGGGTCCGGCCCGTTCGGTGAGGCCAGCGGCGCACCGGTGCCGGTGGCGGTCGAAACATTTCATGCGCTGCGGCACCGGCAGACCGGTGAGGGGATGGCCGCCAACGCCAACCGTCCGTCCCGGGTCAACCTGCTCAACTGGGACGGCCGCGGGGTGCCACACGGCATGTTTCCGGACGGGGGGCGGGGGTGAGGTCGCGGTCCCGCTCTTCGACGGTTCTGCAGGACCGCCTGGCCTGGCAGTGCGCGTCGCTGCTGCTCAGCTACCCCGACACGGCGCGGCTGGACACCGCCGAGCGGCTGCTGGCACACGCCGAAGGCATTGCGGCAGAACTGCTGTCGCGCACGGCCTTTGAGTTGCGGAGGCTCGACCCGCTGCGTGCGGCGCAGGACTACGTGCAGACCTTCGACATGTGCCGGCGCACCACGATGTATCTGACCTATTGGACGGCCGGTGACACCCGCAACCGCGGCGCCGCGATGCTGGCGTTCGCTGCGGCCTACCGGGCCGGCGGTGTCGCCCCGCCGAGGTCCGAGGCGCCGGACTATCTGCCGGTGGTGCTGGAGTTCGCCGCGACCGTCGACCCCGACCGTGGGCGGCGGCTGTTGGTCGAGCATCGGGTTGCGGTCGACGTGTTGCGGGATGCGCTCACCGAGGCGGCCTCCCCGTACGCGCACGCCGTCGGCGCGGTGTCGGCCACGCTGCCGCCGGCCACGCACGCCGACCTGCAGCGTGCCCGCCGGCTAGCGGCGGCCGGTGCGCCGGCCGAAGCGGTTGGCTTGCAACCGTTGACGTTGAGTGTTCCACCGCGACGCAACCCCGGAGGTGACTGAGGTGCTCGGCGAGACGTTGTGGGACGTGGTGCCGTACGTGACGCTGGCGATCGTCGTCGTCGGCACCTGGTGGCGGTATCGGTATGACAAGTTCGGGTGGACCACCCGCTCGTCCCAGCTCTACGAGGCGCGGTTGCTGCGGATCGCGAGCCCGATGTTTCATTACGGCATCCTGGTGGTGATCGCCGGACACCTCATCGGCCTGCTGATCCCCGAATCCTGGACGGACGCAGCGCGTCTGAGTCAGCACGCCTATCACGTCCAGGCCGTCGTGCTGGGATCGATTGCCGGCATCAGCACGCTGGTGGGGCTGGCGCTGCTGATCTACCGGCGGCGCACCCGCGGCCCGGTGTTTTTGGCCACCACGGCCAACGACAAGGTGATGTACGTGTTCTTGGTGGGGGCGATAGCGGCGGGGCTGTATGCGACCGCGCTGGGTTCGGGGGTCGTCGGCGAGCCGTATGACTACCGGGAGACCGTTTCGGTGTGGTTCCGGTCCATCTGGGTGCTACAGCCGCGCGGTGACCTGATGGCCGCGGCGCCGCTGTATTACCAGCTGCATGTGCTGATTGCGCTGGCGCTGTTCACGATCTGGCCGTTCACCCGGCTGGTTCATGCGTTCAGCGCCCCGGTCGCGTATCTGTTCCGGCCCTACATTGTCTATCGCAGCCGCGACGTCGTGGCGGGGAGGGAGCTGGTTGGAACGCATCCACCACGTCGCGGCTGGTGATCCGGTCGGCGGCCGCATTCGCCGCTGGCGCCCCGCACCGGCCCGGCGAACCGCTGGGTACGCCAACGGTTATCGCCGTTTGCCGGTTCTCACGGGTCGTCCTCGTCGTCGTTGTTGTGGAGGAGTTTTTCGGGGTGGGTGTGTCCTGATCGTGGGAAGGGAGTGTCGATGTAGGTAGTGCTTCCTTTAGCGGTGCTGTGCAGGAGATGAAGGATTGTCGGCCCTTCGGAGTCGCCCTGCGGGGGGAGGCTTCAAACCGCCACATGCTGCGGAAGCGGTGACGCGACCGTGGTGAGCGATGTGGAAAAGGCGCGTGTGACGTGTCAGGTGGGGACCGGGAAGGCGAGCGGAACATGTCAAGGCCGGTGAGACAGTTTCTTACGCGGATTTGATGAGTGCTTCGGGGGTTGGTTGGTTGATCCAGGCAACGGTAGGCAGTTTCGGTGGGGTGGGCCGCTGGTGCCGGAATCTGGCGGGGTTGGCGGCGTAGGCGGCGTCCAGCGTGGCGGCGCGTTGGGCCTGGATCTCGGTGGCGGTGCCGTAGTGCACTGACGCGGCCGTGTGCAGGCCGATCCCGGAATGGCGATGCACGTGGTTGTAGTAGTCGAAGAACACGGTACAGAAGGCGCGGGCGTCTTCGATGGAGCCGAACCGGCCGGGGAAGGCGGGGCAGTATTTGAGGGTCTTGAAGTTGGCCTCCGAGTAGGGTTGTCGTTGGACACGTGCGGGCGGGAGTGGCTGCGGTCCACGCCCAGGTCGACCAGCAGTTGGGCGACCGGCTTGGAGGTCATCGAGGTGCCCCGGTCGGCGTGCAGGGTCAGCTGGTCGGGTTCGATGTCGTGGGTGGCCAGTGTGGCGTCGATGAACTCCTTGGCGAGTTCGCCGGTCTCGGTGGCGGTGACGGTCCAGCCGACGACATAGCGAGAGTAGATGTCGATGATCACGTACAGCTGGTAGTAGATACCACGTTGCGGCCCTTGTAGTTTGGTGATGTCCCACGACCACACTTGGTTCGGTGCGGTGGCGATCAGCTCGGGTTTCTTCTTCGCCGGGTGGGTGCGTTGGCGGCGCCGCTCGCGGTTCTCCCCGGCGATCGCCAGCAGCCGGTACATCGTGCGGATCGAGCACAAGTAGATGCCGTCGTCGAGCAGCCGCGCCCACACCTGCGCCGGCGCCAGGTCGCAGTACTCGGGCGAGCGCAGCACCGACAGCACGTGTTGGCGTTCGGCCTCGGATAACTTGTTCGCCGGTTCCGGTCGCGGCGGCGCAGCTGGACGGGGCTTGGGATTGCGGCGGCGGTACACGGTGGCCCGCGACGCGCCGAGCAGCGCACACGCCCGCTTCGTGCTGGTCGCCGCCGCCAGATTGGGCAGGTGCTCGTCGATCACGGCTTGGACTTCGGATCGGAGTCCGCGCTCTCGGAGAGCATCTCCAAGAGCGCGTGCGCTTTTCCCGTGATCTCCAAGGCCAACTTGGTGCGTTCCAGCTCGGCTTCGAGCAGCTCGTTGCGCCGCCGCAGCTTCTCCAACTCGATCTGTTCGGCCGTGCGTTTCGGTTTCTTCCCTCTGGGCGCCAGGCCTTTCCGGGCGCCGGCGTCGCGGGCCTTGCGCCATTCGGCGATGTGCGAGCTGTACAGGCCCTCTCGCCGCAGCAACGCGCCGCGCCGCTCCGAGCCAGCCGGTAACGCGTCGTACTCGTCGAGAATGCGGGCCTTGTACTCGGCGGTGAACGTGCGCCGCCGTGCCCGGGCGCCCGGATCCCGCGTGCCCTCCACCACGCCAGTATCGGCGCGACTGTCCAAAGATGCGATCGTCATAGTCACGTGGAATAGTGATCCTGTCTCGCCCTGCAGCGATGATCGGCTACTGCCGCTGTCTCACCTAACCCTGGCACACAGGGGAGCGCAAGCGATTCGCTGCTGACGTGTCGAAAGAAAATCAGGTGACATCGAAACCGGGGTGTTCATCCGATCCCGGGATGAGCCTGGCGGGTGCCCGCTGATTGGCCAGGTGGTGTCCGGCATGTAGGCGACGCGAGCCCGGTCTGCGGCTTCTGTATGGAACAGGAGAAGGCCGGAACGATACTTCCCGTTCGAGGTTGGAGTGGGAGATAGGGAGTAGCCCCCGCCTGTGCGGGTGTGAGTACCGTCGCGGGTCCGGTCGGCGGACTGGCTCGTAGTAGTGGTGAAGCTCCTGTAATGGGGGTGGAGCGAAGGGGCCGGGTCATCTGTGACGTGTTCGTTCGATCAACCGAGACTTTCGGGTGTCGGGAGGAGTTGCGTGAGCAAGTTGAAGTCGCCAGGCAAGCCGTTCGAGATTTCGAAGTGGGCGGTGATGGAGGCCTGGGAGAAGGTCAAGGCGAATAAGGGCGCACCGGGCGTGGACGAAGTAACGATCGAGGCGTTCGAGGCCGACCTGCAGAACAATCTGTACAAGGTCTGGAATCGGATGTCCTCGGGGAGTTACTTTCCGCCTCCGGTGCGTGCGGTGGATACCCAAGCCGCATGGCGGAGGGACCAGGATGCTGGGCGTGCCCACCATCGCTGACCGGGTGGCGCAAACGGTGGTGGCCGAGGAGTTGAAACCGAAGGTCGAGTCGATCTTCCATGACGACTCCTATGGCTACCGGCCGGGCCGTTCGGCAGTGGATGCGGTGGGCGCGTGCCGGCAGCGCTGCTGGAAAACCGACTGGGTGATCGATTTGGACATCGAGAAATTTTTCGACAGCGTGTCGTGGGATCTAATGCTCAAGGCGGTGCAGGCCAACACCGACTTGCCGTGGGTGATGCTGTATGTGCGCCGGTGGCTGCAGGCCCCGGTGGTGTTGCCCGACGGCACCTTGCAGCAGCGTGACCGAGGTACCCCACAAGGGTCGCCGGTCTCGCCCGTGCTGGCAAACCTGTTCTTGCACTACGCGTTCGATATGTGGATGGTCCGGGAGTTTCCGACCGTCCGGTTCGAGCGCTATGTCGATGACGCGGTCGTGCACTGCGTCAGCGAGCGCCAAGCCCGCCGGGTGCTGGCCGCGCTGCAGGACAGAATGGTTGAGGTCGGGTTGCGGCTGCATCCCGACAAGACTCGGATCGTGTACTGCAGGGACGGCAAGCGGCGCGGTGACTATGAGCACACGTCGTTCACGTTTCTTGGTTTCACGTTCCGCCCGCGCGGGGTGCGCAACAAAAACGGGAGCATGTTCGTCTCGTTTATGCCCGCGATCAGCAGGGACGCCTTGAAAAAGATTGGACGCGAGGTGCGGTCTTGGCGACTGCACCACCGCACCGGTCACACCTTCGCCGGTCTGGCCAGCACGATCAACCCGATTGTGCGCGGCTGGATGAACTACTACGGCGCCTTCTATCGGTCGGCGCTGTATCCCCTCCTGACACGCATCAACGCCTACCTGATGCGCTGGGTCCGCAAGAAATATCGCCGGTTCCGGAGCCGCGGGGAGTTCCAGCACGCGTGGTCGCGGGTCACCAAGCAATACCCGCGGTTCTTCGCGCACTGGGCATGGACAACTGGCGTCCCCACCGTCTGGTGATCAAGGTGATAAGAGCCGTATGAATCGAGAGGTTCACGTACGGTTCTGTGGGAGCCGGGGGGTGCGACTCCCCCCGGCTACCCGACAAGTAGCTGTTGGTGCGGGGTTGTCCATGGTCAAGATGGGCCGGCGGAATCCACTCGGTGGTGCCGTCTTTGCGTTTGCGGGTTCTCCAGCCCCCGCTGGTGGCCAGCTGGTGATGGGGGCCGCAGGCCTGGGTGAGGTCGTTGATGTCGGTCTTCCGGCACTGGGAATAATCGGTCACATGGTGCACCTCGGTGAGATAGCCCGGCACATCGCAATTGGGAAAGGAGCAGCCGCGGTCCTTGGCGTACAACACGGTTCGCTGGGCCGGGGAGGCCAGCCGCTTGGTGTGATACAGCGCCAGCTCGCGGCCGTGGTCGAAGATGCGCAGGTAGTGGCTGGCGTGGGCGGCCAGCCGGATCACCTCGCTCATCGGCAGCAGGCTGCCCCCACCGGTGAGCGCGTGTCCGGCGCGGGCTTCCAACTCGGCCAGGCTGGTGGACACGATGATCGCCGCGGGCAGCCCGTTGTGTTGGCCCAGCTCCCCCGAGCACAGCAGGGCACGTAGCGCCGCCTGCAGCGCGTCGTGGTTTCTGTGGGCGGTGCTGCGGGTGTCGGCGTCGATGGCGGCCTGTGACGGGGTGCCGCTGAGGCAGGGGGTGGGGTCGGCGGGGTTGGCCATGCCGGGGGCGCCCAGTTTGGCCAGCACGGCATCGAGGGTGGCGCGGGCTTCGGGGGTGAGGTAGCCGGTGATCGCCGACATGCCGTCGGCGCCTTGCTTGCCGAGGATGATGCCGCGGCGGCGGGCCCGGTCGGTGTCGCTGAAATTGCCGTCGGGGTTGAGGCAGTCGGCGAGTTTGGCGGCCAGCTTGTGCAGCTGGTCGGGCCGAAACCGGCCACCCAACTGAGCCAGTTCGGCTTCGGCCTTGTCCCGGGTGGGCAGGTCCACCCCGCTGGGCAGCTGGTGCAGAAAGGCGCGGATGATCCGCACATGGTCGGGTCCGAGCTGGCCGGCGCGTTGGGCGGCGGCGGTGGCCGTCAGCAGCGGCGGCAGCACCTCTCCGGTCAGCGCGCGCCGCGGCCCCAGATCGGCGGCCTCGCCGATGCGCCGGGCTGCTTCGCCGCGGGTGATGCGCAGCCGCTCGGCCAGCGCGAACGCCAGCTTGCCGCCCAGTTCGCTGGCGTCGGCCTGGTCGGCGAGCTTGTTGATGAAGGGGTGCTCGACGGCGGGTAGGCGGCGGCGCAGGGTTTCGCAGCGTTCCAGCATGGTCAGGCATTCGGGGGTGGTCAACACGTCGATCGACAACTCCAGCGCCCGGTCCAGGGCGGCGTCGAGGGCGTCGAACACCTCGACGATCTCCTCCCGGCTACTCGAATGCATGTTCGAATGGTATCACGGTTGGCCGACATAGGCCATTTCGCTCAAGGGTAAAACCAATGTTATGCAAGTGAATTCAGTGACCAATGATGCCAAAAGGCCCGGCCTCAGCGGTCGGCCTCGGATAGGCCTCGAGAACATCCAGCAACATCCGGACGCGATCGAAGTGACTTAAAGGGCAAGGTCGGTCCAACGCCCCGAAGCGCGCCGTACCCGACGACCATCCGGGGACGTGCGCCAGGTCTCGTGTCGCGGGATGGTCCATTAGTGTTCGACACTGTGACGGCGCCGACGCGGTGGACTCTGGCCGATGGCCGTGACCTGCTTTTCTTCGCGTTGCCCGGGCACGTTCCGGTGCCGGTGCCGGATCGTCGCCCGCTGCCCGAACGCGACTCGGTCCCGTCGCAGCTGCGGTACGACCGGGCCACGGGCCAGTGGGTGATCGTCGCCGCTCAGCGCCAGGACCGCACCTACAAGCCGCCGGCCGAGCTGTGCCCGCTGTGTCCGGGACCGACCGGACTGACCAGCGAGGTGCCCGCCCCCGATTACGACGTCGTCGTCTTCGAGAACCGCTTCCCCAGCCTGGCCGGGGCCGGCGTGGCCCCAGCCGCCGCGCCCGACGGTGACGGGTTCGTGTCCGTGCCGGGGCACGGCCGCTGCGAGGTGATCTGCTTTTCGGCCGACCACACCGGATCGTTCGCGGGCCTGGACCCGGCGCACGCCCGGCTGGTCGTCGAGGCGTGGCGGCACCGCACCGCCGAACTGATGGCGCTGCCCGGGGTTGAGCAGGTGTTCTGCTTCGAGAACCGCGGCGAGGAGATCGGGGTGACACTGACCCACCCGCACGGCCAGATCTATGCCTACCCCTATCTGACCCCGCGCACCGCAGCCATGCTGAGCCAGGCGCGCCACCACCGAAAACATTACGGCGCCAACCTGTTTGCCGATCTACTGGAACGCGAGGTCGCTGACGGCAGCCGCATCGTCGCGCGTAGCGAGCTGTTCACCGCATTCGTACCGTTCGCCGCGCGCTGGCCGGTTGAGGTGCACATCTACCCAAACCGGTTGGTGCGCAACCTTACCGAGCTGGATGACGCGGAGCTTGACGGGTTCACCCGGATATATCGTGACATGCTGCGACGGTTTGATCGGATGTATTCGTCGCCGCTGCCTTACATGTCGGCGTTGCATCAGTTCAGCGACACCGATGTCCAGCGGGACGGCTATTTTCACGTCGAGCTGATGTCGGTCCGGCGCAGCGCCACTAAGCTGAAATACCTGGCGGCCGCCGAATCGGCGATGGACGCGTTCATCAGCGACGTCACCCCGGAGACCGTGGCCGCACGAATGCGCGAGCTGGGGTCATGACCGTCCGCTACGCCGCACCCGGGCGGGTCAATCTGATCGGCGAGCACACCGACTATAACCTGGGTTTCGCGTTGCCGATCGCGTTGCCGCAGCGCACCATCGTCGCGTTCTCGCCCGAGGACACCGACGCGATCACCGTGCGCAGCGACCGCGCCGAGGGCTCGGTGCGGATCCGGCTCGAGACCGCGCCGGGGGAGGTGATCGGGTGGGCAGGTTATGTGGCCGGGGTGATCTGGGCGCTGCGGCACGCCGGCCACCCGGTGCCCGGCGGGAGGATGGCGATCACCAGCGACGTCGAGATCGGGTCGGGGTTGGCGTCCTCGGCGGCGTTGGTGTGCGCGGCCCTGGGTGCGATCGGCGCCGCCACCGGCACCCCCATCGACCGGATCGAGCTAGCCCGGCTCGCGCAGCGAGCCGAAAACGATTACGTCGGTGCCCCAACGGGTTTGCTCGACCACCTGGCCGCGCTGTTCGGAAAGCCGAAGACCGCGCTGTTGATCGACTTTCGCGACATCACCGTGCGCCCGGTGCCATTCGACCCGGACGCTTGCGGCGTCACGCTGCTGCTGATCGACTCTCGGGCCCGACACCGTCATGCCGGCGGGGAGTATGCGGTGCGACGGGCGTCGTGTGAACGGGCGGCCGCCGATCTGGGCGTGTCGTCGTTGCGCGACATCCAGGATCGCGGGCCGGCGGCGCTGGGTGCGGTCACCGATCCGGTCGACGCCCGACGTGCCCGTCACGTTGTGACCGAGAATCAGCGAGTGCTGGATTTCATTGCCGCACTGCCTGATTCGGATCTCACCGCCGCCGGTCGGATTCTGACCGCGTCCCACGAATCCATGCGCGACGACTTCGGCATCACCACCGAGCACATCGACCTGATCGCTGACACCGCCGTGTGCGCCGGTGCGCTGGGCGCCCGGATGACCGGCGGTGGTTTCGGGGGCGCCGTTATCGCGCTGGTGCCGGCCGATCGGGCGCCGGTCGTGGCGCAGGCGGTGCGACGGGCGGCGGTCGATGCCGGCTACGACGAACCAACGATCAGCCGGACCTATGCCGCGCACGGCGCGACCGGGTGCCCTCGAGCCGACGCGGACCCTGATCCCTGATCGAGCCCTGATCCCTGATCGAGCCCTGATCCCTGATCGAGCAAGGTCCTGGGCGGCCAAAGCAGCCCGATACAGCGTGTGCCGGTCCCGGCGACAGTGGTCTGTCGCGCGCAGTCGGGATGACTGCTGAGCGGGCTCTCGAGTTCGTCTCGTAACCACCGCAAGTGCATGGCGTCGTGTAGATTCGGCTCGCCGCTGGCCTTGATCTCGAACGGCGTACTCGACGATGACGTCCCCCTCGTGGCGGCCTTGCTCGGACCGCAGGTGATACAGCTGGGTGTTGGCTCGCCAATGGCCGCGTCGGCACGCAGGTGTGCCATCACGCAGGTATACGGCAACCGTTCCAGTGGCTCGCCGTCCCGTCGTGCACCGGCGGCGGCCATCGGGATTGGCCCGAACGGCGGCCGCATCCGCTTCGCGGTCCAGCCGCACAGTGGTGCCAGCGTGCCGGGCCGCAGTGGTTGTCTTGCCGCACGCCCGCGGACCAACAACCAGAACAGCGGGAAAACAGTCACCGTGTTCGGTTGCCGGCACGGCGCATCGATGACCTGCGCTATAACAAATCTGTTATTCTCATGAGGTGAGTTCCTACGGTGGCGACCTGATCCGCGAGGCGCGGCGGCGGGCCGGGCTGACCCAAGCCGAGCTCGCGGCCCAGGCTGAGACATCTCAGCCCGGGATCGCACGCTGGGAATCAGGCCGCACCGCGGTCAGCCTTGACGACGTATTCCGCCTGGTCCGGCTTTGTGGCTTCGACCTGGAGATCATGCTGGTGCCGCGAGACGAAAGCGACATGGCTCAGGCCGCTCGGCTCGCCGGCCTCACGGGACAGCAACGCATGGACCGGCACGCGCGGCTGGTGCGGCAGCTGAGCGCGGCGAGAGGCTGAGATGGAACTCGACCTGGCCCGGCTGTTTGAGGTGCTCGACCGGCACCAGGTGGCGTACGTCCTGATCGGTGGACTGGCGGCCGTCTACCACGGCTCACCGTTTCCGACGGAGGACGTGGACATCACACCGCAGGCCGATCGGGCGAACCTGGCCCGGCTCGTTTCGGCACTCGTCGAGCTCGATGCACGGGTTCGAACGGAGTCTGCGCGGCAGGGTCTGCCATTTTCTTGCGACGCGGATTCATTGGCGGCCGTGCAGATGTGGAATCTCACGACAACCGCAGGTGATCTTGATGTGTCTTTCACGCCGGCGGGTACGGGCGGTTACCGGGATCTGCGCAAGGATGCGATCGTGGCCCAGCTCTACGGAGTGTCGGTGCCGGTCGCCTCGTTGGCCGACGTGGTCCGGTCCAAGCAGGCAGCGAACCGGCCCAAGGACCAGCGTATGCTTCCCACGCTGCGCGAGCTTCTCGCCCGCGGCCCGGGCCGATCCGGTACAGGTTCACGACGTGGTCGTGCCCCATGAGGATGCCGACTCATCGTTTTGACAGTGTTCCCGGGCGGGGAAGCAGCGGTCGCATTCGGCAATACCGACGTCGCCCGCGACCCGGCCACGCGATATCTGCGAACGCTGCTCGGCCACAAATGCTTCCGTGGGCGCAGAAGTCCTCCGCCACGGCGCGTCGTCACTCCAGGACCCAGTCGTCGCAGCGCCGCGCATACTTCGTCATCTTCTGCAACTGCCGCTGCCTCGGGGGCGCGGGGTGCCCTGTGGGTGAGCAGGATGGCAACACGTACACCGCAGGCGCGTTGACCGGAGTGCTGTCCCGAGTGGACTGAAAACATGAACTCGACGGCGCTGAGAGGCCCCTCGGTGGTGGTGTCCGCAGCCTACACTGACCTTGAGGTTGATCCATGGACAGCGTCCCCGCGTACGTGGGCCTTGGCGTCGACGAGATCTCTCGGCGGGCCGTGCGGGCCCGGGTGCTGCTCGGCCCCGACCGGTGCCGGGTGTGCCCGCGGCTGTGCCGGGTCGACCGGTTGCATGACGTCAAGGGCCTGTGTCAGATCGGACGCACGGCGGTTGTCGCCTCGCACTTCGCGCATTTCGGCGAGGAGAACTGCCTGCGGGGCTGGAACGGATCGGGCACCATCTTCTTCTCTGGCTGCAACCTGCGCTGCGTGTTCTGCCAGAACCACGACATCTCCTGGCAGGTGTGCGGCGAGCGGGTCACCCCGCGGCGGCTCGCGCAGATGATGGTGGAGTTGCAAGGCCAGGGTTGCCACAACATCAATTTCGTCACGCCCGAGCATGTGGTCCCGCAGATCCTCGAGGCGCTGCCGCACGCGATCGAGGCCGGGCTGCGGCTGCCGATCGTGTACAACACGAGTGCTTACGACAGCCTCGACAGCCTGACGCTGATGGACGGGATCGTCGACATCTACCTGCCCGACGCCAAGGTGTGGAGCCGCGAACGGGCCCGCCGGTTCCTGCGCATGCCGGATTATCCGGAGGTGATGCGCGCCACCATCCCCGAGATGGGCCGCCAGGTGGGCCAGCTCACCCTGGACCATGACGGGCTGGCGGTTCGCGGATTGCTGGTGCGTCACCTGGTCATGCCGGGGATGTTCGACGAAACCGCGGAGATTCTGCGGTGGATCGCCGACGTCCTCGGGCCGGACACATACGTCGACCTGATGGCCCAGTACTACCCGGCCGGGCTGGTCGGGCGTACTGGTACACGGGATTCGTACCCGGAGATCAACCGGCATCTGCGCCGAGACGAGTACGTGCGTGCGGCCGAGCTCGCCGACGACCTCGGCCTGCGACGGTTGGACCGGCGCAGCCTGGCATCGGGCCTGAGGCTGGCTTAAGGCTGGCGAGGTGAGCGATCCGGCGGGTCACACCGCCGACACCCTGCGGGCATGACCGAGTGGCGGCACGCGGTGCTGATCGTCTTGTTGCTGGCCGCCATTCTGCCCAACTTCACGTATCTGGTGACCGACCCGGTGCACCTGGGCGAGGGCGTCGAATCATGGCCGGCCATGGGGTGGATTGCTGGACGGCCGCTGTCGTCGTGACGACCGCCGATGGGACAGTGTCGTGAGTGTTGCGCACCCCGCCGGGGTGGTACTACGGCATCATTACGGTGTGAGACTCAGGCCCGGGCTGACGATCGAGGATTCCTTCTTCGACGAATTCGCCAAGCGTTGGGGGATCAGACGGCTTGCGTTGTATGGGTCGGTGCTCCGCGAAGACTTCGGTCCGTCTAGCGACATCGACATGTTGGTCGAGTTTTTTCCCGATCGAACTCCCGGTTTGCTGCGGCTCGCCCAAATGGAACTCGAGCTTGAAGCCGTCCTTGGCCGACAGGTCGAATTGCGCACATACGAAGACCTCAGCCCCTACTTCCGCGACAAGGTGGCCGCGACCGCACGACCGATCTATGCGGCCTGAAGACCAGATTCGGCTGCGGCACCTCACCGAGGCCGCGTCCAAAGCGGTCGGCTATTGCAATGGGCGACAGCGAACCGACCTCGACAATGACGAGCTTCTGCGGCTCGCGGTGACCAAACTCGTCGAGATTGTCGGCGAAGCCGCCAAACACATCAGCCCCGAGCTCCAGGCGGCCACACCCGATGTCCCGTGGGCCTTCGCCGCCCGCATGCGTGACCGCCTCGTCCACCACTACTTCGACATCAACCTCGATATCCTGTGGCACACCGTTACTGAAGACCTTCCCGGCCTACTCGAGACCCTGCCGCCGGTCGAATCGGAATAGCGCGTCCAGCCGGTCTCACTGCTGGCTGATCGACTCCTTCGGCCCGGCTACGAGACCGCTGCCGTGAAGGATTTGGTGTCGGCGGTTCACCGTCGGGGAAAAGTCATAAGTTCTTGCGTTACGCGGGCTTGCACGCCCTGGGCCGTGGTGGACATCGCCATCTTGGCGCATGAGGGCGTCTGCGGGTTGGTCGGGCCGTCCGGCTCAGCCAGCCTCGCGGATACCCAGAATCAGCGCGAGGGCGTGTTCGATGTGGCGCATTGTGTCGGGCGCCAGGGTTCCCAATCGTTCCAGCAGTCGGGTGCGCGCGACGGCGCGGACGCCACGGCACACGGCGACGCTGGCGGATTCCACTCCCTCGGTGGGTGAGATATGTGGCCGTAGTGGCGTGCCCGACCGTGAGCTCGACACGGGCACGACGACTACCAGCTCTTCATCGATCCCGGTGAGTAGGTCATCTACGGAGACGATGACGGCGGGCCGATGCTTGCCGGGTTCACCGACGCGTGCGGCGCCGAGGGCCACCAGCCACAGCTCGCCGCGTCGCGGCTCAGGCGATGCCGTCATCTGCTGTTTGGTCCCAGTCGCGTTCCTCGTCGTGCACGGCGTCGACGGTCGCTTCGGTACGGGTGGCGTCGCGTTCGGCGCGGAAGATGGCCTCGTGCTCGGCGCGGGAGGCCAGTTCGGTGAGCAGCGCGGCAATGGATACCCCACGTTCACGCGCCTGGGTGGCGAGGCGGTCTCGAGTCTGGACCGGAACCCTGATCGTCGCTGTGCGCGTAGACATATCTGTAGCCTAGTCGCAGCGCCATATGTTGGCGCTACACAGCCCGCGGACCTCCCAGCCTCCAGCTCTGCCTGTACCGCGACGCGCGCTCTCGGCGATTCTCACGGCGACGTCATTGGCTGCGCCGCAACTCGTTTTGTTTCGAACCCCTTCGGGCGGCCATCGCCTTGCCGGGTGACGACAATCGCCGACTGAGCCTGCGCGCGAGTCCATTCGTCGCTGCGGTATCCCGGGGCATGAAGAACGCGGCCTTCGAACTCGGCTTCGCCCCATCGGACCACGATGCACCGCATTGCGCTGGGAACGTGACAAATTCATAGCGACAGTAGATGGCGCCGAATCCTGACGCTGCTGCAATTCCCGCTTCGCCCGCGACGTGTTCGTGATTCCGCCAACTCGATCGCTCTTGGGGTTGTCCGACATCGGGCGTAGTCTCTGCCTGAAGGTGCGGCCGATGGCAAGCGATCGGGGCGCTGACCCCAGTCCGGCACGTGTGACTCCGGGCGTGGATGACCATGCGCGGCAGGCTCGGCCGACGGTCCTGTGCCCCCAGGGCCACCTGAACGCATGGGACTACAAGTTCTGTGAGCGCTGCGGCTCACCGATCGGCGTGGTGCCCTGGCCATCGGAGGAATCAGGCGCACCCCAGACGACGCCCGGGCGATCCCGCGTGCCCCTCGTCGTCCTCGCGGCGACGCTGCTGGTGGTCGCCGTCGTCGTGACAGCCGTCGCCTACGCGGTGACGCGACCATCGCGTAACGATCGCGAGGAGCCCGGTTCTGCGCGGGGCGCCGCCACGGCGGGGGTGCCGTGGGGGCAGGCCGAAGCAGCGAGTTGCCCGGACGATCCGGTGCTTGAGGCGGAGTCGGTCGATCTGACGTCCGACGGACTTGCGGTGAGTGCAGCGTTCATGTCGGCATGCGCCGGCGGCGATGTCGAATCGAACTCGGCGCTCGAAGTCACCGTCGCCGACGGGCGGCGCGACGTGGCAGCCGGCAGGTTCGACTTCTCGGCAGATCCGCTGAGGATCGAGCCCGGCATACCGGCCCGTCGAACCCTGGTCTTTCCGCCCGGAATGTATTGGCGAACACCCGACATGTTGTCCGGGGCGCCGGCACTGCAGGTCACGCGGAAGGGCAGGTCCGAGCGCTGGGCTGCACCAGTGGGATCGGAGCGCACGACCATCATCGCTGCCGAGTTCGCGGCACCGGCTTACGGCAGCGTCAACGCAGTTGCCGAGGAGGTGCTCAGCGAGCTGCGTGACTCGGACTTTCCCTACGTGCGACGCGATATCTCCAATCGCTGGGTGCCTCAGGTGAGTTCGAAGCGCGTCGGCCTGGTCGCGGCGGGGAAAACATGGACGAGCGCCGATATTCTTCGCGATCACCTGGCCCTGCGGCAGCGGTTCGGGGGCGCCCGGCTGGTGTGGTCGGGGCACTGGACCACCTTCAGCGGCCCCGATTTCTGGGTGACGGTGGTTGGGCCGGCGCAGCCCACCGCCGGTGACGCCAATCGCTGGTGCGACTCGAACGGGTTCGGCGGCGATGACTGTTTCGCGAAGTTCATCAGCACCTTCGTTGGTGAGCAGGGCACGACGGTGTACCGGAAGTGACGACGCTGTCATGAGTTTCTGCGTGTATTGCGGTACCGCGCTCACCGACCCGACCCGGTGTGGGGCGTGCGGCGCATACAAGATTGGCTCGACCTGGCATCGGGCCACGACGCCGACGGTTGGCGCTGTGATGACGGAAACGGGTTGGCGACCAGATCCCACCGGTCGTCATGAAGGACGCTACTTCGTCGCCGGGCAGCCGACCGACCTCATTCGCGACGGCAACGCCGAAGCCGTCGACGCACTTGGTCAGCATCAGCTGGATCAGTCAGGTGCCGTTGGTGTTTCGCAGTCAGCGGTGTCACGACCGCCACGCTCTGGGCGCCGTCGGTTGTGGTGGGCGCTTGCGGGCGTGGTTGTGCTCTTGGGACTCGTGGGAGCTAGTGTCGTCGTGACGCTGTTCGTGAATCGGGACCGGGAATCCGTCGACGACAAGTACCTCGCCGCCTTGAGGCGGTCCGGACTCACCGGTGAGTTCAACTCCGACGCGAACGCCATTGCCCGCGGCAAGCAGGTGTGCCGCCAGTTGCAGGACGGTGGCGAACAGCAGGGGATGCCGGTCGATCAGGTGGCCGTGCAATACTATTGCCCCGAGTTCAGTGAGGGCTTCCATGTCCTTGAAACCATTACTGTCACTGGAAGTTTCACCCTCCGGGATGAATCGCCAAACGTCTACGTACCGGCAATCACCGTGTCGGGCTCCTCGTGCTCCGGGTCAGGCGGGTACTCCGACATCAACCCGGGAACGCAGGTGACGGTGAAAAACAGCAAGGGCGACATCCTGGCCACGGCTTTCCTGCAGGCGGGTCAGGGCGGCCGATTCTGGTGCACCTTCCCTTTCTCGTTTGAAATCACCGAGGGCGAAGACCGCTACGTCGTGTCGGTCGGTCGCCGAGGCGAAATGAGCTACTCGTTCGCCGATCTGAAGGCCAATGGGGTGTCGCTCGTCTTGGGTTGAGTCACATCGGGATGATTCGGTGCTACCGGCTGAGCGGTGGCCGAGGACTCGGGAACCGGCCCAGCAACGCCTGCGCTGTCGTATAGCCCCGCGCAAGCGCGCCGCCACTGGGACGGCTGCCGGGAAGGATGTTGTCGAGCGCTTTGCCCGGGCTGATCGCCGAAGACGGCGCGATCGCTGGCCTTGTCGTTGTTTTGCCGCGTCGGCTGTGGACCTGCCTCATTTGGCGTTCCCGCCACAGGCGATGGATCTAGTTTAGGGGGCTCGCGCACCAGCATGGTGCCGCCGGGCGTGTTCGCGAACGGGCCGTACCAGGTGCTGGGTGTCTTCTCTGCGGTCTCGACGGATCCTTGGGCCGCAGCTGAAACGGGTGCCGACTGATTCGGGCGGATCGTGTCTGACCCTGGGCGCAGACTGTGCCCAGTCGACGCGAGATCCGAGACCGCGTCAATGGGCGAGCAGGGGACAACATGGGAAACCGGGCGAACTTCGTCATCGTCGAGGATCAGGATTGGCAGCTCTATTACTCGCATTGGGCGGGTTGCCGGATGCTGGACGCGCTGATCGCCGGCCCGGAGTACGCGCTGCGGTACGCGCAGTCGCTTCGCCGGTGCGCCAAGGATGAGTGGGTCAACCCGCTGTGGGCCGACGGTGGCGCCGTGGTGGATCTGGATCGGCGCCGGGTGTTGTTCTTCGGCGACGAGCTGATGGTGGAGATGCGGGAGCGCCGGGCCGTGATGAGTGTGCTCGCCGCGGTCTGGCCTGACTATTCCATCGGCTGGGCGTACGACGGAACCGCCGAACTGGCCGGCTATGTCGGGGCAGAGTTGCGGCCCTGCGAATGGGACAAGCGGCCGGAGCTGCGGCTGTCCCGTCACCGAAACTCGTTGTGCCATCTGGTGTCTGTCGTTGACGCCGAGGAGCGGCTTCGGTTCTGGCCGCTGTGGTGGCACCTCTGCAAGGCCTGGCATGGACCCGCGCTGTTGGACCGGCTGCCCGGCCGTGGCGTCGCACGGGTGACGCTTGGCACGATCCCCGAGGGCGGTGTCCACGTTGACGTTCCCCGAAAGACGGTGGGTGCCTGGCAAACCGCCGACACCATGGGCATTTTCCAGGCGCTTCCCGAGCTCTGGAGCGGGTGGGAGACGCAATGCTGGGAAGATCGCTTCGAGGAGCAAGTGACTCGATGCCGGGGAGCGCTGCGGGTCCCCGAGTTGGACTTGACCGCCGGTATCGACAGCGCGCAGGCGTGGATCCGCAACCGGGTGTTTCAGAGCTTCGCGGACAGCCCGGCCGGCCAGATCATCAAGATCGCCGGCCTGCTGGCACCGGTCGCGCCCGGTTTCGTCGTCAGCGACGATGCCCTGGGCGGCTGCGCGATTCGTCCCAGCAAGGCCGAGTGGGCGCGCTTCGTCGACGCGTGCGATCAGTTGCGGGCCGCCCGTGCGGAATCGGCCTGAGCGGGTGGGCCGGCAACGAGGGGGCATCGCCGCATCATGATGCCGTGATGCTAGCATGTGGGCGTGCGCACCACCATCGATCTGCCCGACGACCTTCACAAACAGGCGCTGGCGATCGCGCGGGATACCCATCGCACGTTCAGCCAAACGGTTGCGGATCTGATTCGACGCGGCCTGGCAGCCGGCAGCACCGCCGCGATCTCTCGAGACCCCAGAACGGGATTGCCTTTGGTGAGCGTGGGGACCGTCGTGACCTCCGAGGACGTGCGCTCATTGGAGGATGAGCAGTGACGATGCTGCTCGATGCCAACGCGCTCATCGCGTTGGTGGTCGCCGAGCATGTGCACCACGACGCCGCCGCGGAGTGGCTGTCAGCATCCGAGGCGGCGTTTGCGACTTGCCCGATCACGCAGGGAAGCCTTGTCCGATTCCTGGTGCGGTCGGGGCAATCCGCGGCGGCTGCGCGGGAGGTCGTCAGTGCCGTCGAGAGTGCCAACCGTCACGAGTTTTGGCCGGACACTGTCTCTTTCGCCGATGTCGAGGTCGGTGGTGTGGTCGGTCACCGACAGGTAACGGATGCCTACCTTGCCCAGCTCGCCCGCAGCCGCGACGGACAGTTGGCGACTCTCGACAGTGGGCTGGCGCACCTGCACAGTGACGTCGCGGTGCTCATCCCGACGACCGCTTGATGCCGGCACAAACGACCGCGTTGCTCTACGACGAGGGAGGCCTCACGGCGTGACCCGATGATTGCCCCTGGTAGGCGCTGGCGCTCGACGTGCGCTAGCCGCGTCTCCGGGATGGTGGCACCTGTTTGGGCGTAAAGGCATCCACTCCGCGGTGGCGACGATTCCGTCGTCGCCGTCGAGCATGAACCCGGGCCGTCCAGCTCAGCGTCCGGTTTGCACCGGCGCGCACTCCGCGGGGCATGATGGCACCCATGCCGGGGAAGCGAATGGACCGCGAACAGTTCTTCCGCGTGGTGTCCGGGCTCAACGAGGATCGGCTGCGCAAAGCGCTGTGGAACCTGTACTGGCGCGGCACGGCCCCCGTGCGCGAGCGCATCGAGGCCGAGCTCGCCAGCGACGGGCGCGGTCGCCCGCAGCGTCCCGCGAAGAAGCCGGCCGATCCGGAGATGGTGCAGTTCGAGGTCGACGACTTCGTGTCGCTGGCGCGATCGGGCGCCTACATGGGCGGGGACCGGCGGGTGACGCCGCGCGAGCGAACGCGCTGGCGGTTCACCTTCAAGCGGCTCGCCGCGGAGGCGCAGGACGCGCTGCGGGCCGAGGATGCCGAGCCGGCCGCGGCCGCGCTGGAGCAACTGATCGACCTCGCGTGCGAATCGCACGATTACGACTATTTCCGCTCCGACGATCCCGTGGCGGCGGCGGGCTTCGTCGTCTCCGATGCGGTGGCGGCGTTGTGGGCGTGGACCTGGGAACGCCATGGGTTCCAGGCGTTCGCCGAGACCGCTGCGCCCCAGTTGATTCGGTGGGAGTCCCGGCACGGCTGGACCCGTTACGGTGATGGGCCGGTGGCGGCGAAGGAGACCTCGCTCGCCGCCGCGCTGGCGCGCATGCTGCGCGTCGCGGACACCTGGGAAGGCTTCGCCGAGCGGTACCTACTGGCACTGGACGGGCTCTGCCACCGCGGCGGATCGACCCGTCAACTGCGCCGTTCCGAGGCCCGGACCGAGCAGGAGCGAGCCAGCGAACTGGCGGAATGGCACGGTCTCCTGCTGGAGAAGCTCGCGGACACCGAGGGCGGCCTGCTCGACCGGATCGTCGGCCACGCCGCCCTGGGCGGACCCGAGCACATGTTCGTGTCCGCGCGGCTCGCGCACCGACGCGGTAACACCGACACCGCCCGCGACCTGATGGCGCGATGTCTGCGAAAGCTGCCCGGTCACAAAGGTTTCCGTGAGTTCGCCGCCGAGATCGGGGCGACGACCCCGCCGTGAGCACGGCTGATCGGGTCGCGGCCGGGTGCCGTAGGCGCCGGCGTTCACGGGAGCTTACGCCGACCGCGGCCCGCCCTCGTTGGTCCAGGTGCGCGCGAATGGGCCATGCGCGACCAGCACCGCGAACGTCGGCTCGGTGATCTCAGTGGCAAACCCATGCCACGGTGGCCGGCGTCAAAGTCGCCGACAACGCAATGCGCGGTGTCCCCTGGCCGCCCGATCTGACCCGCCCCTGGGCTTGTCGCTGAAAAGTCGCTCGAAGCCGGGCACTTCGTCTGGTGGTCACCGGCCGTGACTGGTGGGGCAGACGTGACGCACGCGCCCACACGCCACCGCGCCCGCAACGCCGGCGCCCAACGCGGCGGCTCATTCGGTGAACAGCGCCATCGACGCGGTGAATCCGTGCAACGCGTTGCGGCCCGCGATCGGGCCGATCTCCCCGGCGGCGAAGAAACCGGCGAGCGGAATCCCGCCAAGCAAGTCCTCGATCGTCGACGCGTCGTGGTCGGCGACCCCGAACATCCGCCGGCCACGCCCGTTGCAGGTGAACAACAGCGCGCCAACCGGACGCCCGGGCAGCCCCGCCCCCGCCCGCTCCACGGCCAGACGCAGATCCTTGTCGGCCCCCACCGCGTCCCGGACCTGGAACTGCACGGTGGTGCCCACCTCGACGACCTCGCCAATCTCGATCGCCCCGGTCGACGGATCGGCGCCGAGCAGCCCGCGGATCATGAAGTCACCCTGGCCCGGAGCCGCCAGGTGCTCGTCGACGACGATCCCGATCTGCAGCCCGCGGCTGACCAGGACCTGCTCGCCGGGCGGCAGCCCCTCAACGATCTCCCGCAGGCGCTGCAGCGGCGGGCGGCCGCCCAACGAGGTGATCACCGCGCCGTCCGCGCCGGTGACGATGTACGGCTGTCCGATCGGCCGGCAGCCCTGCGACACGATCGGAACCCCGTGCGTGCCGGGCAGGCGCACGCCCACCAGGCCGGAGGTGAGCACCTGGCGGTCGCGGAACAGCCGGGTGTATCCCGGTCCCAGTCCGCCGCTCACCACGCCGCCCACGACGGTCGTGCCCGGCAGGTCGGTGTTGAGGTGCTCGATGAGCAGGTTGGACGGGAAGGTGTACGGGTCCGGCAGCAGCAGGTGCAGATCGTGTGAGGTCCGGTCGAACCGGTAGCCGGTGATCAGGGCGCCCGAGCCGGTGCGGACGAAATCCAGCTGAAACGTCTCGGCGGCCAGGCCGGACGCCAGCCACACCGCCACCGCGGGCTCGTCCTCGATTTCATGACGACCGGCGACGATCGCCTGGGCGACACAACCGATCAACGCGGGCGGCTCGACCACCTCCTGCACCGCGCCCAGCACGTCCACGGCCTTGTCGGTGTGTGATCGCGATCCCAGCAGCACGGCCAGCGCCGGGGCCTCACCCGCGAGCTCGTCGCGCGCGCACACCGCGGCCTCCACCGCGGCCCGCCGCGCGTCCGGCGCGGTGGAAACCCCGACTCCGATCCGCATACTTCTATGATGCGCCGCCGCACCGCCCACGGCCTATCCCTTTGCGTTGCTCGACTGCAACCGCATCCGCAGCCCGCTGGCCCGCACCGCCCGCCGCGTGAGCGCGGCCCGCACCGACGCCTCCGACCCCACCACCCGGACCTTGCGCTTGGCTCGAGTCACCGCCGTGTACAGCAATTCCCGAGTCAGCAACCGCGAATCCTCTTGCGGCATCAGCACGGTCACCTCATCGGCCTGGCTGCCCTGACTCTTGTGGATGGTCATGGCGTGCATGGTGTCCACGTCGCCGACGCGGCTGGTGGCAAAGTCCAGTGGCCCGGAAGCACCGGCGATGACGGCCCGCAGACCGTCCGGGCCGGCCACCACTACGCCGGTGTCGCCGTTGTACACCCGCAGCCCGTAGTCGTTCGCCGTCACCAGCAGCGGCCGGCCGGCATACCACGGTGACCACCGCGGCTGCCCGGTCTCCTCGGATAGCCAGGTTTGCACCCGATGGTTCCAGTGCCGCACGCCGGCGGGCCCCTGCCGATGCGCGCACAACAGCCGGTGTTCGTCCAGCACCGCCAACGCGACCTCGGACGCCCCCAGCAGCGCGGCCTCACGCAGCCGCAACGCGTGCGGCACCAGGACCGCGCGTAACCGCGGCACCGGGTTCTCGTCCTCGACGAACTCGATGTGCTCGTCACCCGAGCGCAGCAGGGCCAGCACCGCGCCGGCATCGCCGATCCGGATCGCCTGGGCCAGCGCCCCGATCGTTTCGCCGAACCGGTGCGACGTTCGCAGCGCCGCCACCCGCGCGTCGTCGCGCGCCGACAGCCCGTCCACTAAATCCGCCAGCACCGCACCGGCTTCCACCGACGCCAACTGGTCGGCGTCACCCACCAGGATGAGCCGCGCACCGGGGCGCACCGCCTCTAGCAGGCGCGCCATCAGGGTCAGCGACACCATCGAGGTCTCGTCGACCACGATCACGTCGTGCGGCAACCGGTTCCTGCGATCGTGCCGAAACCGCGCGGAGGTGCCCGGTTTGGGGCCGAGCAGTCGATGCAGCGTGACCGCGTGCGGCTCGCCCAGCCGCGCCCGGTCGGCGTCGTCCAGCCGGGCCACCTCATGCCGGACCGCCTCGCCCAGCCGGGCCGCTGCCTTTCCGGTGGGCGCGGCCAGCGCGATCCGTGGCCGCGATCGGCCGGCCAGCTCCGCCTGCTCGGCGATCAATGCCAGCAGCCGCGCGACCGTGGTCGTCTTCCCGGTGCCCGGACCCCCGGTCAACACCGTGACACCTTGCACGAGCGCTATTTCCGCCGCCTGCCGCTGCTCGTCAAACCCCGGCGGGAAGAGTCGCTGCAAGGCGGGCACTGCGACCGCCGGCCGGCACGCCAGCAAGGCGACCAGGTCCGCGCACACCTGCTTCTCCTCGCGCCAGTACCGGTCGAGATAGAGCCGGTCGCCCTCCAACCGCAGCGGTTTATCCAGCAGCGGGCTCGCCCTTACCGCCGCTAGCCACCCCGCGGGATCCGGCCACGGCAGCCCGTCGTGGCCCACGGTCGCGGCGATCGACGACAAGTCCACACACACCGACCCGGCTCGCAGCGCGCGGACCGCCATCGCCGCCGCCAACGCCACCCGCTCGTCGGTCTCCTCACCCAGCACGCAGAGGCGTTGCGCGACATGCACATCCGCGACGTCCAGCACACCGGCTTGGTTGCACGCTCGCAGCAGGCCGGACCCTCCCACGGCGACCTCGACCCCACCGGATGTCACGCCGCCCGCCTTCCCTGGTCCAGCAGATCCGAGACCGCCACCACCAGAGCGGGCGGCGGGTTCCAGCCGAAGACCCCGGACGGATGCCCGCCGGCCACCGGCGTCCCCGCACCGCACATGCCCCGCACGAACAGGTACAGCACCCCGCCCAGCTGCCGCGTCGGTTCGTAGTCCCGCTGCCGCCACCGCAGAAACCGATGCAGCACAACGGCATACAACAGCGCCTGCAGTGGGTAATCGGAATGCAGCATGGCCTCGACCAACCGTGCGTAGCCGTAGTCGGCAGCGGTGTCGCCGAGATGGTTGGTCTTGTAATCGGCCACCAGATAACGCCGATCGGGGAGCCGCAGCAGCACGTCGATCGACCCGGCCAGATACCCCCGCAGCGGTTGATCACCCAACCCGGCCGACCGCAGCCGATCGGCGTAGGGCGCCAGCGGATCGTTGGCGGGTAGCTGCGACGCCAGCAGCTCGCCCACGTCCGCCACCGACAGCTCGGTGCCGCACAGATCGCCGCCCGCCAGCGGAATCTCGAAGTCCAGCTCCCGCAGGCGATCCCGCACCCCGATCTGCCGCAAGGTCAGTCCGGCGGCCAGCGGGCCCAACGGCGTGTCGTGCAACGGCACCAGCGCCGCAGCCAGCCCGGCGGCGTCCACGTCGACGCCCCACCACGGCGCGTGCCGTCGAACCTGTTCGTGCAGTTCGGCGGCCAGGTCGGGGGCAGCGGGGTCGGCGGTCTCGAGCACCGCATGTACCAGCGAACCGAAAGACGCGCCCGACGGCATCGCGGCCAACGGGGACACCAGGTCGGCACCGCACCCGGGTGGGGCGACGACCGCGGTCTCCACCTCGTCGTCGCGGGCGCCGGCCTCCGGCTCGCTGGTCACACCGGCCGTGGAGCCGGCCATCTCCGAGCCACGTACCAGCGCCGAATACGACGTCCGCCGCCACCTGGTGTCGATCCTGCGATGAAAGTGCCTCACCTGCAATCCGGTTACCGGAGAAGGTGTTTCGAGGACGGCGGGTCCGGCGATCACCGACTCCTCGACCGATGGCCCGCCGGCGGCCTGCCACCGCTGAAACACCGCCCAGGCCTGCTCATCGGAGACGCGCGGCGTGCACGCGTCCGGCACCTGCGACTCGCCCGGTGCACGACCGCGCAGCAGTCGCGACAACCCGCCATTGACCTCGTCGAAGGTGGGCGCCCACCAGGCCACCACCTGCGACCGCGCCCGGGTAAGGGCGACGTAGGTGAGCCGGATGTTGTCCCGGGCCGCTTCGACGCGGTTGCGCTGCTCGACGGCCTTGCGGCCGGGGCCCGTCTTGCCGCCGATGTACAGGCAGCGGGTGTCATCGTCCTCGTGATACAGCAGGATGTCATCGGTGCGGACGTTGCGGTTGAACGCGAACGGCAGGTACACGATGGGAAACTGCAGGCCCTTGGCCACGAAGACGGTCATGATCTGCACCGCGGCGGCGTCGCTGTCCAGCCGGCGGTTGTGCTCGGTGGGGCCGGCCCGGGCCGCGGCCTGGCGTCGCAGCCAATCACGCAGCCCCGGCAGGCCGAGACGCTCCCGATGCGCGGTCTGGTGCAGCAGCTGCGCGATGTGCGCCAGGTCGGTCATGTCCCGCTCGCCGCCGCGCTGACCCAGCACCCGTCGGCCCATGCCGGCCACCTGCGCCGCCTCGAAGACCGCGGCCACACCGCGCTGGCGTGCGTGGTCGGCCCACTCGCGCAGCGTGCCGGCCACCCGGTCGGTCAGCTCATCACCCTCGGCGGCAAGGGTTTCCGCGGTCTCCCCGAAGAACATGGTGCAGGCGGCGGCCCGCACCAGCCCGGTGCGTTGGGGCGCATCGAACGCCTCCAGCAGACACAGCCAATCCGCGGCGGCCCGGGAAGCGAACACGTCGGTGTCGCCGGTATAGACCGCCGGGATACCCGCTGAGGCCAACGCGTTCCGGCAGGCCCGCGCGTCCTTGTGATGCTCGACGATCACCGCGATGTCGCCGGCGGCCAACGGCCGGCCGTCAAAGGTGGCCCCGCTGGCCAATAACTCCGCGATGTCGGCGGCCAGGTCCTCGGGGATGTGTTGGCGCAGTAAGCCGATCGGCACATTGGCGGTGCCGCCGTAGCCGAGGGTGTGCCGTTTGACCACCCGCAGCCGAAACGGCGCCGGGTGCGGAGCGCCGGCCAGCCGGTGGCCGTCCCGGTGGGCGTCGACAGCGTGCACGACGATGCCGGCGTGACCCAGGGTCGCGCCGCGCAGCACCGTCTGCAGGCTCTCGACGAGCACCCGGTCGCTGCGCCAGTTGACACCCAAGGTGTAGCGGGCATCGGCGGTGCCGGCCGCCTTGAGGTAGGTGTGGATGTCGCCGCCGCGGAAGCCGTAGATGGCCTGCTTCGGGTCGCCGATCAGGATCAGCGTCGAATGCCGGCGGAACGCGCGCTCGAGCACCCGCCATTGCACGGGGTCGGTGTCCTGGAACTCGTCGACCAGCACGATCCGCCAGCGACCCCGCAGCCGATCGCGCGCCGCAGAATCTTCTGCCTCCAGGGCTTTGGCCAGTCGGGTCAGCAAGTCGTTGAATCCCAGAACGCGCAGCCGACCCTTGCGGCGTTCCAGTTCGTCGAGCACCTCGGCGGCAAAGCGCAGCCGGACCGCCGCAGGGCTGTCGGGCTCGGGATCATGCGGGCGCAGCTGGGCACACGGGTCGTCCTGCACGGCAAGGGCGAGGTTCAGCGCCTGGGAGTAGGTCAGTTCCGGATCGGTTGTTTGCTGACCGAAGTTCGCCAGGTAGCGGTCGTCGACGATCTCGGTCACCAGGTCGACCAGGCTTTCCTTGAGTTCCACGTCTGCGGCGTTATCACCGGCCACGCCAAGGGATTTCAACACCGATCCGCAGAACTCGTGGGTGGTCGCGATGGTTGCCGCATCGAAGTTGGCCAGCGCGTCACGCAGCCGCGACCGCCGCAGGGCGCGCTCGTCGTCGCTGCCGCGCAGCAGCTGCTCGACCAGGTCACTGCCGGGGCGCAGCCGGCCCTCTAGCGCGCGCAAAGCCTCGAGGATCTGCTCGCGCACTCGCTCGCGCAGCTCCCGGCTGGCCGCGCGGTTGAACGTGATCAGCAACATCTCTTCCAGCGTCGTCGCGGTCTCGGCCAGGTAGCGGGTGGCCAAGCCGGCCAAGGCGAACGTCTTGCCGGTGCCGGCGCTGGCCTCCAGCACCGTGGTGGAGCCTTGGCTCGGCAGCGGGCCCAGCAGGTCGAAGCGGCGCATCAGTCGGCCGGCCTCTCGGCGGCCAACAGCGGCAGCCACAGCCGGGCGGCCAGCGCACCCAACCGGGTGTCTTCCCCGGCGACCTCCTCGCCCGGACGGGGCGAAGCCAGCAACACCTCCAACGGCGCGTGCGGGCCCCAGACCCGCACATGCGCGGGAGCCTCGTCCTCACCGGGTCGAAACCTGTTGGTTTGCCACGTGTCCCGGGCCGGCTGGTACGGGTCCGCGCCGTCGCGGCGGGCCTGCGCCCAGGCGCACGATGTTTTCAACGGCAGCGGCAGCGGCTCCCGCCGGCCCGCGTCGTACAGCGACACCAGCTCCCGAAGCACCGCCGGCGGGTCCGGCGGCGGCACGAAAAGCCGGCTGGCGATGTGGTTCCTGGTCTTGCCGCGGCCGATGCACAGCGCCGACCAATCGTGGCCGGGCTGGTCTGCGGCCAGCGCGACCAAACCGATCCAGACCGGCAGCACGTGTTTGGGCGCGAGCTTCGAATAGGTCACCGACACCATGCGCCCATCGAATACGGGTGCTACCGTGCCGCTCAGCCGCCGCCCGCCGCCGAGGTCGACGTCGACGTCGTGTGCCTGGCCGTCGACGGTGCGGTGCGCCAGCGCGGCGGCCGCCAGATTGCGGGCACGGTCCCGGATGTCCTTCGCCTGGCGCACGCCCAGCCGGCCGGGGGGCAGCCGGCCGCGCCGCCACTCGGCGTGGGCCGCGTCCTCGGGGTGCAGGCCGCGCAGGATGTCGTGCAGCATCCGGTCGCCGACCGTCCACTCCGCCAACGGGTCGAGCTGCACCGGCATGGCGTCCTCGACGGTCTCGACATCCCACGGCAGCGTGTAGTCCAGCGCCCGGAAAAACCCTTTGACGGGATCCTTGAAGAAGTCGAGCAGGTCGGCCAGGGTGACGTCGGTGGCCGGTGGCGCGGGCAGCCGATTCGTAATGAAAGCCGTTGGCGCGCAGCGTGTCCCGTGGGCCGCCTGGGCGGCGGCCAGCGCGGTGGGGTCGAAGGTGAACGGCGCGCCGGGCAGCAGTGCCCCGGGCGTGACGTTCTTGGGGTCGAACGGCTGCAGCGGGTGCCGGATGAGGATGTGCTCCCGCACCGGCACGGCCGTCGTCTGGTCCAGCGCGTCGAGCAACTCGGCCAGCGGCACCGCGGGCGGACGGGGGTGGCCGGTGCGTTCATCGGCGCCCGTGTAGGTGATCACCAGGGCATCGGTCGCCGCGACGATCGCGTCGAGCAGCAGTTGCCGGTCCTCCGAACGGATGTCGCGCTCCCCGGTCATCGGTTCGCGGGCCAGCACGTCGTCGCCGTCGGGGTTGTCCAGCCGGGGGAACACCCCGTCGTCCAGACCGACCAGGCACACCACCCGGTGGGGCACCGAGCGCATCGGGACCATGGTGCACACGGTCAGTGTGCCGGTGCGGAAGTTGGCCCGAGTGGGCCGGCCGGCCAACTGCGTGGCCAGCAGCGCGCGCACGTCCGGCAACCGTAGCGGCGTCGACGCGCGAGCGCCGGCACGCGCCAGCACGTCGGCGAACTCCCGCTGCAGCTGCGCGCGATGCCAGGCCTCCGCGGAGGAGGTCAACAACTCGATCCCGGCGTGCAACGCGTCCAGCCACTCGGTCAACGGCCTTACCCCGCTGAGCCTTTCGGCCACGTGCTGCAGCCGGTCGACGTATTCGGCCAGCCGTCCGGCCAGCTCGACCCGGTCGCTGCCGACGTCGTCGAGCGGCAGCGCGGTGCTAAGCCACCCGCGTGAGTCGTCGGACATGGCCACCCCGGTGAGGATGCGGTCCAGCCCGAACCGCCACGTGTTGTGCACGATGTTGTCCAGGCCGTAGGGCCGCCGGTGCTCCGGGCCGAAGCCCCAGCGGATGTTCGACTCGCGCACCCAGGCGGCGATGGTGTCCAGGTCGTCGTCGGAGAAGCCGAATTTGGCGCGCACCGGCGGCGCCTGCGCCAGGTTGAGCAGCTGGCTGGCGGTGGCGCGGGTTTCGGCGATGGCGAGCAGCTCGGCGGCCACCGACAGCAGCGGATTGGTCTGGGTGAGCGCGCGGTCGGCCAGCCGCACCCGCAGCCGGTGTGCGGGATGGCTGTCACCGGCCACCTCGCCCAGGCCGAAGCCGGCGACGATCAACGGTGCGTAGGTCTCGATGTCGGGACACATCACCACGATGTCGCGCGGCTGCAGCGTGGGGTCATCCTGCAGCAAGCCCAACAGCACCTCGCGCAGCACATCGATCTGCCGGGCCGGGCCGTGGCAGGCATGAACCTGCACCGATCGGTCGGTGTCGGCCAGCCCGCGGCCGCCCGGCCGCACCGCGTTGGCGGCGAGGTCAGCCTGCAGCCAGCCCAGCAGGGTGTCGGGTTTGGGTGTGGCGCCGAGGAATTCGTCGGTCGCCCGGGTGGCGGGCAGCGCGCGCTGCAGCTCGCGCAGGTCACGACCCAGCGTGTGCAGCAGCGGATGCTGGGCGGCCCGAGCGCTGGTGTCCTTCCGTCGCGGCACCGCGGCGTCGAGGCCGCTGAGGTCGTTCAGCGCCCGCCACAACCGGTCGCTGGGGTGCGGCAGCCACAGGTGCAGCTCGTGGTGGCTGGCCAACGCGTCCAGCAGCTGCACCTCGGTGCGTGCCAGGCGGGTGTGCCCGAACAGCGACAGCCGCGACGGCAGGTCGGCCGGGCCGGCACGCAACTGGGCGACGGTGCGCTGGTGGCGGACATGTGGCGGATCGGCCCCGACCTCGGCCACCAGGGCTCGCCACAGTGGCGGCTGCCAGGCCAGATCGGTGGGCAGGTCGGCGGCGTTACCGTCCAGCCAGTCGGCCAGCAACCCGGGACGCTGCCGCGCGTAGGACGCGAACAGCCCGGCCAGTCGGCGGGCCACCGAATAGCGCCGGCCGCGGCGCAGCTCCGCCTCGGTATCGGTTCTCTCCAGGTGGCCCAGGTGTGTGGCCAGCGTGTGGCACCACGGCTCGTCAAGGCTGGCGTCGATCACCCGCAGCAGCGGCCACGCCATGGCCTCCGGCGACCACGGGTCGTCATCGACCGCGCCGGTGATCTCGGCGATCAGCGATCGTGGATTGCGGAACACGACCCCGCAACACACGCCATCGCCGCGGCCGCGACGGCAGCCCAGAACATGCGAAAGACGCTGGCTTAGCCACCGTTCCACGCCGCGGGCGGCAACCAGCACCAGCTCCTGGGCGAACGGGTCGGGCAGCGGATCGGCCAGCAATGCACCCAGCCCATCGGCAAGCCGATCGGTGCGCTCGGCCCGGTGAAGATGAAGCGCCATCGCGGGCCACCCTAGTCGGCGCGGCGCCACCGTCGGGTGCTGGTGGTTGCACCTGGAACTGGGTGAAGTACCTCGAAAGGTTCCGGGAGTTCCAGTAGGTCGCCAGGCGCCCGTGGCGGCTACAGGCCGAACTCGGCTTCGATCCCGTCGATGCCCGCGCGAATGGCCTTGAGCGCGTCGGCGCGGGCGCGCAACTTGGTGGCGGCGTGGGCCTGCCGGTTGAGCCCGGCGAATTCGCGCGCCGCCTCCTCGGCACGGCTGACCACCACCTCGGGCAGCGCGATCTCGTCGATGAAGCCCGCGGCCAGCGCGGTCTCTCCGAAAAACGTCTTGGCCAGCCCGGTGGCCTGCTGGTAGGCCGACCGGGTCAGCCGCAGCTTCATGATCTCGAGGGCCGCATACGGGATGGTCATCCCTATTGCCACCTCGTTCGCCTGGATGTTGTAGGCGTGGGCGGCGATTCGGTGGTCACCGGAGGACAGCAGAAATGCCCCCATCGCGATGGCGTGGCCGGTGCAGGCCATCACCACCGGCTTGGGGTAGGACAGCAGCCGATACGCCAGCTCGAAACCGCCCCTGAGCATGTCGATGGCGGGCTGCACCTCACCGGAGGTCAGGATCTTCAGGTCGAAGCCGCCGCTGAACACCCGCTGGTTTCCGGTGATCACGATCGCGCCGACGTTGTCCCGGTCGGCCTCGTCGATCGCTTCGTTGAGAGCCTGCTGCATGGTCGGGCCGAGTGCGTTCACTTTGCCGTCGTCCATCCGGATGACCGCGATGGAGTCGTCACGGGTGTAGGTGACCGGGCCGCTCATCGGCTTCTCCCTTCGATACGCCCGTCGATTGAATCAGATCGACCACGGCCCCGCGCTCCCGGAGCGAGCCCGCGATCCCGGACCGCGGTCAGACTGGCTGGCTGCGGCCGCCCACCCAGGTCGTTTTCGGCTTCACCCCAGCGCGACGTCGGTGGGCTGGCCGAGCTGCCGGGTGCGCCACCTGTCCTGGGTTTCGGCCACGGCGCGGTTGATCCGATCGATCTCGCTGCGCAGCACCTCGGGCCGTGTTTCCTTGCTGGCGTAGTGGAAATAGGTCAGCAGGCTGCGCAGCAGCTCCAGCCTTTGCTTTTCCCGTTTCGCCAGATCATGTGTCGTCATCAGCTCGATGCGCTGCACGGGTGGCAGGGCATCCCAGTCCAGCACCACCTTGGTTTCCAGCGGACGCCGGCCGCGCTCCCAGAACCGCCACCCGCGCGGCGGCTCGGGACGGTCGTAATAGGTCACCGTGCCCTCGAACCGGGACTCGATGCCCTGCCCGATCTCGGCGCGGTCCAGCGCCGAATCCCACACCGTCCGCCATTCCTGACCGGGTGCCAGCGCCGGCAGCTCCCGAGGGAGCTGCAGCTCGACGACGTCGGCGTAGCCGTCGGAGGCATTCTCGTATTCGGCGACCGTCGGGGGCTTGGGGAACGAGAACCGGACGTTGTAGGCCGCGGTGCGACCGAAATTCCTGACCACCAGTTCGATCAGGTGCCAGTCCGCGGCATTGGGCTCCATCAGGATGGACACATGAGGCCGGGTCTGTTCGAAGGTCAGCTGACGGTTGCGCTGCAGCTGGCGGGTCGTCACGATCAGCGCGACGACGCCAAGGGCCAGCGCCGTCCACGCCGCCCACGCCAACCAGGTGCTGGACTCGATATCGGTAACCCCCTGCCAGCTGCCCCGAACCCACCCCATGGACTGCACCTTCCGCTTATACCACAGTGATCTCGTGCGATCTGCGGCCCGGCCACAGGGACGGTGCGCGCCCGGCCGGTCAGCGGCCCATCAGCATCCGCCACTGGTCGAGATTGGCCGGGCGATACACGTAATTCGAGCGCTTCACCCGCGAGAGCGCAGCACTCGGATCCGCCGAATACCAGTGCCCGGGGAAAACCGTCGGGTCACCCGGCAGCGCGGCCAGCTGTTGCAGGCTGCGGTACATCTCATCGGAATCACCACCCGGAAAGTCGGTGCGGCCGCAGCCTTCCAGGAACAACGTGTCACCTGCCACCAGCCGGTCGCCGACCAGGAAACACTGACTGCCGGGCGTGTGTCCGGGGGTGTGCAACAGCTCGATTTCGACGTCGCCGACGCTCACCTTGTCGTGGTGCTCGTGGATGGTCAGGTCGCGGATGGGTATCCCGGTAACTCGTGAAACCCACAGCGCCTCATGGGTATTCACATGCACCGGTGCAGCTGCTCGGTCCAGCAGGTCGGCCAGCCCCGTCAGCTCGAAACCCATCATCGAGCCGCCGACGTGGTCCGGGTGATGGTGCGTCACCAGCACCCCGGACAGGTGCATGCCGTCCGCTTCCAGCGTGTCGATCAGATCCCCGGCTGCGTAGGCCGGGTCAACCACGACGCAATCCCCGGTTCGGCGGTCACCGATCAGGTAGGCGAAGTTACGCATTTGTGTCGCCAACATGTCGCCGACGGCGAAATCACGACCGGAGAGCAGTTGGCGGAAATACAGCCGGTCCGAGTCTGACACGCTACCAGGGTATGGCTGGCCGCAGACGGCTCCAACCGAGCCTGTCGCGTTTCGGGCGGTGCGCCGACCGCCGGACACGGTCTCGTCCATTCCGCCGCGTCGACCTTCGGCGCACTGGGTATCGTTGGTCCATGCTGAAGAGGGTCGACATCTTGGTTGATGACCACCTGCTCCAACAGGTCATACACAAGTACCACCTGGCTGATGCCCGAGAGGCCATTCATATGGCGCTGAAGGCCCTTCTCGAAGACGAGGTCGAGGCGGAGCACGAGCCCCAGGATGAGGAGTACGACGAGTTCAGCGATCTCAGCGCCTGGCGCCGGCAGCGGAGCAGCGACACCGGGTAATCAGCCGCATCGGATCCGCGCACGTGGTTTGGTGACGTTGCGCGCCAGGCTGTACCCTCTTTTAGGCCCGCGGCACGGCCGGTAGCTACGGGTGATCGGCCCCCTTAGCTCAGTCGGCAGAGCGTTTCCATGGTAAGGAAAAGGTCAACGGTTCGATTCCGTTAGGGGGCTCGGCGGACGCCGAGCAGGCGGGCGGCCCCGAACTCGAGGCCTGTGGCCCGGAGGCGATGTAGCTCAGTCGGTTAGAGCGAACGACTCATAATCGTTAGGTCGCCGGTTCGAGTCCGGCCATCGCTACAACACAACAAGTGAACCTTGTGAGAGAGAACAGACATGGCTTCCAGTACCGACGTGCGGCCGAAGATCACTTTGGCATGCGAGGTGTGCAAGCACCGCAACTACATCACCAAAAAGAACCGCCGCAACGACCCGGACCGGCTGGTGCTCAAGAAGTTCTGCCGGAATTGCGGCAAGCACCAGGCGCACCGTGAAACGCGGTAACCGCCGTCCCCAGCAGGTTTTCTCAACTGACTAGGTAGGTTCTGAAGCCGTGCCGTTGACCACAAGCATCGTGGGGATGCATTACCGCTACCCCGACCACTATGAGGTGGAGCGGGAAAAGATCCGCGAATACGCCGCGGCCGTGCAAAACGACGACCGTGCCTTTTTCGAAGAATCCGCGGCCGCCGAGCTGGGCTACCACGGGCTGCTGGCCCCGTTGACGTTCATCTGTGTGTTCGGCTACCAGGCGCAGGCGGCCTTTTTCAAGCATGCCAACATCGCGGTCACCGACCAGCAGATCGTTCAGGTCGACCAGGTGCTGAAATTCGCCAGGCCGATCGTCGCCGGCGACAAGCTGTACTGCGACGTGTACGTGGATTCGGTGCGCGAGACGCACGGCACCCAGATCATCGTGACCAAGAACATTGTCACCAACGAAGCGGGTGACATCGTGCAGGAGACCTATACGACCCTGGCGGGCCGTGCCGGGGAGAATGGGGAAGAGGGATTCAGAGATGGCGCTGCGTGAGTTCAGCTCGGTCAAGGTTGGGGACCAGCTACCGGAGAAGACCTATCCGCTGACCCGCCAGGATCTGGTGAACTACGCCGGGGTTTCCGGTGACTTGAACCCGATCCACTGGGATGACGAGATCGCCAAGGTCGTTGGGCTGGACACCGCGATCGCCCATGGCATGTTGACCATGGGAATCGGTGGCGGCTACGTCACCTCGTGGGTCGGCGATCCCGGCGCGGTCACCGAGTACAACGTGCGGTTCACCGCGGTGGTGCCGGTGCCCAACGACGGCAAGGGCGCCGAAATCGTGTTCAACGGCCGGGTGAAGTCGGTCGATCCGGACAGCAAGTCGGTGACCATCGCGCTCACCGCCACCACCGGTGGCAAGAAGATCTTTGGCCGGGCCATCGCGTCGGCGAGGCTGGCGTAGGCGGGGGCCCGGTTCATGGCGTTGAAGACCGACATCCGCGGGATGATCTGGAGGTATCCGGACTATTTCATCGTGGGCCGCGAACAGTGCCGCGAGTTTGCCCGGGCCATCAAATGTGACCACCCGGCGTTCTTCAGTGAGGAGGCGGCCGCAGCGCTCGGTTATGACGCGATTGTTGCTCCGCTGACCTTCGTGACGATCTTCGCCAAATACGTCCAGTTGGACTTCTTCCGCCACGTCGACGTGGGCATGGAGACCATGCAGATTGTGCAGGTCGACCAGAGATTTGTGTTCTACAAGCCGGTGCTTGCCGGGGACAAGTTGTGGGCCCGGATGGACATTCACTCGGTGGACGAGCGTTTCGGGGCCGACATCGTGGTCACCAAGAACATCTGCACCAACGACGACGGTGAGCTGGTGATGGAGGCCTATACCACCCTGATGGGCCAACAGGGTGACAACTCCACCCAGCTCAAATGGGACAAGGAATCCGGGCAAGTCATCAGGACCGCGTAATTAGTATCGGATTTCCTGCGCTTGAGTGGAATCGAGTACACTCAACACTCGGGGTTTTCCAACGTCAGCGCGCTTTCCGTGAGTCGAACGAGCGGGGGCGCGCGTGTCATGTAAGCCCCGGCGCCGCGGGTTGGCTTGCGGTGGCCCGCCAACCGCGAAGGGGCGTAGCTCAACTGGCAGAGCAGCGGTCTCCAAAACCGCAGGTTGCAGGTTCAAGTCCTGTCGCCCCTGCTGCAAGCGGACGATGCGGGCCGGCACGGCCTGAGGTGGGTGTACCTCCCGCTCTGCGGGGGAGCGCCGGAACCATCGGTATCGTCGGGCGACGATGCAGGCCGGCACGGCCTGTGGAGGATCCGGACCCATCGGTATCGTGCCATGGTGGACACTGGGAGTGTGCCCATGAGGAGCGAGACGGCTCGCGGATAGCTAGCGAACAAAGGAGCACGCGGTGAGCGACGAGGGCGACGAAGACGTCGACGCCGCAAGCGACGGCGCCGACATGCAGGACAACCGGGGACGCGGTCGAACGGCCGTGGTGACAAAGACCGTGATGCGGCCGCAACGTCCCACCGGCAAGCGGTCCCGTCAACGAGCGGCGGAGACCGAAGACATGGACGACCAGGAGTCGTCGACAGCGGTTGAGGTCGCCAAGAAAGACGTCGCCACGACGGACGTGTCGAAGTCGTCGAAGGGCAAGGCGGCGCTGAAAGCCAAGCCTAAGAAGCCGAAGAAGGCGGGGGCCGCACGCCCAGCCAACCCAATCGGGTTCGTCTACAACTACCTGAAACAGGTCGTGGCCGAAATGCGGAAGGTGATCTGGCCGAACCGCAAACAGATGCTCACCTACACATCGGTGGTGTTGGCATTCCTGGCCTTCATGGTGGCGTTGGTTGCCGGCGCCGATTTGGGCCTGACCAAGCTCGTGATGTGGGTATTCGGTTGAGGCTTCGAGAGTGATAGAGAGGACTAGAACCGTGACTGCCTTCGACGGTGACACGTCCGCGGGGGAAGCGGTGGACGTGCACAAGGCCAACACCCCCCAGCAGGTGGCGGCCCCGGTGGAAGAGGTCGACCCGGCCGCCGCGCTCAAGGCCGAGCTGCGCAGCAAGCCCGGCGACTGGTACGTGATCCACTCCTACGCGGGGTACGAGAACAAGGTGAAAGCCAACCTCGAGACCCGGGTGCAGAACCTCGACGTCGGTGACTACATCTTCCAGGTGGAGGTGCCCACCGAAGAAGTCACCGAGATCAAGAACGGCCAGCGCAAGCAGGTCAACCGCAAGGTGCTGCCCGGCTACATCCTGGTGCGTATGGAATTGACCGACGACTCCTGGGCCGCGGTGCGTAACACGCCGGGGGTGACCGGGTTCGTCGGCGCGACCTCCCGCCCATCGCCACTTGCGCTCGACGACGTGGTGAAGTTTCTGCTGCCGCGCGGGGCGTCGAAGAAGACCGCCAAAGGCGCGGCCAGCACCGCGGCCGTCACCGAGGCGGGCGGGCTGGAGCGTCCGGTTGTCGAGGTCGACTACGAGGTCGGCGAATCGGTCACCGTCATGGACGGACCCTTTGCCACGCTGCCGGCCACGATCAGCGAGGTCAACGCCGAACAGCAGAAGCTCAAGGTACTGGTGTCCATCTTCGGCCGCGAAACACCGGTGGAACTGACCTTTAGCCAGGTTTCCAAGATCTAGCCGGCCTGCCCGCGGGCAGCCGGAAACGCACGAACCAGGAAGGAACATCGACACCCCATGGCCGCGAAGAAGAAGAAGGTCGCCGGGCTGATCAAACTGCAGATCGTGGCGGGGCAGGCCAACCCTGCGCCCCCGGTTGGCCCCGCGCTCGGCCAGCATGGCGTCAACATCATGGAGTTCTGCAAGGCGTACAACGCCGCCACGGAGAATCAGCGCGGCAACGTCATCCCGGTGGAGATCACCGTCTACGAGGACCGCAGCTTCACGTTCACGCTCAAGACGCCGCCCGCTGCCAAGCTGCTGCTCAAGGCGGCGGGTGTGGCCAAGGGCTCCGCGGAGCCGCACAAGAACAAGATCGCCAAGGTCAGCTGGGATCAGGTCCGGGAGATCGCGGAGACGAAAAAGGCTGACCTCAACGCCAACGACATCGACGCTGCCGCCAAGATCATCGCCGGCACCGCCCGCTCGATGGGCATCACCGTCGAGTAGTCGTACCCGTGGGAGGGCCAGCTCCGGCCCGTCTGTCACCACAACCCATAGATTGGATAGTCGAATGAGCAAGAACAGCAAGGCATATCGCGCGGCCGCCGGGAAGGTGGACCGCACCAACCTGTACACCCCGCTGCAGGCGGCCCGGCTGGCAAAGGAAACGTCGTCGACCAAGCAGGACGCGACCGTCGAGGTGGCGATCCGGCTTGGCGTCGACCCGCGCAAGGCCGACCAGATGGTCCGCGGCACGGTCAACCTGCCCCACGGCACCGGTAAGACCGCCCGGGTCGTGGTGTTCGCGGTCGGTGAAAAGGCGGACGCGGCCGTCGCCGCGGGAGCCGACGTGGTTGGCAGTGACGATCTGATCGAAAAGATCCAGGGCGGCTGGCTGGAGTTCGACGCCGCGATCGCCACCCCCGACCAGATGGCCAAGGTGGGCCGGATCGCGCGGGTGCTGGGTCCGCGAGGTCTGATGCCCAACCCCAAGACCGGCACGGTCACCCCGGACGTGGCCAAGGCCGTCGCCGACATCAAGGGCGGCAAGATCAACTTCCGGGTGGACAAGCAGGCCAACCTACACCTGATCATCGGCAAGGCGTCGTTCGACGCGAAGTCGCTGGCGGAGAACTACGGTGCCGCCCTGGACGAGGTGCTGCGGCTCAAGCCGTCGGCGTCGAAGGGCCGCTACCTGAAGAAGATCACCGTGTCGACGACGACGGGCCCGGGCATCCCGGTCGACCCGTCCATCACCCGCAACTTCACCGCCGAGGCCTGATCCGCCGAGCAGACGCAAAAGCCCCCGCACGCCCGGCGTGTCGGGGGCTTATGCGTCTGCTCGCCGGGCTTAGGCCGCGGCACCCGGTTTCAGGTAGGTCACCAGGCTGCAGTCGAGCATCTCGTCGGTGAAGTAGTGTTCGCAGCCGCGCAAATACTTGATGTAGCGGTTGTAGACCTCTTCGGAGGTGACTTCGATGGCCTTGTCCTTGTTGGACTCCAGCGTGTCACCCCAGATCCGCAGCGTCTTGATGTAGTGCGGACGCAGCGAAAGGGGTTCGGGGACAACGAAACCGGCCTTCTGGCCGTGTTCGACCATCATCTCGGTGGACGGCAGCCGACCGCCCGGGAAGATCTCGGTGACGATGAACTTGATGAAGCGCGCGGTCTCGAACGTCAGCTTTTTTCCGCGCGCGGCCATCTCGTAGGGGTGGTAGCTGACGCTGCTTTGAACGGTCATCCGGCCGTCCTCGGGCATCACATTAAAACACCGCTTGAAAAAGTCGTCGTAGTTCTCGTGCCCGAAGTGCTCGAAGGCTTCGATGGACACGATCCGGTCGACGGGCTCGGCGAAATCTTCCCAACCCTGCAACAACACCCGACGTGAGCGGTCGGTGTCGATCGAGCCCAGCACCTGCTCGCAGCGGGCGTGCTGGTTCCTGGACAGGGTCAGGCCTATGACGTTGACGTCGAACCGCTCGACCGCGCGCCTCATCGTGGTTCCCCAACCGCAGCCGATGTCCAGCAGCGTCATACCGGGCTTGAGGTCCAGCTTGTCCAGGTTGAGGTCGATCTTGGCGTACTGGGCCTCTTCGAGGGTGAGTTCGGGAGGCTCGAAGTAGGCGCAACTGTAGGTCCGGGTCGGATCCTGGAACAGGGCGAAGAAATCGTCGGACACGTCGTAGTGCGCCTGGATGTCTTCGGAACGCGTCCGCGTCTTCGTCGGGGTGGTCGGCTTGTCGGCCATCGTCGTCCTGGTCTCCTGGATTGGTGTGTGCCGCTCATACGCACGCGCGCACGTTTTGGCTTATCGGCAGCCTACTTCGCCAGCGTGAACTGGTTGCAGTCGATATAGCCCATCCGGAATGCCTTGGCGCAGCCGGTCAGGTACCTCATGTAGCGCTGGTAGACCTCCTCGGACTGAATCGTGACGGCCTCATCCTTGTGCGCTGCCAAGGCCTCGGCCCAGAGGTCAAGGGTCCGGGCGAAATGCGGTTGCAGCGATTGGACCCCGGTCAGCGTGAAACCCTCCTTGGTGGAGTGTTCGTCGACGGTCTCGATCATCGGTAGCCGCCCGCCCGGGAAGATCTCGGTCACGATGAACCTGATGAACTTGGCCATCTCCATGGTCAACGGGATGCCGCGCTCAATGACCTGCTTGACATGCAAGGCCGTGACCGCGTGCAACAGCATCACGCCGTCCGTGGGCAAGGCGTGGTAGGCGAACCTGAAGAAATCGTCGTAGCGTTCGAAACCCCTGTGTGCCAGGGTTAGGTGAGACAGCGGCAGTAGCCGATCATCGCTGCAGGGCGAGACAGGATCACTATTCCACGTGACTATGACGATCGCATCTTTGGACAGTCGCGCCGATACTGGCGTGGTGGAGGGCACGCGGGATCCGGGCGCCCGGGCACGGCGGCGCACGTTCACCGCCGAGTACAAGGCCCGCATTCTCGACGAGTACGACGCGTTACCGGCTGGCTCGGAGCGGCGCGGCGCGTTGCTGCGGCGAGAGGGCCTGTACAGCTCGCACATCGCCGAATGGCGCAAGGCCCGCGACGCCGGCGCCCGGAAAGGCCTGGCGCCCAGAGGGAAGAAACCGAAACGCACGGCCGAACAGATCGAGTTGGAGAAGCTGCGGCGGCGCAACGAGCTGCTCGAAGCCGAGCTGGAACGCACCAAGTTGGCCTTGGAGATCACGGGAAAAGCGCACGCGCTCTTGGAGATGCTCTCCGAGAGCGCGGACTCCGATCCGAAGTCCAAGCCGTGATCGACGAGCACCTGCCCAATCTGGCGGCGGCGACCAGCACGAAGCGGGCGTGTGCGCTGCTCGGCGCGTCGCGGGCCACCGTGTACCGCCGCCGCAATCCCAAGCCCCGTCCAGCTGCGCCGCCGCGACCGGAACCGGCGAACAAGTTATCCGAGGCCGAACGCCAACACGTGCTGTCGGTGCTGCGCTCGCCCGAGTACTGCGACCTGGCGCCGGCGCAGGTGTGGGCGCGGCTGCTCGACGACGGCATCTACTTGTGCTCGATCCGCACGATGTACCGGCTGCTGGCGATCGCCGGGGAGAACCGCGAGCGGCGCCGCCAACGCACCCACCCGGCGAAGAAGAAACCCGAGCTGATCGCCACCGCACCGAACCAAGTGTGGTCGTGGGACATCACCAAACTACAAGGGCCGCAACGTGGTATCTACTACCAGCTGTACGTGATCATCGACATCTACTCGCTATGTCGTCGGCTGGACCGTCACCGCCACCGAGACCGGCGAACTCGCCAAGGAGTTCATCGACGCCACACTGGCCACCCACGACATCGAACCCGACCAGCTGACCCTGCACGCCGACCGGGGCACCTCGATGACCTCCAAGCCGGTCGCCCAACTGCTGGTCGACCTGGGCGTGGACCGCAGCCACTCCCGCCCGCACGTGTCCAACGACAACCCCTACTCGGAGGCCAACTTCAAGACCCTCAAATACTGCCCCGCCTTCCCCGGCCGGTTCGGCTCCATCGAAGACGCCCGCGCCTTCTGTACCGTGTTCTTCGACTACTACAACCACGTGCATCGCCATTCCGGGATCGGCCTGCACACGGCCGCGTCAGTGCACTACGGCACCGCCACCGAGATCCAGGCCCAACGCGCCGCCACGCTGGACGCCGCCTACGCCGCCAACCCCGCCAGATTCCGGCACCAGCGGCCCACCCCACCGAAACTGCCTACCGTTGCCTGGATCAACCAACCAACCCCCGAAGCACTCATCAAATCCGCGTAAGAAACTGTCTCACCGGCCTTGACATGTTCCGAACCGAAGTGCTCCAAGGCTTCGATGACGACGATGCGGTCCACCGGCTCGCTGAACTCCGCCCAATCGCGCAGCAGCACCCGGTGGCAGCGGCTGGTATCGACGTCGTCGAGCACCCGCTGGCAGTAGGCGTGCTGGTTCTTGGACAGCGTCAGCCCGATGACGTTGACGTCGTAACGCTCGATCGCGCGCCTCATCGTTGAGCCCCAACCGCAACCGATGTCGAGCAGGGTCATCCCCGGCCGCAGCCCCAGTTTGTCCAGCGTCAGGTCGAGCTTGGCCAGCTGCGCCTGGTGCAAGGTCATGTCGTCGCGTTCGAAATACGCGCAGCTGTAGGTGCGAGTCGGATCCTGGAACAGCGCGAAGAACTCGTCGGACAGGTCGTAATGAGCCTGGACGTCGTCGACGTTAGACCGCACGTGCGTGGCGCCCCGCTGATATGTCAGACATGTGTTCTCCCGATGCCCGGGCACCTCCGCGAGGTAGCCATCCCCGGCACCCTACACGCCGGGCCGGCGATCGGTTACTTGGCCAGGGTGAATTGGTTGACGTCGATGTAGCCGACCCGGAACATCTTGGCGCAGCCGGTCAGGTACTTCAGGTAGCGCTGGTAGACCTCTTCGGATTGAATCCTGATGGCCTCCTCCTGGTGCGCCTGCAGCGCCGCGGCCCACAAGTCGAGCGTCTTGGCGTAGTGCGGCTGCAGCGACTGGCGGCGGGTCAGCGTGAAACCCGCCTTCGCGGACTGCTCCTGCACCATCTCGATCGACGGCAGCCGGCCACCCGGGAAGATCTCGGTGACGATGAACTTGATGAACCGGGCCATCTCGAAGGTCATCGGCAGCCCGCGCTCGGCGACCTGCGGTCCCGTCAAGCCGGTGATGGTGTGCAGCAACAGCACGCCGTCGGCCGGCAGGATCTTGTGGGCCAGCGCGAAGAAGTCGGCGTAGCGGTCGTGGCCGAAATGCTCGAACGCGCCGATCGACACGATCCGGTCGACCGGCTCGTCGAATTGTTCCCAGCCGTTGAGCAGCACCCTTGTGGTGCGTGGACTGTCCAGCTGGTCGAACAGCGTCTGGACGTGGGCGGCCTGGTTCTTCGACAACGTCAGGCCGATGACGTTGACGTCGTATTTTTCGATCGCGCGGCGCATGGTGGCGCCCCAGCCGCAGCCGACGTCGAGCAGCGTCATGCCCGGTTGCAGGCCCAGCTTGCCCAGCGCCAGGTCGATCTTGGCGATCTGGGCCTCTTCCAACGTCATGTCCTCGCGTTCGAAGTAGGCGCAACTGTAGGTCTGGCTCGGATCCAGGAACAGCCGGAAGAAGTCGTCGGACAAGTCGTAGTGCGCCTGCACGTCCGCGAAATGCGGCGTCAGCTCGTTGGCCATCTGCTGCCTCACTTCGTCAAGGTGAACTGGGCAACGTTGATGAGCCCGCGGCGGAACCGCTCGGCACATCCGGTCAGGTAGTGCATGAAGTTGTCGTAGACCTTTTCGGACTGCAGGGCGATGGCCCGCTCCCGTGCGGCCGCCAAATTGGCCGCCCACATGTCCAGGGTGCGTGCGTAATGCTGCTGCAGCACCTGGGTCCGCTCCAGGGAAAACCCGGCGGCGAGGGCGTTGTCGACGATGTCGGGTTCGGACGGCAGTTCGCCACCGGGGAAAATCGACTCCCGCAGGAACTTGAGGAAGCGAAGATCGCTCATTGTCAGCGGAATCCCCTGCTCGTGCAACCACCTGCGGTCATAGGTGAACAAGCTATGCAACAACATGCGGCCATCGTCGGGAAGGATCTCGTAGGAGCGTTCGAAGAACGCGGCATACCGCTCCTTCTTGAACGCATCGAAGGCCTCGAAGCTGACGATCCGGTCGACCTTCTCGTTAAACTCTTCCCAGCCCTGCAGCCGCGCTTCGGCTCGCCGCGTGGTCGGGATCGCGGCCAGACGCTCCTTGCTGCGTTGGTAGTGATTGCGGCTCAAGGTGATGCCGATGACGTTGACGTCGTATTTCTCTACGGCGCGAACCACCGCCCCGCCCCACCCGCACCCCACGTCGAGCAACGTCATCCCCGGTTGCAGGTTCAATTTGTCCAACGCCAGATCCATCTTGGCCAGTTGTGCCTCTTCGAGCGTCATGTCGTCACGCTCGAAGTAGGCGCAGGTGTAGACCCAGGTTGGGTCCAGGAACAAACCGAAGAACTCGTCCGAAATGTCGTATGCCGCTTGTGATTCTTCGTAGTACGGTGTCAGCTCGGCCATTGCGACAACCTCCCGCCGGTAGATGTGGGTTCCGTGCCCGCCCGGTCGCGTGCTCAGCCGGCCTCGGCAAAGTTTTTCGTCAGCTCGCCGATCACCCGATCCCACAGTTGCATGGGCAGATCATGGCCCATGCCGTCGATCAACACCAGCCGGGCGCCGTCGATCGCCCGCGCGACCGCGCGGCCGCCAAAGGGCCGCATCAGCTTGTCGGCGCGTCCGTGGATGACCACGGTCGGTGCGACGATGCGTCGGTCGTAGTGCAGCAGGCTGCCGCTGCCCAGGATCGCGCTGAACTGGCGGGCCATCCCCCACGGGTGGAAGTTGCGGTCGTAGCATTCGGCGGCGTCGGCGCGCACCTGCTCCTCGGGAATTGGGTAGCGGGGGCTGCCGATGATTCTGCTGACCCGGACCGCGTTGTCCAGGATGACGTCGCGCGGTGAATCCGGCGGCGGGCCCTTGATGAGTGCCAGCAATGCGCGCGGGGCGGGCGGCGGCAGGAACCGGTGGTTGTTGCTGGAGAAGATGACCGCCAGGGTTTTCGTCCGCTCGGCGAATCGGGCCGCGAAGATCTGGGCGATCATGCCGCCCATCGACGCCCCAACGACATGGGCCCGCGCGACATCCAGGTGATCGAGCAGGGCCGCGGCGTCGCCGGCCATGTCTTCCAGCGTGTACGGCGCCTGGCTGGGCAGGCCCAGCCAGGACCGGACCAACCGGGTGACCACCGGCTGTCGGAAGTCGTGCTGCTCGGTCTTGGTGGACAGACCGACGTCGCGGTTGTCGAAACGGATGACGCGCAGGCCCTGGCCGACAAGCCGCGCGCAGAAGTCGGTCCGCCACAGCAACATCTGGGCGCCCAGACCCATGATGAGCAGCACGGGCGGGTGGTCCGGGTCGCCCATGTCCTCGTAGTACAGCTTCACCTCACCGGAGGCGGCGATGCCGCTGCGAACCTCCACTAGACCTCCACGTCCGATTGGTGCTCGCGGCTGACCTCGACCATGAAGTTGGCGAAGTATCCGGTCAGCTGCGGGTCGGACATCATCTGCCACTTGGGCGCCAGCAGCTTCATGTACCGCTCGACGTACAGGAACTGCTTGCCGATCAGCACTAGCTCGCGGGGCAGCTTGACATCATAGGCGTCGGCCAGCGCCGACAGCTGCCGGCCGATGTCGACGTAGGACATTTCGCCCAGCGACTGCATGGTGAGCGGGGTGGCGAACCGCTCCAGATCCTTGGCCGCCTGTGCCTCCGGCTTCATGGTGCCGACGGCGCCCATCAACACGACGATCTTGCCCGCCGCGGCGTGGTCCTTCTTCACCAGCAACGCGTACACCAGCTCGCGCAGCAGCCAGCGGGTGCGCGGGTCGATGCGGCCCATGATCCCGAAGTCGAAGAACACGATGCGGCCGGCCTTGTCGACGTAGAGATTGCCCGCGTGCAGGTCGCCGTGGAACAGCCCATGCCGCAGACCACCCTCGAACACGGAAAACAGCAGCGCCTTGACCAGCTCGACACCGTCGAAACCGGCCTTGCGGATGGCGGCGGCGTCGTCGATGCGGATGCCGTGCACTCGTTCCATCGTCAACACCCGCTCGGTGGTGAAGTCCCAGTGCACCTGCGGGACCCGGATGTTGCGGCCCAGCGGGGACGTGTGCAGATGCGATACCCACGTCTCCATCGACCGCGCCTCCAGGCGGAAGTCCAGCTCCTCGGCCAGGTTGTCGGCGAAGTCAGCCACCACATCTTGCGCCGAGAGCCGCCGGCCCAGCTTGGCCAGCTCGACGGCCTGGGCGAAGCGCTGCAGGATCTGCAGGTCGGCGGCGACCCGGCGGCGGATTCCGGGGCGCTGGATCTTGACCACCACTTCTTCGCCGCTGTGCAGCGTCGCATAGTGCACCTGGGCGATGGACGCCGATGCGAACGGCTCTTCGTCGAAGCTGGCGAACAACTTGGCCGGCTCGTCGCCGAGCTCCTCGACGAAGAGCCGGTGCACCTCGTCGGTGTCGGCGGGGGGCACCCGGTCGAGCAGGCCACGGAATTCCCGCGACAGCGACTCGCCGAACGCCCCGGGGCTGGACGCGATGATCTGGCCGAACTTCACATACGTCGGTCCCAGGTCGGCGAAGGTCTGCGGGATTTCTTTGAGCACCTTCTGCTGCCACGAACCCTTGCCCGGCAGCTTGGTGACGACGCGTGCGAAGGTCCGCGTGATCTGCCAACCAGTGGCGGCCACCCGGGCCGCTTCCACCGGCAAGGGCACCCGGTCAAGCTTGACCACCTCGCGGTGTTTGGTGGAACTCATTCGAGCAGTGTGCCAAATTCGGCGAGTCAAGTCCCAATTGCTGTGAGCCCGCTCACGCGGGGCGGGTGACCGCTGACATCGGCCGCCACACCGGTTTGGGACGATCATGACCCATTCCATCGACCACGACGAGGCATGCGCGCCTGGGATGCCCACGGCGACAGCGGCCTCCGTTGCGGCGCCGCACCATCCGATCGGCCGAACCGTGCAGCACCGCCGTCGGCCCCGTGATCGCTCCCGTGGTACCCGAGCAGGCTGCCGGTGCCCAGCACGGTGTCGAATTGGCCCAGCACGCCTGGCGGGTAGCTGCTGCGGGCTGCGAGCTGTTGGACACGCTCCGCCCGCTCGGCCACGGCGGCAGGACGTTGGGCCTATTGAACACCATGTCCTGCAGCTACTTGTGGGGAGTACGCTGCGATTCGCGGCCCTCGAAGCTATCGTTTTTTACCCGAACGTTAGGACAGCGAAGTTAGGCGCCGATGGTGGATTGTGATCCGTCTGCGACGCGGTCTGAGGTGCGTAGCGGCGTTGCCGCCGAGCTGTATGCGGCGGGGTTCGATGATGCTGTGGAAATCGGTCGTGGTGGCTTCGGTGTCGTGTTTAGCTGCACCCAGGTGGAATTGGATCGGATGGTTGCGGTCAAGGTGCTCACCACCGAAGCCGATGACAACCGGCTGCGGTTCATGCGCGAACAGAAAGCGATGGGCCGACTGACCGGTCATCCGAACATCGTGGCGGTGCTGCAGGTCGGCGAAACCGACAGCGGCCATCTGTTTCTTGTGATGCCGTATTACCGACGTGGGTCTCTGCAGCAGCAGATCAGTCGGCTGGGGGTGTTGGCGCTGGAGGATGTGCTGAGCGTCGGGGTGAAGTTGGCCGGTGCGCTGGAGTCGGCGCACCAGCTAGGCATTGTGCATCGTGATGTCAAGCCGGCCAACATTTTAATCACCGACTACGGTGAGCCGGCGTTGAGTGATTTCGGAATAGCGCGAGTCACCTCGGCTTATACGACCGCCACCGGCGTGTACAGCGGAACGCCAGCCTACAGCGCACCAGAGGTGCTCGGCGGGGCCGCCCCCACCGCGGCTTCGGATGTCTACGGGCTGGGCGCCACCTTGTTCACCACGTTGACCGGGCATGCGGCATTTGAACGCCGTGCTGATGAGCAGGTGATGGCGCATTTCTTACGGATCATCTCTGAACCGGTGCCGGACCTTCGCGAACATGGCATCGCCGGGGAAGTCGCCGCCGTCATCGATCAGGCGATGGCGCACGACCCCAGCGCGCGGCCGTCGGCGCGGGAGTTGGGCGAGCGGCTGCAGCTGCTGCAGTCACAGCAGGGTCTGGTCGTGGACGAGATGGCGCTGCAGGCCGGTGATGGTGTCAAAGTGCCGGCACGGCGATCTGTGACCGGGGCAGCCTTGCCCCGATCGGTGGGCAACCTACCCACGGTGGTGAGCCAAGTCGTGGGGCGGGGCGCCGAACTGGCAGAACTACGTACACTGGTTGCCGCCTCGCGGCTGGTGACGCTGACCGGCCCGGGCGGGGTGGGCAAGACCGCACTGGCGATAAGCGCAGGGGCAGAGTTGGGGCGGTCCTTCCCCGACGGGGTGTGGCTGGCGCAGTTGGGCGAGCTCCGGGACGGTTCGCTGCTGGTCGAGGTGGTAGCGATGGCGCTGGGGGTGCACGATCGGGGCGGGCGGCCGCTGACCGCGGTCCTCGCCGATGCCATGAGTGAGCGTCATGCGCTGCTGGTACTCGACAACTGCGAACACGTCGTCAATGAGGTGGCCGAATTGGTCCACGCGCTGCTGCGGGACTGTCCGCGGTTGCACATCGTGGCGACCAGCCGCGAAGTGCTCAATGTCGCCGGTGAGGCGGTGCTGGTGGTGCCTCCGCTGGAGTGCCCGGACGCCGCCGAGGACCCCACCCTACCCACGCTGGCCGGGTATGCCGGAGTCGAGTTGTTCGTGCAGCGGGCCCGCGCGACCGTCGCCGGTTTTGCCCTGACCGAGCACAACGCCACGGCTGTGGCGCGGATCTGTTCCCGGCTGGACGGATTGCCGTTGGCCATCGAACTCGCCGCCGCACGGCTTCGCGCGATGTCGGCCGACCAGATCGCCGAGGCATTGTCGGATCGCTATACATTGCTCAGTCGCGGCCACCGCGGTGCCCCGGTTCGACAGCAAACTCTGGCTGGGTGCGTGGGTTGGAGCTATGAGCTGTGTTCTCGGGCGGAGCAGGAGCTGTGGGGGAGATTGTCGGTATTCGCCGCCAGCTTCGATCTACCCGCCGCCCACCATATCTGCGGTCCGGACGTGACCGCCGGGGAATACCTCGATCAGCTCAGCGCGCTGGTGGATAAGTCCATTCTCATGCGCACCGAACATCAGGAGACTGCGCGGTTTCGGCTGCTGGATACGCTGCGTGATTACGGCGCCGCGCGCATCGGACCCCCCGAAAAGGCCCAGCTGCAGCGCCGTCATGCCCACTGGTATCGACAGCTGGTGAGCGATGCCAGGGCCCAGTGGAACGGTCCACATCAAATCCAGTGGTTGCACCGGCTCATCCAGGAGCTACCCAACATACGGGAGGCACTGCAGTACAGCGTGGTTGACGATTGGGCCGCTGCCCTGGAAATGACCACCGCACTGTACCCGTTCTGGGATGCGCGCGGAATGCTCAGCGAGGGGCAGCGCTGGACAGATCTGGCGCTGAGCGCCGCCAGGGGGTCACCCCAGCGCGCTGCGCATCCAGGCCCTCGCTAACGCGGACTTCCGCGTAGCGGGTTCGGGGCAACTTTTCGACACCGGCGTAGGTGGCTGAACTGGGGTTCAGGTAATTTGCGCGAGCTCGCGCCCAAGTCTCGTTGGGTCGGTCTAGCTGCCATCACGCAGATTCTCAAATCGTTATCGTGTCGGGATGTTCACGTGGGTAACATCCAAGTCCACCGATTGCTCACGAGAATTGTTGCAATCCAGCGAGTTCCGCCATCCGTGCGCTCACCGACTACTTTCCGACCACTCCTACCGCACCGGCCGCTACCAGCGCCGCTTTCTGGCCGCACTCGACACCAGGATGATCGACGTCGGGCTGGTCACCGACGAACAGCGGCCTTCGATCTGGACTTTGCGGGTCGATGCCGTCGCTAAGGCCCCGAAAGCCCCTGGACAGGACGGGTTTCGCCGCATCGCCTTCGGCAAACCCTGACGACGCAGCCGATCAACCGAGGCATGTCGCTTGAGGCGACCGCTGACATGTTCCGTGCCGCCGTGGCCGAGACTGCCACGCCAAAACCCAAGGCACAACGCGACTTCACCGAGCGAGACTCGATCGCCATCCGCACCTGGGCGGATGAGGCGCCCGAGGTTCCGGGGGCGATCGAGGCCGACACCGTGGCGCACTGCGGCCCGAGTCTGATCGGCGAGTTCGCCCGCACCCTGACGATGACCGACGTGGTGACCGGCTTGACCGAGAACCACACAGGGGGTGATGCTTGCCGGGTCAAGCCAAACGGCGACAGTGGAGCTACCCTTATTGACGCAGTTGCGTTGCTGACGCACGCAGCGGCAACTGCGCCGAGGGTTTTGGGATGGTTGGCAACGCGGCCGCAACGCAGCGTGCGGTGGGTATCACCGCACGGTTGCGTGCGCGCGGGTTCGACGATGCCGAAGAGCTCGGCCGGGGCCGGTTCGGCGCAGTCTATCGCTGTACACAGGTTGCGCTCGATCGGCAGGTCACCGTCAAGGTCCTCACCACCAGGCTGGACGAAGGACGGGCGCGATTCATACGCGAGCAAAAGGCCATGGCCCGGCTCACCGGCCATCCGAATATCCTTCCCCTGTTAGAGATCGGTGAGACCGACGACGGGTTCCCGTATTTGGTGATGCCGTATTGTAGGAACGGATCTATACAGAGCCGGATCAGTCGACTCGGATCACTGCCCCTTGACGAGGTGCTACGGCTAGGGGTGAAGATAGCCGATGCACTGCAGACCGCTCACCGGTTAGGAATTCTGCACCGCGACGTCAAGCCCGCAAACATTTTGCTCACCGACTACGGGGAGCCGGCACTGGGTGATTTCGGGATCGCCCGCGTTGCGGTCGGGGTTGACACGGAGACGGGGGCGCATCTAGGGCCGCCGGCATTTAGCGCCCCGGAGTTGCTCGACGGTGACTTGCCCAGCGCTGCGTCGGATGTGTATGGGCTGGGCGCTAGCCTGTTCGCCGGATTGACCGGGCATGCGCCGTTTGAGCGGCACGAAGGTGGGCGGGTGATGTCGCAGCTCGTGCGTGTGGCCGATGAACCGCTTTCGAGCCTGTGCGCACTCGGACTGCCTGCTGATGTGGCTGCAGCGATTGATCACGCGATGGCCCAGAACCCCTCCGATCGCCCCACCGCGCTGGAATTCGGTGAGGCGCTTCAGCAGACGCAGGCCGGTCACGGCCTCGCCGTTGACAAGATGCCCGTGCACGACGGTGCAGAGCCGCTGCGCGGGTTGCCGCAGCGATGGTCCGGCGCTAGCCACGCTGGGGGCAAGGTCCCAGCGCTGCTGGCCGGCATCGTGGGCCGTGGTGCGGAGCTGGCCCAGCTGCGCGGCCTGCTGTCCGCGTCGCGCCTGGTCACCGTCACCGGCGTCGGAGGAGTCGGGAAAACCACCCTGGCCACCGCTGCCGCCCACCAGCTGGACACCCAGTTCGCCGATGGAGTCTGGTGGGTGGAGCTGGGCGATCTGCGCGATGGAGCGCTGGTGACCGACGTGATGGCTGCCCGGCTGGGACTGCGGGCTCATGCGGGCAGGGCAATGACCGATGTGATGGTCGACTTCCTACGTGACCGCCACACGCTGGTCGTGCTGGACAACTGTGAACACGTCATCGACGACGTGGCCAAACTGGTCGAAGCCCTCCTTCACCATTGCTCACAGCTGCATGTTGTGGCCACGAGCCGCGAAATGCTCAACATCGACGGCGAGGCGATGCTGGCGCTCGTCCCGCTGAAATGCCCCGCCCTCGACGACGACCGCCTGACCGTGCACACGTTGGCCGGCTACGACGCCGTGGCCTTGTTTATCGCACGCGCCCTGGGTGCCCTACCCAGCTTCACCCTTACCACCGACAACGCTATGGCCGTGGCAGGAATTTGTGCGAGGCTAGAGGGCCTGCCGTTAGCCCTGGAGTTAGCCGCTGCGCGGCTGCGTGTGCTGTCGGCTATGCAGATCGCCGACGGGCTGGCCGACAGGTTTGCTCTGCTGCAGCGCGGTCAGCGCGGTGCCCCCACCCGTCAGCAAACCCTGACCGGCTGCATGCACTGGAGCTACGAACTGTGCACCCCGGCCGAAAAACGCTTCTGGTCACAGCTATCTGTCTTCGCCGGAACATTCGACCTTGCCGCCGTTCAACACATATCGACTGATGGGCTCAACGCCGAAGACTTAAGCGCGGAACCGTGCATAGATATTGTGTCGGCGTTGGTGGAGAAGTCGATTCTCATCCGCATCGAACGTGATGACGGCTCGGTGCGGTTCCGGCTGCTCGACACCCTGCGCGACTACGGCCAAACCAAGCTCACCGCCCACGACTTTCACCAGCTGCACCGGCGCCACGCCCAGCACTATCAACACCTGGTTGCTCAGGCCAACACCGAATGGTTTGGTCCCCGGCAGATCGAGTGGCTGCATCGCCTGAAAGATGAGATTCCCAACCTTCGAGCCGTGCTGCAGTTCAGTATGACCGATGATCCGGCTGCGGCTTTGGAATTAGCGACCAACCTGCGCCGGCTGTGGACTACGTGCGGAATGCTCAGCGAGGCGCGACGCTGGCTGGATCTCGCGCTGACTGCCGTTCCAACCGACCCTACGGCGCGACGCATCAAGGCACTGGTCAGTGCCGCGGCGGTGGCAAATATGCAAGTTGACCTGACTGCCGCGCGGAATCTGATAGCCGAAGCGCGTACGCTCCTCGAGGTCGTCGATGATCCGCTTTTGCATGCCGAGGTCGACTGCGTCGAGGGCTGGTGCGCGACGCTCAGCGGCGATGTTCCGCGCGCACACAACTGCCTTCAGCGTGCTCTGAGCGCGAGCGATGACTATGAGTTGCAGGCAGTCTCGATGTTGTCGATGGGCTGGGTTCTGGGCCTTTCAGGTGAGCATGAGCAGGCGGCGAATTGGTTTGAAAAGGCGCTCGCGCTCGCCGAATCCAACGGCGAGGTCGTCTATCGATCACGCGCGTTAGCGTGTCTGTGCAGTAACGAGGGGCGCCTAAGCCAGACGCAATGGGAGCAGTGGGCGAAGCCACTGCTCCGAGAGGGCCTGCACATTGCTCGACTCATCAATGATCCATGGACGGGTGCGCAGTGCCTGGAACGACTGGCGTCGATCGCGCTGTCGAACCACGACCCTCGTGGAGCCGTCGTGCTAATGGCAGCCGCTAGCGCGGTGCGGCGTGCTACCGGGACTCCGGTGACTGCCTTTGCCCACCTTCAGGCCCTGCATGACGAGTGCGAACGTCGCGCCCGCGAGGCATTGGACTCGGCGGACTTCGCGGCGGCCTGGACAGAAGGCAACTCCCTTCGCTTTCATGAGGCAGTCGATGTCGCCTTGGACGAAGCGGGAACCGGGTTATCGACCCGCAGGTGACATTCATTGAAACGCGCTAGAGCGCACACAAGAACGCTCGGTCATCGCGACGTGGTGGCGATCCCAGATCAACCATGGTGTCCCCAGATCTAGCTTAGCTTAGCTTAGCTTAGCGTCGAAGCGCATCGCCACCGCTCACCTGCCGGCGATCCGGGCGGCCATGCCATCCCATAATCGCGATTTGGTCGTTATGTCGGACATCCTGGCAAAAATTTCGTTTGTGGATTCAGATTCTGGCCTCGACCTTCTGATTTCAGAAGTATTTCAACTTCTCCGAACGCCACCACATATTGCTGGCGGCAGCAAGAAAAACAAGGTGATTGCCGGGGCGGCAGGAGGTAATCCATGTCGTTTGTGATTGCATCAACAGAGTTGATAGCAGCTGCGGCAGAGGATTTGGCCGATATCGGTTCGACGATCGGCACCGCCAACGCCGCGGTCGCGGCGGCCACGACAGAGGTGCTGGCCGCCGGAGCTGATGAGGTGTCGACACGGATTGCAGCCCTGTTTGGCGGCTACGGCCTGGAATATCAGACGGTCAGCGCGCAGCTGGCGGCCTACCACCAGCAGTTTGTACAGACCTTGAGAGCCGGGACGGACGCGTACCTGGCTGCTGATACGGCCAACGCCGCGGCCGTGGATCCGAATCTGCTGAGGATCATCAATGCACCAACCCAGGCGCTGCTGGGGCGCCCGCTGATCGGTGATGGAGCCAACGCGACCACTCCCGGTGGCAACGGCGGAGCCGGCGGACTCCTGTTCGGCAACGGCGGCAACGGTGCACCCGGCGACCCGGGACAGGCTGGCGGGGCCGGCGGGGCCGCTGGGCTATGGGGCAACGGTGGGGCCGGTGGAGCCGGTGGGAGCGGTGGTGCAACCGGCGGGGCAGGCGGTGCCGGCGGGTGGCTGTTCGGTGTGGGTGGGCCCGGTGGCAGCGGCGGGCCCGGCGGCGGGACCGGCGGGGCCGGTGGGCCCGGCGGATTGCTGTGGGGTGGCGGCGGCATCGGTGGCAGCGGCGGCTACGGCGGCGGCACCGGAGGGCCCGGCGGCCGCGCCCCGCTGCTGTTCGGTGCTGGCGGGGTCGGCGGGGCGGGCGGTGCGGGCACTGATGCAGGTCCCGGTGGTACCGGTGGGCCCGGTGGGCAGGGCGGCGTCGGGGGGGATGGTGGATGGTTAACGCCGGGTGGCGCCGGCGGGGTGGGGGGCATCGGGGGGATGGGCGGCCGTGGCAGTGATGGCGGCGCGGTGGGTGGCACCGGCGGGCAGGGCGGTCTCGGCGGCGCCGGTGGCGCCGGCGGTAGGGGCGCGCTGTTGTTCGGTGCCGGCGGGCAAGGCGGTCTCGGCGGCGCCGGTGGGGTGGGCGGCTACGGCGGCAACGGCGGCGAAGGCGCGCTCGCGGGCCTAGGTGGTGTCGGGGGCACGGGCGGTACCGGTGGTGTCGGCGGTATCGCTGGTCCCGGTGGGGCCGGTGGGGCCGGTCAATTCTTGAGCGCCAGTGGCGCACCCGGCGCTGCCGGTGTCGGTGGCACCGGCGGACAGGGCGGTACCGGCGGCGCTGGTGCCGCCGGTACCGATGCCCCGGCAGGCAGTGGGCTTACCGGCGGAAGTGGGTTCGCCGGCGGCGCTGGCGGCAATGGAGGGGCCGGCGGCAACGCGATCGCGGGCGGCATCAATGGCTCCGGCGGGGCTGGCGGTGTCGGCGGCCGGGGTGGTACCGGTGGAGCCGGTGGCTCCGGCGCGGACAACCCCACCGGTGTCGGCGGCACCGGGGGGGCGGGCGGCACCGGCGGGGCCGCGGGCGCAGGCGGCGTTGGCGGCGCAGCGGGCACCGGCGGGTACGGCGGCAGCGTGGGCGCTACCGGCAAGGCGGGTATCGGTGGCACCGGCGGACAGGGCGGTGCCGGCGGCGCTGGCGGGAACGGCACCGACGCTCCCGCCGGCAGCGGGCTTGTCGGTGGTACCGGGTTCGCCGGTGGCGCCGGCGGGGCCGGCGGAGCTGGAGGTGACGGCGGCCCCGACGGCACGGGCGGGGTTGGCGGCGCCGGCGGTGTAGGTGGGGCGGGCGGTCAGGGCGGGGCGGGTGCTGACAGTGTCGATCCGTTGGTGGCCGGCGCGGCTGGTGGTCAAGGCGGAGCCGGTGGCGCCGGCGGGGCCGCCGGTTTGGGCGGGGCTGGCTCCACCATCGGCGCGGCCGGCACCGCCGGTGACGGCGGAACCGGCGGCGGGGGTGGTACGGGCGGCAAGGGGGCCGACAATATCACCATCGCCGCGCCCGGTGCCCAGGGGGGTACCGGCGGAACCGGCGGGGCCGGCGGTCAGGGTGGTGAGGGCGGGGCGGCGGGGGCGGCGAATGGCGGCACCGCTGGCCAGCAAGGCGCCGGCGGCCGTGGCGGGGCCGGTGGAGCGGGTGGGGCGGGCGGTGTGGGCGGGGCCGGTGCTGACAGCGTCGATCCGTTGGTAGCTGGCGGGGCTGGTGGTCGAGGTGGAACCGGCGGTGCCGGCGGGGCCGCCGGTCTGGGCGGGGCCGGCTCCACCATCGGCGCGGCCGGTGTCGGCGGCGCTGGTGGAAGAGGTGGTGACGGCGGCCAGGGCGGTGCTGGCGCGACCGGGACGGCAGGTAGCGGTGCTGCCGGAGGTCATGGCGGTGACGGTGGTGGCGGTGGAACTGGTGGCGCCGGCGGGGCCGCTGGTCCCGGTGGAACCGCTGGTGCTGGAGGCGCGGGCGGTAACGGCGCCAAGGGCGGTGACGGGGCTAACGGCGCCACCAACAGCGCCGCCGGGGGCGCCGGCGGCAACGGCGGCAACGGTGGCAAAGGTGGCGCCGCCGGTGCCGGCGGCTCCGGCGCCACCCCCGGCGCCAACGGTGTGGCCGGTGACGGCGGCAAAGGCGGCGACGGCGCACCCGGCACTACCGGCACGACCGGCCTCGGACACGGCGGCCACGGCGGAACCGGTGGGAACGGCGGCAACGGCGGGACCGGTGGGGCCGGCGGCGACGGCATCGGCGGTGTCGGCGGCGGCGACGGCGGCGACGGCGGCAATGGCGGCGACGGCGGCACTGGGGGTGCGGGTGGAAACGCTGCCGGTATGACCGGCACCAATGGCAACAACGGCGGCGACGGCGGCAACGGCGGCAACGGGGGCAACGCCGGTGCTGGGGGTGCTGCCGGTAGCGGTGGCGGCGCTGCGGGCGCCAACGGAACCGGCGGCGACGGCGGCGATGGCGGTGCCGCCGGCGCCGCCACGGCCGGCGGCAACGGCGGCGCCGGTACCGGCACAGACGGCGGCACCGGCGGCAACGGTGGTAAGGGCGGGGCCGGTGGCGCTGGCGGCGACGGCATCGGTGGAGTCGGCGGCGGCGCCGGTGGCAATGGTGCCGATGGCGCCGACGGCGGCGTGGGCGGCAACGGCGGCAGCGGTGTCGTCGCCGCTAACACCGGCGGCACCGGCGGAAACGGCGGGAAAGGCGGGACCGGTGGCGACGGTGGTGCCGCGGGCGCCGGTGGCGCCGGCGGCGGTGCCAACGGCACCGCCGGCAACGGCGGCCAAGGCGGCGCCGGAGGCAACGGCGGCGCCGGCGCAACCTCATCAACGGCGAACGGCGGCAACGGCGGCAACGGCGGCAAGGGGGGCGAGGGCGGCGGCGGTGGCACTGGCGGCGACGGCGTCGGTGGGGTCGGCGGCGGCGACGGCGGCCAGGGCGGCAACGGCGGGCACGGTGGCGCCGGCGCCAACGGCAACAACCGCAACCTCTCCGGCGGCACCGGCGCCGGTGGCCAAGGAGGGGCCGCCGGCAACGGCGGCACCGGCGGTCACGGGGGCGCAGGCGGAGGGAACGGCGGCAAAGGCGGCGACGCTGGCGATGGTGGCGCCGGCGGTAAAGGCGGCAGCGGTACCACCATCACCACCCCCGGCGGCAAAGGTGGCGCTGGTGGCAGCAGCGGCACTGGTGGTGACGGTGGCAACGGCGGCGACGGCGGCGGCAACGGCGGCCAAGGCGGCAACGCCGGCACTGGCGGTAGAGGCGGCGACGGCGGCACCGGCGGCGGTAGCGGCGGTAGTGGCGGCAGGGGCGGTGATACCGGTAACGGCGGAAACGGTGGCCAAGGTGGCAACGGCGGCGGCAACGGCGGCCAAGGCGGCAACGCCGGCACCGGCGGTAGAGGCGGTAACGGCGGCACCGGAAACAACAACTACGGCGGCGGTAGTGGCGGCTTCGGCGGCAGCAGCGGTACTGGCGGTGACGGTGGCGACGGCGGCGACGGCGGCGGCGCCGGCGGCCAAGGCGGCAACGGCGGCACCGGCGGCCGAGGCGGCAACGGCGGCAGCGTCAGTAGCGGAGACGGCGACAGCGGCACTGGTGGCCGAGGCGGGTCCGGCGGCAACGGCGGTAGAGGCGGCGCGGGCGGCGCCGGCGGCGGCGACGGAGGCCATGGCGGCAACGCCGGCAACGGCGGCAACGGCGGCACCGGCGGCAACGATAATTCCACCACCGGTAACGGCCTTATCGGCGCTGGCGGCAACGGCGGCGCCGGCGGCACCGGGGGAGCCGGCGGATCCGGTACCGACGGCGGCAACGGCGGCAACGGTGGCAACGGTGGCGACGGTGGCACCGGCGGCACCGGCGGTAGCATCAGCGACACAAGCCCAAGCGGCCTTCCCGCCGGCAACGGTGGCAACGGCGGTACCGCTGGCAACGGTGGCGACGGCGGCACCGGCAAGATCGGCGGCAACGGCGGCAAAGGCGGCAACGGCGGGAAGGGCGGAACCGGCGGCAACGCCTCGGGTCCCGGCCGTGGCGGGAACGGCGGCACCGGCGGCGATGGCGGCCGAGGAGGCAACGGCGGCATCGGAGACATCACCGGCGGATTCGGTGGCGGTGGTGGTAACGGCGGCAACGGCGGCGACGGCGGCACCGGGGGTAGGGGCGACGAAGGCTCCAACGGCACAACTGGCAGCAGCGGTGAGGCCGGCGGTGAGCCCGCAGGTGCCCTTGGCGGCCTCGGTGGGTTCGGCGGAAAGGGCGGCAAAGGCGGCGAGGGCGGCTCTGAATTTCCTTAGCTCGATTTTTGACCCGTATCGGGTTTGCTCGGGCGGGTGGTGGCGTGCTTGCCGACGTCGTGTCGGGCGGCGCACTGCTTGTTTTTGGTGCCGGGTGGCCGTCCGGGGCCGGGCCGGGAGGGTTTCGGTGCGCCGGCCGGGAGGGGTGTTGTCGGGCGGAGGTTCCGACATCCTTGACGGACCCGCGCCGGGGTGAGCCGGCGGGGCTGGGCGGCGGGTTTCTCCCAGGGTCGGCGCAGGTCTTCGGCGAGGTCCTGGACATGGCTGATCATCGCCGCCCACACCCAGCTCCGGCTCGCCAGGTCCAGCGGTCGCCCTGCTCGGGTGTGCGGACCCGGGGGCGGGTCCAGCCGGGTGATGTCGACAACGCGTTCTTCGCGTTTCAGCTGGTCGGTGTGCGGACCCGGGGGCGGGTCCAGCCGGGTGATGTGGTGGCCGGCGTCGAACACGATCAGGATGTCGGGGTCGCCGGGCCGGTGCTGGCCGGTCTCTTGGAGCCGTTTGACGACCTCGCGGACGTGCGCGGCGGTCACCTCGGTCCGGTCGTCACACGGGCCTTACTGGGAGGCCGCGAGGGATCTCAGACAGAGGAGATCCCTCGCGCTTTCGATTCCTTCGCCCCGCTGCGTGGGACGAACTCAACCCATCTGGTCCGTCGACCGTATGGGGACGCTCGCTGCCAAGTAAGTGAAGCGTTTTCCCGCCCACGTTGTCGACGAGCTGGCTATCTGTATCGGAAGCTGCTGCAGCACAAAGTTATTCGCGCGCAGCGTGCTATCCGGTGGCGGCGACTATTGACGAGTCAGGGATGAGATGACGTCCCGGTCCGGTCAAGTTTGGTCTCGAGATTGTGGACTTTATGGTCCGGGGAGCACGTCAAAGGTGCGCTTTTCCGTAACGCCTTTATCGGGCCATCCGGTCGCCGTAGGGTGCGGGCATGGTGGTGGTTGCCGCGGAGTCGACCGAACTGTTCGTCGGCGCGCCCAACGCGCCGCTGCAGCTGGCCCGCGTCACCGTCAGCGAGCGCGCCGAACCGACGCCGATCCGCATCGACGGCGATGGCTTGAGCGGGGAGGCGATCGTCGACCCCGGCCGGCGGATGGTCGAGGTTCCGGTCGCGGTGAACCGCCCGGTCGTCGGACAGCAGCGGGCCGCGCGGGTGCACACGGCCGATGGGCCGGCCCTGGCCTTCGAGTTCACCGTCGCCGAGCCGGGGTGGACGATGTTCATGGTTAGCCACTTCCACTACGACCCGGTGTGGTGGAACACCCAGGGCGCCTACACCAGCCGGTGGCGCGAAGACCCGCCGGGGCGTGCCCGGCAGGCCAACGGGTTCGAGCTGGTGCGCGCGCATCTGGAGATGGCCCGCCGCGAGCCCGAGTACAAGTTCGTGCTGGCCGAGGTCGACTACCTCAAGCCGTACTGGGACACCCACCCGGAGGACCGTGCCGACCTGCGCCGCCTGCTCGCCCAAGGCCGCGTCGAGGTGATGGGCGGGACCTACAACGAACCCAACACCAACCTCACCAGCCCGGAGACCACGATCCGAAACCTGGTGCACGGCATGGGGTTTCAGCGTGACGTGCTGGGCGCTGACCCGGCCACCGCGTGGCAGCTGGACGTGTTCGGTCACGACCCGCAATTCCCCGGGATGGCCGCCGATGCCGGGCTGACGTCGAGTTCCTGGGCCCGCGGCCCGCATCACCAGTGGGGCCCGGCCCTGGGTGGCCCCGAAGCCGGCGGTGTCGATCGCATGCAGTTTTCCAGCGAGTTCGAGTGGATTTCGCCGTCGGGCCGCGGCCTGCTCACCCACTACATGCCGGCGCATTATTCGGCGGGCTGGTGGATGGACTCGTCGACCTCGCTGGCCGAGGCCGAGGCGGCCACCTATGCGCTTTTCGAGCAGCTCAAGACGGTCGCGTTGACCCGCAACGTGCTGCTGCCGGTCGGCACCGATTACGCCCCGCCGAACAAGTGGGTCACCGCGATCCACCGCGACTGGGCCGCGCGCTACACCTGGCCGCGATTCGTGTGCGGGCTGCCGCGGGAGTTCTTCGCGGCGGTGCGCGCCGAGCTGGCGCAGCGGGGCGCGATGCCGTCGCCGCAAACCCGTGACATGAACCCGATCTACACCGGCAAGGACGTGTCGTACATCGACACCAAACAAGCCAACCGGGCCGCCGAGAACGCCGTCTTGGAGGCGGAGCGGTTCGCCGTGTTCGCCGCGCTAATGACCGGAGCGCAGTATCCGCAGGCCGCGTTGGCCAAGGCGTGGGTGCAGCTGGCCTACGGCGCACACCACGACGCGATCACCGGCTCGGAGTCCGACCAGGTCTACCTCGACCTGCTGACCGGCTGGCGCGACGCGTGGGAGCTGGGCCGCGCCGCCCGCGACAACTCGCTGCGGCTGCTGTCCGGGGCGGTGGCGGGCCCGGATGACCGCGTCGTGGTGTGGAACCCGCTGACCGGCCGGCGCACCGATATCGTCACCGCCCGGCTCGACCCGCCGCTGGACGCGGGGGTGCGGGTCGTCGACCCCGATGGCGACGAGCTGCCCGCGCATGTCGAGCACGGCGGGCGGACGGTCACCTGGCTGGCGCGGGATGTCCCGTCGCTGGGCTGGCGGGCTTACCGGCTGATCCCGGCCGACGGGCCCGCGGGCTGGGAACCCGCGGCCGGTGTCGAGATCGCCAACGAGCAGTACCGCCTGGCCGTCGACCCCGAGCGCGGCGGGGCGGTGCGGTCGCTGGTGTGTGCCGGCCGCGAGCTGATCGCGCGCGGCCGGGTGGGCAACGAGCTCGCCGCCTATGAGGAATACCCCGCGCACCCGACCCAGGGCGAGGGCCCGTGGCACCTGCTGCCCAAGGGGCCGGTGGTCTGCTCGTCGGAATGGCCGGCGGAGGTCCAGGCCTACCACGGTCCGCTGGGTCAACGCCTGGTGGTGTGGGGCCGGATGGGCGCGTTGCTGCGCTACACCCAGACGCTCACCCTGTGGCGCGGGGTCGCCCGACTGGACTGCCGCACCACCATCGACGGGTTCACCGGCCACGACCGTTTGCTGCGGCTGCGCTGGCCGTGTCCGGTGCCGGGCGCCATGCCGGTCAGTGAGGTGGGCGACGCCGTCGTCGGGCGCGGTTTTGCGTTGCTGCATGACGGGGCGGAGTCGGTGGACACCGCGCGACACCCGTGGACCCTGGACAACCCGGCCTACCGGTGGTTCGGGTTGTCCTCGGCGGCCCGGGTGCGGGTCGGCGGCACGGCCCTGCGGGCGGTATCGGTGGCCGAGGTGGTCTGTCCTTCCGAGGCGACGTCTGGACCGATGGCCCGCGACCTGATGATCGCGCTGGTCCGCGCCGGCGTCACGGCCACCTGCAGCGGCGCCGACAAGCCGCGCTACGGCCACCTCGACGTGGACTCCAATGTGCCGGACACCCGGATCGCGCTGGGCGGGCCCGCCCGCAACGTGTTCACCAAGGCCGTGCTGGCCGACGCCGACCCGGTGTACGTCGCCGAACTCGAACGCCAACTGGCCGACACCGGCCGGGCCAGGGTGTGGGTGCCGGCCGCGGCGCCGTTGGTTGCGGTCTGGGTGCCCGGGGCAGACGTGCGGGCGCCGTGTGCGCTGCCGGTGCTGATAATCGACGGCCGCGACGACACGAGCCTCGCCGCCGCGATCGCCGCGGTGGTCGACGATCTGGGCGACGCCGAGATTGCCGTCACCCAGCAGGCCCCCGCGCCCGCGGAACCGTTCGAGGCCCGCACGGTCGCGCTGCTCAACCGCGGGGTGCCCAGCTTCGCTGTGGACTGCGCGGGCACCCTGCATGCCGCGTTGATGCGGTCCTGCACCGGATGGCCGTCCGGTGTCTGGATCGACGAACCGCGCCGCACCGCGCCCGATGGCTCCAGCTTCCAGCTTCAGCATTGGACGCACGTTTTCGACTACGCGCTGATCTGCGGCGACGGCGACTGGCGGGACGCCGAGGTCTGCGCGCGCGGCGCGCAATTCTCCCAGCCGCTGCTGGCGGTGACCCCGTGCACGGGGCTGGGCAGGCTGCCGCGGCAGGGATCGCTGCTGCATGTCGAGCCCGCCGGCGCGGTGCACCTGGGTGCCCTCAAGGCCGCCGGCAACCCGCTGACCGCCGGTCGCGCCGAACCGGTCGACCCCGCCGCGGTGGCCCTGCGTCTAGTGGAGACCACCGGGGCCGGCAGCCGCGTGGTCGTCGGCTCCGAGCTGGGCACCATTCGCGCGCTGCGGCTGGCCGACCTGCGGGAAACCCCGTTGCAGCGGGCCTGGTCGACCGAGCTGCATGGTTACCAGCTCGCCACCGTGCTGGCCCGGCTCGATCTGCCGGCGGTGCCATCCGGCCCGCGCGAGCTGGCCCCGCACACCGAACGAGCCCAGCCGCTCTATGCCCGATATTGGCTGCACAATCGCGGCCCCGCGCCACTGGGCGGGCTGCCCGCCGTCGCGTACCTGCGGCCCCAGGCGGTGACCGCCGAGCCGGCCGCTGAGGTGGTGCTGCGCCTGACCGCGGCCAGCGACTGCACCGATTCGGTGCTGACCGGCACGGTCGAGCTGGTGTGCCCGGACGGCTGGTCGGCCGCGCCTGCCAAGCTGCCGTTCACGCTGTGCGCCGGCGGGTATCTGGACGCCGATGTGGTGCTGGCGATCCCGGCCCAGGCGCGACCGGGGCACTATCCCGTCCGGGCCCAGCTCGGACTCTCCGGGGAGGTGCCGGCCGCCTGGCAGCAGGTGGTCGAGGACGTGTGCGTGGTGACCCTGGGGACCGCCGAGCCACCGGAACTGGTGTACCTGGTCGAGGGCCCGGCCGACGTCGAGGTGGCCGCGGGCGATTCGGCGCGGCTCTCGGTCACGGTCGGCAGCCACGCCTGCGCAAACCTGACGGTGGAGGCCCACCTGATCAGCCCGTGGGGCACCTGGGAGTGGGTGGGCCCGGCCGTGCAGGGTGCCGACCTGCCCCCCGGCGGCACCGTCGAACTGGTCTTCGACGTGACTCCGCCCCCCTGGTGGCAACCCGGCCGGTGGTGGGCCCTGATCCGGGTCGGCGCTGCGGGCTGGCTGGTCTACTCGCCGGCGGTGTCGGTGACCGTGACATGAGCCTGGTCGCGACCGTGGCCGGCGCACCGGTTGCCGTCGACGAGGTCGACGCCCGGGAAGCGCGGCTGCGCAGCGGTCCGTGTGCCGCCCGGTGGCCGGCGAGCGGCACCAGCGAGGGCCGACAATTGCGGCGCTGGCTCACCCAGCTGATCGTGACCGAGCGGGTGGTCGCCGTTGAGGCGGCGGCGCGTGGCCTCGGTGCGGCCGACGCCCCGACCGAGGCCGAGGTGTTGCCCGACGTGACCGCCCGGCTGGAGCTCGGCAGCATCGCCGCCGCCGCGCTGGCCGACCCGCTGGCCCGGGCGTTGTTCGCCGACGTCACCGCCGCGGTCCAAATTTCCGACGCCGAGGTGGCCGACTATCATGCCCGCAACCCGCTGCGGTTCGCCCAGCGCCGGCCCGGCCGCGACGGCTGGTGCACCCCGACGGTCAGCGCGCCACCCCTCGAGCGGGTGCGGCCGGTCATCAACGAGCATCTGCTGGGTGCCGCGCGGCGTCGCGCCTTCCGGATCTGGTTGGACGCCCGCCGGGCCGCGCTGGTGCGCCTGGCACCTGGCTACGAGCATCCGGGTGACCCCCGCCAACCCGACAACACCCACCGGCACTGATCCTCATGCGCACCCTCTGCCTCGACATCGGCGGCACCAAGATCGCCGCTGGCCTCGCCGATACCGCCGGAGTGCTGCTGCACACCGCCACCCGCCCGACCCCGGCGCGCCGCGACCCCGAAGGGGTGTGGGCGGCGGTGGCCGCGATGATCGCCGACGCGTTGCGCGTGGCCGGCGGCACGGTCGGTGCGGTGGGCATCGCCTCCGCCGGCCCCGTCGACCTGCGAGCCGGGACCGTCAGCCCGATCAACATCCCGGGTTGGCGCGGATTTCCGCTGCGGGACCGAGTCACCGACCTGGTGCCCGGTGTGCCGGTGCGGCTGGGCGGTGACGGTGTCTGCATGGCGCTCGGCGAGCACTGGCGTGGGGCCGGCCGGGGCGCGCGTTTCCTGCTGGGAATGGTCGTCTCCACCGGAGTCGGCGGCGGATTGGTGCTCGACGGCGCCCCGTATGACGGCCGCACCGGCAACGCCGGTCATGTCGGTCACGTGGTGGTCGACCAGGATGGTGAGCCCTGTGCGTGCGGCGGGCGCGGTTGCGTCGAGACGGTGGCGGCCGGCCCGGCGATGGTGCGCTGGGCGCGGGCCAATGGTTGGGCGGCGGCGCCGGACGCCGGCGCCCGGGAGCTGGCCGACGCGGCGGAGGCCGGGGACGCGGTGGCGCTGGCGGCCTTTCGCCGGGGCGCCCGGGGCGTGGCGGCGATGATCGCCTCGGTGGGTGCGGTGTGCGACCTCGACCTGGTCGTCGTCGGGGGAGGCGTCGCCAAGTCCGGACGCCTGCTCTTCGACCCGCTGCGGGCGGCGTTGTCCGACTACGCCCGGCTGGACTTCCTGGCCGGCCTGCGCGTGGTGGGGGCCCAGCTCGGCGGTGAGGCCGGGCTGGTCGGCGCGGCCAGGCTCGCCACTATGACGTTCGGCCGACGGTGAATCCGCCGACGCGACACGCCGGCGGGGCGTCGCGGTGTTCACACTCGGCGCTTTGGCTGATCGGACGGGACCACGCTATTGTGGTTGCCGATCCACCGAAGACCGTCGGTCACCGAGAAATCGGTCGAAGGTCCGGGACTATCCCGGCGACCCACGCAGGAGGACGAGGCATTACGCGTCGGCGTGCGCGCCGACACATTTCCACGCCCCGGCCGCTTCCTGCACCGGGGCGTTCGTCGTTTCCGGGTGGGTCGCAGACGGCAAGTCGCACCAGGACTTTCACCTCAGGAGGTATGCATGGCCAAGGCTGACAAGGCCACCGCGGTGGCAGACATCGCGGCGCGCTTCAAGGCCTCGACCGCTGCCGTTATCACCGAATACCGGGGTTTGACGGTGGCCAACCTGGCGCAGCTGCGCCGGTCGCTGGGGGAGTCGGCCAGCTACGCGGTGGCCAAGAACACGCTTATCAAGCGGGCGGCCTCGGAGGCCGGCATCGAGGGACTCGACGAGCTGTTCGCCGGCCCGACCGCGATCGCGTTCGTCACCGGTGAACCGGTGGACGCCGCCAAGACCATCAAGACCTTCGCCAGGGAGCACAAGGCGCTGGTCATCAAGGGCGGCTACATGGATGGCCACCCGCTGAGCGTCGCCGACGTCGAACGCATCGCCGACCTGGAATCCCGTGAGGTGCTGCTGGCCAAGCTGGCCGGCGCGATGAAGGGCAACCTCGCCAAGGCCGCCGGGTTGTTCACTGCGCCCGCATCGCAGATGGCCCGACTGGCGGCCGCACTGCAGGAAAAGATGGCCGCCGAGGCACCCGGCACGCCCGCGGACACTGCGGCCGCAGAACCAGCTTCAGACCAATAATCCACCACCCCCGAAACTAGGAAGGACCACCATGGCAAAGCTCTCGACCGACGAATTGCTGGACGCGTTCAAGGAAATGACGCTGTTGGAGCTTTCGGACTTCGTCAAGAAGTTCGAGGAGACCTTCGAGGTCACCGCCGCGGCTCCGGTCGCCGTCGCCGCCGTGGGAGCCGCCCCGGCCGGCGCCGCCGCCGAGGCCGTCGAGGAGCAGACCGAGTTCGACGTGATCCTCGAGGCCGCCGGCGAGAAGAAGATCGGCGTCATCAAGGTGGTCCGGGAGATCGTCTCGGGCCTGGGCCTCAAGGAGGCCAAGGACCTGGTGGACAGCGCGCCCAAGCCGCTGCTGGAGAAGGTCGCCAAGGAAGCCGCCGACGAGGCCAAGGCCAAGCTCGAGGCGGCCGGCGCCACCGTCACCGTCAAGTAGTCGCTGCGCGAGAACCCCGGGGCTTTCGCGTCCCGCCTGCGACCACCGCCGACCGCTGCGAACGCTTCACCTGCTCGGCTGAATCTCCCAGGGCGACCAGCAAATTCGCTGTCATCGAGGCCAGCACCGGTTCCACCGCGGTGTCGTCGTCGTCGCCGTAGAACCCGGCGAGTTCGAGCATGACGAAGCCGTGGACCAACGCCCAGAACTGGGCCGCCACGGCCACCACGGTGGCGTCGTCATCCGCAGAGCCCGCGGCCGCTAACCGGCCGGCCAGCATCGACCGGCGCACCGCGCGCACCACGTGCGCGAAGCTGGGGTGCTGCTGCTCGATCTGGGCGATCGTTAGTGTCAAGACGTTGTGCGCCGGCGCGTTGATGCCGTGTGCGCTGGTGCTGCCGAACATCAGCCGATACATGTGTGGCCGCTCGATGGCGTAACGCCGGTAGGCGATGCCGACGGCCAGCAGGTCGCCGACGGGATCCGCGGTGCTGGGGAGCGTCAGCGCGGCATCGAACTGGCGCAACCCCTCTTCGGCGACCGCGGCGATGAGCCCGCGCATCCCGCCGAAATGGGTGTAGACCGCCATCGTGGAGGTGCCCGCGGCGCCGGCCACCTTGCGGGTCTGCAGCGCGTCGGGCCCGTGCTCGTTGAGCAGTCCCACGGCGGCCTGCAGCAACTCGTCTCGAACACCCGTCGGTGAAGTCATCCTTGCCATGTTCTCATCTGGGGCGTACGGTGCCTATAACACAGAAATAACAATGTTATAGGAGCTTGGACATGACCGCCGCGCACACCGCCGCCCCCTTGAACCCCTATCTGGACGGCTTCCTGGCGCCGGTGGGCGCCGAGGTGACCGCGACCGACCTGCCGGTCACCGGCCACATCCCCGACCACCTCGACGGGCGTTACCTGCGCAACGGGGCCAACCCGGTGGCACAGGTCGACCCCGCGATCTACCACTGGTTCAGCGGCGACGGCATGATCCACGGGGTCGCGCTGCGCGGCGGACAAGCCCGCTGGTACCGCAACCGATGGGTGCGCAGCCCGTCGGTATGTGCCGCCCTCGGCGAGCCGGCGCCCACCCGGATCAACCCGCGGGCCGGCATGCTGGCCCTGGGCGCCAACACCAGCGTGTTGGCCCACGCCGGCAAGACCCTGGCCCTCGTCGAAGCAGGCGTCGCCACCTACGAACTCACCGACGAGCTGGACACCGTTGGGACATGCGATTTCGACGGCACCCTGGCCGGGGGCTACACCGCCCATCCACACCGGGACCCGCGCACCGGCGAACTGCACGCGGTGTCCTACTCCTTCGCTCGCGGGAACACGGTGCAGTACTCGGTGATCGACACCCGGGGCCGCGCCCGTCGCACGGTCGACATCGAGGTGGGCGGCTCGCCGATGATGCACAACTTCTCGCTGACCGACAAGTATGTGGTGATCTACGACCTGCCGGTGACCTTCGACCCGGCGCAGGTGTTGCCGGCGACGATGCCGCGCTGGCTGCGGCTGCCCGCCCAGCTGGTGATGCAGTCGTTGATCGGACGCGTCCGGGTCCCGGGACCGATCGCGGCGCTGGTCAATCGCAACGAGCGACCCTCTGACCGCCTGCCATACGCCTGGAATCCGCGCTACCAGGCGCGGATCGGTGTGATGCCACGCGACGGCGGCAACGGTGACGTGCGCTGGTTCGACATCGAGCCCTGCTATGTCTACCACCCGCTCAACGCCTACTCGGAGGTCCGCGACGGCTCCGAGGTGCTGGTGCTCGACGTGGTGCGTTACTCGCGAATGTTCGACCGGGACCGGCGCGGCCCGGGCGGTGACAGCCTGCCGCGGCTGGATCGGTGGACGATCAACCTGGCGACCGGTGCGGTTTCCACCGAACGTCGTGACGACCGGCCGCAGGAATTTCCCCGGATCAACGAGACCCGGTTGGGCGGTCGGCATCGGTTCGGCTACACCGTCGGCATCGAGGGCGGTTTTTTTGCCCAAGACTCGTCGCAAATGGTGACCTGGCTGTACAAGCAGGATTATGTGACCGGGTCGACGACGGTCGCCGCGCTCGATCCCAACCTGCTGATCGGTGAGATGGCGTTCGTGCCGAACCCCTCGGCCAACGCCGAGGACGACGGCGTCCTCATGGGATACGGCCATCACCGCGGCCGCGACGAGGGCCAACTGCTGCTGTTGGACGCCCAGACCCTCGAGTCGATGGCCACCGTGCATCTGCCGCAACGGGTGCCGATGGGCTTCCACGGCACCTGGGCGCCGACCGCCTGACGGGTCCGCCACCCCAGAAGAACCGCCGCGCGCTCTGTAGAGTATTTGTTATCCGGGCAACCCTGATGACATGCCCCGACAGTGCGCTACAGTGACTCTTGCCACACAAAAAGGGCAGGTGGCGGCATCAGCGTCGGAAGGATTTCCCATGGGCGTCGCTATCGAGGTCAACGGACTCACGAAGTCCTTCGGATCCTCGAGGATCTGGGAAGACGTCACGCTCACGATCCCCGCTGGTGAGGTCAGCGTCTTGCTGGGCCCGTCGGGTACCGGCAAATCGGTGTTCCTGAAGTCGCTGATCGGTCTGTTACGGCCGGAGCGCGGCTCGATCATCATCGACGGCACCGACATCATCGAATGCTCGGCCAAGGAGCTGTACGAGATCCGGACATTGTTCGGCGTGCTATTCCAGGACGGTGCGCTGTTCGGGTCGATGAACCTCTTCGACAACACCGCGTTCCCGCTGCGGGAGCACACCAAGAAAAAGGAAAGCGAGATCCGTGACATCGTCATGGAGAAGCTGGCCCTGGTCGGCCTGGGTGGGGACGAGAAGAAGTTCCCCGGTGAGATCTCCGGCGGTATGCGCAAGCGTGCCGGCCTGGCCCGTGCGCTGGTTCTGGACCCGCAGATCATTCTCTGCGACGAGCCCGACTCGGGTCTAGACCCGGTCCGTACCGCCTACCTGAGCCAGTTGATCATGGACATCAACGCCCAGATCGACGCCACCATCTTGATCGTGACGCACAACATCAACATCGCCCGCACCGTGCCGGACAACATGGGCATGCTGTTCCGCAAGCACCTGGTGATGTTCGGCCCGCGGGAGGTGCTGCTGACCAGCGACGAGCCGGTGGTGCGGCAGTTCCTCAACGGCCGGCGCATCGGGCCGATCGGCATGTCCGAGGAGAAGGACGAGGCCACCATGGCCGAAGAGCAGGCGCTGCTGGATGCCGGCCATCACGCGGGTGGTGTCGAGGAAATCGAGGGCGTGCCGCCGCAAATCACCGCCACGCCGGGGATGCCGGAGCGCAAGGCGGTGGCTCGACGCCAGGCTCGGGTGCGCGAGATGTTGCACACGTTGCCCAAGAAAGCCCAGGTGGCGATCCTCGACGATCTCGAGGGCACGCACAAGTACCACTCGAGCGAGTTCGCCGGCTAGCCGCCTCGACGGCGCGCTGTGGCGATTTGCGTTCAACGAATTCCTGTGAAACAGCTGGTTACTCCGAACTGCCCGTAGACAGCCGTGTTGGGACGACCCGTGCGCGTTTGTGGGCTAACTTGCCGTAACTTGCCGCCCACCCCCCTTGACGACGGGCGCTAAACGGGCCAATCTGTTGGGCAGCATGTGTCCACGGGAACGTCGATATGCCAGCCAGCGCCGATGCCCCTGGACAGATTGTTGTGGGCATTTGAGGAATGCGCCGTCCTGCGCTATCGTTGGACGTTGCGCTGGCTACTTCCTGCCCACCTCACCTGCCACTTGACACCGTGGTCTTAGCCTGAGCCGAGTATGCGGCTCAGCTATGCGGTTGCGTGCGTGAGACCCGGACAGATCGTTCGCCGGCCAAACCGACAATTACCTGCGGCGAACAGGTCCGGTGGCCGCCGGCGCTCGTTTGCCGCACGAGGTGCTGGAAGGACGCATCTTGGCTGATTTCCGCCAAAGCAACACAGACGCTAGCCCCAGTCAGAGTCGCCCGCAAAGTTCTTCAAATGGCTCCGTTCCCGGAGCGCCCAACCGGGTTTCCTTCGCCAAACTCCGCGAACCCCTGGAAGTTCCGGGATTGCTTGACGTGCAAACCGATTCGTTCGAGTGGCTGATCGGTTCACCGCGTTGGCGTGAAGCCGCCCTCGCTCGGGGCGACGTCAACCCGATCGGGGGCCTCGAAGAGGTGCTCTACGAACTCTCACCGATCGAGGACTTCTCCGGGTCGATGTCCCTGTCGTTCTCCGACCCTCGCTTCGACGACGTCAAGGCACCCGTGGATGAGTGCAAAGACAAGGACATGACCTACGCGGCGCCGCTGTTCGTCACCGCGGAGTTCATCAACAACAACACCGGCGAGATCAAGAGCCAGACGGTGTTCATGGGTGACTTTCCAATGATGACCGAGAAGGGCACGTTCATCATCAACGGGACCGAGCGTGTGGTCGTCAGCCAGCTGGTGCGTTCGCCCGGGGTGTACTTCGACGAAACGATCGACAAGTCCACCGAGAAGACGCTGCACAGTGTCAAGGTGATTCCCAGCCGCGGCGCCTGGCTGGAGTTCGACGTCGACAAGCGCGACACCGTGGGTGTGCGCATCGACCGCAAGCGGCGCCAGCCCGTCACCGTGCTGCTCAAGGCACTGGGCTGGACCAGCGAGCAGATCACCGAGCGGTTCGGGTTCTCCGACATCATGATGTCGACGTTGGAGAAGGACAACACCGTCGGCACCGACGATGCGCTGTTAGACATCTACCGCAAGCTACGTCCGGGCGAGCCGCCGACCAAGGAGTCCGCGCAGACCCTGCTGGAGAACCTGTTCTTCAAGGAGAAGCGCTACGACCTGGCCAGGGTGGGCCGCTACAAGGTGAACAAGAAGCTCGGCCTGCACCCCGGTGAGCCCATCGGTACCACCACGCTGACCGAAGAGGACGTCGTCGCCACCATCGAGTACCTGGTCCGCCTGCATGCGGGTCAGCCGACGATGTGTGTCCCCGGCGGCGTCGAGGTGCCGGTGGAAACCGACGACATCGACCACTTCGGCAACCGTCGGCTGCGCACGGTGGGCGAGCTGATCCAGAACCAGATCCGGGTCGGCATGTCGCGGATGGAGCGGGTCGTCCGGGAGCGGATGACCACCCAGGACGTCGAGGCGATCACCCCGCAGACGCTCATCAACATCCGCCCGGTGGTTGCCGCGATCAAGGAATTCTTCGGCACCAGCCAGCTATCCCAGTTCATGGATCAAAACAACCCGCTCTCCGGCCTCACCCACAAGCGTCGACTGTCGGCGCTGGGGCCCGGGGGTCTGTCCCGGGAGCGCGCCGGGTTGGAGGTCCGTGACGTGCACCCGTCGCATTACGGCCGGATGTGCCCGATCGAGACCCCGGAAGGGCCCAACATCGGCCTGATCGGCTCGCTGTCGGTGTATGCGCGGGTCAATCCGTTCGGGTTTATCGAGACGCCGTACCGCAAGGTCCGCGACGGCATCGTGACCGACGAGATCGAGTACCTGACCGCCGACGAGGAGGACCGCCACGTCGTGGCCCAGGCCAACTCGCCGATCGACGCCGACGGCCGCTTCGTCGAACCGCGCGTTCTGGTCCGCCGCAAGGCGGGCGAGGTGGAGTACGTGCCGTCGTCCGAGGTGGACTACATGGACGTGTCGCCTCGCCAAATGGTGTCGGTGGCCACCGCGATGATCCCGTTCCTCGAGCACGACGACGCCAACCGTGCCCTGATGGGTGCCAACATGCAGCGCCAGGCGGTCCCGTTGGTGCGCAGCGAGGCCCCGCTGGTGGGCACCGGCATGGAGTTGCGCGCCGCCATCGACGCCGGCGACGTCGTCGTCGCTGAGAGGTCCGGGGTGATCGAGGAGGTGTCGGCCGACTACATCACCGTGATGGCCGACGACGGCACCCGGCACACCTACCGACTGCGCAAGTTCGCCCGCTCCAACCACGGCACCAGCGCCAACCAAACCCCGATCGTGGACGCGGGCGACCGGGTCGAGGCCGGCCAGGTCATTGCCGACGGTCCGTGCACCCAAAACGGCGAGATGGCGCTCGGCAAGAACCTGCTGGTGGCGATCATGCCGTGGGAGGGCCACAACTACGAGGACGCGATCATCCTGTCCAACCGACTCGTCGAAGAGGACATCCTCACCTCGATCCACATCGAGGAGCACGAGATCGACGCCCGCGACACCAAGCTGGGCGCCGAGGAGATCACCCGGGACATCCCGAACGTCTCCGACGAGGTGCTTGCCGACCTGGACGAGCGCGGCATCGTGCGCATCGGCGCCGAGGTGCGCGACGGGGACATCCTGGTCGGCAAGGTCACCCCCAAGGGGGAGACCGAGTTGACCCCGGAGGAGCGGCTGCTGCGCGCCATTTTCGGAGAGAAGGCCCGCGAAGTCCGTGACACCTCGCTGAAGGTGCCGCACGGCGAATCCGGCAAGGTGATCGGCATCCGGGTGTTCTCCCGCGAGGACGACGACGAACTGGCCGCCGGCGTCAACGAGCTGGTGCGGGTCTACGTGGCCCAGAAACGCAAGATCTCCGACGGTGACAAGCTGGCCGGCAGGCACGGCAACAAGGGCGTCATCGGCAAGATCCTGCCGGTGGAGGACATGCCGTTCCTTGCCGACGGGACCCCGGTGGACATCATCCTCAACACCCATGGCGTGCCGCGACGGATGAACATCGGCCAGATCCTGGAAACCCACCTGGGTTGGTGCGCGCACAGCGGCTGGAAGATCGATACGTCGGGCGGAGTGCCGGACTGGGCCGCCAAGCTGCCCGAGGAGCTGCTGGCGGCCGAGCCGAACGCGATCGTGTCGACACCGGTGTTCGACGGTGCCCGAGAGGAGGAGCTGCAGGGGCTGCTGTCGGCCACGCTGCCCAACCGCGACGGTGACGTGCTGGTGGATGGCGACGGCAAGGCCGTACTGTTCGACGGGCGCAGCGGCGAGCCGTTCCCGTATCCGGTCACGGTTGGCTACATGTACATCATGAAGCTGCACCACCTGGTGGACGACAAGATCCACGCCCGCTCCACCGGTCCGTACTCGATGATCACCCAGCAGCCGCTGGGTGGTAAGGCGCAGTTCGGCGGCCAGCGGTTCGGCGAGATGGAGTGCTGGGCCATGCAGGCCTACGGTGCGGCCTACACGCTGCAGGAGCTGCTGACCATCAAGTCCGACGACACCGTCGGCCGGGTCAAGGTGTACGAGGCGATCGTCAAGGGGGAGAACATCCCGGAACCGGGGATTCCCGAGTCGTTCAAGGTTCTGCTCAAGGAGCTGCAATCGCTGTGCCTCAACGTGGAAGTGCTGTCCAGTGACGGTGCGGCGATCGAGCTGCGCGAGGGGGAGGACGAGGATCTTGAGCGGGCCGCGGCCAACCTGGGAATCAACTTGTCCCGCAACGAATCCGCGTCCGTCGAGGACCTGGCGTAAATCAGCTAACCACTAAACCCGTTAGGGGAAAGGGAGTTACGTGCTCGACGTCAACTTCTTCGATGAACTCCGCATCGGTCTGGCCACCGCGGAGGACATCCGGCAATGGTCGTACGGCGAGGTCAAGAAGCCCGAGACGATCAACTACCGCACGCTGAAGCCGGAGAAGGACGGCCTGTTTTGCGAGAAGATCTTCGGGCCGACTCGCGACTGGGAATGCTACTGCGGCAAGTACAAGCGGGTGCGCTTCAAGGGCATCATCTGCGAGCGGTGCGGCGTCGAGGTGACGCGCGCCAAAGTGCGCCGTGAGCGGATGGGTCACATCGAGCTGGCCGCGCCGGTCACCCACATCTGGTATTTCAAGGGCGTGCCGAGCCGGCTGGGGTATCTGCTGGACCTGGCTCCGAAGGACCTGGAGAAGATCATCTACTTCGCGGCCTACGTGATCACCTCGGTCGACGAGGAGATGCGGCACAACGAGCTATCCACACTCGAAGCCGAAATGGCGGTGGAGCGCAAGGCCGTCGAGGATCAGCGCGACGCCGAGTTGGAGGCCCGCGCACAGAAACTGGAGGCCGACCTGGCGGAGCTGGAGGCCGAGGGCGCCAAGGCCGACGCGCGGCGCAAGGTTCGCGACGGCGGCGAGCGGGAGATGCGCCAGATCCGCGATCGCGCGCAGCGGGAGCTGGACCGGCTGGAGGACATCTGGAACACCTTCACCAAGCTGGCCCCCAAGCAGTTGATCGTCGACGAGAACCTCTACCGCGAGCTCGTCGACCGCTACGGTGAGTACTTCACCGGCGCCATGGGCGCGGAGTCGATCCAGAAGTTGATCGAAAACTTCGACATCGACGCCGAGGCCGAGGCGCTGCGGGAGGTCATCCGAAACGGCAAGGGGCAGAAGAAGCTTCGCGCGCTCAAGCGGCTGAAGGTGGTCGCGGCGTTCCAGCAGTCGGGCAACTCGCCGATGGGCATGGTGCTTGACGCCGTCCCGGTGATTCCGCCGGAGCTGCGTCCAATGGTGCAGCTGGACGGCGGCCGGTTCGCCACGTCCGACCTCAATGACCTGTACCGCCGGGTGATCAACCGCAATAACCGGCTCAAGAGGCTAATCGATTTAGGCGCTCCCGAGATCATCGTCAACAATGAGAAGCGGATGCTGCAGGAATCCGTGGACGCGCTGTTCGACAATGGCCGCCGCGGCCGGCCCGTCACCGGGCCGGGCAACCGTCCGCTGAAGTCGCTGTCCGACCTGCTCAAGGGCAAGCAGGGCCGGTTCCGGCAGAACCTGCTCGGTAAGCGTGTCGACTACTCGGGCCGGTCGGTCATCGTGGTCGGCCCGCAGCTCAAGCTGCACCAGTGCGGTCTGCCCAAGCTGATGGCGCTGGAGCTGTTCAAGCCGTTCGTGATGAAGCGGCTGGTCGACCTCAACCACGCACAGAACATCAAGAGCGCCAAGCGCATGGTGGAGCGGCAGCGCCCGCAGGTGTGGGACGTGCTCGAAGAGGTCATCGCCGAGCACCCGGTGCTATTAAACAGGGCACCGACGCTCCATCGATTGGGCATCCAGGCCTTCGAGCCAATGCTGGTGGAAGGCAAGGCGATCCAGCTACACCCGCTGGTGTGTGAGGCGTTCAACGCCGACTTCGACGGCGACCAGATGGCCGTGCACCTGCCGCTCTCCGCCGAAGCGCAGGCCGAGGCCCGCATCCTGATGTTGTCGTCCAACAACATCCTGTCGCCGGCATCCGGGCGCCCCCTGGCGATGCCGCGGCTGGACATGGTCACCGGGCTGTACTACCTGACCACCGAGGTCCCCGGGGACACCGGTGAATACCGGTCGGCCGCGCCGGATCGTCCGGAGTCGGGTGTGTACTCCTCGCCCGCGGAAGCGATTATGGCGGCCGACCGGGGTGTGCTCTCGGTGCGGGCCAAGATCAAGGTGCGGCTGACCCAGCTGCGTCCGCCGGCCGAGATCGAGGAGGAGCTGTTCGGTCGCAACGGTTGGCGGCCCGGCGATCCGTGGATGGCCGAGACCACGTTGGGCCGGGTGATGTTCAACGAGCTGCTGCCGCTGGGGTATCCGTTTGTCAACAAGCAGATGCACAAGAAGGTGCAGGCCACCATCATCAACGACCTGGCCGAGCGCTACCCGATGATCGTGGTCGCCCAGACCGTCGACAAGCTCAAGGACGCCGGCTTCTACTGGGCCACCCGCAGCGGTGTCACCGTCTCGATGGCCGACGTGCTGGTGCCGCCGCGCAAGAAGGAGATCCTCGACCAGTACGAGGAGCGCGCCGATAAGGTCGAAAAGCAGTTCCAGCGTGGCGCCTTGAACCACGACGAGCGCAACGAGGCGCTGGTGGAGATCTGGAAGGAAGCCACCGACGAGGTCGGTCAGGCGCTGCGGGAGCACTACCCCGACGACAACCCGATCATCACGATCGTCGACTCGGGCGCCACCGGCAACTTCACCCAGACCCGGACGCTGGCCGGCATGAAGGGCCTGGTGACCAACCCCAAGGGCGAGTTCATCCCGCGTCCGGTCAAGTCGTCGTTCCGTGAGGGCCTGACCGTGCTGGAGTACTTCATCAACACCCACGGCGCTCGAAAGGGCTTGGCGGACACCGCGTTGCGTACCGCCGACTCCGGTTACCTGACGCGCCGTCTGGTGGACGTGAGCCAGGACGTGATCGTGCGCGAGCATGACTGCCAAACCGAGCGCGGCATCGTCGTCGAGCTGGCCGAGCGTGCGCCGGACGGCACGTTGATCCGCGACCCGTACATCGAGACCTCGGCGTACGCGCGGACTTTGGGCACCGACGCGGTCGACGAGGCCGGCAACGTCATCGTCGAACGCGGCCAGGACCTGGGCGACCCGGAGATTGACGCGCTGCTGGCCGCGGGCATCACGCAGGTGAAGGTGCGTTCGGTGTTGACCTGTACCACCAGCACCGGCGTGTGCGCGACCTGCTACGGGCGGTCCATGGCCACCGGCAAGCTGGTCGACATCGGCGAGGCCGTCGGCATCGTGGCCGCCCAATCCATCGGTGAGCCCGGCACGCAGCTGACCATGCGCACCTTTCACCAGGGCGGTGTCGGGGAGGACATCACCGGTGGTCTGCCCCGGGTTCAGGAGTTGTTCGAGGCCAGGGTGCCGCGCGGTAAGGCGCCGATCGCCGACGTCAGCGGCCGGGTCCGGCTCGAGGACGGGGAACGCTTCTACAAGATCACCATCGTTCCCGACGACGGCAGCGAGGAAGTGGTCTACGACAAGCTCTCCAAGCGGCAACGGCTGCGGGTGTTCAAGCATGAGGACGGCTCCGAGCGGGTGCTGTCCGACGGCGACCACGTCGAGGTGGGCCAGCAGCTGATGGAAGGCTCGGCCGACCCGCACGAGGTGCTGCGCGTGCAGGGCCCCCGCGAGGTGCAGATCCACCTGGTCCGCGAGGTCCAGGAGGTCTACCGCGCCCAAGGCGTGTCGATCCACGACAAGCACATCGAGGTGATCGTGCGCCAGATGCTGCGCCGGGTCACCATCATCGACTCGGGTGCGACCGAGTTTTTGCCCGGCTCGCTGATCGATCGCGCCGAGTTCGAGGCCGAGAACCGTCGGGTGGTGGCCGAGGGCGGCGAGCCCGCTGCCGGCCGTCCGGTGCTGATGGGGATCACCAAGGCGTCCCTGGCCACCGACTCGTGGCTGAGCGCGGCGTCGTTCCAGGAGACCACGCGGGTGCTGACCGACGCGGCGATCAACTGCCGCAGCGACAAGCTGCACGGTCTCAAGGAGAACGTGATCATCGGCAAGCTGATCCCGGCCGGGACCGGCATCAGCCGCTACCGCAACATCGTGGTGCAGCCGACCGAAGAGGCCCGCGCCGCGGCATACACGATTCCGTCGTATGAGGATCAGTACTACAGCCCGGACTTCGGTGCCGCCACCGGCGCTGCCGTCCCGCTGGACGACTACGGCTACAGCGACTACCGCTAGGCTAGGTAGCGCGAGCAGACGCACAGGCCCCCGAAAACCATGGTTTTCGGGGCCTGTGCGTCTGCTCGGCGGGCTATCCACAGCACTGACTTCCGGTCCACGCCGGCTCCAGACAGCATCAGCGCATGCTCGTCGACGAAGTCATCGCGGTAAACGGTGGCTTGGCTACCACACAACAACTGCTCGGCGTGACCACGCGCAGGCGTTTGGCCGGGCTCGTCAAGGCGGGCAGGCTCGTTCGCGTATGCCATGGGGTGTACGCGTTACACCAGCCAGATGTGCTGGGCAAGCTCGCTGCGTTGGATCTGTTGGCGCGTGAGCCGATCGTGGCCTGCATGGGCACCGCCGCGTCGCTGTACGGCTTTGATACCGAGAACACGTCTCGGGTCCACATTCTCGACCCGGGGGTACGGATGCGGCCGTCAGCGGGTCTCATGGTGCATCAACGAATTGGCGCACCGCTGCGACGGGTGGAAGGACGATTGGCCACGGCGCCGGCCTGGACGGCGATCGAAGTAGCACGGATGTTGCGGCGCCCACGCGCCTTGGCGACCCTTGATGCTGCCCTGCACATCGGTGCGTGCACCAGAGGCGAATTGGCTGCGGCGATCCGAGAACAAAAGGGCCGCCGCGGCATCGTGAAGGTCCGGGAGCTAATCGGCTACGCCGACGGTCGTGCCGAGTCGCCGATGGAGAGCGAGGCGCGACTCGTGTTTATCGACGCCAAATTACCCATGCCGGAGCTGCAGTACACCATCGTGGATCGCTACGGCAAGCTGTGGCGCGTCGATTTCGCGTGGCCGCAGGCTTTCGTCGTCGCCGAATACGACAGCGTCGAATGGCATCTCGGGCGCGCTGCCCTGGTGCACGACAGGCTGAAAACCGCCCGACTGCAGGAATGCGGCTGGACAGTTATTCCGATGACAGTCGACGATATCCGGCGCGATTCGATCGGACTCGTCGAGCGCATCAACACCCTGCTGCTGAAACCCCGCTTGGCCGGTTGAGTTTCTCACGCCGAGCAGACGCAAAAGCCCCCATTTTCGTGTCGAAATGGGGGCTTTTGCGTCTGCCCGCCGGAGAAGGTGAGTGCCGTGGGTCAGCCGACGGTGAACTCGCGGGTGGTTGCGGTGAACGCCTGCAGCGTGCCATTGCCATCGCGTGCGGTGCCGTGGTGCACGATGCGGTAGCACCCGGGCGTGGTATCGCCGGGAATATCCCAGCTGATGCTGACCCGCGAGCCGGCCCGCCCCCGGCGCTGCCAGCGAAAGCTGGTGGCCCAGTCGCCGTCGTCGGCAACCCGCACCCAGCCGGCACCTTCCCGGCGGACCACTTCGAGGAAGGTGCCGCCCCGGCGCAGATCGTTGTTGGGCAGCGCGCTGACGAATTCGACGGCTACCGTTTGGCCGGGTCGGTATGTCGCCGCCGGCTCGGTGATCACCGTTCCGAACGGGCCGCTATCGGGTGGGGCAGCGCGCAACCAGCTCAGCGTCTGTCTGGGTTGCGGCCGCGGGCCCGGTGGCACGGGCCGCCCGTCGCGCATTGCCTCGGCAAGCCCGGCGACCGTCTGCATGAGAGCGGGCAGCTGCCATCGGCCAAACAAGGTGCTGCCGCCCTCGTAGCGCTGTTCAAGATATTCCTCGGGCGTGGTCACGTAATGGATGTAGGCGTTGGTGTAGCCCACGCAGAGCACGTCGGCCAGCTCGGCGCCGACGATCGACGCCACCGTGCGCCGCAGCCGAAGTCCCGCGACGATGGTCGGTTCGCCAGGGATGCCGATCAGATACAGGCGCCCGATCCGCACCAGGTGAACGGGAACGATCTCCTGGACAAAGGGATGCATCCGGTTCAGCAGATGCGCCGGCACCACAATGGCTTTGGGAGCGTGCACCGCGGCTACCGACCCGACAAACCGATAGATGGCGTTGGATACGTTGTCCCAGAAAGGGTTTCGGCCTTGCCGGAAGCCACGGAAGCCCTCGCCCTCATCGGTCCCGGCCATGGTGGCGGCGGCAATCATCGGATGCCCGGTGCGGTGCTGATGACCATCGGGCGTGTATTCGCCACGCACCACAACGGAACTGAGATCGACATACGTGAACCGCGCGTCGATGCCGTCGCCGATCGGTGTCGCACGATCGAGCTGCTTGAAGGCATCCTCGAACTGGCACAGCCCGATGCGGCGGGTGTTTTCCAGCTCGCGCTCGGGCACCGACGCGCCGGTGATGGGTCCGTCGACGTGGGGGCTCATGTCGCCGGGGTTGGTCTGCGCGAAGGCGGCGATGAAGTCGGGCTGACCGGTGAGGTAATCGGCTCCGCCGACGGTGCGTTCCCAATGGTAGGCCGCGAAGCCCTTGTTGTCTCCGGAGATAAGGCGGTTGCGATTGGTCATGCTCGTGCCGTGGGTGGCGAAGAAGTGGATCGCGGCCACGGTGGCCTCGCCCCGATCGATGCGCACCAGGGTGGTATGCGGGTCGATGCGGTCCGGGAAGAATGCCCGATCGGCCGCCGGGTTGCGGTCGAACGCCGACGGTGACCGGTTAACGCTGGCGCTGTGCAGCTCGCCGTGTGACAGCATCACCTGGGCGGGCGCAACGTCGCCATGGGCATGGCGCACCGATTCGACGATTCCGTCGACGATCGCCTGGAATGTAACCGGCCGGAACCCGCTCGTGGACAGGTTGTACAGCAGGTGACCGCAGTACCCCCCGGGTCCGGCGTGCGTGTGCGTCGTCGTGATCAGCGTGTTCTGCTCCGCGTAGGTGTCGCCATAGCAATCCGCCAACCGGCGCAGCACTTCATCGGTCACGTTTTGCATCGGCAGCGGCAGGTCGGCCACAACGAGCAGCAACCGCGCCTTCCCGTCGTCGAAAACGAATGCCCGGGACCGCAGGCGAAAGTGAATGCCGGCGGTGCGCTGGTCGGCCCTGCCGTAGCCGAGCATGCCGCAGTCGGCCGACTCACCGGTGATGTCGGCGATGCCGCGCCCCACACAAAGCATGGCCCCATCCTCCACTAGCAGCGGCAACTCCACCGGCGTCAACAACTGGCTCGCCGCGGGAAGCCTATCCCGAAGGCCAAGCACCGGATGCGTCGATGTCGCCGAACACCCCGCTCGCGGGTGCCCCAACGCAACGAGCGCACATCATCACGGCGGGCCCCACTACACTGTCCTGGTGCTCATCGGTTCGCATGTCAGCCCACAGGATCCACTCGCCGCAGCGGCGGCCGAAGGTGCTGACGCGGTGCAGATTTTCCTGGGCAATCCGCAGAGCTGGCGGGCGCCCAAACCGCGCGAGGATGCGGCCGCGCTCAAGGCAGCGGCGTTGCCGATCTACGTGCATGCGCCATACCTGATCAACCTCGCGTCGGCGAACAATCGGGTGCGGATTCCGTCGCGCAAGATGCTGCAGCAGACCTGTGACGCGGCGGCCGATATCGGTGCCGCGGCGGTGATCGTGCACGGTGGCCACGTCGCCGACGACGACGATGTTGCCGAGGGGTTTCAGCGCTGGCGTAAGGCGCTGGACCAGCTGCACACCGAGGTTCCGGTGTACCTGGAAAACACCGCGGGCGGTGACCACGCGATGGCCCGCCGTTTCGACACCATCGCACGGCTGTGGGATGTGATCGGCGACACCGGTATCGGCTTTTGCCTGGATACCTGTCACGCCTGGGCGGCGGGTGAGGCGCTGGTGGACGCCGTGGACCGCATCAAAGCCATCACCGATCGCATCGACTTGGTCCACTGCAACGACTCCCGGGACGAAGCGGGCTCGGGTCGCGACCGCCACGCCAACCTGGGCGCCGGCCAGATCGATCCGGAGCTGCTGGTGGCGGTGGTCACCGCGGCGGGCGCGCCGGTCATCTGTGAAACCGCCGACCAGGGCCGCAAGGATGACATCGCGTTTTTGCGGGACAAGGTCAACGACTGATTTCACGGCCGTTCAAGGCTCGTGAAAGCCGGCGTGTGTGCCTACGGTTGATTCATGCGTTACCGGCTCGTCGCGCTGCTGGGCGTCGTGCTGGTGCTCGCGGGCTGTGCACACAGGGGAGCTGCGCCGCCGGAGGGCTTCGGGAATGGCACCAGCTTGCACACCATCCAGGTCGGTGGAGTCGAGCGCGCCTACCGGCTGTTCAAGCCCGCGCAATTGCCCCCGTTGGCTCCGCTGGTGGTCATGCTGCACGGCGGGTTCGGCAGCGCCAGGCAGGCCGAAAGGTCGTATGACTGGGATGAATTGGCGGATTCGGCGAAGTTCCTCGTGGCCTATCCGGACGGTCTCTATCGGGCCTGGAACGTCAACGGAGGGGGCTGCTGCGGCCGGCCCGCACGCGACGGTGTCGACGATGTCGCGTTCATTCAAGCGGCGGTGGCCGACATCGCCCGCAACGTTCGCATCGACCCGGCCAGGGTTTACGCCACCGGCATGAGCAACGGCGCCATCATGTCCTACACGCTGGTGTGCCACACCAACCTTTTCGCGGCGATCGGTCCCGTTGCGGGGACACAGCTTGACCCGTGCCCGTCCCCGCACCCGGTGTCGGTTATGCACCTTCATGGCACCGGGGATCCCCTGGTCCGCTACACCGGCGGGCCCGGGGTGGGCATTGCCCGCATCAATGGTCCCCCCGTCGAGCAGCTCAATGCGTTCTGGCGCACTGTCGACCGGTGCGACGCCCCCAACGTCACGGTCTCCGGCGGTGTTACGACGTCGATCGCGAGCTGCGCGGACCGCCGCAGCGTCGTGCTCGTCGCCTTCGACGATGTCGGCCATCAGTGGCCGTCGGCGGCCACCGAGATGTTGTGGGAATTCTTCGCCGCGCACCCCGCCTGAGACGGCCCCACGACGCGGATATTACATCTCTTGTGCGGTTGTTGAAAAAATGTAACATGGGTGTCATGCCTGATACCCATGCCGTCACCAACCAGGTTCCACCCCTGCAGAACTACAACCCCGCGTCGTCGCCGGTGCTCATCGAAGCCCTGATTCGCGAGGGCGGGCAGTGGGGCCTCGACGAGTTCACCGCGCTCGGCGCCATCGCCGGCTCACGGCAGGCCCACCGTTGGAGCGAGCTTGCCGACCGCAACCGGCCAATCCTGCACACCCACGACCGCTACGGCCACCGCATTGACGAAGTGGAGTATGACCCGGCCTACCACGAGTTGATGCGTACCGCGATCGAGCACGGTCTGCACGCGGCGCCCTGGGCGGATCCTCGGCCGGGTGCGCACGTGGTGCGTGCCGCCAAGACGTGCACGTGGTGGGCCGTCGAACCGGGCCACATGTGCCCCGTCTCGGCGACCTACGCCGTGGTGCCGGCGCTGCGGCATAACCCCGAACTGGCCAGCACGTATGAGCCGCTGCTGACCAGCCGGCACTACGACCCCGAGCTGACGGTGCCCACCACCAAGGCCGGCATCACCGCGGGCATGTCGATGACCGAGAAACAGGGCGGTTCCGATGTGCGGGCCAACACCACCACGGCGACCCGCAACGCCGACGGCAGCTACACGCTGACCGGTCACAAATGGTTCACCTCGGCGCCGATGTGTGACATCTTCCTGGTGCTCGCGCAGGCGCCCGGCGGCCTGTCCTGCTTCATGCTGCCCCGGGTGCTGCCCGACGGGAGCCGCAACCGGATGTTCCTGCAGCGGCTGAAGGACAAGCTCGGCAACCACGCCAACGCCTCCAGCGAGGTCGAATACGACGGCGCCATCGCGTGGCTGGTGGGCGAGGAGGGGCGCGGGGTGCCCACCATCATCGAAATGGTCAACATGACCCGGCTGGATTGCACGCTGGGCAGCGCCACCGGGATGCAGGCGGGACTGGCCTGGGCCATCCACCACGCCCAGCACCGAAAAGCGTTCGGCGCCTATCTGATTGACCAGCCATTGATGCGCAATGTGCTCGCCGACCTGGCGGTGGAGGCCGAGGCCGCCACCATGGTGGCGATGCGGATGGCCGGCGCCACCGACGCCGCGGTGCGCGGCGACGGGCGTGAGGCGCTGCTGCGCCGGATCGGGCTGGCGGCCAGCAAGTACTGGGTATGCAAGCGCGCTGCCCCGCACGCGGCCGAGGCGCTGGAATGCCTGGGCGGCAACGGCTATGTCGAGGACTCCAACATGCCGCGGCTCTACCGTGAGGCGCCGCTGAACGGCATCTGGGAAGGCTCGGGCAACGTCAGCGCGCTGGACACGTTGCGCGCCATGGCAACCCGCCCCGACTGCGTCGACGTGCTGTTCGACGAGCTGGGCAAGAGCACGGGCTCCGACGCCCGCCTGGACGGGCACGTCGGTCGGTTGCGACCGCAACTTGAGGATCTGGAAACCATCCAGTACCGCGCCCGCATGATCGCCGAGGACATCTGCCTGGCGCTGCAGGGGTCGCTGCTGGTGCGCCATGGGCATCCCGCCGTCGCCGAGGCGTTCCTGGCGACCCGGCTCGACGGGCGGTGGGGCCGCGCGTTCGGCACCATGCCGACCGGATTGGACCTGGCGCCCATCCTGGAACGGGCCCTGGTGAAGGGATGACGCACGCGATCAGGCCGGTCGACTTCGACAACCTGAAAACGATGACCTACGAGGTCACCGGCCGGGTTGCGCGGATCACCTTCAACCGCCCGGAGAAGGGCAACGCGATCGTTGCCGATACTCCCCTGGAGCTGTCGGCGCTGGTGGAACGTGCCGATCTGGACCCCAATGTCCACGTCATCCTGGTGTCGGGGCGCGGCGAGGGTTTCTGCGCGGGCTTCGACCTGTCGGCCTACGCCGACGGGACCGCCTCGGCCGGCGGTACCGGCGCCTACCGGGGCACGGTGCTGGACGGTGACACCCAGGCCGCCAACCACCTGCCGAATCAGCCGTGGGACCCGATGATCGACTACCAGATGATGAGCCGGTTCGTGCGCGGGTTTTCCAGCCTGATGCATGCCGACAAGCCGACGGTGGTCAAGATCCACGGCTACTGCGTGGCCGGCGGCACCGACATCGCATTGCACGCCGATCAGGTGATCGCCGCCGCCGACGCGAAAATCGGCTACCCACCGACGCGGGTGTGGGGTGTCCCGGCGGCGGGTCTGTGGGCGCACCGACTCGGCGACCAGCGCGCCAAACGCCTGCTGTTCACCGGTGATTGCATCACCGGCGCGCAGGCCGCCGAATGGGGCCTGGCCGTCGAGGCGCCGGATCCCAACGACCTCGACGAGCGCACCGAGCGACTGGTGGCCCGGATCGCCGCGCTGCCGGTCAACCAGCTGATCATGATCAAGCTCGCGCTCAATTCCGCTCTGCTGCAACAAGGTGTGGTGACCAGCAGGATGGTCGGCACGGTGTTCGACGGGATCGCCCGGCACACACCCGAGGGGCACGCGTTTGTTGCCGACGCTGTGGAGCACGGCTTCCGGGAGGCGGTTCGCCACCGTGATGAGCCGTTCGGCGACTACGGCCGTCGGGCGTCTCAGGTGTAAGCCAGGGGTCAACCGTGCCGACCATGACAGCCCGCTCGGTGGTGCTCAGCGTGCTGCTCGGCGCCCATCCCGCGTGGGCCTCCGCGAGCGAATTGATCAGTTTGACAAATGATTTCGGTATCAAAGAGACGACGCTGCGGGTCGCGCTGACCCGCATGGTCGGTGCCGGAGACCTGATCCGGTCCGCGGACGGCTACCGGCTTTCGGATCGGTTGCTGGCCCGTCAGCGTCGGCAGGACGAGGCCATGCGGCCACGGACCCGGGCCTGGCACGGCGATTGGCACTTGCTGATCGTGACCAGCGTCGGCACCGACGCCCGCACCCGCGCGGCGCTGCGAACCACCATGCACCACAAGCGTTTCGGTGAGCTGCGCGAAGGGGTGTGGCTGCGCCCCGACAACCTTGACCTTCGGCTGGATCCCGACGTCGCGGCCCGGGTGCGGGTGCTGAAAGCGCGCGACGAGGCACCCGCCGCGCTGGCCGGGAAATTGTGGGATCTGCCCGCATGGGCTAGCACCGGCCACCGGCTGCTCGACGAGATGGCGCAGACGCCCGACATTCCCGGCCGGTTCGTGGTGGCCGCGGCGATGGTGCGTCACCTGCTCAACGACCCGATGCTGCCCGCCGAACTGCTGCCGGCCGACTGGCCTGGCGCGCGGCTGCGCGCCGCCTACCACGACTTCGCCACCGAACTGGCGCAACGGCGCGACAGCACCCAACTTCAGGAGGCGACACATGAGTGATCTGGTGCGGGTGGAACGCAGCGGCCCGGTGACCACCGTGATCATCAACCGGCCGGCGGCGCGCAACGCGGTGAACGGCCCGACGGCCGCCGCGTTGTACACCGCGTTCGATCAGTTCGATCGCGACGACACCGCGTCGGTGGCCGTGTTGTGGGGCGAGGGCGGAACCTTCTGCGCCGGAGCCGATTTGAAGGCATTTGGCACACCGGCGGCCAACGCAGTGCACCGCACGGGTCCCGGCCCGATGGGGCCGTCGCGAATGGTGTTGTCCAAACCGGTGATCGCCGCGGTCAGCGGCTACGCCGTGGCCGGGGGGCTGGAGCTGGCGCTGTGGTGCGACTTGCGGGTGGCCGAAGAAGATGCCGTGTTCGGCGTGTTCTGCCGCCGCTGGGGGGTACCACTGATTGACGGCGGCACCGTGCGGCTGCCACGGCTGATCGGTCACAGTAGGGCCATGGACATGATCCTCACCGGCCGCGGCGTGCGCGCCGATGAAGCGTTGGCGATCGGGTTGGCCAACCGGGTGGTGCCCAAGGGCCAGGCCCGCCAAGCCGCCGAGCGGTTGGCCGCTGAGTTGGCCGCGTTGCCGCAGCAGTGCCTGCGATCGGATCGGTTGTCGGCCCTGCACCAATGGGGCCTGTCCGAGTCCGCGGCGCTCGATGTGGAGTTCGCCAGCATTTCGCGCGTCGCTGGCGAAGCCATGCAGGGGGCCGCGCGATTCGCCGCGGGCGCCGGTCGGCACGGCGCCCCTGATTAGCCGCGTCAGCCTTTCGTGATGCTGTTGCCCGAGCCGATGTTGTCGATCTTCGGGTCGCCGCCCTGGTAGCTGATGGTGTTGTTGAGCCCCAACACGGTCAGGCGCTCGTCGATCTTGTCGAAGGTGATCTTGTTGTTCGCGCCGCCGATGATCACGGTTGCGCAGCTGCCGGTCACCGTCAGGGTGTTGTCCGAGCCGGCCACGTTGAGTGATTTGCCGTCTTGGCAGTCAAGGGTTGCGGTGGTGCCCAGTGAACCGTAGTTGAGCGTGTCACCGATTTCGATGGAAGCGGTCGTGGTTCCGCCGGCCGTCGGCGCCGCGGTTCCGCTGGTCGTCGTGGTCTTCGCCGTGGCGCTTGTCGTGTTCGCCGCCGGCGGGTTGGCGGTCGAACTGCAGCCGGCCAGTCCAACTGCGGCCGCGACAACGGTCAGCGCCAGGGCCTGAGCGGCCGGCCGTGAGGAGTCGGCAAAGACATGGGCGCGCACGGTTCCTCGAATCACCTCAGGGGCCCACTCGCTGCAACCGGTTCACCATGCCCAGTTCGCGGCCACGGTCCCAGATGAACGGGTCGCCATTGTGAAAGAACACCGTCTCGTCCCAGCCATAGACGGTGATGTCGTTGACGATGGTGTCGGCCACCACGGTATTGGACGAGCCCATCACCGTCACCGCCCAGCAGGTGCCCTTTGCGGTGACGATGTTTTCGGTGCCGTTGACGATCAGCGTGGAATCGTTGCAGTCCAGCGTCTGCACGATGCCCTGTCCGACGACGTGGGTGTCGCCGTTCTTGGCGTGCGCGGCCGGCGGTGAGGGGGTGGCAGCGAAGGTGACCAAACACAGCGACGCGGCGACGGTGGTCCATTTCATGGCTGCCCCCTGCGTTGGGTGGGTGTGCTGCGCGTGGAGCTTCGACTGAGCCTAGTGGCAAGTGCCCGCGCGACGACAGCCTTGACCGACCACAACGTGTTATCCGATGGCGCCGCCGCCTGTGTGCCGCCGTCCGGGCTAAGCCGGCTGGGCCGCAGCATAGTCAACTAGAGTCATTAGTCGAACCCAACGGCCACCGATAACCCACCGTCACAGGGAAGGGCACACGCGTCATGGCAGCTCAGCCGGAGCCATCCTCGGCCGGGGGCCGCGTTCGCGGGGCGAAATCCGCGGCGCGCCCGGCCAAGCTGAGCCGCGAGAGCATCGTCGATGGCGCGCTGACCTTCCTGGACCGTGAGGGTTGGGACTCGCTGACGATCAATGCGCTGGCGACGCAACTGGGGACCAAGGGCCCGTCGCTGTACAACCACGTGGACAGCCTCGAGGATCTGCGCCGTGCGGTGCGCATTCGGGTGATCGACGACATCATCACGATGCTGAACAGGGTCGGCGAGGGCCGCGCCCGCGATGACGCGGTGTTGGTCATGGCCGGCGCCTACCGCAGCTATGCCCACCACCATCCCGGTCGGTACTCGGCGTTCACCCGGATGCCTCTGGGCGGTGATGACCCCGAATACACCGCCGCGACCCGAGCTGCAGCCGCACCGGTCATCTCGGTGTTGTCGTCCTACGGCCTCGACGGCGAGCAGGCCTTTTACGCCGCGCTGGAATTCTGGTCGGCACTGCACGGGTTCGTGTTGCTCGAAATGACCGGTGTCATGGACGACATCGACACCGATGCCGTGTTCACCGACATGGTGCTGCGGTTGGCCGCGGGCATGGAACGGCGCACCGCGCGCGACGGCGATCAGCCGGCTTGATGGCGGACTGCGACCGTCCGCTGGGCTAGCCAACGGGTCCGAGGGCCATCGGGCACCGCTTTGACCCGCCAGTCCAGCGGCGGGTATTGTGGTAGCTCGTGCCTGGCGGCCGACAGCGCCTGACAGAGGGCGTGGAAGCCGGGCCAATTCGCATGTCCACGTTGCCACGGATGAGACGGAGCATGTCCGCGGCGGCGCAGGCGGCAAACCCGAATACACAACGCGCACAGCCCGAGATAGAAAGCCGGTAGATGCCAACCATTCAGCAGCTGGTCCGTAAGGGTCGTCGGGACAAGATCGGCAAGGTCAAGACCGCGGCTCTCAAGGGCAGCCCGCAACGCCGTGGCGTATGCACCCGGGTGTACACCACCACCCCGAAGAAGCCGAACTCGGCGCTTCGCAAGGTTGCGCGCGTGAAGCTGACCAGTCAGGTTGAGGTCACGGCGTACATCCCCGGCGAGGGCCACAACCTGCAGGAGCACTCGATGGTGCTGGTGCGTGGCGGCCGGGTCAAGGACCTGCCCGGCGTGCGGTACAAGATCATCCGCGGTTCGCTTGACACCCAGGGCGTGAAGAACCGCAAGCAGGCTCGCAGCCGTTACGGCGCCAAGAAGGAGAAGAGCTGATGCCGCGCAAGGGTCCCGCGCCCAAGCGACCGTTGGTCAACGATCCGGTCTACGGGTCGCAGCTGGTCACCCAATTGGTCAACAAAGTTTTGCTGAAGGGGAAGAAATCGCTGGCCGAACGCATTGTTTATGGGGCGCTCGAGCACGCTCGCGAGAAGACCGGCACCGATCCCGTCATCACCCTCAAGCGCGCTCTCGACAACGTCAAGCCGGCCCTGGAGGTGCGTAGCCGCCGGGTGGGCGGTGCGACCTACCAGGTGCCCGTCGAGGTGCGCCCCGACCGGTCGACCACGTTGGCGTTGCGCTGGCTCGTCGGCTACTCGCGGCAACGTCGGGAGAAGACGATGATCGAGCGACTGGCAAACGAGATCCTGGATGCCAGCAATGGCCTGGGGGCCTCCGTTAAGCGGCGTGAGGACACCCACAAGATGGCCGAGGCGAACCGCGCCTTTGCGCACTATCGCTGGTGACGGTCCGCTGGCGCTCCCGCCGGGCGTAACCGACAGCGAATTAACTGAGCAACCGAAAGAGTGGGAAGACTTCTGTGGCACAGAAGGACGTGCTGACCGACCTGAGCAGGGTCCGCAACTTCGGCATCATGGCGCACATCGATGCCGGCAAGACCACGACGACCGAACGGATCTTGTACTACACCGGCATCAACTACAAGATCGGCGAGGTCCACGACGGCGCCGCCACCATGGACTGGATGGAGCAGGAGCAGGAGCGCGGCATCACCATCACCTCCGCGGCCACCACGACGTTCTGGAAAGACAACCAACTCAACATCATTGACACGCCTGGCCATGTTGATTTCACCGTCGAGGTGGAGCGCAACCTGCGCGTGCTGGATGGCGCGGTTGCGGTGTTTGACGGCAAGGAAGGCGTCGAGCCCCAGTCCGAGCAGGTATGGCGGCAAGCCGACAAATACGACGTCCCGCGCATCTGCTTTGTCAACAAGATGGACAAGATCGGCGCCGACTTCTACTTCTCGGTGCGCACCATGGAGGAGCGGCTCGGGGCCAAGGCCGTGCCGATCCAGCTGCCCGTTGGCGCCGAGGCCGATTTCGAAGGCGTCATCGACCTCGTCGAGATGAACGCCAAGGTGTGGCGCGGTGAAACGAAGCTGGGCGAGACCTACGACACCGTAGAAATACCCGGTGATCTGGCCGAGCAGGCCGAGGAGTATCGCACCAAGTTGCTGGAGATCGTCGCCGAGTCCGACGAGCACCTGCTGGAGAAGTATCTGGGCGGCGAGGAACTCACCGTCGACGAGATCAAGGGCGCGATCCGCAAACTGACCATCGCCTCCGAGATCTACCCGGTGTTGTGCGGCAGCGCGTTCAAGAACAAGGGTGTGCAGCCGATGCTCGACGCCGTGGTGGACTATCTGCCGTCGCCACTGGATGTTCCGCCGGCGATCGGGCACGCCCCCGGCAAGGAGGACGAGGAGGTGGTGCGCAACGCCACCACCGATGAGCCCTTCGCGGCGCTGGCGTTCAAGATCGCCACCCATCCGTTCTTCGGCAAGCTGACCTACATCCGGGTGTACTCGGGCAAGATCGACTCCGGTGCCCAGGTCATCAACGCCACCAAGGGCAAAAAGGAGCGCCTGGGCAAGCTGTTTCAGATGCACTCCAACAAGGAAAACCCGGTGGACACCGCGTCGGCTGGGCATATCTACGCGGTGATCGGTCTCAAAGACACCACCACCGGTGACACGTTGAGCGACCCCAACCAGCAGATCGTGTTGGAGTCGATGACCTTCCCCGACCCGGTGATCGAGGTGGCCATCGAGCCCAGGACCAAGAGCGACCAGGAGAAGCTCTCGCTATCGATCCAGAAGCTCGCCGAGGAGGACCCGACCTTCAAGGTGCATCTGGATTCCGAGACCGGCCAGACCGTCATCGGCGGCATGGGCGAGCTGCACCTGGACATCCTGGTGGACCGGATGCGCCGGGAATTCAAGGTCGAGGCCAACGTCGGTAAGCCGCAGGTGGCGTACAAGGAGACCATCCGCCGCAAGGTGGAAAACGTCGAATACACCCACAAGAAGCAGACCGGCGGCTCGGGCCAGTTCGCGAAGGTGATCATCAACGTCGAGCCGTTCACCGGCGAAGACGGTGCCACCTACGAGTTTGAAAGCAAGATCACCGGCGGGCGCATCCCGCGCGAGTTCATTCCGTCGGTGGACGCCGGCGCCCAAGACGCCATGCAGTACGGTGTGCTGGCCGGCTACCCGTTGGTGAATCTGAAGGTTACGCTGATCGACGGCGCTTTCCACGAGGTCGACTCGTCGGAGATGGCGTTCAAGGTTGCCGGTTCACAGGCGCTGAAAAAGGCTGCGGCACAGGCGCAGCCGGTGATCTTGGAACCCATCATGGCTGTCGAGGTCACAACGCCGGAGAACTACATGGGCGATGTGATCGGTGACCTGAACTCTCGCCGTGGTCAGATCCAGGCCATGGAGGAGCGGGGCGGTTCGCGCGTCGTCAAGGCACACGTGCCGCTGTCGGAGATGTTCGGCTACGTCGGCGACCTGCGTTCCAAGACTCAGGGCCGGGCGAACTACTCGATGGTGTTCGATTCGTATGCCGAAGTGCCGGCGAACGTGTCGAAGGAGATCATCGCGAAGGCGACGGGCCAGTGAGCGCCCCGAGGTGACGACGAGTTCGCGAAGCTCGCCAGTGCGGAGCCGAGCAATCCGGCACCGCGAGGTGACGACGAGTGAGCGAGTAAGCTGACCCGGTTACCACGTGCGGCACAACTGAAGACCTCAACCCTGCCCGTCCAGCACCAACAATTCCAGTAAGCACCAACAAGTCCAGGAGGACATAGAAGTGGCCAAGGCGAAGTTCCAGCGGACCAAGCCCCACGTCAACATCGGGACCATCGGTCACGTTGACCACGGCAAGACCACACTGACCGCGGCCATCACCAAGGTCCTGCACGACAAGTTTCCGGATTTGAACGAGACCAAGGCGTTCGATCAGATCGACAACGCGCCCGAGGAGCGTCAGCGCGGCATCACGATCAACATCGCGCACGTGGAATACCAGACCGAGAAGCGTCACTACGCGCATGTCGACGCTCCTGGTCACGCCGACTACATCAAGAACATGATCACCGGCGCCGCCCAGATGGACGGCGCGATCCTGGTGGTCGCGGCCACCGACGGCCCGATGCCGCAGACCCGCGAGCATGTGCTGCTGGCCCGTCAGGTGGGCGTGCCCTACATCCTCGTTGCGTTGAACAAGGCTGACGCCGTTGACGACGAGGAGCTGCTGGAACTCGTCGAGATGGAGGTCCGTGAGCTGTTGGCGGCCCAGGAATTCGACGAGGACGCTCCCGTCGTTCGGGTCTCGGCGCTCAAGGCCCTCGAGGGCGATCCCAAGTGGGTTGCCTCGGTCGAGGAGCTGCTGCAAGCGGTTGACGAGTCGATTCCCGACCCCGTTCGCGACACCGACAAGCCGTTCCTGATGCCCGTCGAGGACGTCTTCACCATCACCGGGCGCGGCACCGTGGTCACCGGGCGCGTGGAGCGCGGCGTGATCAACGTCAACGAGGAAGTCGAGATCGTCGGCATCCGCCCGTCGACCACCAAGACCACGGTTACCGGCGTCGAGATGTTCCGCAAGCTGCTCGACCAGGGCCAAGCCGGCGACAACGTCGGGTTGCTGCTGCGTGGCGTCAAGCGTGAGGATGTCGAGCGCGGCCAGGTCGTGACCAAACCCGGGACCACCACGCCGCACACCGAGTTCGAGGGTCAGGTCTACATCCTGTCCAAGGACGAGGGTGGCCGGCACACCCCGTTCTTCACCAACTATCGTCCGCAGTTCTACTTCCGCACCACCGACGTGACCGGTGTGGTGACGCTGCCGGAAGGCACCGAGATGGTGATGCCCGGCGACAACACCAACATCTCGGTGAAGCTGATCCAGCCCGTCGCCATGGACGAGGGTCTGCGATTTGCGATCCGCGAGGGTGGCCGCACCGTCGGCGCCGGCCGGGTCACCAAGATCATCAAGTAGCCCACGGCGCGAGCAGACGCAAAAGCCCCCAAAACCGTTGGTTTTCGGGGGCTTTTGCGTCTGCTCGCGCGAGTGCCCGGCGTGGGCGCTACCCTGACAGGAACTTTCCGGCAAGGCAAGGAGCAGGCACGTGTTGGCGCGCTACCTGAAGATGCAGTTGTTGGTGCTGTTGTGCGGCGGCCTGGTCGGGCCGATCTTTTTGATCGTCTACTTCGCCCTCGGGCTGGGCAGCTTGTTGTCGTGGATGTTCTATGTGGGTCTGATCATCACGGCCGCGGACGTGCTTGTCGCGCTGGCGTTGACCAACTGGGGCGCGAAGACGGCCGCCAAGACCGCCGAGCTGGAGCGCAGCGGGGTGTTGGCGCTCGCGCAGATCACCGGCCTCAGCGAGACGGGGACCCGGATCAACGAGCAGCCGGTGGTGAGGGTGCACCTGCACATCGCCGGACCCGGGATCGTGCCGTTCGACGGTGAAGACCGGGTGATCGCCAGCGTGACCCGGTTGGGCAACCTCACGGCGCGAAAACTGGTGGTGCTGGTGAATCCCGCCACGAAGCAGTACCTCATCGACTGGGAGCGCAGCGCTTTGGTCAACGGGCTGGTGCCCGCGCAGTTCACCGTGGCCGAAGACAACAAGACCTACGACTTGAGCGGGCAGGCCGAACCGCTGATGGAGATCCTGCAGATCCTCAAGGCGAACGGCATTCCGCTCAACCGGATGGTTGACATCCGATCGAATCCGGCCTTGCGCCAGCAGATCCAGGCGGTGGTACGCCGGGCCGCCGCGCAGCAGACGCCTTCAGTGGCCGCCCCGGCCCCGGCCGCCCAGGCCTCGATCGCCGAGCGGCTGCAGGAGCTGGAGTCGCTGCGAGCCAGTGGTGTGGTGAACGATGAGGAGTACACCGCCCGGCGAGCCCAGATCATCGCCGAAATCTGAGCCGACCCGAGGCCGAGTGAGAACTGAGTTAGAACACGTTACAGTTTGGTTGCTAGCCTGGCATGCGGCGGAAAGGGCGGTGCGTGGCCGAGCACACCGGGTCACTACAGGGGCGGGTGGCATTTGTTACCGGCGCCGCCCGCGCCCAGGGACGGTCGCATGCGGTGCGGTTAGCCCGCGAAGGCGCCGACGTCATCGTTTCGGACATCTGCGCGCCGGTGTCGCCCAGTGTCAGGTATCCGCCGGCCACCCCAGAGGATCTGCGCGAGACCGTCCGCGCGGTGGAGGTCGAGGGCCGCAAGGTGCTGGCACGCGAGGTGGACATCCGCGACGACGCGGCGCTGCGACAGCTGGTGGCCGACGGTGTCGAGCAGTTCGGCCGTCTGGACATCGTGGTGGCCAACGCCGGGGTGCTGGGCTGGGGCCGGCTCTGGGAGCTCACCGACGAGCAGTGGGACACGGTCATCGGGGTGAACCTGACCGGCACCTGGCGCACCCTGCGCGCGACGGTGCCCGCGATGATCGAGGCCGGCAACGGGGGCTCCATCGTGGTGGTCAGCTCGTCGGCGGGTCTGAAGGCCACCCCGGGCAATGGCCATTACGCGGCCAGCAAGCATGGACTGACGGCGCTGACCAACACGTTGGCGCTCGAGCTGGGCGAATACGGCATCCGGGTCAACTCGATTCACCCCTATTCGGTCGACTCCCCGATGATCGAGCCGGAGGCGATGATGCAGACGTTCGCCAAACATCCCAGTTTCGTGCACAGCTTTCCGCCAATGCCGTTGCAGCCCAAGGGATTTATGATGCCAGATGAGGTGTCTGATGTCGTCGTGTGGCTGGCCGGGGATGGCTCGGGTACGTTGTCGGGCACGCAGATCCCGGTCGACAAGGGCGCCTTGAAGTATTGACCCGCGATCGGGTATGAACTGCACGTGACCAGCGCAGGGGTAACCAAGGGCATCGTGATCGTCGGCGGTGGGTTGGGCGCGGCTCGGACCGCCGAGCAGCTGCGTCGGGCGGGCTATGCGGGTCGTCTCACCATCGTCAGCGACGAGGTGCATCTGCCCTACGATCGGCCGCCGCTGTCCAAGGAAGTGCTGCGCAGCGAGGTCGACGACGTCGCCCTCAAACCCCGCGAGTGGTACGACGAGAACGACATCACCCTGCGCCTGGGTTCGGCGGCCACCGGCCTGGACACCGCCGCCCAGACTGTGACGCTGGCCGATGGATCCGTGCTCGGCTACGACGAGCTCGTCATCGCTACCGGTTTGGTGCCCAAGCGCATTCCGACGTTCCCAGATCTCGACGGCATTCGGGTGCTGCGGTCGTTCGACGAGAGCATGGCGTTGCGCGCCCACGCGTCGGCCGCCACTCACGCCGTGGTCATCGGTGCCGGCTTCATCGGTTGCGAGGTGGCGGCCAGCCTGCGCGGCCTGGGTGTGGACGTGGTGCTGGTCGAGCCGCAGCCGACGCCCCTGGCCGCGGTGCTCGGCGAGCAGATCGGCGCGCTGGTGACGCGGCTGCATTGCGCGGAGGGCGTCGACGTGCGCACCGGTGTCGGGGTCGCCGAGGTGCGCGGCAACGGACACGTCGACACGGTGGTGTTGACGGACGGCTCGGAACTGCGGGCCGATCTGGTGGTCGTGGGTATCGGGTCACACCCGGCGACCGACTGGCTGCAGGGTAGCAGCGTGCAGGTCGACAACGGTGTGATCTGCGACGAAGCCGGACGCACCAGCGCTCCCAACGTGTGGGCGGTCGGTGACGTCGCCTCCTGGCGCGATCGGATGGGGCACCAAGCGCGTGTGGAACATTGGAGCAACGTCGCCGATCAGGCCCGCGTGGTGGTGCCCGCGATGCTAGGGGCCGACGTGCCGTCGAACGTGGTCGTGCCGTACTTCTGGAGTGACCAGTATGACGTCAAGATCCAGTGCCTGGGTGAGCCGCACGCCACCGATATCGTCCATCTCATCGAGGACGACGGCCGCAAGTTCCTAGCCTATTACGAGCGCGACGGTGTGCTGGTCGGCGTGGTCGGCGGCGGGTTGCCCGGCAAGGTCATGAAGACACGCGCCAAGATCGCCGCCGGCACGCCCATTTCGGAAATGCTGGACTAACCCCGCCGCCTGCGCGGTGAGGGCCTGATAGGCCTGACCGTGCGCCCCGAACAGCGCCGCGATGGCCGCCGACACCTCATCGGCGCCCGCGGCCAGCAGCCCCGTCGTGGGTGCCGCCGCGGCCGCGGCGGCCATGCTGATCGCCGAACCGATACTCGCCAAATCCGAAGCCGCCGCGGCTAGGGCTTCTGGTGCCGCGAGGGCCACTCACCTATAGCATATAGTGCTATAGTTAGTTATGAGCGATCGGAGTGACGTACTGCGGACGGTGATGCACGAAACAGGCACCACCCAGTCCGAGCTGTCTCGGCTCAGCGGTGTACACCAGCCGAGCATCAGCCAGTTCCTCTCCGACAAGGTTGAACTCAGCGATGAGCAGCTCGACCGGCTGCTGTCCTGCATGGGCTACCGACTCGAAATCACCCGCCAACCAGTCACTCCCGACCTGACACGTTCAGAACGCCGCTCGTGGAAGCTGCACCGCGAGCTGGCCAGACACCTGACGCGTTCGACCCTCACACAATGGCGACCAACGATCGAGCGCAACCTGCGACGATTGCGGTCCGGCGTGACCGGTCAGCCTCACTTGAGAAACCTCGACCGCTGGGAATCGCTAGTGAAACACGGCGACGTAGGAGGCCTTCATCGCGTCCTCACTGGCCTCGGCCGGGATTGCATCGAGATGCGCGAAGTCTCACCGATGGGTGGACTGCTCCCCGAGGAGGAGCGCCTCCGCGTTTTGCGCACGGTGCGCTGATGCGGCGCGACCAGCTCGAGCACGCTATCCGGGCGGCCTGCCAAATCGCTGGCCTGACCGAAGTGATCATCGTCGGCTCCCAAGCGATCCTCGGCACGTACACCGAAGATGAGCTGCCCTTCTACGCCACCAGGTCGGTGGAAATCGACGTTCTACCGATCGCCGACGACACCGGCGAAATCGCCCGTATCGCAGACGAAATCGAAGGAGCCGCAGGCGAGTTCTCCCAGTTCGCGCAACTTCACGGCTTCAGTATCGACGGCGTGGACCTGCAGACCTCTCCCCGACGGATGGCGCGATCGACTGGTCAAAGTCCAAAACGAGAACACAGCCGCCCCATCGGGAGAACCTCGGTTCATCGGATGGTGCCTCGACAAGGAAGATCTGTGTGTCGCGAAACTGTGCGCCCTCCGAGAGAAGGACCAGAATTTCGTCGACGCATTGATCACCGCTGACCTTGTTGACCCGCAGCTGATCGCTACCCGCCTCGCGACCGTTCCCGAACGGTATCGGAGAGCTTCTAAACGAGCAACCAGCTGGCTCGCTCACCGCACGAACAGCGTTGAGTAGCGGTGCGGCAGACGTGCAAGCACGTATACCAACTTGGGGCAGGTTATTCCCCGGAATTATGGCTCTTCTGACCATTCCGTGGGTCGGTTCTTGGCCTGGGTAGGCGCACGTCGTTGTCGCTTAAGGTTTCTGGCTTGTCAAGGGTCAGGAACCAAAGGAGCCATCAACGACGTGCGCAATGTCAGGTTATGGCGTGGGCTGTTGGTGTCGATAAGCGGACGGTGATTGAGGACATCGAGGTCGACGAGGAGGGAGTCCGGTTTGGCGCTCCCAACCGTTATCGCCGCGGTTGCGGGCCAAACTCCGACGGCGGAAGTGCAAAAAATCTAGTGCCAGTTCACTGGCGGACCGTGCGGATGGCATTCGCCCAAGATCCTCGTCTCGCCGCCCGGCCAGCTGGTAGCGCGCACCAGGAACTTGAGCCCAGCACTGGGCCGATCCCGCGCGGGCTCCAGGCTGAGGTGCGCGAACGGCCAGTGGGCATCGGCCTGGGCGGCCAGCGTGTCGATGGCCGCGCCCACCGTGGCCTGTTCGTCGGCGGACAGGTATTGCCAGGTGATCGAATGCCACAGCACGGTCAGCGCGCCCCCGGCTAGCTTCAGGCCCGCGACCGCGCTGGCCGCCGTCTGCCGCTCCAGCCGCGCCGGGACGGTCCGGGCCACGGCGATGGCACCGCGCAGCCGGCTCATCCGGGCGGCCTGGTCGGGCCAGACGTAGCTCAACACCGTCATTTCCCCGTCGGCGCCGGTGACGTCGACGGGCGCAATGTCATACCCGTGCCGCTCGATGACGCGCACCGCATCATTCGGCGGCAGCTTGCCGCGCCACGCGTCGTCGATCGCCACCGGCGAGTCGGCCGGTCCCCACTGCCCGCCGGCGTGACGGTAGTGGTACCGATCGGCCCGCAGGTTCAGCCCGGCGCTCGCACCGATCTCGAAAAGCCGTATCGGCAAATCGAATCCGTGGTTGATGCGCAGCAAGGCGCCGATCAGCGCGGCGGATCGGCCCACCTCGTTGGTCTGTGGTGGTTGCTCGAGCGCCGCACGCAGCCAGTCGGCATGGCCGGACGCGGTGCGCACGATGTCGGGCCAGGCGGTCGCGGACTGCCAGCTACCGCCGGTGCTGGGATACCAGCGGCGCAAAGCGGGTGCCCGGCCGTCGAGCACCAACCGGTGCAGCCCGCCGAGCAGTCTCAGTGGCACCGCTTGACGTGCTGGGGCTTGGTCGTGGCCGGACAGAATCGTCGCGAAGACGCCGCCGGATTCGACGTCGCCGGCCACCAGCTCACACAGCTCGCCGTACATCGGCGAGCCGGCGGAGGTGCAGAACCTGCCCTGTGAGCGCAGGTCCTGCAGCAGGTGCCCGGTGGTCATCGGCCCAGCCGGTCCAGTCCGGCGCCGACCACGTCGAACGCTTTCCCGAGCGCCTCGGGCAGCGCACCGGATCCGTCGGCCAGCCAGTGTTCGTAGGCCGACAGCGCGACCCCGAGCATCGTCCAGGCGACCGTCTGGGGCAGCAGGTCGGTCGTCTTGAGTCCCAGCCGGCGGGCTACGAACTGCGCGATCACCCCCCGCCAGCCGGCGTACATGGTCATCGAGTAGGCCTGCAGTTCGGGGGTTTGCAGGATGACCCGCATGCGCCGGCGGTGCCGGACGGTCTCGGATTCGTCGAAGGTGTTGAAGGCCAACAGCGCCGCGCGCAGCGCCGCGCCCAACCGAACCCCCGGGTCGACATGGTCGAGCAGGTTGCGCAGGCGGCCGAGGTGGGTGTCGAAGTCACCCCAGGGTATGGCGTTCTTGGAGGGGTAGTAGCGGAACAGGGTCCGGCGGGAGATGCCGGCGGCCCGGGCGACGTCGTCGACGCTGACGACGGCGAAACCCCGGGCGGCGAACAGGTCGAGGGCAACATCGGTGATGTGCTGCGGTGTCGTCGAGCGGCGCCGGCCCACCCGGGACTCGTGCAGCATAAGACCCCACCCTTCCATTTCGGCACTCGATGCCATATTCTGGCGACGATTGTGACCGGAGCAACTCGTTGTTGTCGAGTCCTGACCGAGAGGCGAATTCCCATGGACCACGAGACCGATCCTGGCACCGAGCTCGTCGCCGAGACGCTGGTTGAAGAGGTGTCCATCGACGGCATGTGCGGGGTCTACTGATCGGCGTGTTCGACCCGCTGCGCGGCTGGCGGTTGCACCCCCAGGTGGCGATCCGGCCGGAGCCGTTTGGTGCGCTGCTCTATCACTTCGGCACGCGTCGGCTGTCGTTTCTGAAAAACCGCAGGATGCTGACGGTGGTGCGGACGCTGGCCGACCATCCCGATGCCCGGTCCGCCTGCCGGGCCGCTGGGGTCGCCGACCCCGACCAGGGCCCGTACCTGCATGCGCTGGGTGTACTGGCCCGCTCCGACATGCTGGTGCCGCAGGAGGTCCGATGACATCGACGCTGATCGAGCAGTTCGAGCACGGACTGGACGCGCCCATCTGCCTGACCTGGGAGCTGACCTACGCCTGCAACCTGGCGTGTGTGCACTGCCTGTCGTCCTCGGGCAGGCGCGACCCCCGCGAGCTGTCCACTCGTCAGTGCAAGGACATCATCGACGAGTTGGAACGCATGCAGGTGTTCTACGTCAACATCGGCGGTGGCGAGCCCACGGTGCGCCCGGACTTCTGGGAGCTGGTGGATTACGCCACCGCGCACCGCGTCGGGGTGAAGTTCTCCACCAACGGCGTCCGGATCACCCCCGAGGTGGCCGCGAGGTTGGCGGCCAGCGACTACGTGGATGTGCAGGTCTCACTCGACGGCGCCACCGCCGAGGTCAACGACGCCGTTCGCGGCCCGGGGTCGTTCGCGATGGCGGTTGATGCGCTGCAGAACCTGGCAGCGGCGGGATTTGGCAAGCCTGGTGGAGGCGCCAAGGTCTCCGTCGTGGTCACCCGGCACAACGTCGACCAGCTCGACGATTTCGCAACCCTGGCAAGCCGTTTCGGGGCAACCCTGCGGATCACCCGGCTGCGGCCGTCCGGGCGGGGTGCGGACGTCTGGGACGATCTGCACCCCACCGCCGCCCAGCAGGTGCAGCTGTATGACTGGCTGGTCGCCAAGGGTGAGCGAGTGCTGACCGGCGATTCGTTCTTCCATCTCTCGCCGCTGGGCTCCGCCGGCGCGCTGGCCGGCCTCAACATGTGCGGGGCCGGCCGGGTGGTGTGCCTCATCGACCCGGTCGGCGACGTATACGCCTGTCCGTTCGCCATCCATGAGCGTTTCCTGGCGGGAAATGTGTTGTCCGACGGCGGGTTTGACAACATCTGGAAGAACGCGCCGTTGTTTCAGGAACTGCGCGCGCCGCAGTCGGCCGGGGCCTGCGCTGGCTGCGGGCATTACGACGGCTGCCGGGGCGGTTGCATGGCGGCGAAATTCTTCACCGGCCTGCCGACCGCCGGGCCGGATCCCGAATGCGTGCAAGGCCACGGCGCACCGGCGCTGGCGCGGAAGCGGGACACCCCGCGGGCCCGTGTCGATCACTCCCGGGGCACCGGCATCCGGGCACCGGTGCCCCTGACCCTGTCCAGGCGACCCCCCGCGCGCCGCTGCGACGAAAGTCCGGTGTAGCCATGGCCGAAGCCTGGTTCGAAACGGTGGCCATCGCCCAGCGACGCGCGAAACGTCGGCTGCCAAAATCGGTTTACTCGTCCCTGATCGCGGCGAGTGAGCAGGGAATCACGGTCGCCGACAATGTCGCAGCGTTCAGCGAACTCGGCTTCGCCCCGCATGTCGTCGGTGCGACCGAAAAGCGTGATTTGTCGACCACCGTGATGGGACAAGATATTTCGCTGCCGGTAATCATTTCGCCGACCGGTGTCCAGGCGGTCGACCCCGATGGTGAGGTAGCCGTCGCCCGGGCCGCGGCCGCCCGCGGCACGGCGATGGGGTTGTCTTCGTTTGCCAGCAAGCCGATCGAGGAAGTCATCGCCGCCAACCCCAAGACCTTCTTCCAGATCTACTGGCTCGGCGGGCGTGACGCCATCGCCGAGCGCGTGGAGCGAGCCCGGCAGGCCGGCGCGGTCGGGTTGATCGTCACCACCGACTGGACGTTCGCGCACGGACGCGACTGGGGCAGCCCCAAGATCCCCGAAGAGATGAGCCTGAAGACCATGGTGCGGATGTCTCCGGAGGCGATCGCCCGCCCGAGATGGCTGTGGAAGTTCGCCAGGACGCGGCGGCCGCCCAGCTTGCGGGTGCCCAACCTGGGCCGCCGCGGCGAGCGCGGCCCACGGTTCTTTGCCGCCTACCGCGAGTGGCTGGGCACCGCACCGCCGACCTGGGAAGACATCGCCTGGCTGCGCCGGTTGTGGGGCGGACCGTTCATGCTCAAGGGTGTCATGCGGGTCGACGACGCCAAAAGAGCGGTGGATGCTGGTGTTTCGGCGATCTCGGTGTCCAACCACGGCGGCAACAATCTGGACGGCACACCCGCATCGATCCGGGCCCTGCCCGCCGTGGCGGCGGCGGTCGGCGACCAGATCGAGGTGTTGTTGGACGGCGGCATCCGGCGGGGCGGCGACGTCGTCAAGGCGGTGGCGCTGGGCGCGCGTGCGGTGATGATCGGCCGCGCCTACCTGTGGGGCCTGGCCGCGGCCGGACAATCCGGCGTCGAGAATGTCCTTGACATCCTGCGCGGTGGCATGGACTCGGCGCTGATGGGTCTGGGACGTTCATCCGTGCGCGACCTGTGTCCCGACGACATCCTGGTCCCCGCGGGCTTCACCCGGGAATTGGGTGTGCCCGCCCTCGGCAACGCTTGATACGCGCGTGGCGGTCGTGGCAGAAGAGCAGAGTTCCCGGCCCCTCCATTGTCAGAATGGAAAAAATTTCAATAGGTAGGGCAACAATTGGTGCACGCCAGGTGAATTCGTCCTACCATCGGCAAGTGCTGCCCGTACTCGGCGAACTGGCGACTGCGACCTCGGGGCAACTGTCGACAGCCACCTCGCCGTCAATCGTGATCCCGCTGGGGTCCACCGAACAACACGGTCCCCATCTGCCGCTGGATACCGACACCCGGATCGCGACAGCGGTCGCCAGCGCGGTCGCCGCACGCGTCGACTGGTTGCTGGCACCGGCCATCGCCTATGGCGCCAGTGGTGAGCACCAGGGTTTCGCCGGAACGATCTCCATCGGCACCGAAGCGCTGACCCTGCTTTTGGTGGAGTATGGCCGATCGGCCGCCAGCTGGGCCCGGCGGCTGGTTTTCGTCAACGGCCACGGCGGCAACGTCGCCGCCTTGCATCGTGCGGTGAGTTTGCTGCGAGCCGAAGGTCGCGACGCTGGATGGTGCCCGTGCAGCTCCGAGGGTGGTGACGCTCATGCCGGACACACCGAAACATCGCTGTTGCTGCATATTTCGCCGGCCCAGGTGCGCACCGGCCGGTGGCGCGCCGGTAACCAAGCGCCGCTGACCGAGTTGTTGCCGGCGATTCGCCGCGGGGGTGTCGCGGCGGTCAGCGAGCTGGGGGTGCTCGGCGACCCGACCGCCGCAACCGTGGCCGAGGGGAAGCGCATCTTTGCGGAGATGGTCGACGATTGTGTGTGTCGGGTCGTGCGATGGGCGCCAAACCCCGACGGGATGCTGACATGACCGCGCCGGCGACGATGCAGAGCGAAAGCGATGAGGAGGAGCGGCGCTCGTGACCGCGCCGGCGACGATGCAGAGCGAAAGCGATGAGGAGGAGCGGCGCTCGTGACCGCGCCGGCGACGATGCAGAGCGAAAGCGATGAGGAGGAGCGGCGCTCGTGACCCGCCGGCGACGATGCAGAGCGAAAGCGATGAGGAGGAGCGGCGCTCGTGACCGCGCCGGCGACGATGCAGAGCGAAAGCGATGAGGAGGAGCGGCGCTCGTGACCGCGCCGGCGACGATGCAGAGCGAAAGCGATGAGGAGGAGCGGCGCTCGTGACCGCGCCGGCGACGATGCAGAGCGAAAGCGATGAGGAGGAGCGGCGCTCGTGACCGCGCCGGCGACGATGCAGAGCGAAAGCGATGAGGAGGAGCGGCGCTCGTGACCGCGCCGGCGACGATGCAGAGCGAAAGCGATGAGGAGGAGCGGCGCTCGTGACCATGACACAAGCCCGGCTGCCTAACGGGTTCGCCGTGCAGGTGGACCGCCGCGTGCGCGTGCTCGGCGACGGCTCGGCCTTGCTCGGGGGCTCACCGACCCGGTTGCTGCGGTTGGCGCCCGCTGCCCAGGAGATGCTCTGCGACGGCCGCCTCAAGGTGCGCGACGAGGTCAGCGCCCAGCTGGCCCGCACCCTGCTGGACGCCACAGTGGCGCATCCACGGCCGGCCAGTGGTCCGTCCCATCGCGATGTCACCGTCGTTATCCCGGTCCGGGACAACGTATCTGGCGTCCGCCGGTTGGTGGCTTCGCTACGCGGACTACGCGTGATCGTGGTGGACGACGGTTCGGTGCGCCCAATCGAACTGGCGGATTTCACCGGCGCGCACTGTGACATCGAGGTGCTGCACCACCCGCGCAGCAAGGGGCCGGCGGCGGCCCGCAACAGCGGGCTGGCGGCCTGCACCACCGACTTTGTGGCCTTCCTGGATTCCGACGTGGCACCGCGGCGCGGGTGGCTAGAGGCCCTGCTCGGCCACTTCTGTGATCCCACCGTCGCGCTGGTGGCACCCCGGATCATCGGCTTGTCGCAGAACGAGAACGTGGTGGCACGCTACGAGGCGGTGCGCTCGTCACTGGACCTCGGCCAGCGTGAAGCACCGGTGTTGCCGCATAGCACGGTGTCCTACGTTCCCAGCGCCGCGATCATCTGCCGCTGCGCTGCGCTGCGGGAGGTCGGCGGATTCGACGAGACCCTGCACTCCGGCGAGGACGTGGACCTGTGCTGGCGGCTCATCGAAGCCGGCGCCCGGCTGCGCTACGAGCCGGTTGCGCTGGTCGCGCACGATCATCGGACCGAACTGCGCGATTGGGTCGCGCGCAAAGCGTATTACGGGGGCTCGGCGGCCCCACTGGCTGTGCGCCACCCCGACAAGATCGCGCCGTTGGTAATCTCCGGCGGGGCGTTGATGGCGTGGGTCCTGGTGTCCTTTGGAACCGGCATTGGCCGGCTGGCGTCGGTCGTGTTCGCCTTGTTGACGGGTCGCCGGATCGCCAAGGCCATGCGCGGTGCTGAGACGTCGCTGTGGGACGTGTGCGTGGTCGTCACCCGCGGCCTGTGGTCGGCGGCGCTGCAGTTGGCATCGGCCCTGTGCCGGCACTACTGGCCGGTGGCATTGGTCGCGGCCATGGTGTCCCGCCATTGTCGACGGGTGGTGGTGATTGCCGCGATCGTCGACGGCGTGGTGGACTGGCTGGGCCGCCGGGACGCCACCGACGGGGGCGCCGAACCCATCGGATTGCTGACCTTTCTGCTGCTCAAACGCGTCGATGACTTGGCCTACGGGATCGGCCTGTGGTACGGGGTGCTGCGCGAACGCAACGTCGGCGCGCTCAAACCGCAGATTCGGACGTAACGATTGACGCCGGCCGCCCGGCACAGCGATGTGCTGATCGTCGGCGCGGGAAGCGCTGGATCAGTTGTTGCCGAGCGTCTTTCGGCGGATCCTGATCGTGTGGTGACCGTGCTCGAGGCCGGCCCGGGACTGGCCGATCCGGGGCTGCTGGCCCAGACCGCCGACGGGTTGCGGCTGCCGATCGGGGCCGGCAGCCCGTTGGTGCGGCGTTATCGGACCCAGCTGACCGATCGGCCGGTCCGCCGGCTGTCGATCGTGCGCGGAGCGACGGTCGGCGGTTCGGGCGCCATCAACGGCGGGTACTTCTGTCGCGGCCTGCCGCGCGATTTCGATGGCTACTCCATCCCCGGCTGGGCCTGGTCCGATGTTGTCGAACACTTTCGGGCAATCGAAACCGACCTGGATTTCGCGGGTCCCGCCCACGGCACCGCTGGGCCCATTCCGGTTCGGCGGACACACGAAATGACCGGCCCCACAGAACGTTTCATTGCAGCCGCCCAGCGTGCCGGGTTTGCCTGGATTGCCGACCTCAATGACGTTGGACACCCGCCGGCCGTGGGAGTGGGTGCGGTCCCGCTCAACATCGTCGACGGTGTTCGGACCGGCCCGGGGTCCGCCTTCCTGATGCCCGCGCTGAACCGGGCCAACCTGACTGTGCTGGACCGGACGCAAGCGCTGCGCGTGCGCCTCTCCGGCACCGCCGCGGTGGGTGTCGACGCCATCGGCCCCGAGGGGGAAATGCTGTTGACCGCTGACCGAATAGTGTTGTGTGCCGGGGCGATTCAGTCAGCGCAGCTGTTGATGCTTTCCGGCATCGGTGATCAGGCGATGCTGCGGGCGGCGGGGGTGGCAGTGGTGGCGCCGCTACCGGTGGGGATGTGCTGCAGCGACCATCCCGAATGGGTGCTGCCCACCACCTGGAACGTGGCTGCCGGCCGGCCGGTGCTGGAAGTGGTGCTCAATACCTTCGATGATATTGAGATCCGACCTTATACAGGCGGTTTCGTGGCGATGACCGGAGGCATCAGCCCGGGGCACCCCGACTGGCCACACGTCGGGATTGCGCTCATGCGGCCACGTGCGCGCGGGCGCCTCACATTGGTATCGGCCGATCCGCGAATGGCGCCCCGCATCGAGCATCGGTACGACAGTGAGCCCGACGATATCGCCGCGCTGCGCCGGGGCACCGAATTGGCCCGCGAGTTGGTTGGTTCGGCAACCGGACTCGGGGAACCGGCCTGGTCGACGTCGCAGCACCTGTGTGGTTCCGCCCCGATGGGCACCGACGATGACCGCAACGCCGTCGTCGATGGGCGATGCCGGGTGCGCGGCATCGAGAACCTGTGGGTGATCGACGGGTCCGTGTTGCCCACGATCACCAGCCGCGGTCCGCACGCCACGATCGTGATGCTGGCCCACCGCGCTGCCGAGTTCGTCCGATGACGACGGCACCCCTCACCGGGCCGCGGTCGGGTCACCGCGGCGACATCGGGGAGCTGTTCTGAACCCTACCGAGATTTGGTCGAGGCGGTGATCTAGGGCATACTGTTCAGGTTGTCTTGCGCCGGGTTTTCGCCTGGCCGGGCATACGACCAGCGCCCATACGGGCGCGTCCGGTCCCATCCTTGGCGAGCGACCCAACTGGCCGCGGGCAAGGCTGTATGCGGGTGACACGCCCGAGCGCGGGGCCGGTGGACCACGACAGGTAAACAGCGGCGGGGTATCCGGCGCGACGCCAGATCGGTCCAGATGGGCCGGGCCGATCGGCGCGCTGGGGGCAACGGGCGCAGAAATGGGCCCCAGGAACATGGGAGTGAGGTAGGACAAGCGTGGCGGGACAGAAGATCCGCATCAGGCTGAAGGCCTACGACCATGAGGCTATTGATGCTTCGGCGCGCAAGATCGTCGAGACCGTCGTCCGTACCGGTGCCAGCGTCGTGGGTCCGGTGCCGCTGCCGACCGAGAAGAACGTGTATTGCGTCATCCGCTCTCCGCACAAGTACAAGGATTCGCGGGAGCATTTCGAGATGCGCACCCACAAGCGGTTGATCGACATTCTCGACCCGACGCCAAAGACCGTTGACGCCCTGATGCGCATCGATCTGCCGGCCAGTGTCGACGTCAACATCCAGTAGGAGATTCTTCAGCGATGGCGCGCAAGGGCATTCTCGGTACCAAGCTGGGCATGACGCAGGTGTTCGACGAGAACAACAAGGTCGTCCCGGTCACCGTGGTCAAGGCGGGTCCGAACGTGGTGACCCGCATCCGCACGCCGGAGCGGGACGGTTACAGCGCTGTGCAATTGGCCTACGGCGAGATCAGTCCGCGCAAGGTCAACAAGCCGCAGACCGGCCAGTACACCGCCGCGGGGGTCAACCCGAGGCGTCACTTGGCCGAGCTGCGGTTGGATGACCCGGAGGCGGCGGCCGAGTATCAGGTTGGCCAGGAGCTGACGGCGGAGATCTTCACCGACGGCAGCTATGTTGACGTCACCGGTACGTCCAAGGGCAAGGGTTTTGCCGGCACCATGAAACGGCACGGCTTTCGTGGGCAAGGCGCCAGCCACGGCGCCCAGGCGGTGCATCGCCGTCCGGGCTCCATCGGCGGCTGTGCCACGCCGGCGCGGGTGTTCAAGGGCACCCGGATGGCCGGTCGGATGGGCAATGCCCGGGTGACCGTGCAAAACCTGTTGGTGCACAAGGTCGATGCCGAGAACGGCGTGTTGCTGATCAAGGGCGCGGTGCCCGGCCGCACCGGTGGACTCGTCATGGTCCGCAGCGCGATCAAGCGAGGTGAGAACTGATGGCAGCCAAGACTCTCAAGATCGACGTCAAGACGCCGGCGGGCAAGGTCGCCGGAACCATCGAGCTGCCGGCCGAGCTGTTCGACGTGCCGGCGAACATCGCGCTGATGCATCAGGTGGTCACCGCGCAGCGGGCGGCGGCACGGCAGGGTACCCACTCGACGAAGACGCGCGGCGAGGTCAGTGGGGGTGGCCGCAAGCCCTACCGGCAGAAGGGGACGGGCCGCGCCCGGCAGGGCTCGACGCGGGCCCCGCAGTTCACCGGCGGTGGTGTCGTGCACGGACCCAGGCCGCGCGACTACAGCCAGCGCACCCCTAAGAAGATGATCGCCGCGGCATTGCGTGGGGCGCTGTCCGACCGGGCCCGCAACGGGCGCATCCACGCGGTCACCGAGCTGGTGGAGGGTCAGACCCCTTCCACCAAGAGCGCCAAGGCATTCCTGGCCACGCTCACCGATCGCAAACAGGTGCTGGTGGTCATCGGGCGCAGCGACGAGGCCGGTGCGAAGAGCGTGCGCAATTTGCCCGGTGTGCACGTCCTGGCGCCCGACCAGCTCAACACCTATGACGTGCTGCGGGCCGACGATGTGATCTTCAGCGTCGAGGCGCTGGACGCCTACATCGCGGCCAACACCAATACTCCCGAGGAGGTTTCAGCCTGATGGCGACCATCGCTGATCCCCGCGACATCATCCTGGCCCCGGTCATCTCGGAAAAGTCTTACGGGTTGCTCGACAACAACGTGTACACCTTCGTGGTGCGCCCCGATTCCAACAAGACACAGATCAAGATCGCGGTCGAGAAGATCTTTGCCGTCAAGGTCGAATCGGTGAACACCGCCAACCGACAAGGCAAGCGTAAGCGCACCCGGACCGGATACGGCAGGCGCAAGAACGTCAAGCACGCCATCGTCACCCTGGCGCCCGGCAGCAAACCGATCGACCTATTCGGAACACCGACCTAGCCCGGCGATGATGCAGAGCGAAGCGATGAGGTGGGCGGGGGACGAAGCGATGAGAAGGAGCTGGGCAATTGAGCCCAGCCCGGCGTGACAGAAAGACCCGATTCGACATGGCAATTCGCAAGTACAAGCCGACGACCCCCGGTCGTCGCGGCGCCAGCGTGTCCGATTTTGCTGAAATCACCCGGTCAACCCCGGAGAAGTCGTTGGTGCGGCCGTTACACGGTCGTGGTGGCCGCAACGCGCACGGGCGGATCACCACCCGCCACCAGGGCGGCGGTCACAAGCGCGCTTACCGGCTCATCGACTTCCGCCGCAACGACAAGGACGGTGTCAACGCCAAGGTCGCGCACATCGAATACGACCCGAACCGCACGGCACGTATCGCTTTGCTCCACTACCTCGACGGCGAGAAACGCTACATCATCGCGCCCAACGGACTTTCGCAGGGTGATGTGGTGGAGTCCGGCCCCAACGCCGACATCAAGCCGGGCAACAACCTGCCGCTGCGCAACATCCCGGCCGGGACCTTGGTGCACGCGGTGGAGCTTCGGCCCGGGGGAGGCGCCAAGCTTGCCCGCTCGGCCGGGTCCAGCATCCAGCTGCTCGGCAAGGAGGGCAGCTACGCGTCGTTACGTATGCCCAGTGGTGAGATCCGCCGGGTCGACGTTCGCTGCCGCGCCACGGTCGGCGAGGTCGGCAATGCCGAGCAGGCAAACATCAACTGGGGCAAGGCCGGTCGTATGCGGTGGAAAGGCAAGCGTCCGTCGGTTCGCGGTGTGGTGATGAACCCGGTGGACCACCCGCACGGCGGCGGCGAGGGTAAGAGCTCCGGTGGCCGTCACCCGGTCAGCCCATGGGGTAGGCCCGAGGGTCGCACCCGCAACCGGAACAAGGCCAGCAACAAACTCATCGTCCGACGCCGCCGCACCGGCAAGAAGCACGGGCGTTAGCCCGCCGACGATGCAGAGCGCAGCGATGAGGAGGAGCCGGGCAATGAGACGTAGGAGTAGCCAACCATGCCACGCAGCCTGAAGAAGGGTCCGTTCGTGGACGCCCATCTGCTCAAGAAGGTCGACGCACAGAACGAGAAGAACACCAAGCAGGTCATCAAGACCTGGTCGCGGCGGTCGACCATCATTCCGGACTTCATCGGCCACACCTTCGCCGTGCACGATGGACGCAAACACGTGCCGGTGTTTGTCACCGAGGCGATGGTGGGCCACAAGCTGGGTGAGTTCGCGCCGACGCGCACCTTCAAGGGGCACATCAAAGACGACCGGAAATCCAAGCGGCGATGAGCGCGCGCACAACGAGATTGAAAATCAAGGACCACAGATGAGCAGCACTACCGAATATCCGTCGGCGGTGGCCAAGGCACGGTTTGTGCGGGTATCGCCGAGAAAGGCCCGCCGGGTCATCGACCTGGTGCGGGGTAGGTCGGTGGCCGACGCGCTCGACATCCTGCGCTGGGCGCCACAGGCCGCCAGCGAGCCGGTGGCCAAGGTGATCGCCAGCGCCGCGGCCAACGCGCAGAACAACAACGGGCTGGACCCGGCGACCCTGGTGGTCGCCACCGTCTACGCCGACGAGGGCCCGACCGCCAAGCGGATCCGCCCGCGTGCCCAGGGGCGCGCGTTCCGGATCCGCCGGCGCACCAGCCACATCACCGTCGTGGTGGAAAGCAGGCCGACGAAGGACGTGAGGTCGTCGCGGGCCCGCCGCGCCGAGGCCAGCAAGGCCGCCGCGAAGGCACCCGCCAAGGCACCTGCCAAGAAGGCGGCCACGAAGGCGCCGGCCAAGAAGGCACCCGCCGGTTCAGGTGCCGCGAAGGCACCCGCCAAGAAGGCATCGGCAACGAAAGCATCTACCAAGACGTCTGAGGCCGCTGACGCGAAGGGAGGCTCAGACTAGTGGGCCAGAAGATCAATCCGCACGGTTTCCGGCTGGGCATCACCACCGACTGGAAGTCGCGCTGGTATGCCGACAAGCAATACGCCGAGTATGTCAAGGAGGACGTCGCGATCCGCCGGCTGCTCTCCAGCGGCCTGGAACGTGCGGGCATTGCCGATGTGGAGATCGAGCGAACCCGAGACCGGGTCCGGGTGGACATCCACACCGCCCGTCCGGGCATCGTGATCGGCCGGCGTGGCACCGAGGCGGACCGGATCCGCGCAGACCTGGAGAAGCTCACCGGCAAGCAGGTCCAGCTCAACATCCTCGAGGTCAAAAACCCCGAGTCGCAAGCGCAATTGGTGGCCCAAGGGGTTGCCGAACAGTTGAGCAACCGGGTGGCGTTCCGGCGTGCCATGCGCAAGGCCATCCAGTCGGCGATGCGTCAGCCCAACGTCAAGGGCATCCGGGTGCAGTGCTCGGGCCGCCTCGGCGGAGCGGAAATGAGCCGTTCGGAGTTCTACCGCGAGGGCCGCGTCCCGCTGCACACGTTGCGCGCCGACATCGACTACGGCTTGTACGAGGCCAAGACCACTTTCGGCCGGATCGGTGTGAAGGTGTGGATCTACAAGGGCGACATCGTCGGCGGCAAACGCGAATTGGTCGCCGCGACGGCCGCGGGCGCCGAGCGTCCGCGCCGGGAGCGTCCGTCGGGCACCCGTCCGCGTCGCAGCGGCGCCTCGGGCACCACGGCAACCGGTACCGACGCCGGTAGGGCCGTCGGCGGCGACGAAGGCGCTGAGACCGCCGGCACGGCGGCCGATGGCGCGGCCGCGCCGACCCTTGAAGCGCAGGAGAGCTGAATCATGTTGATTCCCCGCAAGGTCAAGCACCGCAAGCAACATCATCCGCGACAACGCGGCATCGCCAGCGGCGGCACGACGGTGAACTTCGGCGAGTATGGTATCCAGGCCCTCGAGCACGCCTACGTCACCAACCGGCAGATCGAGTCCGCTCGTATCGCCATCAACCGGCACATCAAGCGCGGCGGCAAGGTGTGGATCAACATCTTCCCCGACCGCCCGTTGACCAAAAAGCCCGCGGAGACCCGGATGGGTTCGGGTAAGGGCTCACCGGAGTGGTGGGTGGTCAACGTCAAGCCGGGCCGGGTGCTGTTCGAGCTGAGCTACCCCAACGAACAGACCGCCCGGGCGGCGCTCACCCGCGCAATCCACAAGTTGCCGCTCAAGGCGCGCATCATCACCCGAGAGGAGCAGTTCTGATGGCGGTGGGAGTTTCCCCTGGCGAACTGCGTGAGCTCACCGACGAAGAGCTGACCGAGCGGTTGCGCGAATCCAAGGAAGAGCTATTCAATCTGCGCTTCCAGATGGCGACCGGGCAGCTCAACAACAACCGCCGGCTCCGCACGGTGCGTCAGGAAATCGCGCGCATCTACACCGTGCTGCGCGAACGAGAGTTGGGCCTGGCATCCGGACCCGGTGACGCCGACGAGAAGGAATCGTGATGGCAGAGGCTAAGACCCCCGCGAAGGCCGCCCCTAAAGCCGCCAAGAAGACGGCCCCCAAGGTGGCCGACCCCACGCCGGCAGCCGCGTCGAAAGAGAAGGGCCCCAAGCACACTCCGCGCACCCTAAAGCCGCGCGGTCGCCGCAAGACGCGCATCGGCTATGTGGTCAGCGACAAGATGCAGAAGACCATCGTGGTCGAGTTGGAAGACCGCATGCGGCACCCGCTGTACGGCAAGATCATCCGGACCACCAAGAAGGTCAAGGCACACGACGAGAACAGCATCGCCGGTATCGGCGACCGGGTGTCGCTGATGGAGACCAGACCGCTGTCGGCCACCAAGCGCTGGCGGCTGGTTGAGATCCTGGAGAAGGCCAAGTAGCGGCCAGGTCTTCATGACGTGCCCGCCCGGCGGGGATGCCCGACTGTTCGTGGGCTGCTTCCGCGGAGCTGACGGGCGGGTTGGCAAACCACGTGGAGGACAAACGCTTGTCCATCGGTTGTAGGACGTGAAATTCGTCCACCGAGGTCCGCCGATCGATGGATATCGATTGTCGATCGCGCTGCTAACTTCGGTCTAGTCGCTCGCGTAGGCCCACTTTGTGCGGCAATGGTCGGCCGGTGGGTCGAGATGGAGGAAATGTTATGCCCCTCGAAGTTCTGCTCTGCGAAAACGAGGTCGTGTACTTGGTGCCTCTCTGCAAGAGCTGACGGCATCATCGGCTGAGCGGTACCGCCCCCAGCCCAAGTAGCCCCGCGCGATGCGTCCGCTGCAGCTGGATACCACGTGCGGATTCCGGTTGTTGGCTTGGATTTCCCGTTGTTCGTGCGGCGCTCTGCCATTCGTGGAAATGGTGGGCCCGCGCGGATCCGGTGGGCGAAGGAGGTGATTTCATGTCCCACGAAATTCTGTTCTGCGAAAACGAGGTCGTGTACTCGTTGCCCATCTTCCGGGCGGACGACACCGAGAACTGACGTCGAATCAAGGGCGCGGCGTGGCGTGCAACCACGGGGTCGCATCTGGGTCGGCGGTTGTCAGGACGAGCCCGGCCCGCGCGAGTTCGGCGCGCAGTGCCTCGGGGCTGACTTGCTCCATGGTCACCGGTTGGCGCCACAGCCGGCCGTCGGCGGCCAAGGTGAATTCACCCTGGCAGACGCCATCGCGGTTGGACTGGATGGTCAAGGTCGTCGTTACCGCCCCGATCGTTGTGGTTTGTGCCCAGCCCGCCGGCCGCGCGGCCAGTAACGAGGGCGGTGCCCACTGGATGATTGCCTGCCCGCTCGGTGCGACGTGAAAGGCCACCGTCGCCAACACCGATCTGCGCAGTGAAGTTCCCAGATAATTGACCATGTTGCCGATCAGCAGGACGGCATCGAACTTCTCGGCCAGCCGGAGATCTTCGATGCGGGCCTGAACTTTTCGTGCGTAACGGACATTGGCCAGCATGTCGGGCGAATCGTCGACAGCGACGACCCGGTGACCGAGCTGGGCCAGTGGGTCGGCGACCCGTCCCGTGCCGGCGCCGAGGTCGAGCACCGAACTGTTAGGCCGCAGCAGCGACCGGATGTGCTCGAGTTCGCCCAGCGAGGGCAATCGGCGGTAGATCTCGACCACGGTGCCGTCGGCTGCTACGGCGCTGGCATCGCCCGCTGTTGTGTCGTCAGACATGGAAATCGTCCTTCGGACCGGCCGGTATGCTGTCGACCCTACGTGACGGTGGCCGGCGCAGCCCCCGGACGTGCGCCGATCTTCCGGTCAGCCCGGCGGGCGTGATCCCATGGTGTGGTGCGCCCCAGCAGTTCTGTCGATGGCTGGCCGTCCGGTATCGATCTCACCGATCCGGACACCTTTGCGAACGGCTTCCCTCACGACGTATTCGAGATCCATCGACAGCGAGCCCCGGTGTTTTGGCACGAGCCCACCGTGCACACACCCGACGGTGAAGGCTTCTGGTCGGTAGCTACCTATGCGCAAACCGTTGCAGTGCTGCGTGATCCAGTGACCTATTCGTCGGTCACCGGCGGCCAGCGGCCGTTCGGCGGCACGCTGCTGCAGGATATGCCGATCGCCGGCCAGGTGCTCAGCATGATGGACGATCCGCGTCATGCGGAGATCCGGCGGCTGGTCAGCTCCGGGCTGGGACCGCGGATGATTCGCCGGGTCGAGGATGACCTGCGCCGGCGGGCCCGCCGTCTGGTCGACCGGATCGAGCCCGGGGTGGCGTGTGACTTCGCGGTGGATATTGCCCCCGAACTGCCGATGCAGACGATCTGCACGCTGCTCGGCATCCCGGAGACCGACCGGCATTGGCTGTTGGCGGAGTTCGAGTCCGGGTTCGACTTCCGCGGCCCCCACACGGCGTACGTGTCATGGGTGTTCGGGGAGAGCCCCGAATCGAGAAGGGATGCCTACGGACGGGAGCTGATTGCGCGCAAACGCGCTGAACCGGTCGATGACATGCTGTCGATCGTCGCCAACGCCACCATCGACGGCGCGCCGGTGCTGTCGGACGCCGAGGTGTACCTGTTCTTCCATCAACTGTTCAGCGCGGGCACCGACACCACCCGTAACGCCATCGCCGGCGGGCTGCTCGCCCTTGCCGAAAATCCGGACCAACTGCGGCAACTGCGTGGTGACTTGGGATTGTTGCCATCGGCGATCGAGGAGATGGTGCGGTGGACAACGCCGTCACCGTCGAAGCGGCGCACTGCTACCCGGGCCACCATGTTGGGCGGCCAATCGATCGAGCCCGGGCAGAAGGTGGTGGTGTGGGAGGGCTCGGCCAACCGCGATGCCGGTGTGTTCGATCGCGCACACCAGTTCGACATCACCCGCACGCCCAATCCGCACCTGGGCTTCGGCCAAGGTGTGCACTACTGCCTGGGCGCTAACCTGGCCCGGCTGGAGCTGCGGGTGTTTTTCGAGGAGCTGCTGCCGCGCTTTCAGCACATCCAGGTCGCCGCGCCCGTCGCATGGACTCGTAGCAATCGGCGCAACGGACCGCAGCAGCTGATCGTCGAGTTCCGCTGACCGCCTGTCTCAGCGTTTTCTTCGGTCGGCTGACTACCCTGGTGTGCGATGTAGTCTGCGCGATGTTCGCCACGTGGGTCCACGACGGGAATGGGGCTGGCCAATGACGACTGGGTCGACGGAGTTTCGAGGCAAGGTCGAGCTGGATATTCGCGATTCGGAGCCGGACTGGGGACCGTACGCGGCACCCACCGCACCGCAGAACGCACCGAACATCCTCTACCTGGTCTGGGACGACACCGGCATCGCAACCTGGGACTGCTTTGGGGGCCTGGTCGAGATGCCCGCGATGGCCCGCATCGCCGAGCGTGGCGTGCGGTTGACGCAGTTTCACACCACCGCCCTGTGCTCGCCGACCCGGGCGTCGCTGCTGACCGGCCGCAACGCCACCACGGTGGGCATGGCCACCATCGAAGAGTTCACCGACGGCTTCCCCAACTGCAACGGTCGTATCCCGGCGGACACCGCCTTGCTCTCCGAGGTGCTCGCCGAACGCGGCTACAACACCTACTGCGTGGGCAAGTGGCACCTGACGCCGCTGGAAGAGTCCAACATGGCGTCCACCAAGCGGCACTGGCCGACCTCACGGGGTTTCGAACGGTTCTACGGGTTCCTGGGCGGGGAGACCGACCAGTGGTACCCCGACCTGGTGTATGACAACCACCCGATCAACCCGCCCGGCACACCCGAGGACGGCTATCACCTGTCGAAGGACATTGCCGACAGGACAATCGAATTCATTCGCGATGCCAAGGTAATTGCGCCGGACAAGCCGTGGTTCAGCTACGTGTGCCCCGGGGCCGGGCACGCGCCGCATCACGTCTTCAAGGAATGGGCCGACAAGTACGCTGGCCGGTTCGACATGGGCTACGAGCGCTATCGCGAGATCGTGCTGGAACGGCAAAAGTCGCTGGGGATCGTGCCACCGGACACCGAACTGTCACCCATCAACCCGTATTCGGATGTCAAGGGCCCCAACGGCGAACCGTGGCCGCTGCAGGACACGGTGCGGCCCTGGGATTCGCTGGGCGACGAAGAGAAGAAGCTGTTTAGCCGGATGGCCGAGGTGTTCGCCGGCTTCCTCAGCTACACCGATGCGCAGATCGGCCGGATCCTGGATTACCTGCAGGAGTCTGGCCAGCTGGACAACACCATCATCGTGGTGATCTCCGACAACGGCGCCAGCGGCGAGGGCGGTCCGAACGGGTCGGTCAATGAGGGCAAGTTCTTCAACGGCTACATCGACACCGTCGAAGAGAGCATGAAGCTCTTCGATCACCTCGGTGGGCCGCAAACCTACAACCACTACCCGATCGGGTGGGCGATGGCCTTCAACACCCCCTACAAGTTGTTCAAGCGCTACGCGTCACACGAAGGCGGCATCGCCGACACGGCAATCATCTCCTGGCCCAACGGTATTGCCGCGCACGGCGAGGTCCGCGACAACTACATCAACGTCTGCGATATCACCCCGACCGTCTACGACCTGCTGAACATGACACCGCCAGACACCGTCAAGGGCATCGGCCAGAAGCCGCTGGACGGTGTGAGTTTCAAAGCGGCCCTTGCTGATCCGGCTGCGGACACCGGCAAGCACACCCAGTTCTACGCCATGTTGGGCACCCGGGGGATTTGGCATCGGGGCTGGTTCGCCAACACTGTGCACGCGGCCACACCTGCGGGCTGGTCACATTTCGATGCCGACCGCTGGGAGCTCTACCACATCGAGGCCGACCGCAGTCAGTGCCACGACCTGGCCGCCGAGCGCCCGGACAAGCTCGAGGAGCTCAAGGCGCTGTGGTTTTCCGAGGCCGCCAAATACAACGGGCTGCCGCTGTCGGATCTCAACCTCGTCGAAACGATGATGCGGTCGCGGCCCTACCTGGTCGGCGAACGCTCCTGCTACGTCTACTACCCCGATTGCGCCGACGTCGGCATCGGTGCCGCCGCCGAGATTCGCGGCCGCTCGTTCGCCGTGCTGGCCGACGTGACCGTGGATACCCTTGGCGCCGAGGGGGTGCTGTTCAAGCAGGGCGGCGCGCACGGCGGGCACGTGCTGTTCATCCAGGACGGGCGCCTGCACTACGTCTACAACTTCCTCGGCGAGCGCCAGCAGCTGATCTCCTCCAACGGTGCCATCCCGCTGGGCAGACACCTGTTCGGCGTGCGCTATTCGCGGACCGGAACCGTGGCGAACAGCCACACGCCGGTCGGTGACCTCACCCTGTTCATCGACCACAACGTGGTCGGAACGTGTGCCGACGTGACGACGCATCCCGGGACGTTCGGTTTAGCGGGTGCTGGCATCACGGTCGGGCGCAACGGCGGCTCGGCGGTTTCCAGCCGCTACAAGGCACCGTTCACTTTCACCGGCGGGAGTATCGCCCAGGTCACCGTCGACTTGTCAGGCCGCCCATATGAAGATGTGCAATCCGAACTCGCGCTTGCTTTTTCGCGGGACTAACCGATCGGTGAGGCTGCGCCGCGCGGTGCTGGGCATGGCGGGGCTGGTTGTGCTGTCGGCAGCCATGGCCGGGTGCCGGCAGACGGCGGGGGAGTCCCTGCCCAGCAAGGTGCCTACCGACCTGGCGGAGCCGGTGCCTGGCATCGCGCACACCCCGCCGGACCAAATTCCACCCAACGCGGTCGGCTGTGCCGCGTCGCCGACCGGCGACGGCCAGCAAGTCCTAGCCACCGTGTCCGACCCGGCCGCGCCCAGGATCACCATCAGCGTCCCCGACGGGTGGACCTCGACACCCGGTACCGGTGATACTGCATTGACGTTGACCGGCCCGCTTGGCATGTCCGCGACGGTGACTATCGTGCCGACGGACCTGCCGCCCGACGCCGCGTTCGCCCGCTACACCGCCGGTGTGGGCGGGTCGATGGCGCGCCGCAAATTCTCCGTCACCGGGGCGCAGTTCTGCGGCTACAGCAGCGAGCAGCTGAGCGGCACCCTGCAGGGCCCCTCCGGGGGGATCGACTTCGCCGCCCGCATCGCCCACGTCCGGACCAACACCAGGCAGTACCTGATAGCAATCCATCTGCAGGGGCCCACCGGCCTGGAGGGCCCAACCGGGTTCAGCGCGGCGAGTTCCACGTTGACACAGGACTTCGGGGTCGTCATACCCTGAAGTGGTGCTGACCGAGCTGGTTGATCTGCCCGGCGGATCGTTTCGCATGGGGTCGGCGAGCTTCTACCCCGAGGAAGCGCCGATCCACACCGTGACGGTGCGCGCCTTCGCGGTGGAGCGCCATCTGGTGACCAACGCGCAGTTCGCCGAATTCGTCGCCGCGACAGGGTATGTGACGGTCGCAGAGCAACCCCTTGACCCAGCGCTTTATCCCGGGGCCAATCACGATGACCTGTGTGCGGGTGCCATGGTGTTCCGTCCAACGGCCGGTCCGGTCGACCTGCGGGACTGGCGGCAGTGGTGGGACTGGGCTCCGGGAGCGAGTTGGCGTCATCCGTTCGGCCCGGACAGCGACATCACCGATAGACCCGACCATCCGGTCGTGCAGGTGGCCTATCCCGACGCCGCGGCCTACGCACGGTGGGCGGGACGCCGGTTGCCCACCGAGGCCGAATGGGAATATGCCGCCCGCGGCGGAACGACGAGCACCTACTCGTGGGGTGACGAGGAGAAACCCGGCGGCCAACTGATGGCCAACACCTGGCAGGGTAGGTTCCCGTACCGCAACGACGGGGCGTTGGGCTGGGTCGGAACCTCCCCGGTGGGAACGTTTCCCGCCAACGGGTTCGGGCTGTTGGACATGACGGGCAATGTCTGGGAGTGGACCACCACGGTGTTTTCCGCGCACCACTGCATCGATCAACCTCCGACCCCCTGCTGCGCACCGGCCGGGCCCGCCGATCCGACGATCATGCAGACCCTCAAAGGCGGTTCGCACCTGTGCTCGCCGGAGTACTGCCATCGCTATCGGCCGGCGGCACGCTCGCCGCAATCGCAGGACACCGCGACCACCCACATCGGATTCCGCTGTGTTGCGGACCGGGATTCTGAGCAGTAAATGAAATTAAATCAACAACAGCAATTCGCGGATCACTGGCTCGCGCGTTGCCGCCGGATTCGCCACGAGTTTCATTGGCATCTGGGCCGCGTACGCCTTTCGAGCCGGATATCACCGCCATGAGCCATCAGGCACGGCCGGCGCCGCCACCGACGCCGCCGCAATCGCGGGACGGCGCAGCGTGATTGGTTGCGCCGTCGTCCTGGGCATCATCGTCGTCCACACCCTACCGCTGTTCGGCGTTGATTGGCTGGCCACGTCGGCGCGTCGGCTCCCAGAACCCAACTTGGGTACCACCGAAGGGCACGCTGATCTTCGGTCTGGGCGTCGTCCTGGTCCTCGTCGGCCTGCCCGCTCTGGCACTCTGGGTGTCCATTCCGATGGCGTTGGGCCGCAAGAAATTCCCGCCACCGTTTGTCACCTGGTTCGCCGCGATGCTGTTCGCGATGGTTCCCTTGCGCAATATCCTGCGCGGCAACACAGCGCCGGGTTCTTGGATTGATCAGGCCATCACGCTGTGGGTGCTGATCGCGTTGACCGCCGCGATGAGCCTGTTCATCGTTGCCTACCGCTGGCAATCCGACCGAATTAGCTACGTCGCCGGCCTAGCGGCCGGTTGCTACGATCTGACTCCGTGTCGTATCACGGGGGCCCGGCCGATGCCCGATAACCAACCGGCACCGGGCGCGGCGGAGGAGGGTTCCGCAGCGGGAGCCTCGCCCGAGCACAAGCACATGTCGCGACGCAAACACCTCGTGCTCGACACCACCATCATCGTGGGCGTGGCCGTCGTCTACGTGCTGTCGCTGCTCGGCTATCACTGGCTGGCCAGCTCACCGGGTCCACTGCCCAAGCCGGATGTGGGCACCACCGACGACACCGTGGTGCTGATCCGCTTCGAGGAGCTACACACCGTCGCCAATCGCCTCGACGTGAAAGTGCTTGTGATGCCGGACGATTCAATGCTCGACAAGCGCCTCGACGTGTTGACCGTGGATACGTCGGTGCGCCTCTACCCGGAGAACGAACTAGGAGATCTGCAGTACCCGGTCGGGAAATCGCCGGCGCAACTGGGCACCACCATCGAAGCGCACGGCGACCCCGGTAACTGGCCGTTCGACACCTACACCACCGACGTCATCCAGGCCGATGTGCTCGTCGGGGCCGGCGACAACCGGCAATACAAGCCCGCCCGCGTCGAAGTGACCGGATCCTTGGAAGGCTGGGACATCAGCGTCACCCGGGTCGGGGACGCCAGCCAAACCTCGGACCGGCCCGACAACGTCGTCATCACCCTCAAAAGGGCCAAGGGCCCGTTGGTTTTCGACCTGGGCATCTGCCTCGTCCTGATCACGTTGCCCACGCTGGCACTGTTCGTGGCGATTCAAATGGTCACCGGCAGGAGAAAATTCCAGCCGCCGTTCGGCACCTGGTACGCCGCGATGCTGTTTGCCGTCGTGCCGTTGCGCACCATCCTGCCCGGTTCCCCGCCGGCGGGTGCATGGGTCGACCGGGCCGTCGTGATCTGGGTGCTGATCGCGCTGGCCACGGCCATGGTGGTGTACATCGTCGCGTGGTACCGAGAGTCTGACTAATAACACCGGGGAACACGCGGCCGCGTGCGCAGGGGCGGTGTCGGTGCCCGGGGATACGGTTGGCCCATGCGACACGAGCAGATCGCTTCGCTGCGGGCCGGCACCCCGCCTGGCGGCTGCTGCGTGCCGAGAACGCGCCCCTGATCCCGTCGTTTCTGGGCAGGGTGTTCGTCGACGAGAACGTCGGCGACATCGCGGAGTCGCAACTGGTCGGCCAGCGTGACGACGAGTTATTCGCGCTCGGCGAGCGACTGGGCGAGGCGAGCTATCCCAAGTCCGCGCGGGCCTGTCTCGACGACTGGTCGGCGCCCGGCGTCGGCTGGTTGCGCAAGTACTATCCACCAGGATCCGACGAGCCGCGCTACGACGCCACCCCGGCGGTCGAGAAGGCCGTGGCCTGGGTGCGCGGGTTGCGCGAACGTTCGTTTGTCGGCACCGAATCCCGGCTTTCAACACGATCTTCGAGCTGCTGCGCCAACTGGTGTTCGGCCTGTAGACCGATAGCCGTGCGCGGCTCGATGAACTCGAACGCCGTCGACGCGAGATCGCTGCGGTTGCCGGGGGTCTATTCCGCGTCCTGTGACCGAATGGTCGACGCCCGCACCGCGGGCCCGAAGCCAATCCGCTATGTGGACGCTGGTGTTCGTGGACAGTGTGGGCATGCGCGAGCTGAGGCAGAATCCTGCCCCGGTATTGCGCGCCGTCGAGGCGGGTGCGGAGGTGACGGTGTCGGTGAATGGCCGTCCGGTGGCACGGATCGTGCCTGTTGACGCGCCGGTGTGGGTTGACGGTGATCATGCTGCGCACATCTACACCGCCGAAGTGGATGCGCAGTGGGCGGAGGATCTGGCGAAAGCTCGCGAGGACGAGACCATTGCCGATCCCTGGAATTAGGCGCGCGTTGCTCGACACCAGCGTGCTGGTCGCCGACGATGTGGATTTGTCCGGCCTGGTCTGCCAGGTCAGTGCGGTCAGTTATGCGGAGCTGCACTTTGGTGTGCAGGCCGCCAGCAGCGAGGCGATGCGCCTGGCGCGACAGCACCGGCTGACCCTGATTCAGGCCACCTACGGACATGGCCTGGCATTTACCGACGACACCGCTCACCACTGCGGCCTACTGTGCGGCCGGCTGCGGCAACTCGGTCGCAGCCCGTGCGGGCAAGCACTTGACCTCATGATCGCGGCGACCGCGCTAAGTCTCGGTGTCGCGTTGGTGACCAGAAACGTTGGGGACGTCGCTCAACTTGGCGTCACCGTGCTGCAGCGCTGACGCCGCGCACAACGCGAAATTTGGCTCTGCGCTGGTCGTCCCCTAAACTCTAGGGGTTGCCTTGGGCAGACCTCGGCCGGTGCGCGCAAGCGAAATTGGCCCCGCGTGCCCTTCGGCAACAAGACCGCGCACGTCAGGTTGTGGTGGGTCGTGCCCAAACCAGGTCAGGAGATCTAGTGATTCAGCAGGAATCGCGGCTGAAGGTCGCCGACAACACCGGCGCCAAGGAGATCTTGTGCATCCGGGTGCTCGGCGGTTCGTCGCGACGCTACGCGGGCATCGGCGACGTGATCGTCGCCACCGTTAAGGACGCGATACCCGGCGGCAACGTCAAGCGGGGAGACGTCGTCAAGGCCGTCGTGGTGCGCACGGTCAAGGAACGCCGCCGTCCCGACGGCAGCTACATCAAGTTCGACGAGAACGCCGCGGTGATCATCAAGCCGGACAACGACCCGCGCGGCACCCGCATCTTCGGGCCGGTCGGCCGCGAGCTGCGGGAGAAGCGGTTCATGAAGATCATTTCGCTGGCCCCGGAGGTGTTGTAAGTGAAGGTCCGCAAGGGCGACACCGTGCTGGTGATTTCGGGCAAAGACAAGGGCGCCAAGGGCAAGGTGCTGCAGGCCTACCCGGCTCGTAACCGGGTGCTGGTCGAGGGCGTCAACCGAATCAAGAAGCACACCCCCATCTCGACCAACCAGCGTGGCGCGCGGTCGGGCGGGATCGTTACCCAGGAGGCGCCGATCCACGTGTCCAACGTGATGGTGGTCGACTCCGACGGCAAGCCCACCCGCATCGGCTACCGGGTCGACGAGGAGACCGGCAAGCGGGTCCGCATCTCCAAGCGCAGCGGCAAGGACATCTAGACGTGGGAACCACAGAAAGCACCGTGAAGATTCAGCCGCGTCTGAAGGACCGCTACCGCAACGAGATCCGGGCCGCGCTGCAACAGCAGTTCGGTTACCGCAACGTCATGCAGATCCCGACCGTGACCAAGGTCGTCGTCAACATGGGCGTCGGCGAGGCCGCCCGGGACGCCAAGCTGATCAACGGCGCGGTCAACGACCTGGCGCTGATCACCGGGCAGCGACCGGAGATCCGCCGGGCGCGCAAGTCGATCGCGCAGTTCAAACTGCGTGCGGGCATGCCGGTGGGCGTCCGGGTGACGTTGCGCGGCGACCGGATGTGGGAGTTCCTCGACCGGCTCACCTCGATCGCGCTGCCACGGATCCGTGACTTCCGCGGCTTGTCGCCCAAGCAATTCGACGGGGCCGGCAACTACACCTTCGGGCTGGCCGAGCAGTCGGTGTTCCACGAGGTCGACGTGGACAAGATCGACCGGGTGCGCGGCATGGACATCAATGTCGTCACCTCGGCGACCAACGACGACGAAGGGCGGGCGCTGTTGCGAGCCCTCGGGTTTCCCTTCAAGGAGAACTGAGTAGATGGCAAAGAAGGCACTGGTCAACAAGGCCGCGCGGAAACCGAAATACCCGGTGCGCGGCTACACCCGCTGCAGCAAGTGCGGTCGCCCGCGCGCAGTGTTCCGCAAGTTTGGGCTGTGCAGGATCTGCCTGCGCGAGATGGCGCACGCCGGTGAGTTGCCCGGCGTGCAGAAGAGCAGCTGGTAACCGGACGCAGGACGAGAACACCATGACCGTGCTGACGACGATGCAGAGCGCAGCGATGAAGAGGAGTAGCGCTCAATGACCATGACCGACCCGATCGCAGACTTCCTGACACGTCTGCGCAACGCCAATTCGGCGTACCACGACGAGGTGCGCTTGCCGCACTCCAAGCTCAAGGCCAACATCGCCCAGATTCTGAAGAACGAGGGGTACATCAGCGATTTCCGCACCGAGGACGCTCGGGTGGGCAAATCGCTGGTCATTCAGCTCAAGTACGGGCCCAGCCGGGAGCGCAGCATCGCGGGTCTGCGGCGGATTTCCAAGCCCGGTTTGCGGGTGTACGCCAAATCCTCCAACCTGCCGCGAGTGCTCGGCGGCCTGGGCGTGGCGATCATCTCGACGTCCTCGGGCCTGCTCACCGATCGTCAGGCGGCCAGACAGGGCGTGGGCGGCGAAGTCCTCGCATATGTCTGGTGAGAGCGTGGTGAGAGGAGGCAACCATGTCACGCATTGGTAAGCAGCCGATTCCGGTGCCCGCCGGGGTCGACGTCACGATCGACGGGCAGAACATCTCGGTCACCGGGCCCAAGGGCACCCTGGCGCTGACGGTGGCCGAGCCGATCACGGTGGCACGCAACGACGACGGCGCGATCGTGGTCTCCCGCCCCGACGACGAGCGGCGCAGCCGGTCACTGCACGGGTTGTCGCGCACCCTGGTGGCCAACCTGGTCACCGGCGTGACGCAGGGTTACACCACCAAGATGGAGATTTACGGCGTCGGTTACCGGGTGCAGCTCAAGGGCTCCAACCTGGAGTTCGCGCTGGGCTACAGCCACCCCGTGGTGGTCGAGGCCCCCGAGGGCATCACATTCGCGGTCCAGGCGCCCACCAAGTTCACGGTCTCGGGGATCGACAAGCAGAAGGTCGGCCAGATCTCGGCGAACATCCGCCGTCTGCGCCGCCCCGACCCGTACAAGGGCAAGGGCGTGCGCTACGAGGGCGAGCAGATCCGCCGCAAGGTCGGAAAGACGGGTAAGTGATCATGGCGCAAACGGCTTCCGAGGCCCGGCGGGTCGCCCGGCTGCGTCGGCACGCGCGGCTGCGCAAGAAGATTGCCGGCACCCCAGAACGCCCCCGGCTGGTGGTGCACCGGTCGGCGCGGCACATTCACGTCCAACTGGTGAACGACCTCAACGGCACCACGCTGGCCGCCGCGTCGTCGATCGAAGCCGATGTGCGCGGCCTGGGCGGGGACAAGAAAGCCCGCAGCGTGCGGGTCGGCCAGTTGATCGCCGAACGGGCCAAGGCTGCCGGCATCCAGACGGTGGTGTTCGACCGCGGCGGCTACACCTACGGCGGACGGATCGCGGCGCTGGCCGATGCCGCCCGCGAGAACGGATTGAGTTTCTGATGAACGGGAGGACCGCATAATGGCGGAGCAGCCTGCTGGGTCAGCCGGGCAGGACACTCGCGGCGACGGCGCGCGCGAGAGCCGGGGCCGCCGCGACAGCGGCCGCGGCGGACGTGACCGCGACGGCGAGAAGAGCAACTACCTAGAACGGGTCGTCGCGATCAACCGAGTCTCCAAGGTGGTCAAGGGTGGTCGGCGGTTCAGCTTCACCGCCTTGGTCATCGTGGGCGATGGCAACGGCCTGGTCGGTGTCGGCTACGGCAAGGCCAAGGAGGTCCCGGCCGCGATCGCCAAAGGCGTCGAAGAGGCCCGCAAGAACTTCTTTCGCGTGCCCCTGATCGGCGGCACCATCACACACCCGGTGCAGGGCGAGGCGGCCGCCGGCGTGGTGCTGTTGCGCCCGGCCAGCCCGGGTACCGGTGTGATCGCGGGCGGTGCGGCGCGCGCGGTGCTGGAATGCGCAGGGGTGCACGACATCCTGGCCAAGTCGCTGGGCAGTGACAACGCCATCAACGTGGTGCACGCCACCGTGGCGGCCCTGAAGATGCTGCAGCGTCCCGAGGAGGTGGCCGCCCGGCGCGGTCTGCCGATCGAGGACGTGGCCCCGGCCGGAATGTTGAAGGCGCGGCGCGAAAGTGACGCGCTGGCTGGTGTGGTCGCGGCAGGAGAGGCGCAGATCTCGGGGGCGCAACCATGAGCGACGCAAAGTCCACACAGCTGAAGATCACCCAGGTGCGCAGCACCGTCGGGGCACGCTGGAAGCAGCGGGAGAGCCTGCGCACCCTGGGCCTGCGGCGGATTCGGCACTCGGTGATTCGCGAGGACACCCCGGCGACCCGCGGGCTGATCGCGGTGGTGCGTCACCTTGTCGAGGTGGAGCCCGCAGAGACCGGAGGTAAGGCACGGTGACGATCAAGCTGCACGACCTGCGGCCCGCGCCGGGTTCGCGAACCCCGCGCACCCGAGTCGGTCGCGGTGACGGTTCCAAGGGCAAGACGGCGGGCCGGGGCACCAAGGGCACCAAGGCCCGCAAGCGGATGCCGGTTGCCTTCGAGGGTGGGCAGATGCCCATCCACATGCGGCTGCCCAAGCTGAAGGGCTTCCGCAACCGGTTCCGCACCGAGTATGAGATCGTCAACGTCGGCGACATCAACCGGCTGTTCCCCCAGGGCGGCGCCATCGGCGTGGACGACCTGGTGGCCAAGGGGGCCGTTCGCAAGAACGCGTTGGTCAAGGTGCTGGGCGATGGCAAGCTGACCGTCAAGGTCGAGGTGTCGGCGCACAAGTTCAGCGGCAGCGCGCGCGAGAAGATCATCGCGGCCGGCGGCTCGGCCACCGAGCTGTAGGTTAGTGCCGCGAGCAGACGCAAAAGCCCCCGAAAATGCCCATTTTCGGGGCTTTTGCGTCTGCTCGCGGCCAATCGTGGCCGGTCGGTACGCTGGGTGAATATGGTCGCCTTTCTGCCTTCCTTGCCCGGTGTTGACGACGTGCGGGCCCTGGTAACCCGGGTTGATACCGTCCGTCACCACGGCGTGCCCAACGGCTGCGTGCTCGAGCTCAACCTGCGGTCCATGCCGCCGGAGACGACGGGCTTCGACCCGTTGGAAATCCTCACCGGCGGCGGCCGGCGGATGGCGCTACGTGACGCCGTCGCCGCTATCCACCGCGCCGCCGAGGACCCCCGGGTCGCCGGGCTGATTGCCCGCGTGCAGCTTTCGCCCGCACCGGTCGGTGCGGTTCAGGAGCTGCGGGAGGCCATCGTGGCGTTCACCGCCGCCAAGCCGTCGCTGGCCTGGGCCGAAACCTATCCGGGCACGCTGTCCTACTACCTGGCCTCAGCGTTTGGTGAGGTTTGGATGCAGCCGTCGGGCAGTGTCGGGCTGGTGGGCTTCGCGAGCAACGCCACCTTCCTGCGCGACGCGTTGGACAAGGCGGGCATCCAAGCCCAGTTTGTCGCCCGGGGCGAATACAAGTCGGCGGCAAACCTTTTCACCGAGGACGGCTACACCGACGCCCATCGGGAAGCCGTCACCCGGCTGCTGGAAAGCGTGCAAGAACAGGTGTGGCGGGCCGTCGCCGAATCCCGCGACATCGATCCCGGCGCGCTCGACGAGCTGGCCGACCGGGCTCCGCTGTTGCGCGACGATGCGGTGGCCTGCGGCCTGGTCGACCGGATCGGTTTCCGTGACGAAGCCTACGCCCGTATCGCGGAATTGACCGGTGCCGACGACGCCGCATCGGAGGCCGACGAAAAGCCGCCGCGGATGTACCTGGCGCGCTACGCCAGCTCCGCCCGGTCACGGCTGGCCTCGCCGGTGCCGCCGATACCCGGGCGTCGGGCCAAGCCGACGATCGCAGTGGTCACCCTGGAGGGCCCGATTCTCAACGGACGTGGTGGGCCGCAATTTCTGCCGTTCGCTCCCGCCAGCGTGGGCGCTGACACCATCGCCGCGGCGCTGCGCGAGGTGGCTGCCGACGATTCGGTGGCGGCGATTGTGCTGCGGGTGGACAGTCCGGGGGGCTCGGTCACGGCTTCCGAAACCGTTTGGCGCGAGGTGAAGAGAGCCCGCGATCGCGGCAAGCCGGTGGTGGCGTCGATGGGCGCGGTGGCTGCCTCCGGTGGCTACTACGTTTCGGCGGCCGCCGACGCGATCGTGGCAAATCCGGGCACCATCACCGGCTCGATCGGTGTGATCACCGGAAAGCTGGTGGTGCGTGACCTGAAGGGTCGGCTGGGAGTTGGGTCAGATACGGTGCGCACCAACGCCAATGCGGATGCCTGGTCGATTGACTCCCCCTTCACGCCGCAACAGCAGGCTCATCGGGAGGCGGAGGCGGACCTGTTTTACTCCGACTTCGTGCAGCGCGTCGCCGAGGGGCGAAACCTGAGCATCGACACGGTGAACGGTGTTGCGCGAGGGCGGGTCTGGACCGGCGCCGACGCCCTGGAGCGGGGTTTGGTGGACGAACTCGGCGGGTTTCGAGCCGCGGTGCGCCGGGCGAAAATCCTGGCCGGGCTGGACGAGGACACCGAAGTCCGCATCCTCAGTTATCCGGGCTCGTCGCTGCGGGACCTGGTGCGACCACGAGCGTCGTCGCAACCGCGCGCTGGCTCACTGCCGGATGCGGTGGGCGCGCTGCTGGCCCGCTCGGTGGTCGGGATCATCGAAAGCGTGGAGCAGACACTCGGCGGCGCTAGCGTGTTATGGCTGGGGGAGTCACGCTTCTAACGCGTTCAAGGTGCCACTGATGAAAAGGATCTCGCCGAGCGGATCGTCGTCTTCGGGTGCGGGCACGGTCAAGCCGTTGCGCCCGAACAGTTCGGTGCGCGTCACACCCTCCACGTCCCAGCCGCTGACGCGCAGGTAGTCGAGCACGTGGTTGCGTTCGCCGGCATACACCAGTGAGGCCATGTCGATGTCCACGCCGTGGTCCCGAAACGACCGGGAGATATCCCGTGCCCGGTCGGCGTCGAAATCCACAATGCCAGGCACGAATTCGGTGGCGATTGTGCTTCCGGGAACGCTGAGCGCGGTGATGTTGTCGAACAATCGGTCCTGGGCGTCCGGCGGCAAGTAGATCAACAGACCCTCGGCCAACCACGCCGTCGGCACCGTCGCGTCCAGGCCGGCGGCTTTCAGTGCCGCGGGCCAGTCGGCCCGCAGGTCGATGGGGATCGTGCGGCGGGTGGCCGTGGGCTTGGCACCGATGGCGGCCAAAGTCTTTGTCTTGAACTCGATCACCTGTGGTTGGTCGATCTCATAGACCACCGTCTGAGCCGGCCACGGCAGCCGGTATGCGCGGGCGTCCAACCCGGAAGCGAGGATCACCACTTGCCGCACCCCGCCGTTGGTGGCGTTGGCGAAGTAGTCATCGAAGTACTTGGTGCGCACCCCCATCCCGTCGATCAGCGCCTGCGCACGCCGCGGCGAGAAGTTGGCGATCGCTTCCAGATCGAGCTCACCGTCCAGCATTCTGACGAAGAAATCCACCCCGACCGCGCGCACCAGCGGTTCGGCGAACGGATCGTCGATCAAGCCGTTGGGGTCCTTGGTCACCATGGCTCGCCCGGCGGCGACCAACGTCGCGGTGGCGCCGACACTGGACGCCAGATCCCAGCTGTCGTCGTCGGATCGCCCGGAGTCGATCCCGGTCATGTGGCTGACTCCGGCGTGGTGTCGCGGTGCAACGTACCGCTCACGTAGCACAGGTCGGGCATGGGCGGGTCTTCGTCTTCGATGGGCGGCAGCCCATTGGCCGCCAGCAAGTCCTGGAGGTTGATCTCGGTGACCAGCCAACCATGGTCGGACAGGTAGGCCGCGGCCTCGTTGCGGTCCCCGAAATACACCAGCCCGGTCATGTCGACGTCGAAACCGTGTGCGCGCCAACGATCGGAGAGGCGCCTCATCCGCTCCTTCATCCGTTCCTGGTGGCCGGGCTCGACGTCGCGGAAGCTTTCGGTGGCGAACCGGCTGCCCGGCGCGCTGAGCCCGGTCACGGTGTCCAGCAGCCGGTCCTGGGCCGCCGGCGGTAGGTAGCCCAGCAGCCCCTCGGCGCTCCACGCGGTGGGGCGGGCCGGGTCGAATCCCGCCGCACGCAGCGCGGTCGGCCAGTCGTCACGCAGGTCGATGGCCACCGCGCGCCGGTCGGCGGTGGGGGCGGCGTTCAGCGCGGCCAGTGTGCGGGTCTTGAACTCGATGATCTGGGGCTGGTCGATCTCATAGACCACGGTGGCCGCGGGCCAGGGCAGCCGGTAGGCGCGCGAGTCCAGTCCTGAGGCCAGGATCACCACCTGCCTGATGCCGGCCTGGGTTGCGCTTGTGAAGAAGTCGTCGAAGAACTTGGTGCGGACGGCCATGTTGTCGGCCACGCGGGTCATCGAGGCGCTCGGGCGCTGCGGGTCGTCCAGCTCTTCGGGCGTCAGTTGCCCGCTGGCCAGCCGGGTCAGCAGGTCCACGCCCACCGCCCGCACCAGCGGCTCGGCGAACGGATCGTTGATCAGCGGGCGATCGGCGCGGGTTGCCACCGCGCGGGCCGCCGCCACCATGGTGGCGGTTATCCCGACGCTGGATGCCAAATCCCAGGTGTCCCCGTCGTACCTGGCGGAACCGGTGAAAGTCATCTGTTGCCCCCATTCGCAGGCCTACGGCTAATATTTAGATAGTATAAGCAGTCTGCCGGTTCGGGTCAGGTTTTCGGGCGGGTGGCGCAATAGTAGGTGAGACGTCCGAAGAGGTGATGGACGGGCCGCCCCTGGATCGCTGGTGAGGGCCGCGAGGCATTCGGCAGGTGGTACATGCATGCATGCGAACGACCGTGGAGATTACCCACGCGCAGCATCGCGCGTTGAGCGAGAACGCTCAGCGTCGCGGCATCCGGGGCCTCTCCGTGCTCGTCCAGGCAGCGGATCTGCTGCTGGGGCTCGAAGGCATGCTCACCGAGTCAGATGCGCGAGAGGTACGTACCCGCATCGACGAGGTGAAGTCCACATGGCGGGCCTCGTGGTCGTCGATACCGATTTGGTGGTCGATTTTCTTCGCGGCAGCGGCGCTGGAGTTGCGTTGGTCCGCGAGTCGATTACCAGCCATCGGCTGCGCGTGACCGCGATTCCCGCGTAAGAGCTGCGCGGTGGTACGGAATTTGGCGCGCCGCGATGATGTGCTCCGGCTCGTTGGTTCGCGCCTTCCCCCTGCACTCGGCCAGGGCGTTTGGGGCCGGCGAATTGGCTGCGACGCTGCGACGAGGCGGTCAGGACATCGGCCAGGCCGACTGCTTGCGGGAGGATATCTGCCTGAACGTCGACCTGCCGTTCGCGACTCGCCATCGCAAGCACTTCGCGCGGGTAACGGGTCTGCGCCGGCACGACGTCGCCGATGATGCGTGAGCGTGAATCTCCCGACGGCCTCGCGGCGTGTCACGTCGTGGGATTCACTCTCGGCCGGCGTGGCCGGTGTGCGGGCTCGGGTTGGCCCGTAGATAGGCGTACACCCCGGCGAAATTGCGGTTCACGTCTTCGGGTATGGGCACTGCCCCACCGAGAGCCCTTGCTCCCCAGACGATTTGGGCCGTGCGTTCGACCAAGGCGGTGATGTGCAAGACCGTGTCCGGGCGGGGGCCGACGGCCACCAGGCCGTGGTTGGCGATCAGGGCGGCGGCCCGGCCGTGCAGCGCCTGGACGGCGTTGCGGCCCACCTCGGGCGTGCCGGACGCGGCGTACTCGGTACAGCGAACGTCGCCGCCGCAGTACACCGCGAACTCGTCGACGCAGGCCGGAATCGGCTGACGCGCGATCGCGAACATGGTCGCCCACACCGGATGGCTGTGGATGACGCTGCCGATGTCGTCGAACGCGTGGTAGCAGGCCAGGTGCAGTTTCATTTCGGTCGACGGCGACCGACCCTCCTTGGCGTGCAGCACGGCGCCTTCCGGGCTGACCAGCACCAGATCGTCGAGCTCCATGTCGGCGTAGTCGACCGATGACGGCGTGATGACGAGGTTGCCGTCGGCGCGCCGGGCTGAAATGTTGCCGGCCGTTCCCTCGACCAGGCCCCGACGCAGCATGTCCTTGGCCGCCGCCAGCACCGAGGATTCCGGGTTGTCAACGGATTTCACGGAATTCACCGGGCCAGCACCTCCGGATTGACGATATGGGCGGGTGTGTCGCCACTCAGCAGCGCCTGCAGGTCGTCGGCGACCTGCTGGGCCTGCCGGGCCTCGGTGTTCCAGGTGGCTCCGCCGATGTGCGGGGTGAGCACAACGTTGGGCATGCTCACCAGCGGGTGGTCGGTGGGCAGCCAGTCGCCGGCGAAGTGGTCCAGCCCGGCGGCGGCCACCTTCCCGCCGCGCAGGGCGTCGACCAGGGCATCGGTGTCGTGCAGCTGGGCCCGGGCGGTGTTGAGGAAGACCACGCCGTCGCGCATGGCCGCGAACTGCTCGGCGCCGATCATCCCGACGGTGTCCTCGGTGACCGGTGCGTGCAGGGACACGATGTCGGACTCGGCCAGCAGCTCGTCCAGGCTGTGCCGCGCTTCGTCGTGGAAGGGGTCGCAGGCGATGACCCGCAGGCCCAGGCCGGTCAGCCGCCAGCGCACCGCCCGGCCCACCGCACCCAGCCCCACCAGCCCCGCGGTGCGCCCGGCGATTTCCCAGCCGCGGAACCGCTGATAGGGAATCGTGCCGTCGCGAAACATGTTGCCGCTGCGAACATCTGCATCCGCGGCCGGCAGGTGGCGGGTGGCGGCCAGCAACAGGGCCACCGTCAGCTCGGCGACCGCGTCGGCGTTGCGGGCGGGCGTGTGCAGCACCGGGATGCCGGCGGCGGTGGCGGCGGGGATGTCGACGTTGTTGGGGTTCCCCCGGGTGGACGCGACCGCGCGCAACCCTAGCTCGAATACCGGTCCGCTGACCGAATCAGCTTCCACCACAACAAGATCGGCGGCTTCAGTGGTAATCCGCTCGGCCAGCTGCTGGGCGGTGTAGATGCGCAACGGCGTCTGGTCGATCCACGGGTCGTACACCACGTCGGCCAGCCGCTGGAGTTTGGCGAACCCCGGTCCCCGCAGCGGGGCGGTGACCAGGGCCCGCGGTCGTGACGTCACGAATGCCAATGCTGGCGTACCGTGACGCCCGTGTCACGCACAGACGTCACCATCGGCATCGACGTCGGCACCACGGCGGTCAAAGCGGTGGCCGCCGACGAGGACGGCCAGGTGATGGCCAGGGTGCGGATTCCTCATCGGCTGCGGGTGCCGGCCGCCGACCGGCTCGAGCACGACGCCGACGAGGCGTGGCGGCGGGGTCCGTTGGCGGCATGGGACCAGCTGGCCCGGCCGCAGGCACGCGCGGTGGCCGTATCGGCGATGGTGCCGTCGATGACCGCCGTGAACTCCGCTGGCCGGCCGCTCACACCGGGGTTGCTGTACGGCGACGGCAGGGGCCGGGTGCCCGTGTCCGGCGAGCAGCCGTCGCTACCGTCGGCGGGCGAGGCCGCCGCGTTTGTGCGCTGGACCGCCCGTCAAGCGCCGGAAGCGGCCGGCTTCTGGCCGGCGCCGGCGGTGGCCAACCACGCGCTGGCGGGTGAGCCGGTGATCGACGTCGCCACGGCGATCACCAGCTTTCCGCTGTTCGACGGGACGGGCTGGAGCGCGGCGGCCTGCGCCGACTGCGGCGTGACCGTTGACCGCATGCCCAGGGTGGACGCGGTGGGAGTGGCCGCCGGGCGGGTGCCCGGCACCGGGGTGGTGCTGGCGGTCGGAGCGATCGATGCGCTGTGTGAACAATTCGTGGCCGGCGCCGACAACGATGGCGACGTGCTGGTGCTGTGTGGCGCCACGCTGATTGTGTGGACGACCATCGCCGGGGCTCGGCAGGTGCCCGGGCTGTGGACCGTTCCGCATCCGATCGCCGGAATGAGCACGATCGGCGGCGCCAGCAACGCGGGAGGATTGTTCCTCAATTGGGTGGATCGTGTTGTGGGACAGGCCGATCCGGATGTGGTCGATCCGCGGCGGGTCCCGGTCTGGTCGCCCTACATCCGCGGGGAGCGCACACCGTTGCACGACCCGGATCGTCGCGCGGTGCTGGACGGTTTGAATCTCACCCACGACGCGGCATCGGTGCGCCGGGCCGCCTACGAGGCGTCGGGCTTTGTCGTGCGCCAACTCGTGGAGCGCAGCGGTGCGCCGGTGTCGCGCATCGTCGCCGCCGGCGGCGGCACCCGGGTGCAGCCCTGGATGCAGGCCATCGCCGACGCGACCGGCCGGCCGGTGGAGGTATCCGCGGTGGCCGAGGGCGCGGCGCTGGGCGCGGCTTTCCTGGGGCGGATGGCGGTGGGTTGGGAATCGTCGATCACCGACGCGGCCCGATGGGCTCGCATCGAGCGCATCGTCGAACCGCAGCCGGCGTGGAGGGGTGCCGTCGAGGACAGGTACGCACGGTTTCTGGAATTGAGCGCACCACCGGCGCGATAACTGCTTTCTTCGTTCTACCCTTATGCAATGACAGATCACGACCAGACCGCCGCCCGTCGCGAGATCGCAGATGCGCTGCTCGCCGCGCTGGAACGCCGGCACGAGGTCGCCGACGCCATCGTGGAGGCGAAGAACAAGCCCGCCGCGGTCGAGGCGATCGTGACCCTGCTCGGCACGTCCCACCAGGCCGCGGAAGCGGTGATGAGCATGTCGTTCGATCAGCTCACCCAGGACGCACGCAAGAAGATCATTGCCGAGCTCGACGACTTGAACAAGCAGTTGACCTTCACGCTCGGCGAGCGTCCGGCAAGCTCCGGCGAAAGCCTGGAGCTGCGGCCCTTCTCGGCCGTCGACGACCGCGACATCTTCGCCGCGCGCACCGAGGAGATGCAGGCCGCCGGCGACGGTTCCGGCGCACCGGCCGGCAGTGTCGACGACGAGATCCGCGCGGCGCTCAAGCGTGTGCATGACGAAGAGGCCGCGTGGTTCGTCGCCGTCGCCTCCGGCGAGAAGGTCGGCATGGTGTTCGGCGAGTTGGTGCACGGCGAGGTCGACGTTCGGGTCTGGATTCACCCCGCCCACCGCAAGAAGGGTTACGGCACCGCCGCGCTGCGCAAATCGCGGTCGGAGATGGCCTACGTCTTCCCCGCCGTGCCGATGGTTGCGCGCGCGCCGGCCGTCAACCCTGGCTAGCGGTCTCGCTCGTAACGGCGTGCGCGACTCCTGGCGACCCGGCGCGCAAGGCACACGTTCCCTCTAGTCTCACCGCCTCACGTATTCCCGCACGGTAGGCATATGCGATGTGCCCGCCTACGCGCGACAACCGGGGGCTGTCGTTGGTAGCCGGGCACTGTGTATATCGGTCAGTTCCGGGCACACGTGGGGCAGATGAGGAAAATGCGACGCCTGGCTCGCTAGCCGCATTGCGGTACGGTCCGAGCACGCGGAGGAAGGGGTCGACGCCGACCGCGGATCAGCGGACCGGCAAGCGGATTGGCCGTCACACCCCACGCTGGCAGCTCAGTGTCGCAGTAACAAACGACGGGCAGTGGGCGCCGCACTCGCCGGCACCAAGGCGGCCCTGAAGGGACGCGCCCACACCAGCTGTTAGTCTCGTTTGACGCGCGACGCCGTACTTCCTGGCCTGCGGGTGTTGGGCGCGTGACGCAGGATGACCCTCGGCTGCGCAGGAGGAAGAATTGCTTTCGGCTTTCATCTCATCGCTGCGAACAGTCGACCTGAGACGGAAGATCCTCTTCACGCTGGGCATCGTCATCCTCTACCGCGTCGGGGCCGCGCTGCCGTCGCCCGGCGTCAACTTCCCCAACGTGCAGCAGTGCATCAAGGAAGCCAGCGGTGGCGAAGCCGGACAGATCTACTCACTGATCAACCTGTTCTCCGGCGGTGCCCTGCTCAAGCTCACGGTGTTCGCGGTGGGGGTGATGCCCTACATCACCGCCAGCATCATCGTGCAGCTGCTCACCGTGGTCATCCCGCGGTTCGAGGAGCTGCGCAAAGAGGGCCAGGCCGGCCAGGCCAAAATGACCCAATACACCCGCTACCTGGCGATCGCGCTGGCCATCCTGCAGGCCACCAGCATCGTGGCGCTGGCCGCCAACGGCGGGCTGCTGCAGGGCTGCTCGCTGGACATCATCGCCGACCAAAGCATCTTCACCCTGGTCGTGATCGTGCTGGTGATGACGGGCGGCGCCGCCCTGGTCATGTGGATGGGTGAGCTGATCACCGAACGCGGCATCGGCAACGGCATGTCGCTGCTGATCTTCGTCGGCATCGCCGCCCGCATTCCCGCCGAAGGGAACGCAATCCTGCAAAGCCGGGGCGGGGTGCTGTTCGCCGCGGTCTGCGTGGCCGCGCTGATCATCATCGTCGGCGTGGTGTTCGTCGAGCAGGGCCAGCGCCGCATCCCGGTGCAGTACGCCAAGCGCATGGTGGGCCGGCGGATGTACGGGGGGACCTCGACATATCTGCCGCTCAAGGTCAACCAGGCCGGCGTTATCCCGGTCATCTTCGCCTCCTCGCTGATCTACATTCCGCATCTGATCACCCAGTTGATCCGCAGCGGAAGCGGCGGGCTGGGCCACAGCTGGTGGGACAAATTCGTGGGCACCTACCTGTCCGATCCGAGCAACCTCGGTTATATCGCGATCTACTTCGGGCTGATCATCTTCTTCACCTACTTCTACGTGTCGATCACGTTCAATCCCGACGAACGCGCCGACGAGATGAAGAAGTTCGGTGGCTTCATTCCGGGTATCCGGCCGGGCCGCCCGACCGCCGACTACCTGCGCTATGTGCTGAGCCGCATCACCCTGCCGGGCTCGATCTACCTCGGTGTCATTTCGGTGCTGCCCAACCTGTTCCTGCAGATCGGGAACGCCGGAGCGGTGCAAAATCTACCCTTCGGGGGTACCGCGGTTCTGATCATGATCGGTGTCGGCTTGGATACGGTCAAACAGATCGAGAGTCAGCTCATGCAGCGCAACTACGAAGGGTTCCTCAAGTGAGAGTGGTTTTGCTGGGGCCGCCGGGGGCGGGCAAGGGAACGCAGGCCGAGAAGCTGGCCACAAAACTCGGGATCCCGCAGATCTCCACCGGCGAACTGTTCCGGCGAAACATCAACGACGGCACCAAACTCGGTGTGGAAGCCAAACGCTACCTGGACGCCGGTGACTTGGTGCCCTCCGATCTGACCAACGCACTCGTCGACGATCGGCTGAGCGAGCCGGATGCGGCCAACGGCTTCATCCTCGACGGGTATCCACGCTCGGTGGAGCAGGCCAGGGCGCTGCACGACATGCTGCAGCGGCGGGGAACCGACATCGACGCGGTCTTGGAGTTCCGGGTGTCGCAGGAGGAGCTGTTGCAGCGGCTCAGAGGCCGCGGCCGCGCCGACGACACCGACGACGTCATTCTCAACCGGATGAAGGTCTACCGCGACGAGACGGCGCCGCTGCTGGAGTACTACAGCGGCGAATTGAAGACGGTCGACGCCGTCGGCACCATGGATGAAGTGTTCGCCCGCGCGTTGCTAGCTCTAGGGGTGATCGCAAGCGTGGCGGAGCCGGGCGCAGCGGGTCGCCCCTCATCAAACCCAGGCAAGTAACCATGCGCGCCTTGGCACGGCTGCGGGGCCGCAGAGTCGTGCCGCAGCGCACTGCGGGCGAGCTTGACGCGATGGCCGCGGCGGGTGCTGTGGTGGCGGCCGCGCTGCGCGCCGTCCGCGTGGCCGCGGTCGCCGGGGTGTCCAGCCTGAGTCTCGACGAGATCGCCGAGACGGTGATCCGCGAAGCCGGCGCTGTCCCGTCGTTCCTGGGCTATCACGGCTATCCGGCGTCGATCTGCGCCTCGGTCAATGACCGGGTGGTTCACGGCATCCCGTCGGCGGCCGAGATCCTCGCGCCTGGGGACCTGGTCTCCATCGACTGTGGAGCGGTGTTGGACGGCTGGCATGGTGATGCGGCGATCACCTTCGGCGTCGGAACGCTGAGCCCGGCCGACGAGGCGCTGTCGGAGGCTACCAGGGAAGCGCTGGCAGCCGGGGTCGCGGCGATGGTGGTCGGCAATCGGTTGACCGACGTCGCGCACGCCATCGAATCGGGTGCCCGTGCCGCCGAGGGCCGGTACCGCCGGTCGTTCGGGATCGTCGACGGGTACGGGGGCCACGGGATCGGTCGGCGGATGCACATGGATCCGTTCCTGCCCAATGAGGGCACCCCGGGACGCGGGCCGTTGCTGGCCGTGGGTTCGGTGCTGGCCATTGAGCCGATGCTGACCCTCGGTACCACCAAGACGGTGGTGCTCGATGACCAGTGGACGGTCACCACCGCCGATGGATCACGCGCGGCGCACTGGGAACATACCGTGGCCGTCACCGAGGACGGGCCCCGCATCCTGACCCTTGCTTAGTGGTCTCGCTCGTAGGTTCGTTGGTCCAAGCGACAGCCACGGTTGCCGCTCGTAGGCGGGCACATCGCATATGCCTGCCGCACCGGAACGCGTGAGGCGGGTGAGACAACAGGGAACGTCCACCTTGCCCACCGGCTCGCCAAAAGCCGCGACACGCGGGCCCACCCTGGTTCCGACCCCGACGAACTTACGAGCCTGACCACTTAGTCTGAATTGCCCGGCTGGCCCTCGCCGCCACCCGGCTGGGGTGCCCCCAACCTCAGACCGCGACGCGGTCTGCATTGTCGCCGGGCTAGCGTTGAACTGAACGCCTAATTGACTCGTGTCAGTTGGCGGGAGGTGATCGAGTGGCCCGTGTGGCGGGCACCGCGGCCACCGAGGCCGCTCTGATGAAGGCGCTCTACGACGAGCATGCCGCGATCTTGTGGCGCTATGCGCTCCGATTGACAGGCGACGCGAGCCGGGCCGAGGACGTCGTCCAAGAGACGCTGCTGCGGGCCTGGCAGCATCCGGAGGTGGTCGGCGATGCGGAGCGCTCGGCGCGGGCGTGGCTGTTCACCGTCGCGCGCAACATGATCGTCGACGAGCGACGCAGCGCACGGTTTCGCAAGGTCGTCGCCTCGACCGACGAATCGGGCGGGCCCGAGCAGTCCACGCCGGACGAGGTGAACGCGGCCCTGGACCGGTTGCTGATCGCCGACGCGATGGCCCAGTTGTCCGTGGAGCATCGGGCCGTGATCGAGCGGTCCTACTACCGCGGATGGACCACCGCGCAGATCGCGTCAGACCTGGGAATAGCCGAAGGAACGGTGAAGTCGCGCCTGCACTACGCGGTACGGGCTTTGCGGCTCACTCTGCAGGAACGTGGAGTTACCCGATGACAGCGCAGCAGCCAGATTCCAGGCCCCGTCCGCATGGCCGTCGGATCCGAATACTTAAGGATGTCAAAGGAGATGGATGACATGAGGACGCCGCTACGAGGACTTGACCCGCCCAGCGGTGACAGCGATCGCTACGCCACCTGGGATGCCGCCTACGTGTTGGGGTCGTTGTCTGCGGCCGACCGTCGCGAATTCGAGGCGCACCTGGCCGGCTGTGCGGCGTGCCGGGAGTCGGTTGCCGAGCTCTGTGGTGTACCCGCCCTGCTGTCGCAGCTAGACCGTGACGACCTGGCCGCCATCGATGAGTCCGGCCCGGCGCCCCTGGCGCCGCAGATGTTGCTGCCGTCGTTGTTGGCAACCGTGCGCAGGCGGCGTCGACGCATCCGCGTGACGACCTGGGTGGCCTCGGCCGCCGCCGCCGCGGTGCTGGTGATCTGTGTGCTGATCGGTGTCGGCGGCCAGTCCGCCTCGCCGCAGCGGCCGACCGTGTCGGCGCTGCCGATGGCGCAGGTGGGGACGACCTTGTTGGCCTCCACGGTGTCGGTAAGTCCCGAGCACTGGGGGACGTTCATCAACCTCCGCTGCGTGTGCCTGGCGCCGCCGGACGCTCCGCATGACACGCTGGCGATGGTGGTGGTGGGTCGCGACGGCAGCCAGACTCGGCTGGCGACGTGGGTGGCCGAACCCGGCCAGACCGCGACCCCCGCCGGCAGCATTTCGACGCCGGTTGATCAGATCGCGGCCGTCCAAGTGGTTTACGCCGACACCGGTCAGGTGCTGCTGCAGCGTTCGCTGTAGGTTCTCGCTCCGGGCGGTGAACTGTAGGCACGCGCACGTCGTGGTAAGGCATGCTTGGGATGCGCCGGGTGGTCGACCATGTCGTCGAGCATCTCGCGGCAATCGGCGTCGAGCACATCTTCGGTGTGGACGGCGCCAACATGGAGGACCGTTTCGACGCCGCGCACTTTCAGTCGTCGATCACCGCGGTGCTGGCCAAGCACGAGTTCTCCGCCGCCACGATGGCCGACGGGTACGGCCGCAGCGGGGTCGGACCGGAGTCTGGGCTGGGAGTGGTGGCCGCGACCTCGGGCGGCGGCGCGCTGAATCCGGTTGCGGGCCTGGGGGAGTCGCCGGCCAGCACCGTCGTCGCCAGCGCCGCCGGTTTCGCGTAGCCCGGCAGCCAATGCCGGATGCGCGCTTCCAGGCCTTGGGTCACCGCCGGCGGGCCATCGGCCAATCGCGATGCGGTCCAGCAATATTCCGATGCCCGACCCGATGGCGCCGCCGATCAGCGCGAGCAGCGCGGCCTCCGTGAGCATGTCGGCGACGACGGTGGTGCGCCGGCCGCCGAGCGCGCGCAGCACCGAGATGACCGAGCGGCGCTGGGTGATCGTCATGGACATCGCGGTGTAGATCAGGAACGCGTCGGCGACGAGGGCCCGGCCGCATACCGCCGTGGTGACCGCGGTACGCACCGCGGCACGATCGGCGCCCGGTTCTCAGGTGATCAGTATCGAGTCGAGCCGGCCCGGTCGCCTGGAAACGTTCTGCGCCAAAGCAAGTGGGGCAAGGACGAAGTGGCCACCGTTGAGCTCGGCGAGTTGCCGGTCAGCGAGCACGTCGAGGACCGCGACCGATCCCGAGCCCAGCCGGAACCTCTCGCCCTTGGGCAGCAGCGACGCCCGGCCCGACCCGCACCCCGTGTGGCGTCGCGAACAGTGCATCCAACTGTCGGGTGACGACGGTGTCCAAGACGCCACCCAACCTGGCGCTGTTATCGTCCGCGTCGAACAGCAGAACCGGCCCCGACGCCGTGGCCGCGGGCGTCGGATCATCGGTGCCGCGGTCGCGACGCCGGGAACCGCCGCCGCGTCAGCCGTTACGGTGTCGGCAAATCCGGCGTCGATGATGCCCGACACCTCGAGCGCCGCGAGGCCGGCGATCCCGTCGGCCAACCGGTTGACCGATTCGGTGATCGACCCGAAGATGCCCAAGACCGCGACCAGATACATGGCGGACATTGCCATGACGGTGTTCGAGGCGACGGTGCGGCGGCGGTGCGCGGCAAGCTCGCGCAGGCTGAACAGTCGTAGCCGACTCGCCGCCGTCAACGCCCGCGTCACCATGAGACCAGCAATGCGTTGGAACAAACCCGACCGTCCTGCAGGGTGATCCGGCGATCGGTGGCCGCGGCGGCATCCGAATTGTGGGTCACCATCACCAGCAGACGCTGGCCGTCCGTGTGCGCGAGTTCGGCAAGGAGCGTCAGAATCGCAGCGCCCGTTCGGGAATCGAGGTTTCCGGTGGGTTCGTAGGCCAGGATGAGCGCGGGTCCATCATCAACGCCCGCGCCAGCGCGACCCGCTGCATTTAAGCCCTTAGCGCAGTCGAACCGCCTGCGGTTTGGCCTTGCCCAGCCGGACACCGTCGAGCAGCCTGGGCACCTGTACGCGGATCGGTTCGACGTCGGCGCCGACCGGGATGCCCCAGGTGACCGGATTGCGTGCGCGTGCGGTAAGAAAGGGCGTGGCTGCCTCGACACAACGTGACCCCATCGCCGCGGCACGGGCCAACTGGGAGCGCGCCGGGTGGGGCGATGTGTCACTGGGGATGGTGGCCGTGACGTCGGTGATGCGTGCGCATCAGATCCTGCTGGCCCGCGTCGAGGCGGCGCTGCGGCCCTACGACCTGAGCTTCTCCCGCTTCGAATTGCTGCGGCTGTTGGCGTTCAGCCGTACTGGCGCGTTGCCGATCACCAAGGCGTCGGACCGGTTGCAGGTGCACGTCACCAGCGTCACCCACGCGATCCGACGGCTGGAAGCCGACGGATTGGTCCGGCGGGTTCCGCACCCGACCGACGGGCGGACCACGCTGGTGGAGATCACCGAGCTGGGCCGTTCCACAGTCGAGGACGCCACCGTCACGCTCAACGAGCGGGTGTTCGCCGACATCGGGATGGGCGCCGAGGAATCGGCGGCGCTGGTGTCGGCCATCGAAACGTTGCGGCGCAATGCGGGCGACTTCTGAGCGCGAGCAGACGCAAAAACCCCCAATTCGGGCCCGAATTGGGGCCTTTTGCGTCTGCTCGCGCCCCGCTTGGCGGGTCCGGTGGCGCTGCCGTGCTGCGCGGTAACGGCGGCAACGGCGGCAAGGGCGGGCTGGGCACCCGCCGGGCACCGGTGCCACACCCGGCTGCTGCTCGGCCTGGACGGGTTGACGTGGCCGGCGGTCGGCCACCGCTGAGCACCGTTCGAGACGTCCGCTCGGCCTTGAGTACGGGCGGGGTCGGCGGTATCCGGCGGCGGGCAGCTGACCGGACCGGCCGAAACCCACTGCATGGTCAACGATTTCGAGACGGGCTGTTAGCAGGCCGTGCCCGCGCTGCGCTGTCCAAAAACGTCATGGGCACGCATGATGATGGGATATGGCGGACCCCAATTCAACCGCGAAAGGCAGGACAGTGGACCCACTAATGGCTCACCAGCGCGCTCAGGACGCGTTTGCCGCGCTCCTCGCCAACGTCCGCACTGACCAGCTCGGCGGCCCCACGCCGTGCTCGGAGTGGACGATCAACGATCTGATCGAGCACGTCATCGGCGGCAACGAGCAGGTCGGGCGATGGGCGACCAGCCCCATCGAGCCGCCGGCGCGGCCCGATGGCCTGGTTGCCGCCCACCAAGTCGCGGCCGCGGCCGCCCACGAGATCTTCGCGGCGCCGGGCGGGATGTCCGCCACGTTCAAGCTGCCGTTCGGGGAGGTTCCCGGGCAGGTGTTCATCGGGTTGCGCACCACCGATGTGCTGACCCACGCGTGGGATCTTGCCGCCGCCACCGGCCAATCCACCGATGTTGATCCCGAGTTGGCCGTCGAGCAGCTCGCCGCCGCGCGTGCCTTGGTGGGGCCGCAGTTCCGCGGGTCGGGAAAGCCGTTCGCGGACGAGAAGCCGTGCCCGCCGGAGCGCCCGCCCGCCGATCAGCTAGCGGCATTCCTGGGCCGCACGGTGCAGTGAACCCGCGAATTCGGCTGCCGCGCAACATTTCGAATTGGCGTAGATCTCGGCGGGGTGGCTGCCCAGCGGCGCGCCGCACCCGTGAAGGCCATTGCTTTCATCGCCAGGCCCAGTCGCGATCGGCGTGGTGGCGCAGCCCGGCGTGAAGTGCTGTTGGCCGTGATGTCGGATTACAGTCTCGGCGTGCCCGACGAGACAGGCCATGGCGCTGGTGCGGCGCGCGCACGTGAATCGGCGCTGACACAGCACGTTGGGGTGTCCGCGCAGGCCGATCGGGCCGTCCTCCCCACGCCGCGCCGGGCCTATGAGAGCTTGGCAGTCGGTCGCCGCCGGCTTGACGCCAACCCCAGGAACCGCCTCCGGATCCGGTGCCATTCCGCCCTACCAGCCGAAGGCGTGGGCGGCGTGCCGGGCGCGTGGCCAGGACCCGGACAAGGTCGTCAGAATGTTCCATCACGCGCCCGTGAGCGCGGGATTCCGCTCGCTACACGCCGGAGACTCCGTGTTGTACTGCGGCATGACAAGTACGGGGTGCTGCACATCCGGGCCAAGCATGGACGCCAGTGGCAGGATGTTGCGGATGCACGATGGCCGAGTGCGGGCAATTGGCGCTATCTCGCCGATTACACGATCGGCGCCACGCTGGCCTACTCGGAGCGAGTGGAGTACAACCAAGACAATGACACGTTCGCCGTGTAGCGGAGAGTGTCGCCGTTGTCGACGGCAGATACGTTTTCACAACCAGTGTGATTATTTCGGGCACACGACGGGAAGATCATTACGGCCTTCCCGCAGACGACGTGATGCGCCGGTTGGGAACTAAGGGAAGGTGATGGCGTGACCGGGCCACCGTGAAGCTATGCAGGGCGCCGGGACCTTATCGCAGAGAAGCTGGAGCCGTACTTTCAGATCAGCGCCATGCTGCCGAAGAACACCAGACCCACCTCGGAAACCGCCGAAGAGTTCTGGGACAACTCGCTGTGGTGCAGCTGGGGCGACCGAGATACGGGATACACCCGCACCGTCACGGTTTCGATCTGCCAGGTGGCGGACGGCGAACGTGAGGCCGAAGGGGTTCGGGACATGATGCGGTTGGAGTGTCCGGCTGGGCTGGATCTACGGACACCCAACCCGGAGGCATCCGAGATCACCGGTCAGCGGCCCGGAGAATACGTGTTCGTGCTCAACTATCTAGGGCATGTGCGGGCAATAGTGGGCACCTGTTACATCGAGATCATGCCAAGGGGCACGGGGATCGAGCTGAGCAAATTGGCCGATGTGGCATTGGATATCGGGCGCAGCGTCGGATGCCGGCCTACGAGAACGACTTCACGCTGCCGGACATTCCAACGCAGTGGCGCAACCAGCCGCTGGGCTGGTCCACGCAGGGCCTTGCCCCCGACCTGCCGGGGCTGTCGGACCCGAAAGACGCCGCCGAGGGCTGAGGGGTGTGTCGGCGAATTCAGTTGCCGCGCAACGTTTGGATCACCGCGCTGAAGTCCAGGTCGGCATGGTCGGCGGCGAATTTGGCGTAGATCTCGGCGGCGTGGCTGCCCAGCGGGGCCGCCGCGCCGGTGGAGGCCACCGCGTCCATGGCCAGGCCCAGGTCCTTGTTCATCAGCGCGGTTGAAAACCCCGGCCGAAAGCCGTCGTTGGCCGGTGAGCTGGGCACCGGGCCCGGTACCGGGCAGTTGGTGTGTACCGCCCAGCAATTGCCGGTCGCGCCGGTGATGACGTCGAACAACGACTGCGCGGACAGCCCGAGCTTCTCGGCCAGCACGAACGCCTCGGCGATGGCGATCTGCTGCACCGCCAGCACCATGTTGTTGCATACCTTGGCGGCCTGTCCGGCACCGGCCGCACCGCAGTGAATGATCTTGCCCGCCATGGGCTCTAGCACCGGGCGTGCCCGCCGCAGCGCTGACTCGTCGCCGCCGACCATGAATGCCAGCGTCCCGGCGGCGGCGCCCTTCACCCCGCCGGAGACCGGCGCATCCAGTTGGAGCATGCCGCGCGATTCGGCCAGCGCGTGCACCTCACGGGCATCGTTGACCGAGATCGTGGAGCTGTCGATGAACAGCGTTGCCGGACGTGCGGCGGCCAGCACCTCGGCGTAGCAGCGTTTGACGACGTCGCCGGTGGGCAGCATGGTGATGACCACTTCGGCCTCGGCCACCGCTTCGGGGGCGCTGCGAACCACCGTGACACCGTGCGCCGCCGCGCCGGACGCCGCCGCGGGTGCCGGGTCGAATCCGCGCACGACATGGCCCGCGCCCACCAGATTCGCCGACATCGGCGCACCCATGTTGCCTAAACCAAGGAAGGCGATGGTCGTCATCTGAGCCTCTCTAAACGGCGGCACGGAACCGCGCGGCCTCGGCGCGACCGATTACCACCCGCATGATCTCGTTGGTCCCTTCCAGGATTCGATGCACCCGCAGATCGCGGACGATCTTCTCCAGACCATACTCGCGCAGATAGCCATAGCCGCCGTGTAGCTGCAGGGCCTGGTCGGCGACATCGAAGCAAGTATCGGTGACATAGCGTTTGGCCATCGCGCACAGCTCGACCTTGTCGGCGGCGTCGTCGTCGAGCGCACTTGCAGCCCGCCACAACAACATTCGTGACGTCTGCAGCCCGGTGGCCATGTCGGCCAGGGTGAAGCGGACGGTCGGTTCGTCGAGCAGCGGCGTGCCAAACGCCTGCCGGTCGCGAACATAGGCGCCCGCCTTCTCGAAGGCGGCCTGGGCGCCTCCCAGTGAGCACGCCGCGATGTTGAGTCGGCCGCCGTTGAGGCCATTCATCGCAATGCCGAAGCCTGCGCCTTCACCATCGGCGCCGCCTAGCATGGCCGAGGCGGGTATCCGCACTCCCTGCAGAATCACCTGCGCGGTCGGCTGCGCATGCCAGCCCATCTTCTCCTCGTGCGCCCCGAAACTCAGCCCCGGCGAGCCCTTTTCGACGATGAACGCCGAAATACCACGCGGGCCTTGGTCTCCGGTGCGGGCCATCACCAGGTAGACATCGGAGGCTCCGGCACCGGAGATGAACTGTTTGACGCCGTCGAGCACATAGTCGCCGCCGTGCCTGACGGCGCGGGTGCTCAGTGCGCTGGCATCGGACCCGGCGCCGGGCTCGGTCAGGCAGTAGCTGGCGATGACGTCCATCGTGGCCAGGCGCGGAATCCAGTCCGTGCGTTGCTCGTCGGTGCCGAAGCTGTCGATCATCCACGCGCACATGTTGTGGATGGACAGGAACGCGGCGGTGACCGGATCCGCGGTCGCCAACTGCTCGAATATACGCACCCCGTCGAGCCGGCGCAGCCCGCTGCCGCCCACGTCGTCGCGGCAGTAGATCGCCGCCATCCCGAGTTTCGCGGCCTCGCGTAACACGTCCACCGGAAAGTGCTTGGCGGCATCCCATTCCAGGGCGTGCGGGGCCAGGCGCTTGCCGGCGAAGGCGGCCGCCGTCTCGGTGATCACGCGTTCGTCGTCGTTGAGGGTGAACATGCTGACGTCGGCGCTAATTCATGGTGGGGATGACGAAGTCGGCACCGTCCTTGATTCCGGACGGCCACCGCGACGTGACGGTCTTGACCTTGGTGTAGAACTGGATCGCCGCCGGGCCGTGCTGATTGAGGTCGCCGAAGCCGGAGCGTTTCCAGCCACCGAAAGTGTGGTAGGCCACCGGCACCGGGATCGGCACGTTCACGCCGACCATGCCCACCTGGACCCGCGCGACGAAGTCGCGGGCGGCGTCGCCGTCGCGGGTGAAGATCGCCACCCCGTTGCCGTATTCGTGTTCCGAGGGCAGCCGCAACGCCTCCTCGTAGTCGTGGGCGCGGACCATGCACAACACCGGCCCGAAGATCTCGTCGGTATAGATCGACATGTGGGCGGCGACATGGTCGAACAGCGTCGGCCCGATGAAGAAGCCGCCCTCCAGGTTCGCGTCGCCGAACATGAGCTCGTCGCTGGCGCGGTCGCGGCCGTCGACGACCAGCTCGGCGCCGGCCGCGACTCCTTGGCCGATGTAGTCGCGCACGCGTGCCAGTGCGGCCGCGGTGACCAGCGGACCGTAGTCGGCCTTGGGGTCCAGGCTGTGCCCGACCCGCAGATTGTTGATCCGCTCAATCAGCCTGGCGCGCAGCCGCTTCGCGGTCTGCTCGCCGACCGGGACCGCGACGCTGATCGCCATGCACCGTTCGCCGGCACTGCCGTACCCGGCGCCGACCAGGGCGTCGACGGCCTGGTCGAGGTCCGCGTCGGGCATCACGATCATGTGGTTCTTGGCGCCGCCGAAGCATTGCGACCGCTTGCCGGTGGCAGCGGCCGTCGCGGAGATGTACTGGGCGATCTCCGAGCTGCCGACGAAGCCGACGGCCTTGATGTCGGGGTGGTGCAGGATGGCGTCGACGGCCTCCTTGTCGCCGTGCACCACCTGGAACACGCCCGGGGGCAGGCCGGCCTCGATGAACAGCTCGGCCAGCCGCACCGGAACCGACGGGTCGCGCTCACTGGGCTTGAGCACGAAGGCGTTTCCGCACGCCAGGGCCGGGCCGGCCTTCCACAGTGGGATCATCGCCGGAAAGTTGAACGGGGTGATGCCGGCGACCACGCCCAGCGGCTGCCGCAGCGAGTAGACGTCGATGCCGGGGCCGGCGCCCTCGGTGTATTCGCCCTTGAGCAGGTGGGGAACGCCGATGCAGAACTCGATCACCTCGATGCCGCGCTGGATGTCGCCGCGGGCGTCGGCCAGCGTCTTGCCGTGCTCGCGGGACAACAGCTCGGCCAGCTCGTCGGTGTGGTCGTTGACCAGCTCGACAAAGCGCATCAGCACCCGGGCTCGGCGCTGCGGATTCCAAGCGGCCCAGCCCTTTTGCGCCTCGACGGCAGAGGCCACGGCCGCGTCGACGTCGGCCTTGCCGGCCATCGGCACGGTGGCCTGGACCTGGCCGGTGTTGGGGTCGAAGACGTCGGCGGTGCGGGTGGACCGGCCGGCGATGCGCTGCCCATCAACCAAGTGTGGAACCTGTGTGGTCATGGCTTGTCCCAAGGATGTCGGGATGATACTTGCATATCCTAGTAACCGTGCGCGTGCGGTGGCAAGCCGCCGGACTTTCAATGGCCGGGCGCTCAGGTCAGCAGCGTGTCGCGATACATCGCGGCGAAGCGGCCCAGCGCCTGCTCGCCGATGCTGCGCCCGTCGCTGCGGAACATGGCGCGCAGCGTCCTGCCGGTGCCCACCAGCCCGAGACAGACGGGCATGGCGCGCAGGGCGGACGTCGGGCTAAACCACACCTCGGTGGTGTCGCCGGCCTCGCCGCCGAAGGCGGGGATGGCGACCCGGCCCAGGTTCGACAGGCAGGTGCTGTCGACGAACCGGTCTTCGACCAATGGGAGGAGCAGCTGGAACTGACGCTTGAGCCGCGCCGGCAGCGCGCTTCCCCGCTCGAGCAGGTCGACCACCCACCCGGCCGCTCCGGCCCGTTTCAACGGCCGAGTAATCCCGGCGACTAGGGCGGTCGCCCGCTCGAGGTCGGTCACGTCGTCGACCTGCAGGACGATCGCAAGATAGCTGGAGAAATTGGAAATCACCTCACTCGACCACGCGGCGGGCCGGAAGTTCACCGGCATGTTGACCGACACCGAGTCACCGACGGGGTGATCGTGCACGCGGTTCCACCGCAGGACTGTCAACGCCAGCGCGGCCATGGCCAGGTCATTGACGGTCGCGTCGGCAGGCCGGCGGGCCAGCGCGGTGGTGGTGTCGTCGTCCTCGATGGTGAGTGGGGCGAAAACGTAGCGCGGCCCGTCGGCGCAGCCCCCATCGGGGGCCACCCGGGTGACCCGCTTGCGGTCGACGGCTGTGGTCGCCAGGGTGTGGGCGCGGATCAGCAGGTCGGACAGTCCCCGGGAGCCGGCGATGTCTTTGAGGTCGCGGGCTTCCTCGATCGGAGGACCGCCCACCTCGTCGGGCTCACCCGCGTACGCCCGGGCCAGGGAGAGCAGAAGACGCAGCGAGCCCATGCCGTCGAAGGCGGCGTGGTGCAAGTTGAGTAGCAGACGGTCGCCCCGGGTCTCGCGAACCACCGTGACGGCGAAGGCCGGGCTGCGGGACAGATCAGGAGCCCGGGAGTACAGGCGACTGCGCACCTCGTTGACGGGTTCATCGGTGATCTCCACGGCCAGGTGGTCGGCGCGATCAGCGACCTCCCAGTACAGCGACCGCGCGGTGAGGCTCGCGCTGCCAAGGCGCGCCCGGGCCAGGGGGTGCTTCGCGACCGCGGTGCGTAGCGCGGCGGCAAGCCGGTCGGGGTCGAGGCGACCGGACACCCGTGCCTCTATTTGCACTGACGGAACGAGCTCATCGTCGGCGGCGATGAACACCTCGTCCAGCGTGGTGAGGCGCAGTGTGTGGGCCATGGCTTCATCTTCATCCAGCCCGAAACATGCCCGCAAGGTGTCTCTGGTCTACGCCTCGACCATGCAGGGATTACCCCCACACGCCGATTCGCGTGAGATCGTCTGGGCCTGAGGCGATGTCGACGTCGCAGCAGTCCGCATCAAAACGGCGGCGGGTCGTCGTCGGCCTCGGGTGGGGCCGGCCCGGAGGAGCTGGTGCACGCGCTCGGCTGGGCCGTGCGAGCGTGGTGATTGTGTCGGCGTTCGGTGGCGATGCGCTGGGCCCGGTCTTGCGCGCGGGTGCGCCGCCGTTTGGGCATCATCGCGGTGCGCTCGCCGCAGTAGTCCAACGGTGGGTCGGCTTCGGGTGCCGGGAGACCGCCGGTGGCGCGGCACAGGCTGGGAAAAAGCAGGGCGCTGCTGGGGGTGGTGACGTAGGTGTGCCCGGCCGGTGAGGTCAGGATCAGGGTGCCGTCGGGCAGTTGCTTGTCCCGCCAGCCCCAAAACGTTTTCACCAAATGATGGGTACGGCAATAACATTTGAGGTTGGCCGCATGGGTGGGCCCGCCGTCGGCGTAGGGGATCGTATGGTCGAGGTCGCAATCGACCGCGGGCCGGTCACAGCCGGGCCAGCGGCAGGTCAGATCCCGGCAGCGCACGAAATCGGCCAGCGCCTGCGACGGCGCGTATCCCGGCTCGGGTGGGGCGTCGGCCGGGTGGACCAGCGGCACCAGCTTTGCCGACTTGGCCAGTTCGGCAACGAGTTCGGGTGCGATGAGCCCGTCGGCTGCCACCAGCGAGCCCGGCGTCGACCCGGTGCCGTCGAGGCTGGCTTGGTCGGCGATCACATGAATAACGACCGGTGGTGGCGCCGGCCGGCCCCCGGCCGCGCAGTCGGGCCGCCCGCAGCGACAGCCCAGCCGATCGGCCCCCGCGGCCAACGCGCCCAGCGCATCGGCGCGGCGCTGCTGGCGGCTGCGCGGATCGTGCGCACACACGGTGGCCGCCAGCGCGGTCAACCGCTTGTCCAGGGCGTGCGCGTCCGGGGTCAACAGGCTGCCGTGGATCTCGCAGACACCGTCGACGCAATCCGTGATCCAGATCTCCCGATCGGCCTGGTGCTCCTGGCGCCGCCGCACCGCATCGGCGTCGGCGCGGGCCACGATCTTGTCGACCTGCCCGGCCAGCCGACCCCGGCTCAGCGACGGCCAGCGCGGCACCTTGGCGGCCAGCTCGGCGTCCACCGCCGCCAGCACCTCGCGGTCGGTGATCAGGTCGGTGCGATACACGATCGTCTGAAACATCCGATAGTCGATATCGCCGGCCTTGAACACTTCAGCCACCCGCGGCAGCCGCTCCCGCATCGCCCGCGCGTAGCGCAGCCGGCTACCCGCCAACCCCTGACTGATCCGCAACGCAGCGGCCAGCTCGGCGGCCACCGCCTCCATCGTGTCGATCGCCCAGTCCTCGTTCTCCGAGCAGCGCGCCAACCGGTAGCCGAACAAGTCGCCAATCGCGGCCAGCTGCGCGGCCGCGGCCCGGTTCTCCGCCCGCGACGCCGAGCAGATCCGATCCACCATCGCCGCGGACTCCGCGGTGGCCGACGGGTAACGCCGCTCAACGAGCTCATCGAAGCGGGCGATCACCTCCGGTTGCGGCACCACCGCGGCCATCCTATCGAACATACGTGCTAGTATGCCACGGCGTGCCGACAAGAAAAACGAGCGATAGGCGCAGGCAGCCCGCCATACAGCACTAGGGACAGGTGGCGTCGACTTCGAAGGTCTTGCTGACCTGCTGCCCCGCGCTGTCCACACCGGTGGCGGTGCCGGTGATCCGGTAGCTGTTGCCGTTCTTGGTGGCGGTGGCGCTGTTGCCGGGCGCGCCCTCGGTGAAGCTCAACACAACCCCGTCAACGGTGCCCAGCCCGGCGCTGCGGACCGCCGAGGCGTCGGGTTCCAGGCCGACGATGACGCCGGTGAGCAGGTCGCCGATGGCAATGGAGAACTTGCCGTCGTTCGTCGAGCACACCACGGGGCCACCGACATTCTGCGCCCGGCCGCCGATGATGACCCTGGTCTCTCCCGGTGCTGCCGGTGTGGCGCTGGACGGGGTCGCGGCACCGGTGGCCACGCTGGACTTCGGCGCGCCCGGCGAGGGGCTCGCCGCCTCGTCGTCGCTGGAACACCCGGCCAGTACCGCCACGCAGGTCGCCGCTCCGGCGGCGGTCAACAACTCGCGCTTCACCACGCTCTCCTTCTCATCGGCCTGCGCCCGCGATATCGGCGGATCTGGTAGAAGCAGTATGTATGTCCGGCCAGCTGGCGTACAGCCGCCCGTTAGGCACCGCGCAGATCTCGGATGAACGTCTGCGTCTCCTGCCAGCTGGGCAACAGGCCTGAGGAGCGCACTTCGTCGAAGCTGGGGGCCGCGGCGTCGCGGTCGGATAAGCTGGGTGCCGCCCCGCCGACCAGCGGCCAGTCGATTGCCAGCGTTGGATCGGTAGCACAGATGGTGTGCTCGCGCTGCGGGTTGTATTCCGCCGAACACAGATACATCACCGTCGAATTGTCTTGCAGCGCAAGAAAACCATGCGCGAGGCCCTCTGAGATGTAGACGGACCTGCGGTCCCGGTCGTCGAGCAGCACCGAGGCCCAACGGCCGAATGTCGGCGAGCCCAAACGGATGTCGACCACCACATCGAAGATGGCGCCGGACACGCAGGTCACGTATTTGGCCTGGCTCGGTGGCAGCTGGGCAAAGTGCAGGCCGCGCAGCACACCGGCCGACGATACCGAGCAATTGGCTTGCCGGACGTCCAAGCGGTGACCGGCAAATGCGCGAAACCCGTGATCGGTAAGCCATTCGAAGAACAGTCCGCGGGGATCGCGGTGGATGGTCGGGGTGATCTCCCAGGCGCCCGGGACGTCGAGTTCGCGTGCTTTCATCTCATTGACCGCGTTCCTGGTAGCGGGCCTCCGCGGCGTCCTTCAACGGGCGCCACCACGACTCGTTTTTGCGGTACCAGTCGATGGTGTCACGCAGTCCTTCTTCGAAGTCGGTGTGCTTTGGGGCCCAGCATAATTCGCTGTACAGGGTGGAGGGATCGATCGCGTATCGCAGGTCGTGACCGACGCGGTCGGGAACATGGTCGAAGTCGTCCGGATCGCGTCCCATCAGGCGCAGCAGCGTGCGCAGCACCGTCAGATTGTCGCGCTCGCCTTCGGAGCTGATCAGGTAGGTCCGGCCGATCTGGCCCTTCTCCAGGATTCGCCGGACCGCGCTGTTGTGGTCCTCGACGTGGATCCAGTCGCGCACGTTGGCGCCGCTGCCATACAGCTTGGGGCGCCGCCCGGTGAGCACGTTGGTGATCTGGCGCGGGATGAACTTCTCCACGTGCTGATACGGCCCGTAGTTGTTGGAGCAGTTGGAGATCGTCGCGGGTACGCCGTAGGACCGCACCCAGGCCCGGACCAGCATGTCCGCGCCGGCCTTGGTCGCCGAGTACGGACTCGACGGGTTGTAAGGCGTGGTCTCGGTGAACCGCTGCGGGTCGTCGAGCGCGAGGTCGCCATAGACCTCGTCGGTCGAGATGTGGTGCAGGCGCACGCCGTGGCGCCGCACCGCCTCCAAGATGGTGAAGGTACCGACGACGTTGGTGCGCAGGAACGGCTCCGGGTCATCCAGCGCGTTGTCGACATGGGATTCGGCGGCGAAATGCACCACCGCGTCGGATTCGGCCACCAGCTGCGAAACCAGCTCGGCGTCGGTGATGTCGCCCTCCACCAGCCGGATGGCGTCCGCGACATCGGCCAACGACTCCCGCCGCCCGGCGTAGGTCAAGGCGTCGAGCACCGTCACCGTGTCGTCGGGATAATCGCGTACGGTGCTGTGCACGAAATTCGCGCCGATGAAGCCGGCCCCGCCGGTTACCAGCAACCGCATGCGTCAAACCCTAACCGAGCAGCGCCCGCGGCCAGTTGTCTGGTCCAGCGCGGGTCAGACCATCCCGATCGTCAGCGCCGCATGGCCGTTTCCAGCCCGAGCGCCCCGGCCAATTCGGCCAGGGCGGGGACCAGCTGGTCAGCTCCGGTGAGGACCTGGACGGGGACGTGGTCGGCTCCGGCGTGCAGGTGCTCGGTGAGCCGGGCCGCGATGGTGTCGGTGCTGCCGTATGCGACCACGGCGTCGACCAGGCGGTCGCTGCCCGGCGCGGTGATGTCGTCGTCGGTGAAGCCCAGCCGTTTCCAGTTGTTGCGGTAGTTGGCCAGGTTGAAATAGATGCCAAGGGCTTTGCGGCCCACCGCACGGGCCCGCTCCGCGTCGGTGGTCAGCACCACCTTGTGTTCGGGTGCCAGAAACGCCGACGGTCCCAGCAGTTCCCGGGCCCGGGCGGTGTGCTCCGGAGTGGTGAGGTAGGGGTGGGCGCCCGCGCTGCGTTGCGCCGACAGCTTCAGGACCCGCGGGCCCAGCGCGGCGACCACGCGACGGTTGGCCGGCACGCCGTACTCGTCGAGCCGGTCCAGATAGCTCACCAGCGCGTCGTAGGGCCTGCGGTATTCGGTGACCACCTCGGCATGGCCGACGCCGATACCCAGCAGGAAGCGGCCCGGGTAGGCCTTGTCGATCCGGTGAAACGAGTCGGCAACCGGCTTGGCGGGCGCCGACCAGATGTTGACGATGCCGGTGGCCACCTGCAAGGTGGTCGTGGCCTCGAGGATGGGTTCCACCCAGGCCAGCGCGGCCGGCGGTGAACCTCCCACCCAGACGGCCCCGTAACCCAAGGATTCGATTTCTTTGGCCTGCGCAGGCGTCACGCCGCGTCCGAACGATCCGAACCGGCCCAGGTTTGGCTTGCCAGCGCCAGAGTTGGCAGCAGTGTCGGTCATGGTGACTCTAACCCGTGGGCCGCGTGCCCTATTCCTATGTGCCGCTTTCGGGCTAGGGCCGACAGTGGCCGGTAGTGGGTCGGTTTGACTCAGTCGATGTCTCCGGCGATCGCAGTCGCAACGGCCCGCACATGCAGCCGCAGGTCATCTGTGCTGAGTTGAACACGGTTGGCGAGCCGAGAAGCCAGGGAATGACAATTATTAACGCTCATCGTGAGTATTATTATTTATCCCGGTGAGTGTTGATAAGGAGATGATCCTCATGTTGTTTGAGGCGCCAGCTCTGGACGCACGCGAGTGCGAAGTGCTCGGGCAGGTCGACGAGCTGCGGCAAAAGCTGCGGTCACGGCTCTATGAACCGAGGCGATGGACGGGTTCGTTGCGTCGTATGCAGTTTGCCCGCGCGGTACAGGGTTCGAACAGCATCGAGGGGTTCGAAGCCAGACACCCACGAGATTGTTTACGAAGGCGCCGATGTTGACGAATTAGATCAGCTCATGCACGAGCTCGTGTGCGTTTTAGAAAACGAAGAATCTCTCCCGATCGTTGTCAAAGCGGCGATGGCCCATCTAAATCTTGTTCTTATCCACCCCTTCAGGGGCGGCAACGGAAGGATGGCCCGCTGCCTGCAGACGCTAGTACTCGCGCGAGAGGGGATTGTGTCTCCGGTCTTCTCAAGCATCGAGGAGTACCTGGGGCGCTACACCCTCGACTACTACGATGTACTGGCCAAGGTGGGCGGCGGCTCGTGGCAGCCCACCAATGATGCGCGTCCATGGATTCGCTTCGTTCTTACCGCGCACCTTCGCCAAGCGAAGACGGTTCTCCGACGTACCGATGAGATCGAGAAGCTATACATTGAATTGGATCGGCTCATAAGACGAAATCGACTGCCCGATCGGACGATGGAAGCTTTATTCGATGCGGCAATGGGATTGCGCGTGCGCAGATCAGTTTATCGTGCGATACTTGAAGGCCAGAGCGACGATACGGTTAGTGAACAAACGGCGACCCGCGATCTCCAAATGCTATCAAACGCCGGCCTACTAATTCCGCATGGAGAGAAGCGTGGGCGCTTCTATACAGCCGGTGACGAAATTCGTGCAATTAGACAAGTGATAGTGGAGCGGCGTAATCCGAAGGACTACACTGACCCCTTTAGTGCTGCTGCCGCCGAGCCCACCGGGCAAGCGCAGCTCTTCTAGCAATCTTGGATCGCTGGTCCGCCGTCAGCTTCTCGGAACGGGCGGGGCCACCCTTCAGCCCTCCCCGAAGTGTCATCCTCGGTACCCTCTGGACGCGGCGAGCGAGTTCAGATCCCGTGGGTGTTTGCATGACCGGTCGGCGGGCAACCATCGCCCCACAGACCCGGGCCGCGTTTTGCGTCCAGCGTCGGGGTGCGGGTAATGTGGAACGACGGTGCGGCGTGCCGTGCCGGCTCCTGGTGTGCCCAGTCCGAAATTTCTCGGAACACTTCGCGGAAATTTCCACCACCGGCTCACGTTGTGTAGTCCGACATGCGCTGTGCCAGCCCGGGTGCGCAAGCAAGAAGTGAGGATCGCCAGGAAGTAATGGCCAAGAAGGACGGTGCCATCGAGGTCGAGGGCCGGGTGGTCGAGCCCCTGCCCAATGCCATGTTTCGCATTGAGCTGGAGAACGGCCACAGGGTGCTCGCCCACATCAGCGGCAAGATGCGCCAGCACTACATCCGCATCCTGCCCGAGGATCGGGTGGTGGTGGAGTTGTCGCCCTACGACCTGTCCCGGGGCCGCATCGTGTACCGGTACAAGTAGCGAGAACACAGAGAACAGGACCGAGACTGCCGTGAAGGTGAACCCGAGCGTCAAGCCGATCTGCGACAAGTGCAGGGTGATCCGTCGGCACGGGCGGGTCATGGTGATTTGCTCCGATCCGCGCCACAAGCAGCGGCAGGGGTAATCGAGGCGGCCGCACCCCGCCGCCACCCGGACAACTCAATGCAGACCTCCCAGCACCACTGAGCGGCTGGCATCGATGGCGATGGGCCAGCTCATCCACGCCCGGACGGAGGCCGGGCCCCGCGCCCGGATATCGTTCGGGCAGGGAACGGGCTGGGACCAGACCTCCGCCGAGGAAGAGGAAGCGCCACCCATGGCACGACTAGTGGGCGTCGATTTGCCGCGCGACAAGCGCATGGAGATCGCCCTGACCTACATCTACGGCATCGGCCGTACCCGCTCCAACGAAATCCTGGCCGCCACCGGCATCGACCGGGATCTGCGCACCAAAGACCTGTCCGACGACCAGCTCACCCGGCTCCGCGATTACATCGAAGCCAACCTGAAGGTGGAGGGCGACCTGCGCCGCGAGGTGCAGGCCGACATCCGCCGCAAGATCGAGATCGGCTGTTATCAGGGTTTGCGGCACCGCCGCGGGCTTCCGGTGCGCGGCCAGCGGACCAAGACCAACGCGCGCACCCGCAAGGGCCCCAAGCGCACCATCGCAGGCAAGAAGAAGGCCAGGTAACCGATGCCACCGAAGAAGGCAAGCGCCGCCGCGCCCAAGACCAAAAAGGGCCAGAAGACCCGTCGGCGGGAAAAGAAGAACGTCCCGCACGGCGCCGCCCACATCAAGAGCACGTTCAACAACACCATCGTGACGATCACCGACCCGCAGGGCAACGTCATCGCCTGGGCGTCGTCGGGACACGTCGGCTTCAAGGGATCGCGCAAGTCGACCCCGTTCGCGGCTCAGCTGGCCGCCGAGAACGCCGCGCGCAAGGCGCAGGAGCACGGGGTGCGCAAGGTCGATGTGTTCGTCAAGGGCCCGGGTTCGGGCCGCGAGACCGCGATCCGGTCGCTGCAGGCCGCCGGCCTGGAGGTGGGCGCGATCGCCGATGTCACCCCCCAGCCGCACAACGGTGTCCGCCCGCCCAAGCGTCGGCGCGTCTAGGAGAAAACCATGGCTCGTTACACCGGACCCGTCACCCGCAAATCACGCCGGCTGCGCACCGATCTGGTCGGTGGTGACCAGGCCTTCGAAAAGCGTCCGTATCCGCCCGGCCAGCACGGCCGCGCGCGGATCAAGGAAAGCGAATACCTGCTGCAGCTGCAGGAGAAGCAGAAGGCTCGCTTCACCTACGGGGTGATGGAAAAACAGTTCCGCCGCTACTACGAAGAGGCCGTGCGGCAACCCGGCAAGACGGGTGAAGAGCTGCTGAAGATCCTGGAGAGCCGGCTGGACAACGTCGTCTACCGAGCCGGTTTGGCCCGCACCCGCCGGATGGCGCGCCAGCTGGTCACCCACGGGCACTTCACCGTCAACGGTGTCAAGGTCGACGTGCCCAGTTACCGGGTCTCCCAGTACGACATCATCGACGTGCGGGACAAGTCCCTGAACACGGTGCCGTTCCAGATCGCCCGGGAGACGGCCGGCGACCGGCCCATCCCGAGCTGGCTGCAGGTGGTGGGGGAACGTCAACGCATCCTGATCCACCAGCTGCCCGAACGCGCACAGATCGACGTGCCACTGGCCGAGCAGCTGATCGTCGAGTACTACTCGAAGTAGACCCACCCTCGTGGGCGCCGCCCCCGAGTACCCCCACCCTCGTGGGCGCCGCCCCCGAGTACCCCCGACGGCATCAAATAGCGGGTGCCGAGAAGGAGAAGAAGAAACACCATGCTGATTTCACAGCGCCCCACATTGTCCGAGGACATCCTCACCGACAACAGGTCCCAGTTCGTCATCGAGCCGCTGGAGCCGGGATTCGGTTACACGCTGGGCAATTCGCTGCGTCGCACACTGCTGTCGTCGATTCCCGGCGCGGCGGTCACCAGCATCCGCATCGACGGCGTGCTGCACGAGTTCACCACCGTGCCCGGGGTGAAAGAGGATGTCACCGACATCATCTTGAACCTCAAAGGCCTGGTGGTGTCCTCGGAGGAGGACGAGCCGGTCACGATGTATCTGCGCAAGCAGGGTCCGGGCGAGGTCACCGCGGGTGACATTGTGCCGCCTGCCGGTGTCACCGTGCACAACCCGTCCATGCACATCGCCACGCTGAACGACAAGGGCAAGCTGGAAATCGAGCTCGTCGTCGAGCGCGGGCGCGGCTATGTTCCGGCCGTGCAGAACAGGGCTTCGGGCGCCGAAATCGGCCGTATCCCAGTCGATTCCATCTACTCGCCGGTGCTCAAGGTGACCTATAAGGTGGAAGCCACCCGTGTCGAGCAGCGCACCGACTTCGACAAGCTGATTCTGGACGTGGAGACCAAGAGTTCGATCACGCCGCGCGACGCGTTGGCATCGGCGGGTAAGACGCTGGTCGAATTGTTCGGGCTGGCACGCGAACTCAACGTCGAGGCCGAGGGCATCGAGATCGGGCCGTCGCCGGCTGAGGCCGACCACATCGCGTCGTTTGCGCTGCCGATCGACGACCTGGACCTGACCGTGCGGTCCTACAACTGCCTCAAGCGCGAGGGTGTGCACACCGTCGGCGAGCTGGTCTCACGTACCGAATCTGACCTGCTCGACATCCGCAACTTCGGCCAGAAGTCCATCGATGAGGTGAAGGTCAAGCTGCACCAGCTGGGACTGTCGCTCAAGGACAGCCCGCCCAGCTTCGACCCCTCGGAAGTCGCGGGTTACGACGTCGCCACCGGCGGCTGGGCCACCGACACGGGCTACGAAGAGCAGGACTACGCCGAGACCGAGCAGCTGTAGCGGGCTGCCTTCGAACGGGATTTAGACAGGAGTCTCACCAATGCCCAAGCCCACCAAGGGCCCTCGCCTCGGCGGGTCGCCGTCGCATCAGAAGGCGATTTTGGCCAACTTGGCCACGTCGCTGTTCGAGCACGGCCGGATAAAAACCACCGAACCCAAGGCTCGGGCGCTGCGACCATACGCGGAGAAGCTGATCACGCACGCCAAGAAAGGCACGTTGCACAATCGGCGCGAGGTGCTCAAGAAGATCCGCGACAAGGATGTGGTGCACACGTTGTTCGCCGAGATCGGGCCGTTTTTCGCCGACCGCGACGGCGGCTACACCCGCATCATCAAGGTCGAAGCGCGCAAGGGCGACAACGCTCCGATGGCGGTGATCGAGCTGGTACGGGAGAAGACGGTGACCTCGGAGGCGAATCGGGCCCGCCGGGTGGCTGCCGCGCAGGCCAGGGCCCAGCAGCCACCAGCCAAGCGGGCCAAGTCGGCAAGGGAGGCCGCGCCGGCCGGGGAAGCACCGGCCACGCAGGCTGCGGCCGAGCGGGCCGAGCCGGCCACCGAAGCCGAGGCCGAGCCGGTCGGCGAAGCCGAGGCCGAGCCGGTCGGCGAAGCCGAGGCCGAGCCGGCCACCGAAGCCGAGGCCGAGGCGGCCACCGGAGCCGAGGCCGAGCCGGTCGGCGAAGCCGAGGCCGAGCCGGCCACCGAAGCCGAGGCCAACAAGCCCGCCGAGGCCCCCGACGAGGCTCCGGAGAATTAACGGGGTCGTCCGTCTGCGGCTCGATATCGCCTACGACGGAACCGATTTCGCCGGCTGGGCTGCGCAATCCGGGCAGCGCACGGTGGCCGGCGTGCTCGATGAGGCGTTGACGACCGTTTTTCGCACACCGGTGCGGCTGCGCGCGGCCGGGCGCACCGATGCGGGCGTGCACGCCACCGGGCAGGTCGCCCATGTCGATGTGCCCGGTGACGCCGTGCCGAACGCCTACCCACGTAGGCCCTGCGCCGGTGAGCCGGAATTCCTGCCGCTGCTGCGGCGGCTGGGCCGGTTTCTGCCCGCCGATGTCCGCGTCTGCGATATCACCCGCGCGCCAGCGGGTTTCGACGCGCGGTTTTCGGCGCTGCGCCGGCATTACGCCTACCGGCTGAGCACCGCGCCCTACGGCGTGGAGCCGCAGCGGGCTCGTTATGTCACCGCCTGGCCGCGTGCCCTCGATGTTGCCGCCATGACGGCGGCGTCACGGGATCTGTTGGGGCTGCACGATTTCGCCGCGTTCTGCCGACATCGCGACGGCGCCACCACGATCCGCGAGCTGCAGCGGCTGGACTGGTCGCGCGACGGTGAGCTGATCACCGCCCACGTCACCGCCGACGCGTTCTGCTGGTCGATGGTGCGGTCGTTGGTCGGGGCGCTGCTGGCCGTCGGCGAACGTAAGCGCCCGGTGGGCTGGTGTCGCGAGCTGCTCGCTGCCGCAGCCCGATCCAGCGACTTCGCGGCCGCCCCGGCGCGCGGGTTGACGTTGGTCGGCGTGGACTATCCACCCGACGACCAGCTCGCGGCGCGGAACGTGATTACCCGGGATCTGCGCTCGCGTTAGAGTTAGATCTTGCTGGCGACGAAGCTGGCGGCCTGGTTGGTCATTGCCGGCACGTAGCCGGTATGCGCTTTCCATTGGTTGCCGTCCGAGCAGACCGGGTCGCCCTCGGTGCACAGGTTGAGGATCTTGCCTGCGAAATGCGGGCTCAGGGCGGTCATCAGCCCGCCCGCGCGGTCGGACGGATTCCCGAAGAGGGTGACCGCGGCGACGTGCTCGGCCGCTTCCTGCGGCAACGGTTGGGTGAAGCCGAGCCCGGGCACCGGTGCGGCGGTGACGATATCGATCACGGCGGCACCCTGGGAGTATCCACCGAGCACCAGCCTGGTGTCGGGGCACGCAGTGGCCATCTGCTGCACGTGGTCGCTGGCGTCATTGGCGCCGTCGGTGGCGGCCAGGAAGTCCTTGTTGGCCGGATAGTTCACCCCGTATGTCGTGATGCTCTTGCCGGTTTGTTGGCGCAATGCGCTCACCATCGCCTGGCCCACCCGGCCGATGCCGGGCGGCTCACCGGTTCCCCGGGCGAAGATCACCTCCACGTCGGGGCAGGACGCCGATGCTGGAGGTGCCGGTGCGGGGCCGAGCACAAACGCGGCCGCCGCGATTGCGGCGACCATCAGGCTGGCGAACCGTCGGCGCGGTTTTACCCTGGTAGGCCTCATGCCGCGATTTTACGGGCCTACTGACGGTGCGTCAGTGCGGCTGCACCACGGGCCCTGGGGCGCCGACGACCGACCCGGGCGCCCGCGGGGCGGGCCCGGGCGGCTGCGGGGCGGGCCCGGGCGCCTGCGGGACCGGCCCGGGCAACTGCACCACCGGCGGCCGTGACGCCGCGAACAGCTTCGCCGCGACAAAGCTCGCCGCCTGGGTGGTGTACACCGGGACGTAGCCTTCGGTGTGTCCGCTCCACTCGTTGCCGGGGCCCGCGTGACAGATCGGGTCGCTGGGGTTGCACAGGTCGATGGCCTTGGAACCCAGCAGGGCGCTCTGCGTCGTCAGCGATCCACCGGTGCGGTTGGCCACATTGCCGAAAACCGCGACCGCCGCGATGTTGTCCGCGTATTCGGCCGGCAGCGGACTGCCGAAGCTGATGCCGCCCAAGGGCACCCCGGCCACGATGTCGATGACGCCCGCACCCTGGGAGTAGCCGCCCAACACGATCTTGGTGGCCGGGCAGGTCGACGCGATGGACTTGACGTGGGAGATCACATCGTTGGCGCCGTCACCGCCGTGCAGCTGCAGCCGGCTGGCGGCGTAGTTCACCGCATACACCCCGACGGTCATGCCGCTGGTCTGCTGGCGCAGTGCGTCGACGAAGGCGTGGCCGACCCGGCCGATGCCGGGCGGCTCGCTGGTGCCGCGGGCAAAGGTGACTTCGGCGTCCGGGCAGTCCGTGGCGGAAGCGACCGGGATGGCCGTTGTCGCGCTGGCCGCGACCACCAGGACGGCCGCGCCGACCAGGGCGCGCGCCGCCAGGCGTGCGGGGTGCATGGTCACGTCGGGACTTTACCCGCAGCCAGGTGCGACCAAACCTCCGCGCCTGTGGATGGATCGTGACGTACCGGTGGCCGGGAGCCTAGCGTGGGCGCTGGCGATCGAGGGGAATTGGGGGCATCGGTGCCGGGCTCGGCGACCACCTGGCTGCACGTCAGCGGCCACCGTGTGCTGCTGCGGCGCATCGAATGCGCGTTGCTGCGCGGGGATATCCGCATGCTGGACGAACCGCGGCGGGCGCGGGCGGCGGCGCTGGCGGTCGGTTGCGTGGTGGCGGTCATCGCCCTGGCGGGATGCGCGGTCGTCGCGTTGCTGCGGCCGGCGGCCGAGCTGGCTGAGGCGCGGATCGTGATGGGTCGGCAGACCGGAGCGCTCTATGTGCGAGTCGGCGATACCTGGCATCCGGTGCTGAACCTGGCCTCGGCGCGGTTGATCGCCGCGACCGACGCCAACCCCACGCCCGTGCCCGAATCCGCGTTAACCCGCACCAAACGGGGTCCGCTGCTGGGCATTCCGGGCGCGCCGCAGTTGCTGACCCGACCCCTGGCCGGCGGCGAGTCGAGCTGGACCATGTGCGACACCGACGCGACCACAACGGTCCTCGTCGGACCCGTGAACTCGACGCTCGTGCGTCGTCTGGCCGCCGACCAGGCCATCCTGGTCGCGACCGGATCCGACGCGCCGGCCTATTTGCTGTACCGCGGACGCCGGGCCGCGGTCGATGTTGCCGAGGCCGCGGTGCTGCGCGCGCTCAGGCTGGACGGGCGGGTCCGTCACGTGGTGTCGCCGTCTTTGCTCACCGCGGTTCCGGAGGCGCCGCCAATCACGGTGCCCCGGATTCGCGGCGTGGGCGGGCCGGCCGCCGCGCTGCCCGGTTTTCGGGTTGGCAGCGTGCTGCGCGTCACCCGCGCCCAGGGTGACGAGTACTACGTGGTGCTCGCCGACGGGGTCCAGCGAATCGGCCAGGTCGCCGCGGATCTGCTGCGGTTCAGCGACTCGCAGGGCAGCGCCACCGCGATCGCGGTGGCGCCCGATGTGATCCGCGCGGCTCCCCTGGTGAACACCCTGCCGGTGGCCTCCTTTCCCGACTTTCCCGACCGGGCATCGCCACCGTCGGATGGTGGCGATGGCACGCTGTGCGTGAGCTGGGCGCCCGGGCCGGCGGGCGGCGCCGACGTCGAGTTCCTGGTGGGTAGCCGGCCGCCGGTGCCGGCCGGGCACACCGCGGTGACGTTGTCGCAAGCCGACGGCCACGGCCCCGCGCTGGACGCCGTCTATCTCCCGCCGGGCCGCAGCGCCTACGTCGCCGCGCGCGGCCTTTCCGGCGACCCCACGGTCGTCACCCGGGTGGGCACCCGCTATCTGGTCACCGACACCGGGGTGCGGTTCGCCGTTCACGACGACGACGCGGCGCACGACCTCGGCCTGCCGGCCGGGCCGCCGCCGGCGCCGTGGCCGGTGCTGGCGACCCTGCCTGCCGGACCGGAACTGAGCCGGCAGCAGGCGTCAGTCGCCCGTGACACCGTCGTGACCGGACCGCCGTAGCCGGCGCAGCCGGCCGCTGGCCACCGCGGCGGCCAGCACCGTCAGGCAGATCGCCGAGCCGGCCAGGGCGGTGTTCCGGGCGCGATCCGGCGGGGTTGGCGGTGGCGACGCCGGTGTGGCTATGGGTTTGGGGCCGAGCCCGGGCCCGGTGGCCGGTGGCATTGGGCCGGTGCTGACCGCGGCCAGCGGATCCACCGTGCCGTTGCCGACTAGCGGATCCCATCCGGCGGGCGGATGATGGGCAGTCGCCTCGATGCGCTGCATGACCTGACGCGCGGTCAACGCCGGGAACCGGGCCCGGATCAGCGCGGCCAGCCCGCTGACCACCGGCGCGGCATAACTGGTGCCCGACAACGGTACCGAACCACCCTGTCCGTCAACGATATTCACGATCCCCTCGCCCACCGGGCTGAGCGAGGTCACCCCCTCTCCGGTGGCGGCGACATCCACCCAAGGGCCGGCAAGAGTGAAAGCCGACGGGGTCCCCTGGGCGTTCACCGAGCCGACGGCCAGCACGTAGTCGTCATACCAGGCCGGGCTCACGGCGACGGTAACGGTGTCCTGGGTGACGTCGGACCGCTGAGCCGGACACTGCCCGGCGCCCCCGGTATTACCGGCGGCGGCAACCACGACGGCGTTCTTGACGTCGACCGCGTACGCCAGCGCGGCGCCCAGCGCGCGGTCGTCGAGTGCGGCCGCGGCCGCAACGCAGGCCACCGACGAAATGTTGATCACCGAAGCACCGAGATCGGCGGCCGTTCGAACGGCCTTGGCCAGGGTGTCCACGTCACCGACCCCGGTGGAGGTTGGGTCGCCCACCGGGGCGAACTTGGTGCTGGATTGGCGGATGCTGATCACGGTGACGTCGGGCGCTACACCGCTGAACTTGTCCGTATCGGGATCGGGTGCGGCAGCGATGATTCCGGCCACCAGAGTGCCGTGCGCATCGCAATCCTGGGTGCCGTCGCCGGTGGACACGTAGTCGCCGCCGGCGATGAGCTCGGGCAGCCGCGGGTGTCTCGAAACGCCGGTGTCGATGATCGCGACCCGCTGGCCGGCGCCCCGGGTGAGTTGCCAAATCTGTGGCCGGTCAAAGTCTGCGAGCTGAGCCGGCGCCGCCGCCCGGTCCGCGTCCGCCGCCACCACGGTGCAGACCTCGCGCTGCACGGTGGGCTGCGGTGGCACCGGCAATGCCGGTGCGGGCAGCCACCTTTCGTCAATCGGCGGCGGCGCGACGGCGCGTGCCGACGGTGCCCCGCACTGGGGAAGCACGGTGAGCGCCGCCGCCACCGACAGCCGCAGCACCCGGGACCCGGTCACCGTCATGTCAGATCCAGGCCACGAATGGCACCGAAGAAGCCGCACACCCAGCAGGTCAGCGGCACCAGGCCGAGCAACGCCAGACACTCCAGGATCTCGACGCTTCGGCGTGCGACCGGCGAGAGGACCATCGCGGGAGCAACGAAACCCAGACACATCGCCACAGCGGCCAGCATCGCCGTCAGCGTGACCAGCAAAGGCCCCTGCGCTGGGGCTCGAAGCGCTGCGACGGCGAATGTGGTTGCCATCACGCCGATCCCACTGACCGCGAAGATCACCGTTCGTCCGCCGTCGCACCCCCGGGCACGCAGCAGCAGTGACGCGCCGGCGGCGGAGGCCACCGCGAAACCGCTCAGGTGTGGGCTGGCGAGCACGGTGACGATGGCCCCCAGGGCGGCGGTGGCCGAGAACGCGGCCAGCAGGCTGGTCAACCAGTCGCTGGCGCGGATCGCCTTGGTAGCCAGCAGATCCGCGGGATCTGGGTCCGGTTCCGCCGACAGCCGAGGCGACAAGCCGGCCAACGCGATCGATGCCCGCGCCGCGACCTCCAGCAGTCCGAAGCAGGCCAGCATGCCCAGCGACCCGATGATCGGAGGCGGGGCCGCGGTGATCACACCAACCAGCGCGGCCGCCGCGACAACCGCGGCCGAGCATGCCATCGCGGTCAATGTGACCACACCACAGCCCGTTACCCGCATTGCCAGCACCGCGGCCACGGCCGCTGCCATCGCGGCGAGCAACACGTTGGGAACGCCGAGAGCACCGGGAACCGCCAGCAGGCCGCCAACCGCCGCGAATGCGGTGGCGACAACGCTCAGCGTGAGCCCGGCGATCGGGTCCCGATACGCCCGGCCCGCGATCCCGGCAAACGCCAGTGCGGCCATCCCGGCGGCCGCGGCGGCACCGGCCGTGGCACCGGCGGCGTTGGCGCTCACCTCGTTTCGGATCAACACCGCGCAGCCGATTCCGGTAAGGCCGACGGCGGCCAACGCGGCGGTGATCCGGGTCGCGCGCCCAGCCCCGGCCCGGGCCACGCCGGCGAGGGTCGCCGAAATCGCCTCGGCCACATCATCGCAGCGAGCAACCGGTGGCTCGGTGATCGATTCGGTCAACAACAGGACGGCGCCGTCGTGGATGCCGTTCTGCGCCAGCGTCATCGCACCCGGCAAAGCGGGCGCGCCCGGCCGGGACAGCCGGTAACGGGTCGCCCGTTCGCCGTAGCGGATGCCCAACATGTCGACGATCAGCGGGATCAGCGTGGCCACCGGCACCGCGGCGGGAAGCGCCAGGTCAACGACGGTGTCCCCGGCATGCACGGCGACCCGGCGCAGCTCGGATGCATCGGATGCAGACATTGCCGGCAGGCTAGCCAGATCCCGATCACCCCATGTCCGGCTATCCACAGCTGACTTGCGCCCGGATCCTGCGCTGGCTACCTTGGCCCACCATGACCGTCAGGCCGGCGGTGGCCACCGAGGACGTCGAGATTGCCGCGCCGCCCGAGGTGCCGGGATCACCACCGTCGGGCATGCTGGTCCGTCTGCTGCCGATGGTCATGTCGGTCGCGACGCTGGGCGTCATGGCGGCGGCGCTGCTCTCCGGCGCCCCCGGCGCACGCAGCCCGATGTTTCTGGCCTTCCCGGTGATGATGCTGGCCTCGTTGGTGGTGACGGCGGTGACCGGACCCGGCCGTCAGCGGGGCAAGGGGATCGACGCCGACCGCGTCGAATACCTTGCCTACCTCAGCGGCCTGCGCACCCGTGTCACTGAAACCGCGGCGGCCCAACGGTTGTCGCTGGAACTGACGCACCCCCAGCCCGACACGCTGTGGACGTTGATCGGCGGTCGGCGGATGTGGGAGCGGGGACCGGCCGATCCGGACTTCTGCCGCGTGCGTGTCGGTGTCGGACGTCAGCCGCTTGCCACCCGTTTGGTGGCCCCGGAGATGCCACCCGCACGGCGGTCCGATCCGGTCACGGTCACCGCGCTGCAACGGTTCCTGCGCGCGCACTCGACGATCGCCGCCGCACCGATCACCATCGCGTTGCGTGCCGGCGCGACCGTGCGGATCGACGGTGACGTGGGCCGGGCCCGCGGGCTGTTGCGCGCGATGATCTGCCAGCTGGCGGTGCTGCACGCTCCCCACCAAGTGCTGATCGCGGGCGTGGTCAGTGACCGTCATCGCGACCACTGGGATTGGCTGAAGTGGTTGCCGCACAACCAACATCCGCGCAGCCGCGACGCGCTGGGGCCCGTTCGGATGGTGTACCCGACGCCGGCGCGGGCGCACGCCGCACTTGCGGACGCGGCGGTGCCGCGGGCGGTGGTGATCGTCGACGCCGACGAGAGCGTCGGTGACGGGATCGCGGGTGCGGTCACCCTCGCGGTGGGTACCGGCGGCGCCGGCGCTCCGCTGGTGATCAGGCACGCCGGTGACGCCGAGCCGCTGCGGTGCCCGGACCAGCTGGATCCGGTTGACGCGGTGGTGTGTGCCCGGCTGTTGGCGCGGTGTCCGGTCGGCGATCCGGTCGCGCGCCGTGATGGGGACTCCGGCTGGCTGACGCTGATCGGCATCGGCGAGCCCACCAGCTTCGACCCGACCATACTGTGGCGCAATCAAAACCACAGCGATCGACTTCGCGTTCCGATCGGCGCCACGGTTGACGGCGAACCCGTGGAACTGGACATCAAGGAGCCCGCCGAGCGGGGCATGGGCCCACACGGGCTGTGCATCGGGGCCACCGGGTCGGGCAAGTCGGAGCTGCTGCGCACGGTGGCGCTGGGCATGATGGCGAGAAACTCTCCAGAGGTCCTGAACCTGCTGTTGATCGATTTCAAAGGTGGTGCTGCGTTCCTGGAGTTGGCGCGCGCCCCGCACGTGGCCGCGGTCATCACCAACCTCGCTGACGAGGCGCCGTTGGTGGCCCGGATGCGGGACGCGCTGGCCGGTGAGCTGAACCGTCGCCAACAGCTGCTGCGGGCTGCGCAATTGGGCAGTGTGGCGGACTACCAGCGGGCGCGCCGTGCCGGTGCGGAGTTGCCGGCCCTGCCAACGTTGTTCATCGTCGTCGACGAGTTCTCCGAACTGCTCAGCCAGCACCCCGATTTCGCGGACACGTTCGTGGCGATCGGCCGGCTGGGCCGGTCGTTGGGTATGCACCTGTTGCTGGCCAGTCAGCGGCTCGACGAGGGCCGGTTGAGCGGACTGGATGCCCACCTGTCCTATCGGATGTGCCTGAAGACGTTGTCGGCCAGCGAATCACGCACCGTGCTGGGGACGTTGGACGCCTACCAATTGCCGAACACGCCCGGTGCCGCCTATTTGCGGTCCCCGGCCGGGGAGGTGATCCGCTTCCAGACCGGCTACGTTTCCGGGCCGCATCGGCGGATCGGCACCTCGCCACCGGGTGCCGCGACCGCGAGCCCGGTGCGGGTGTTCACCGCACGGGCCACCGGATCCGTCACCGCCGGGGCCGGTGACCAGCCGGGGCCCACCGTCTTGCAGGCGGTGTTGGACCGGCTGGCCGGTCAGGGGCCGCCCGCGCACCAAGTCTGGTTGCCGCCATTGGAGGCATCACCCGCACTGGACGCCCTGTTGGGTGACCTCGGGGCCGAACCGTCCGGGCTGGTGGTGCCGATCGGGATCGTGGACCGACCGTTCGAGCAGTCCCGCACACCCTTGACGGTCGACTTGTCCGGCGCCGCGGGCAATGTCGCGGTGGTGGGCGCCCCTCGAACGGGCAAGTCGACCGCGTTGCGCACCCTGATCACGGCGCTGGCCGCCACCCACGATCCGGGGCAGGTGCAGTTCTACTGCCTGGACTTTGGCGGCGGCGGGCTGGCCGGGCTCGGCGCCTTGCCGCAGGTGGGTGCCGTCGCCGGCAGGACGGAGCGCCAGCTGGTGGGGCGCCTGGTCGCCGAGCTGGAATCGGCCGTGCGGGCTCGCGAGGCCACGTTGCGCGACCGCGGCATCGACTCGATCGCCCGGTACCGTCGGCTGCCGGCGGTGGGGGACGTTGACCCTTTCCCCGATGTGTTCCTGGTCGTTGACGGCTGGGCAAGCCTGCGACATGACTTCGAGACGCTGGAAGAGTCCGTCACCGCCCTTGCCGTCCAAGGGCTTTCGTTCGGCATCCACGTGGTGCTGTCGGCCTCACGGTGGGCCGAGATACGACCGGCGCTCAAGGATCAGATCGGCACCCGCATCGAGTTGCGGCTGGGCGATCCCGCCGATTCCGAACTCGACCGCAGGCAGGCGCAGCATGTACCCCGGAACAGACCCGGCCGCGGCCTCACCCACGACGGACTGCACATGGCGATCGCCCTGCCGGTGAACGGGATCCAGCCGCGGCGCGGCCGCGGCGAGGTGGCGCCGCCGATACCGCTACTGCCCGCCCGGGTGGACCGCGAGACCGTGGTCCGCCAAGCGGGTGACGAACTGGGCGCGTGCATCCTGCTGGGCCTCGAGGAGCGCCGGCTGCGCCCGGTCGCAGTCGATTTCGAGGGTCACTCGCATCTGCTGGTGCTGGGCGACAACGGGTGCGGAAAGACCGCCACGTTGCGGACCCTGTGCCGCGAGATCGTGCGGACCGGGACCGCCGCGCGGGCTCAGCTGTTCATCGTCGACTACCGGCGCACCCTGCTCGGTGTCGTCGAGTCGGAACATCTTGGCGGCCATGCCATGTCGCCGCCGGCACTGGCTGCGCTGCTGCCCGCCCTGCTGGACCGGCTGCGGGCGCGGCTGCCCCCGGCGGACGTGAGCCAGGAGCAGCTGCGAGCCAGATCCTGGTGGTCCGGCCCGGACCTCTACGTCGTGGTCGACGACTACGATCTGGTGGCCGCCGCGGCGGGCAACCCGCTGCTGAGCCTGCTCGAATACCTGCCGTATGCCCGCGACCTTGGCCTGCACGCCATCGTCGCGCGCCGCAGCGGGGGTGCCGCGCGGGCGCTGTTCGAGCCGCTGCTGGCGGGCCTGCGCGACCTCGGTTGCCTGGGACTGATGATGAGCGGGCGCCCCGACGAGGGCACCCTGCTGGGCGCCCGACCGCCGGCGCCATTGCCGCCGGGCCGAGGAGTCCTGGTCACGCGTGCCGGTGACGAGCGGCTGATTCAGGTTGCCTGGAGCCCGCCGCCATGAGCCCACCACACCGCGCGGTGATCGAGGCGGGTCCGGGCACCGTTCGCCGATTATGTTGTGGTTCAACCCCAGTGGCCGACACACGGTGGGCCGCGGCGCTGAGCGCCATCGACGACCCGGTGGCGCTGGTGAACGAGCGGCCGGTCGCGGTCGAGTCCCTGTGGTCCGATGTGCTGCGGTCCATGGCCGGTGATCACGGCGACGGCGTTCTCCTGGTGCATCCCTCGTGGTGGTCGACGTCGCGGGTCGATGTGATCACCCGCGCCGCCCGGGATGTGACCAAAGACGTTGTGGTGCGGCCGCGGTCGTGGCTGCTGACCCGGGCGCGACGCGGCGCGCCGGCGGGCGTGCTGGTGGAGATCGCCGAGCGGTTCGTGGTGGTTCGTGCGACCGAGGTCGTCGCGGTGCGCCGCAGGCATCCTGACCCGGTTGCCGAGGAGGTGGCGCGGGCGGTGGCCGGGATGGCGAGAGAGCCCACGGCGGTGGTGCTGATCGACGTGCCCAGCGGTGTCGCCGGGGCGCGCCGGCTCGCGACGGCGATCGCCGGTGCGGTTCGCGACGGTTCCGGCCACACCGTGGTGGAAATCGATGACGCTCGGCTGATGCGGCTGGCGAGCGCGGCCGCGTCGCCGCGGCGTGAGCCGGGTCAGCCGGCCGCCGCGCCTCCCGGATCCCGCGCCCGCCCGCGGCTGGTGGGCGCCGGCGTCGCGGCCGCGGGGCTGGCGGTGGCGCTGCTGGCGCTGACCGCCAAGGGCCGTCCGCCCGCTCCGTCCGCCCAGCCGGCGCCGACGACATTTCTGGTCGAGGGACGGGTGGCGCTGACCGTTCCCGCGGACTGGCCCACCCAGCGGGTGCTCGGCGGGCCGGGTTCGGCGCGGGTCCAGGTCACCTCCCCGACGGACCCCGAGGTGGCGTTGCACATCACCCAATCCCCGGTGGTCGGCGAGACGCTGGCCGACACCGCGGCGAGCCTGCAACGGGCGATCGACGCGGAACCGGCCGGGGTGTTCGTCGACTTCAACCCGTCCGGTGTCAACGCCGGGCGTCCCGCGGTCACCTATCGCGAAGTGCGCCCCGGACACCACGTGTGGTGGACGGTGTTGCTCGACGGCGCCGTCCGGATCAGCGTCGGATGCCAGAGCAGGCCCGGCGCGCTAGCGGCCGTTCGCGATGCCTGTGAGCGGGCCGTGCGGTCCGCCCACACACTGGGTTGAGCGCGCAGATTGGGTGGAACCGAATCAGGGCGGCGGGGGTCGTAGATGATATGAGCACCCCGGCTGGCGCCAACACGCTGAACACCGACTTTGACCTGATGCGCTCGGTCGCGGCCATCACGGACCGCCGCAACGAGGAGATCCGGGCGATGCTGCAGGCCTTCATCGGCCGGATGAGCGGCGTTCCGCCGTCGGTGTGGGGCGGGCTCGCGGCGGCGCGGTTCAAGGATGTGGTGGATCGCTGGAACGCCGAATCGACCCGGCTGTATCACGTGCTGCACACCATCGCCGAGACCATCCGGCACAACGAGGCCACGCTGGCTGAGGCCGGCCAGAACCATGCCCACCACATCGCCGCCGCCGGCGGGAACCTGTGATCGGAGGGTGCGCGGTGGACCCGGTGCTGTCATATGACTTCAACGCGATCGAATGCTCCATTCGCCAGGAGATCCACACCACCTGCGCCCGGTTCAATGCCGCGCTCGAGGAACTGAGGTCGCACATCGCGCCGCTGCAGCAGCTGTGGACCCGAGAAGCCGCGGCCGCGTACCAGGTCGAGCAGCTCAAGTGGCACCAGGCGGCCACCGCCCTCAACGACATCCTGTTCGACCTGGGAAACGCGGTCCGTGACGGCGCCGACGAGGTGGCCAGCGCCGACCGCCGGGCCGCGGGCGGCTGGACGCGCTAGCGGCGCCCTAGACCCTGTGTGGGCCCCGACGGAGGAGAGCCGTCGGGGCCACACAGTGATTTTGACCTGCGGGGATGCCCGTCGGTAAGCTGCTCGGTTGGCGTGCGGTACGCCGGGGCCTCGGGTCAACGTCGGTCGCCGAGAACCACCCCACCGCTCACGCCTGACCGGTACCCGGGTCACACCGGGATCCACCCGAGAGAAAGAAAAGGTAAGCGCCGTGCCCACATATGCGCCCAGGGCGGGTGACACCACGCGATCGTGGTATGTCATCGACGCCACGGACGTGGTGCTTGGCCGCCTTGCCGTCGCGGCGGCCAACCTGCTGCGTGGCAAGCACAAGCCGACGTTCGCGCCCAACGTCGATGGCGGTGACTTCGTCATCGTCATCAACGCCGACAAGGTCGCCATCAGCGGCGACAAACTGCAGCACAAGATGGCTTACCGGCACTCGGGGTACCCCGGCGGCCTGCGCCAGCGCACCATCGGCGAGCTGATGAAAAAACAGCCCGACCGGGTGGTGGAGAAGGCGATCGTCGGCATGCTGCCCAAGAACAAGCTCAGCCGCCAGATCCAGCGCAAGCTGCGCGTCTACGCCGGCCCGGAGCATCCCCACACCGCTCAGCGGCCGGTTCCGTACCAGATCAAGCAGGTGGCGCAATGACCGAGACCAGCGTGGCAGCCCCCGTGGGGAGTCCGGCGGCGGGGCGCGGCGAAGCGTTCGTGTTCGACCGCCCCATCCAGACCGTCGGCCGCCGCAAGGAGGCCGTGGTGCGGGTGCGGCTGGTGCCCGGCACCGGCAAGTTCGACCTCAACGGCCGCACCCTGGAGGACTACTTTCCCAACAAGGTGCATCAGCAGCTGATCAAGGCCCCGCTGGTCACCGTCGAGCGCACGGAAAGCTTCGACATCTTCGCGCGCCTGGAAGGTGGCGGCCCGTCGGGTCAGGCCGGTGCGCTGCGGCTGGGCATCGCCCGGGCATTGATCCTGGCGTCACCCGAGGACCGGCCCGCGCTGAAGAAGGCCGGTTTCCTCACCCGCGATCCGCGCGCCACCGAGCGCAAGAAGTACGGATTGAAGAAGGCGCGCAAGGCACCGCAGTACAGCAAGCGCTGACGTCACCGTTGGGCCGCGGGCGCGCATATTTGTACGTCGTTGCCGGCGTGTCGGCGGACATACCCGCGCGTTCGCGGCCAAAAGTGGGTATGTGCACGGCCCGTCAACTGTGAAAGGTTTGTCCGCATGGGTCGACTGTTCGGCACCGACGGTGTTCGCGGGGTCGCCAATCGTGAGTTGACCGCCGAGTTGGCCCTGGCGCTGGGCGCCGCCGCGGCCCGGCGGCTGGTGACGCCGGGCGCACCCGGCCGGCGGGTGGCGGTGATCGGCCGCGATCCCCGGGCCAGCGGCGAAATGCTGGAGGCCGCCGTGATCGCGGGCCTGACCAGCGAAGGTGTCGACGCGCTGCGTGTCGGGGTGCTGCCGACCCCCGCGGTGGCCTACCTGACCGGTGCCTACGACGCCGATTTCGGGGTGATGATCTCGGCCTCGCACAACCCGATGCCCGACAACGGCATCAAGATCTTCGGTCCCGGCGGCCACAAACTCGACGACGACACCGAGGACCAGATCGAGGACCTGGTCGCGGCCGGGCCCGGATTGCGGCCCGTGGGTGCCGGGATTGGCCGGGTCGTCGGCGCCGAGGATGCGACCGACCGTTATCTGCGTCAGGTGAGCAAGGCCAGCACCCTGCCGCTGGACGGCCTGACCGTGGTCGTCGACTGCGCCCACGGCGCCGCCTCCGCGGTGGCACCGCGGGCCTACCGCGCGGCCGGCGCGCGCGTCATCGCGATCAACGCCGAACCCAACGGGCGCAACATCAACGACGGCTGCGGATCGACCCACCTCGATCCGCTGCGGGCCGCGGTCGTCGCCCACCGCGCCGATCTGGGCCTGGCGCATGACGGGGACGCCGACCGGTGCCTGGCGGTCGACGCCAACGGTGACCTCGTCGACGGCGACGCCATCATGGTGGTGCTCGCGCTGGCCATGCGGGAGGCCGGCGAACTGGCCGCCAACACGTTGGTGACCACCGTGATGAGCAACCTGGGCCTGCACCTGGCGATGCGGGCGGCCGGGGTCACCGTGCGCACCACCGGCGTCGGGGACCGCTACGTCCTGGAGGAATTGCGGGCCGGCGACTACAGCCTGGGCGGTGAGCAGTCCGGCCACATCGTGATGCCGGCGCTGGGCTCCACCGGCGACGGCATCGTCACCGGGCTGCGGCTGATGACGCGGATGGTGCAAACCGGCTCGTCACTGGCCGCGCTGGCGTCGGCGATGCGGACCGTGCCGCAGGTGCTGATCAACGTCGAGGTGGCCGACAAGGCCACCGCGGCCGCGGCGCCGTCGGTCCAGACGGCGGTTGCGCAGGCCGCCGCCGAGCTGGGCGACACCGGCCGAATCCTGTTGCGTCCCTCGGGAACCGAGCCCGTGATCCGGGTGATGGTGGAGGCGGCCGACGAGGACGTCGCGCGCCGGCTGGCCGCCGCTGTTGCCGACGCGGTGAGCGCCGCGCGCTGACGACAGGTTGCGGGAACCGTGAGGCGTTCTCGGGCGTCGAAATTGATGTGAGACCCGTGAGCGCACACAGCAGTATCGACGTGGCGGCGGTGCACGCGGTCGCCGACCGGCTCCACGCCGCCGCCGCCCTCGTCGACGACGCGGTAGGAAACCACTTGGCGCGGCTGGCATTTGACGGATCCCGCGCCGGCCGGGCGCACGCCGCCCGCGGCGACGCGGTGCGCGCCGGGTTGGGCCGGCTGGCGGGTGAGTTGTCGCAGTGGTCGCGGGCGGCCGGCGAGATCGCGGTCGCGTTGCGGGCCGGAGCTAGCCGCTATGCCGATGCCGAGCGGTATGCCGCGGCACGAATCGCCTGATCGTGGCCGACCGGTTAGACGTCGCCGAACGCCTCGCCGAAGGCCGGCCCGCGGTGGAGCACACGCAAAGCTACGTATCGGCGTGTCAGCGGGTCGGTTACGAACATCCGGAGCTGACGGCGCAGGCCGCGCAGATCCGGGACTGGTACGACACCGAAGAAGGCCTGGACCTCTACGCGCTCGATGCGGATTGTGCGGCGCTGCGCGCCGCGGGCACCGCGGTCGCCGAAGCGCTGCGGATGCAGCGTGCCCAGGTCGCCGAGCTGGCGACGGCGTGGACCGGGCCGGGAGCCGACGGCGCGGTCGGATTTCTGCGGCGCCACTGCGATGCCGCCGACGCGGTGGTCAACGAACTGCGCGCGGCCGCCCAGCGGTGCGAGTCGCTGCGCGACAGCCTGTGGCGCCTGGTCGACTGCAAGGTCGCGGCGGCCGTCGCGATCGACGATCGCACGCTGGCGGCGCGGCCGGGGTGGCTGGCCGCCGCGACGGCCGTGACGACCGGGGTGGGTGACCGGCCGACGGCCGAGGACGTGGTTCGCCAACAGATAGAGCCCTACGTGGACAACGACGTTCGCGACGACTGGTTGACCGCGATGCAGTCGACGCGGGACAGGGTGGCGGAGTCCTACGACATGGTCATCGACCGGTTGGCCACCGCGCCGCGGGCCTACTTCGAGGTTCCCGGCGACCTCGGGCCCGGCCGTCACGCCGTCCAGCCGGCGACGCCGGCGCCGGCGCCGGTGCCACCCGATGCCGCGGCGCCGGCCCTCACGCCGGCCCTGACCCCGGCGACCGCGCTGACCCCGATGGCCCCCTCGCCCGCGGATCTGGCCGCCGCGCTGGGCAGTGGCCCGGCGATTCCCACAGGCAGCGGTGGTTCGGGCGACTTCGGGGGGCTTGGCGCGCTTGCCGGTCGGATCGTGGAGGCGATGGGAGGCCTGCTGGGCTCGGCCGCCGACCGGTTCGGCGACGCTTCCTTCGGCCAAGACGTCGCGGACGGCCATGCCGACGATGCGGATGACGCGAAGCTGGAAAAGCCCAACGAAGCGGAAAAGGCCGCAGAGGAAACAGCGGAAAGGGACCGCGACGAACCACAATCCGGCGAGCAGATCCGTGACGTGGCCGAGAAGGCCGCGACGCCACCGGTCTCCCCGCCGAGCGCGCCGCCGGTCAGCGCACCGCCACCGGCCACCGTGCCGCCGCCATCGGCCGGCGAACCGCCACCCGCGGCCGAGCCACGGCCAGCTGCTGGGCCATCGTCGCCCCCGGCGCCGGTGGGATCCACGCCCTGCGAGATCGCCGCCGACGAGCTTCCGAAGGCCGGGCAGTGATGGTCGCGCCGTTCCGACGAGCCGATGTCGGGTGTCACACCCGCAGCTCCAGCAGCTCCTCGACATAGCGCACGGCTTCGCCGGGGTCGGGCGTCAGCGGCCGGGCCAGCAGCGTGGTCACGCCGGCGGCGGCGAAGGCGGCCAACCGTTCGGCGACGAACGCGCGCGAGCCGACCAGCGAGATCCCGCGCACCAGCTCGTCGGGCACGGCGGCGATGGCCTCCTGCTTGCGACCGGACAGGTAAAGCTCCTGGATCCGGTCGGCGACGTCGCCGAACCCGTAGCGGGTGGCCAGGCTGTGGTAGAAGTTGCGGCCCTTGGCGCCCATTCCGCCGATGTAGAGGGCCAAATCGGGTTTGGTCCAGGCCAGCCGGTCGTCGACGTGATCGCCGATGGCCAGCGCCGAGCCGACCATGATGTCCAGCGGCCCCAGCGCGGGATCCCGACGGGCGGTGCCGGCCGTCAGCGCCGCACCCCAGACCCGCCCCGACCGTTCCGGCCAGAAGAAGACCGGTTGCCAGCCCTCGGCGATCTCGGCGGTGAGCTCGACGTTCTTGGGCCCCAGCGCGGCGATCGATATCGGAATGCGTTCGCGCACAGGGTGATTGATGATTTGCAGCGCCTTGCCCAGGCCCGTCCCGCGATTGGCGGGCAGTGGGATCTGATAGTGCCTGCCGGCGTAGTGCAGGCGCTCCCGGCGCCACACCTGGCGGCAGATTTCCACGATCTCGCGGGTGCGGCCCACCGGGGCGTCGAACTCGACGCCGTGAAACCCCTCGATCACTTGTGGACCCGATGTGCCGATCCCGAGCCTGAATCGGCCGTCGGAGACAAAGTCCAGACCGGCGGCCGTCATCGCCAACAACGACGGTGTGCGGGTATAGATGGGGAACACCCCCGAGGCCAGCTCCACGGTGGTGGTCTTGGCGGCCAGATAACCCAGTTGGCTTACGGCGTCGTAGGAATAGGCCTCCGGCACGACGGCGATGTCGATGCCGGCCTTCTCAAGTTCGATGACGCGTTCGACGCCGTCATGAAAGCCGCCCGCGTAATCCAGCGCGATGCCAATCCGCATCGACGACTCACCTCAGCAGCGCGACGATCTTGTCGTCCGGGCTGACCGGCGGGGCCTCGGGGTCGGTGACGTCGGTGTTGGGCAGCCGCACGTCAGGATCGGCGAACTCGCGATAGGTCTTGTCGCCGCCCAGGGTGTAGCGGAAATATCCGGTCAGCAGCGCCCGAACGCGACGCTGTGTCCTGCGGTGCGGGCCGGCCAGCCCGACCACCGTGGAAAGTCGCCGACCCTCGATCAGCCCGCCGGCCTGGGCTTTGCTGACGATGCGCAACGTGGCCGCAGGCCACGCCCTGGACAGCTCGAGGGCGTTGGAGTTCAGCGTCTTGGGATCGTCTGGGGCGCCCAGGATCAGACCTGGCACCTTCAGGGTCGCGGCCGGCTGTTGCGCGGTCGGCGCGGTCACCGTCGGGAAGATCGCCGCCACTGCGGTTATCGGTGGGCCGGCGCGGCCTGCCATGCCGGCCGCGGCGAACACGGCCGCCGAGCCGCCGAAACCGTGGCCCGCCAGCCCGAGCTTGGCGGGATGCACGCTGATCTTGCCAGGCCCCAGGCGCACACCGGCCACGATGTCCAGCGCGACGCCCAGATCGACGGCGAAGTTCAGCACCGATGGCGCAAGTCCCCGCTGGGTGTCGGGGGCTGCGGCCACGATGCCCCAGGAGGCCAGATGCTCCAGCAGACCCGAGTAGCGGGCGGTGCCGGTGAGCCAGTCGTGGCCGAAGGCGACGCCGGGAAGATTCAGCCCCGCTTCGGGGGTGTACACCACCCCGGGTATGCCGGCGAAGGCCAGGTCACCTCGCAGGACGCGGTGAGGGCCGCGACGGTGCAGGGCGGCGACGAGCTTACGGATGCGGGCCACCCGTCGACGTTAGCGGTGATCCGGGGAGGGGTCCAGTGCGCGGCGTGGGCGCCGTAGCGCGATCGCCGCCGGCGTGGCCGCCCGCCATCATCCCGGCGGGCAGCCACGCCGCTGGCAGTTGGGGCTCAGGCCGTGACCTCTAGCACCCCCACCCGCCAGAGCACGGCGTACATATGTCGGAGCGGGATGGCCAGCAAACGAGCGGCCGCGTCCACCGCGGGGTCACTCGGGGGGGCGATCGGGTCGCGACGGCGCCGCTTCGATGCCTGTTTGGGCGGGGGCGCTAACGTCAGGCTTGGCGCGGGCGGGACCGTCACCACATCGTCGTACAGCACGGCAGTCATGATTCTCTCCTATGAAGATTGCGCGCGGGCGGGCTCAATAGTCGTCCGTTATCCCGGCGGTTGTAATTGGCATTTGTTGACATCCATTGATCCGGGCATAGGCAGCACCGAGTTTGGCGACTGGTAGCGTCGCGTTGACTCGTTAGTTACGTTTGCTATGTGTTTTCCGGATATTTCTTCCGACAGAAATCCTTAGCGCGGCACCCGATGCGGTTATCGGGTGGCGACGGGGGCATGGATCCCATGTTGGACCGCTGATGGCGAAAGCGCAGCTGCGCGGTTTGGCAACGATCACTGTCACGGCGAAAGCTTTGAACCGCAGTACTATTCGCCTGTGGCAGTGGGTTCGATACCGAGCGCAGGCGTGATCAGACGAGCGTTTACACCGTGGTCCTCTCCGCTGGCCCCGGTGCCGTCTCCCCGCTAGCGGGTCTGCGTATTGCGGCGTTCGTCGGTGTGCCGATACCGCAGTTCATCTCACTCCCTCGGTGGTTGCCAGCTCCAGCCGACATTTCTGATTCTAAGCGCACACCTTGGCGAGTCATATTAACTAATAGATAATGTCAGAAATACATCTGGTGAATTAGTTTCTGCTGCTTAGGAGGTTGGTATGAATTGAAAAGCATTGCTGTCGCCTCACCCACCGGCTGTGCTTTGCTGAGGGGGGGTGTGTGCCCGTGGGCTCGGCACGGCATGGCCACAGGGCGTCCGGTTACGGGCGGCTGCACTACCCTGATCTGCTATGTGCGGAATCGTCGGCTACGTCGGGCAGCGCCCCGCCTATGACGTCGTCATGAACGCACTGCGCCGGATGGAGTACCGCGGCTACGACTCCGCGGGCATCGCGTTGGTCGACGGTGACGGCAACCTGACCGTGCGTCGCCGCGCCGGCCGGCTGGCCAACCTGGAGGCGGCGGTGGCCGACATGCCGGCGGCCTCGCTGGCCGGTAGCACGGGCCTGGGTCACACCCGCTGGGCCACCCATGGTCGCCCGACCGACCGCAACGCACACCCGCATCGCGATGCGGCGAGCAAGATCGCCGTCGTCCACAACGGCATCATCGAGAACTTCGCCAGCCTGCGCCACGAGCTGGAGACGGCCGGGGTGGAGTTCGCCAGTGACACCGACACCGAGGTCGCGGTGCACCTGGTAGCGCGGGCGTATCGACAGGGAGCGACCGCGGGTGACTTCGCGGCCTCCGTGCTGTCCGTGCTGCGCCGGCTGGAGGGGCACTTCACGCTGGTGTTCGCCAGCGCCGACGAGCCCGGCACCATTGTGGCCGCGCGCCGGTCGACACCCCTGGTGCTCGGGATCGGCGACGGCGAGATGTTCGTCGGCTCCGATGTGGCCGCGTTCATCGAGCACACCCGTGACGCGGTCGAACTCGGCCAGGACCAGGCGGTGGTGATCACCGCCGACGGCTACCGGATCAGCGACTTCGACGGCAACCCTGATCTCGGGGCCGCCGCTCAACACCGCGCCTTCCACATCGACTGGGACCTGGCCGCCGCCGAAAAGGGTGGCTATGAATACTTCATGCTCAAGGAGATCGCCGAGCAGCCCGCCGCGGTGGCCGACACGCTGCTGGGACACTTCGTGGGCAACCGGATCGTGCTGGACGAACAGCGGCTCTCGGATCAGGAACTGCGCGAGGTCGACAAGGTGTTCGTGGTCGCCTGCGGCACCGCGTACCACTCCGGGTTGCTCGCCAAGTACGCGATCGAGCATTGGACGCGGCTCCCCGTTGAAGTGGAGCTGGCCAGCGAGTTCCGCTACCGTGACCCGGTGCTGGACCGCAGCACGCTGGTGGTGGCCATCTCGCAGTCAGGTGAAACCGCCGACACTCTGGAAGCGGTCCGGCACGCCAAGGAGCAGAAGGCCAAGGTGCTGGCGATCTGCAACACCAACGGCTCCCAGATCCCGCGCGAGTGTGACGCGGTGCTCTACACCCGCGCCGGCCCGGAGATCGGCGTGGCCTCCACGAAAACCTTCCTGGCGCAGATTGCCGCCAACTACCTGCTCGGGCTGGCCCTGGCCCAGGCCCGCGGCACCAAATACCCCGACGAGGTTGAGCGCGAGTACCGCGAGCTGGCAGCGATGCCGGACCTGGTGGCCAGGGTGATTGCGGCGACGGGCCCGGTGGCCGACCTGGGCTGCCGATTCGCCCAGTCGTCGACCGTGCTGTTCCTGGGGCGTCACGTCGGCTACCCGGTGGCGCTGGAGGGCGCGCTCAAGCTCAAGGAACTGGCCTACATGCACGCCGAGGGCTTCGCGGCCGGCGAGCTCAAGCACGGCCCGATCGCGCTGATCGAAGACGACCTGCCGGTCATCGTCGTGATGCCCTCGCCCAAGGGCTCGGCCACGCTGCACGCCAAGCTGCTGTCCAACATCCGCGAGATTCAGACCCGCGGCGCGGTGACCATCGTGATCGCCGAGGAGGGCGACGAAACGGTCCGCCCCTATGCCGATCACTTGATCGAAATCCCCGCGGTGTCAACGCTTTTGCAGCCGCTGCTGTCGACCATCCCGCTTCAGGTGTTCGCCGCGGCGGTGGCCCAGGCCCGCGGATATGACGTCGACAAGCCGCGGAATCTGGCCAAGTCCGTCACCGTGGAATAAGGGGCCAGAGGCAGACGCCCGGCCGTCAACGCGATTCGGCGGACTTTCTTGCCGCTTTACAATCCAGGGGGAATCGCGATATGGCAACGCGTGGGGAGGCATTCGTGTCGGTGGAGGATTTCAGCATGACGTGCCGGCGCTCATGAAACTCGGCATCGTAGGTGTGGTTCTCTTCGTTACGGCCTATGTCGCCTCGACTTGGCTGTATGGCAGTGCCGGTATGGGCCCTCGTCGCCTTACTGAAGGTAAGCCTTTGGTCGATGGGACTACGGTGACCATGAGTCTCGAGGATGTTCAGTCGAGCAATACCGTGCTGCTTGCCAACCTCGCCGTGTCGCCCGGGCCTGACCTGCTGGATCCGGCAACCCGCGGGCTCAAGGACGAGCTCACCGTGATGGTCACGTCCGCGGTAACGCCTACCAAGCGGACTTGGTCGAAGGGCATGCTGCCCGGCGTTTTTCCGGTCCCGCTGACTCTTGCCGGCAACATCACCGATTGGCCTTTCGATCACTACCATTCGGGGCCAATCACGGTCGAGCTGTTCTCCGGTGCTACAAAAGTACTGGAGCGCGCGACGGTGACATTTGTCGACAGCCTCGCCGGCTGGAAGATCGACATTCCTGTCGCAGACAACGCCGATGCGCATGCGCCGTACCGACTCAAGTTGCAGCGTTCGCCGTCGACCGCGGCGTTCGCCGTCGTCATCGTTGGTGTTCTCGCGGCACTCGCCGGCCTCGGCCTCTTCGTCGCGGTTCAGACGGCGCGTGATCGACGGAAATTCCAGCCACCGATGACCACGTGGTATGCGGCGATGCTTTTTGCCGTGGTACCGCTGCGGAATGCGCTTCCCAATGCGCCTCCGTTCGGAGCCTGGATTGACGTCTGCGTCGTCCAATGGGTGATCGCGGTGTTGGTGTTCTCGATGGGGATCTACATCTCCTGCTGGTGGCGGCACGTCGAGAGGCCAGCGAAACCGACCGGCCAGTGATCGGGTGGGTGAACCGTTCCGATGCTGTACGGCGCGACGCCCGCATGCGAAAGTTAACGCCGTGGCGAGCGCATCGGTGCGGGCACGGTTGCGAACCTGGGCCCTTACGGTGTGGCATTTCGTCAGCAGCGCTCCGCTGACGTACGCCTGGCTGGCGGTGTTGATGATCACCACGATCATCCAGAACCAACTCACCGGCCGGCAGCTGCACGGCGCGCTGCTGCTCCGGTCCACCAACATCAGCCACCTGGGGCGGGATCCGCTGGAGGTGCTGTTCTCCAGCCTGCTGTGGATCGACGGCCGAAACCTGGAACCCTACCTGCTGCTGTTCACCCTGTTCCTGGCGCCGGCCGAGCATTGGCTTGGCCACGTGCGTTGGCTCGCCGTGGGTTTGACCTCCCACATCGGCGCCACCTATCTCAGCGAAGGGTTGCTGTACCTGGCGATCCAGCTGCGCGACGCGTCCGAGAGGATGGTGCACTCCCGCGACATCGGCGTCAGCTACTTTCTGGTCGGCGTGATGGCGGTGCTGACCTATCACATCGCCAAGCCGTGGCGCTGGGGCTACCTCGGGGTGTTGCTGGTCATCTTTGGATTTCCACTGCTCACGATGGACACGACCGAGCTGGACTTCACCGCCATCGGTCACTTCGCGTCCATCCTGATCGGCCTGCTGTTCTATCCGATGGCCCGCGATCGCAAAGGCCGGCCGTGGAATCCGGCGAAGATCAGGGAGGCGTTTCGGCGACGCTGCAGTCGCGAGGCTTCGGCGTGACAGGGCCCGACGCGAGCATGCAATCCTGGTTCCGATGCGGCATTACTACTGTGTAGACGCGATCCGCGACGCCGAAGCCCCGCTGCTGGCCAGCCTGCCCGATGGTGCGCTGATGCGGCGCGCCGCGTTCGGGCTGGCCACCGCGATCATTCGCGAGTTGACCGCACGCACCGGTGGGGTGGCCGGCCGCCGGGTGTGCGCGGTCGTCGGATCCGGCGACAACGGCGGTGACGCGCTGTGGGCCGCGACGTTTCTGCGCCGCCGCGGCGCGGCCGGCGACGCGGTGCTGCTCAACCCGGAGCGTACCCACCGCAAGGCGCTGACGGCCTTCACCAAGGCCGGCGGTCGCGTGGTCCCAGCCGTGGCAGCGACCACCGACCTGGTCATCGACGGGGTGGTGGGCCTCTCCGGCACGGGGCCGCTGCGACCGGCGGCCGCGCAGGTGTTCGCCGCCGTCGCCGATGTGGGCATCCCGGTGGTGGCCGTCGACATCCCCAGCGGCATCGACGTGGCGACCGGGGCGATCACCGGCCCCGCGGTGCGCGCCGCGCTCACCGTCACCTTCGGCGGGCTCAAACCGGTGCACGCGCTGGCCGATTGCGGCCGCGTCGTTCTGGTCGATATCGGTCTTGACCTGCCGGAAACCGACGTGTTGGGATTCGAGGCCGCCGACGTGGCGGCCCGCTGGCCGGTGCCCGGCGCCCGCGACGACAAGTACACCCAGGGCGTGACCGGCATCCTGGCCGGCTCCTCGACGTATCCGGGCGCGGCCGTGCTGTGCGCCGGCGGCGCCGTCGCCGCCACCTCCGGCATGGTCCGCTATGTCGGCACCGCCAATCACCAGGTGCTCGCGCACTGGCCGGAGGTCATCGCCGCACCCACCCCGGCGGCGGCGGGACGGGTGCAGGCCTGGGTCGTGGGGCCGGGAGTGGGCACCGACGAGGCCGGCGCCGCCGCGTTGTGGTTCGCGCTGGAATCCGACCTGCCGGTGTTGGTCGACGCCGACGGGCTGACCATGCTGGCGGCCCACCCCGATCTGGTGGTCAACCGCACCGCCCCGACGGTGCTGACCCCGCACGCCGGCGAGTTCGCCCGGCTGGCGGGGGCACCCCCGGGCGATGACCGCGTCGGCGCCGCCCGCAAGCTTGCCGACGCGATGGGCGCCACCGTGCTGCTCAAGGGCAACGTCACCGTCATCGCCGACCCCGGCGGCCCGGTCTACCTCAACCCGGCCGGGCAGTCCTGGGCGGCGACGGCCGGCTCGGGTGACGTGCTGTCCGGCATGATCGGCGCGCTGCTGGCGTCCGGGCTGCCGGCCGCCGAAGCGGCCGCGGCCGCGGCGTTCGTGCACGCCCGCGCGGCGGCGCTGTCGGCCGCCGATCCGGGCCCGGGCGACGCGCCCACGTCGGCGTCACGCATCGTCGCGCACATCCGGGCCGCCCTGGCCGCCCTGTAGTCCTTCGACGAAAGGATCCGCCGTGTCTCGCAGCCACCCGTCGGTGCCCGCGCACTCGATCGCGCCCGCCTACACCGGGCGCATGTTCACCGCGCCGGTGCCGGCGTTGCGGATGCCCGAGGAATCCATGGAACCGGAGGCCGCATACCGGTTCATCCACGACGAGCTGATGCTCGACGGCAGTTCGCGGCTGAATCTGGCCACCTTCGTGACGACCTGGATGGATCCCGAGGCCGAGAAGCTGATGGCCGAGACGTTCGACAAGAACATGATCGACAAGGACGAGTACCCGGCGACCGCGGCCATCGAGGCACGCTGCGTCTCCATGGTCGCCGACCTGTTCCACGCCGAGGGTCTGCGCGACGACGACCCCGCCAGCGCGACCGGGGTCTCCACCATCGGCTCCAGCGAGGCCGTGATGCTGGGTGGGTTGGCCCTGAAATGGCGCTGGCGCCAACGGGTGGGGTCCTGGAAGGGCCGCACACCCAACCTGGTGATGGGCTCGAACGTCCAGGTGGTGTGGGAGAAGTTCTGCCGCTACTTCGACGTCGAACCCCGCTACCTGCCGATGGAACGGGGCCGCTACGTCATCACTGCTGACCAGGTGCTGGACGCCGTCGACGAGGACACCATCGGCGTGGTGGCGATCCTGGGCACCACCTACACCGGTGAACTCGAACCCGTCGCCGAGATCTGCGCGGCCCTCGACGCGCTGGCCGCCTCGGGGGGCCTGGACGTCCCGGTGCACGTCGACGCCGCCAGCGGGGGCTTCGTGGTGCCGTTTTTGCATCCGGAGCTGGTGTGGGACTTTCGGTTGCCGCGGGTGGTGTCGATCAACGTCAGCGGCCACAAATACGGGCTGACCTACCCCGGCGTCGGGTTTGTGGTGTGGCGCAGCCCCGAGCACCTTCCCGAGGAGCTGGTGTTCCGGGTCAACTACCTGGGCGGCGACATGCCCACGGTCACGCTGAATTTCTCCCGTCCCGGCAACCAGGTGGTGGGTCAGTACTACAACTTCCTGCGGCTGGGCCGCGACGGCTACACCAAGGTCATGCAGACGTTGTCGCAGACCGCGCGTTGGCTGGCGGACCAGTTGCGTGACGGCGAGCGCTGCGAGCTGATCTCGGACGGGTCGGCGATCCCGGTGGTCAGCTTCCGGCTGGCCGGCGACCGCGGCTACACCGAGTTCGACGTCTCCCACGAGCTGCGGACCTTCGGCTGGCAGGTGCCCGCCTACACGATGCCCGATAACGCCACCGACGTCGCCGTGCTGCGCGTCGTGGTGCGGGAGGGCCTGTCGGGCGACCTGGCGCGGGCCCTGCACGACGACGCCGTCAGCGCGCTCACGGCCCTGGACAAGATCAAGCCCGGCGGTCATTTCGTCGCCCAGCACTTCGCGCACTGAGCAGCGTCTTGTCACATGCGCCACAGTGGTCTTGTGCAGGATGCGCGTCGTGCCCACCTGGTAGCGACAATTCCTGGGGATGTCGGGGCCGTTGTTCGTTTGTCGCGATGAGGCGGGCACATTGGGCGCCTGCCGCCGCAGAGGCTGACGTGACGACTGCGGCCCATGCGACGCATGTGACCAGCGGTGCGTCGGGCGGTCAGCCCGCCCGAACACTTCTGGGACAATGGCGGCTGCACACCGACCGATAGCTGACTGGGAGCACGACTTCGTTGGCCGTTACGCCGTTATCCCTGACGCCGGGCGCCCTGGCGGAGGCCGTCGTCGACCTGGGCGCGATCGCGCACAATGTGCGGGTGCTGCGCGAGCACGCCGGTCACGCGCAGGTGATGGCGGTGGTCAAGGCCGACGGTTACGGCCACGGCGCCACCCAGGTGGCCCGGGCGGCGCTGGCCGCCGGCGCGGCCGAACTGGGTGTGGCCACCGTCGAGGAGGCGCTGGCGTTGCGCGCGGCCGGCATCACCGCGCCGGTGCTGGCCTGGCTGCATCCGCCCGGCATCGACTTCGGGCCGGCGCTGCTGGGCGACGTGCAGATCGCCGTGTCGTCGGTGCGCCAGCTCGACGAGCTGCTGGATGCGGTGCGGCGGACCGGGCGGACCGCGACGGTGACCGTCAAGGTGGACACCGGGCTGAACCGCAACGGGGTGGGCCCGGCGCAGTACCCGGCGATGCTGACCGCGTTGCGCCGTGCCGTCGCCGAGGACACGGTGCGGCTGCGCGGCCTGATGTCGCACATGGTTTACGCCGACCAGCCCGACGATTCCCTCAACGACGTTCAGGCCAGGCGATTTCGCGACATGCTGGCGCAGGCTCGCGAGCGGGGGGTACGGTTCGAGGTGGCGCACCTGTCGAATTCGTCGGCGACCATGGCCCGTCCCGACCTGACCTTCGACCTGGTGCGGCCCGGCATCGCGGTGTATGGGCTCAGCCCCGTCCCTCGACTGGGCGACATGGGCCTGGTGCCGGCGATGACCGTGAAATGTGCTGTTGCCCTGGTGAAATCGATTCGCGCGGGGGAGGGTGTGTCGTATGGGCACACCTGGGTGGCGCCGCGGGACACCACCCTGGCGCTGATGCCGATCGGCTATGCCGACGGCGTGTTCCGCGCGCTGGGCGGACGCCTGCAGGTGCTGATCAACGGCCGGCGGCGGCCCGGTGTCGGGCGTATTTGCATGGACCAATTCGTCGTTGACCTGGGGCCTGGACAGGTGGACGTGGTCGAAGGCGACGAGGCGATCCTGTTCGGGCCCGGCACCCGCGGCGAGCCCACCGCACAGGACTGGGCCGATCTGGTCGGCACCATCCATTACGAGGTGGTCACCAGCCCGCGCGGGCGCATCACCCGAACCTATCGCGAGGCCCATACCGTTGAACGCTAACGAAACTCGTCGGCGCCAGAGGGCGTGGCGCGCGGGCACTACGGGCACTACGGGCATGGCGACACTGGAGCGTGTCGAGGACACCGTTGCGCTGGGATCCCGGCTGGGTAAGCACCTGCGCGCGGGCGACGTGGTGGTGCTCTCCGGTCCACTCGGCGCCGGAAAGACCGTGCTGGCCAAGGGTATTGCCGCGGCGATGGATGTCGACGGCCCGGTCACGTCGCCGACATTCGTGCTGGCCCGGGTGCACCGGCCGCGCCGGCCCGGCAGGCCGGCGATGATCCACGTCGACATGTACCGACTGCTGGACCACCACCGAGTTGATCTGCTGGGCGAACTGGACTCACTGGACCTGGACACCGATCTCGACGATGCCGTCGTCGTGGTGGAGTGGGGCGAGGGGCTGGCCGAACGGCTTGCCGAGCGGCACCTGGGCATCCGTATCGAGCGGGTCAGCCACTGCGACACCAGGATCGCGACCTGGGAGTGGGGTCGGTGACGCTGATCCTGGCGATCGACACCTCCACCCCCGCGGTGACGGCCGGCGTGGTGCGACTCCACGGCTCGGGGTGCACCACGCTGGCCGAGCGGATCACCGTCGACGCCCGGGCACACGCGGAACGGCTGACCCCCAACGTGCTTCAGGCGCTCGCCGATGCCGCGCTGGCGATGGCCGACCTCGACGCGGTCGTGGTGGGCTGCGGTCCCGGCCCGTTCACCGGTCTGCGGGTCGGGATGGCGACCGCGGCCGCATATGGGCACGCGCTGGACATCCCGGTCCACGGTGTGTGCAGCCTGGACGCCATCGGCGGGCAAACCGCCGGCGACACCCTGGTGGTGACCGACGCCCGCCGGCGTGAGGTCTACTGGGCGCGCTACCGCGACGGGGTGCGCATCGCCGGGCCGGCGGTCAGCGCCCCCGCCGACGTCGACCCCGGACCGGCGCGGGCGGTCGCGGGTTCGCCGGAGCATGCGGCGCTGTTCGACCTGCCGCGGTGCGACCCGGTCCATCCGACCCCGGCCGGCCTGGTAGCCGTCGCGAACTGGACCGAAGCCCCGGCGCCGCTGGTGGCGTTGTACCTGCGCCGCCCGGATGCCGAGCCACTGGCGGCCCGCGCATGACCCGCGTCGATGACGAGCCCGTCACCATCGGCGCGCTGACATGCGCCGACGCCGATCGGTGCGCCGAGCTGGAGGCGAAGCTGTTCGGCGGTGACGATCCGTGGCCGGCGGTCGCGTTTCAACGTGAACTGGCCAGCGGGCGCAACCACTATGTGGCCGCGCGCAGCGCCGGCACGCTGGTCGGCTACGCCGGCATTTCGCGGTTGGGCCGCACTCCGCCGTTCGAGTACGAGGTGCACACCATCGGCGTGGATCCGGCCTACCAGGGACGCGGCATCGGCCGGCGGCTGCTGGACGCGCTGCTGCAGTTCGCCAGCGGCGGTGTCGTCTACCTGGAGGTCCGCACCGACAACGAGGCCGCGCTCGGGCTGTATCGCAGCGCGGGATTCGAGCGGATCGGTCTGCGCCGGCGGTACTACCGGGCCAGCGGGGCCGACGCCTACACGATGCGCAGGGATCCAGGGGGCGCGCGGTGAGGCCGACGATCATCCTGGCGATCGAAACCTCTTGTGATGAAACCGGTGTCGGCATCGCGCGGCTGGACTCCGACGGCGCCGTGGCCTTGCTGGCCGACGAGCTGGCCTCCAGCGTCGACGAGCACGTGCGGTTCGGCGGCGTGGTTCCCGAGATCGCCTCCCGGGCGCACCTGGAAGCGCTGGGTCCGGCGATGCGACGCGCCCTGGCGGCCGCCGGTGTGCGGCGACCCGATATCGTCGCGGTCACCATCGGGCCCGGGCTGGCCGGTGCGCTGCTGGTGGGAGTGGCCGCGGCCAAGGCGTATTCGGCGGCCTGGGGTGTGCCGTTCTACGCCGTCAACCACCTGGGCGGGCATCTGGCCGCCGACGTGTACGAACACGGGCCGCTGCCCGAGTGCGTGGCGCTGCTGGTCTCCGGCGGGCACACCCACCTGTTGCACGTCCGTTCGCTCGGCGAGCCGATCGTCGAGCTGGGCAGCACCGTCGACGACGCCGCCGGCGAGGCCTACGACAAGGTGGCCCGGCTGCTGGGCCTGGGCTATCCGGGCGGCAAGGTGCTCGACGACCTGGCTCGCACCGGTGACCGGGACGCCGTGGTGTTTCCGCGGGGCATGGCCGGCCCGGGCGATGATCCTTACGCGTTCAGCTTCTCCGGCCTCAAGACCGCCGTCGCGCGGTATCTGGAAAGTCATGCGGGTCAGGATTTCCGGACCGCCGATGTTGCCGCCGGGTTCCAGGAGGCCGTCGCCGACGTCTTGACCATGAAGGCGGTCCGGGCGGCCACCCGGCTCGGCGTGTCGACCCTGCTGATCGCGGGGGGTGTGGCCGCGAATTCGCGGCTGCGGGAACTGGCCGCGCAACGTTGCGCCGCCGCGGGCCTGACGTTGCGGATTCCCCGGCCGCGGCTGTGCACCGACAACGGAGCGATGATCGCCGCGTTCGCGGCACAGCTGGTGGCCGCGGGCGCGCCGCCGTCACCGCTGGATGTGTCCAGCGACCCGGGATTGCCGGTGGTGAAAGGGCAGCTCAGGTGACCCGGACACGCCGAGCGGTGCCGCGACCGTCGCCCGGCCGACACGCTCACACGCGGGAAGCACCGGGGTGCCCTTGAGTGCTAGCACTCACATGTATAGAGTGCTAGATGGCAGTCGGACAAGCCCCGTGCCGGCACCCGCGACGACGGCGCGAGGGTAGAAACGAATGCCGAATCATCTGGTAATTCGGACGGTTCGGGGGCCCGCTCCCGGACCGGCCGTCAACCCCGGTCCGGGCGATGGTTCCGGACCCGCCAACACTGTCCGGGGCCAAAAGCCTCGGACCCGATCTAACTAGTGGAGGGCTCCAATCGTGGCGAAGGTGAACATCAAGCCACTCGAGGACAAGATTCTCGTGCAGGCCAACGAGGCCGAGACCACGACCGCGTCCGGTCTGGTCATTCCCGACACCGCCAAGGAGAAGCCCCAGGAGGGCACCGTCGTCGCAGTCGGCCCCGGCCGCTGGGACGAGGATGGGGAGAAGCGGATCCCGCTGGATGTGTCGGAGGGTGACACCGTCATCTACAGCAAGTACGGCGGCACCGAGATCAAGTACAACGGTGAGGAATACCTGATCCTGTCGGCACGTGACGTGCTGGCCATCGTGTCCAAGTAACCCGTGACCGCCCCGGCGATCCCCGTGTTCCACCGCGGGTGATTTCCGGGGCGGCATACGTTAGGGAGTTTGATTGGCCTTGCGCGAGTGGACTAGCCGGGCGGAAGGAGCCTGATGAGCAAGCTGATTGAGTACGACGAGATTGCGCGTCGCGCCATGGAGGTGGGCATGGACAAGCTCGCCGACACGGTGCGGGTGACGCTGGGGCCGCGTGGCCGGCACGTGGTGCTGGCCAAGTCGTTCGGTGGGCCCACGGTGACCAACGACGGCGTCACCGTCGCCCGTGACATCGACCTGGAAGACCCGTTCGAGAACCTGGGGGCCCAGCTGGTGAAGGCGGTGGCCACCAAGACCAACGACGTCGCCGGTGACGGCACCACCACCGCGACGGTGCTGGCGCAGGCGCTGGTCAAGGCCGGTCTGCGGCTGGTCGCGGCCGGCGCCAACCCGATCGCGTTGGGTTCGGGAATCGGCAAGGCCGCCGATGCGGTATCCGAGACGCTGCTGGCGTCGGCCACGCCGGTGTCCGGCAAGGAAGCCATCGCGCAGGTGGCGACCGTGTCCTCGCGTGACCAGCGCATCGGCGAGCTGGTCGGCGAGGCGATGAGCAAGGTGGGCCACGACGGCGTGGTCAGCGTCGAGGAATCCTCGACGCTGAGCACCGAGCTGGAGTTCACCGAAGGCGTCGGCTTCGACAAGGGTTTTCTGTCGGCGTATTTCGTGACCGACTTCGACTCGCAGGAGGCCGTGCTGGAGGACCCGCTGATCCTGCTGCACCAAGAGAAGATCAGCTCGTTGCCCGACCTGCTGCCGTTGCTCGAGAAGGTCGCCGGGGCGGGCAAGCCGCTGTTGATCATCGCCGAAGATGTCGAGGGTGAGGCACTGGCGACGCTGGTCGTCAACTCGATCCGCAAGACGTTGAAAGCGGTCGCCGTCAAGTCGCCCTACTTCGGTGACCGGCGCAAGGCATTCCTGCAGGACCTGGCGGTGGTGACGGGCGGCGAGGTGGTCAATCCCGACGCCGGCCTGGTGCTGCGCGAGGTGGGCCTGGAGGTGATGGGCTCGGCCCGGCGCGTGGTGGTCACCAAGGATGACACCATCATCGTCGACGGCGGCGGCTCCGCCGATGCCGTGGCCAACCGCATCAAACACCTGCGTCTCGAGATCGAGAACAGCGACTCCGACTGGGATCGCGAGAAGCTGCAGGAGCGGCTGGCCAAGCTGGCCGGTGGGGTGGCCGTCATCAAGGTGGGCGCGGCCACCGAGACCGAGCTCAAGGAGCGCAAGGAAAGCGTCGAGGATGCGGTCGCGGCCGCCAATGCGGTCGCGGCCGCCAAGGCCGCCCTGGAGGAAGGCATCGTCCCCGGCGGTGGCTCCGCGCTCATCCACGCCCGCAAGGCGTTGGACGAGCTGCGCGCGTCGGTGTCGGGCGATGAGGCGCGCGGTGTCGACGTCTTCGCCGAGGCCCTGAGCGCACCGCTGTACTGGATCGCCGCCAACGCGGGCCTGGACGGATCGGTCGTCGTCAACAAGGTCGCCGAACTCCCCGCCGGGCACGGGCTGAACGCGGACACCCTGAGCTACGGCGACCTGGCCGCCGACGGCGTCGTCGACCCGGTCAAGGTGACCAGGTCGGCGGTGCTCAACGCGGCATCGGTGGCCCGGATGGTGCTCACCACCGAGACCGCGGTGGTCGACAAGCCGGCCAAGGCGGACGACGACCATCACGGCCACGCCCACTGAGCTCGGCGCGACAAGACGCAAAAGCCCCCGAAAATGCCCATTTTCGGGGGCTTTTGCGTCTGCTCGCGCGCCTTACGCGGAGCGGCGGATACCGCGACCGCGTCCGATGCCGCCCTTGAGGAGCAGGTCGCGTTCGGATTCCGACAGGCCACCCCAGACGCCGTAGGGCTCGCCGACCTCCAACGCATGGGAACGGCACTCTTCGATCACCGGGCAGCGTCGGCACATCTCCTTGGCCCGCTGTTCGCGTTGCATGCGGGCGCGGCCACGCTCCCCGTCGGGATGGAAGAACATCGACGAGTCGACGCCGCGGCACAGGCCCCGCAGCTGCCAGTTCCAGATGTCGGCGTTGGGTCCAGGTAGCTGCTCCGGCTGTGGCATTGCTTGGTCCCTCTCTGCGCTGCACGCCCGAGTGCAGGTCAGGCGCGCGCACGCGCGAGTTGTGCGACTGAATTTTCAATGGCGTCACCGATGACTACCCGTCAAGGCTAGACGCTAGGGGTGCGCCCGAATTTCCGTCAATAGGCGTCCGTTGGGGCGAAATGCGAGATCGTTGTGCGAGAATTAACTCGACGTTCATCTTGCCGCATTTGCCGAAGGCTTAGGTGCGCTAAAGGCAACCGGCTAATGGGGAAACTCCCTGGTCAGAACGGCTGTGAGGAAGCCCAAAATAGCGTACAGATGACTGTGAGTAATATTCCGGTAACACAGAAACCACGAACTTTTTACTACCGAGGCGCAGCTATCACCGTGATCGAAACTGGCCACCCTGGGGCAGTTGAGTCGACGATTGAGCAAACGCTGGCCGCGGCCGCCTTCGGAAGCTGCCCGGGCGCCTGGCCGCTGCCGACGGCGACCACGCCGCACCAGCTGTGGCTGCGCGCCGTCGCGGCCGGCGGACAGGGTCGCTACAGCTGCGCATACAGCGACCTGGCGTCGCTACGACGCCGCGTTCCGACGGGCCCGCTGGCCTCGCTGGCGCACAGCACGCAAGCCTCGTTCCTGCGCCAGCTCGGCTGGCACACGCGGGCGCGCGGCTGGGATGGTCGCGCCCTGGCCCTGGCCGGGACCGATCCCGAGGCCCGTGCCGATGCGCTGGTGGGACTGGCCGCCGACGCGCTCGGCGTCGGTCGCCTCGCCGCGTCGGCGGAGTTGCTGGCGCGCGCGGACTCGGCGCTGCAGGGGGCCCACCTGCCGGCGCTGGTGGCCGACCGGCTGGCGGTGCGCCGGCGGTGGGTGGCCGCGGAGCTGGCGCTGGCCGCCGGTGACGGGGCAACCGCTGTCCGACACGCGGAGACCGCGGTGCAGCTGGCGCGGGCCATGGCGTCGGCGTCGGCCCGGCACCGGGTCAAGAGTGCTGTGGTGCTGGCCGCCGCCCTGTGCAGCGCGGGCGCCATCGGGCGGGCACGCGCCGTCGCTGAAGCCGCCCTGGAAGACACCGGCCGGTTCCGGCTCATCCCGCTGCGCTGGGCGCTGACTTGCTTGCTGATCGATATCGGGAGCGTCACGCTTCGAGCACAAGAATTGCGCGAACTCGCCGAAATTCGGGATATTTGCGCAGGCCAGGTGCGGCACACCGGTGGCAGCTGGCGTACCGCTTGAAGCATCGTCCCGCCGTTATTGTCTGGCTGTGCATTAGCTGTCTGCGCACCAGGATGTGTCCGGTTCGTAACGTTGGAGATATCGCCGTCGATGACACTTGAACGAGAACGTCTCGACGCTGTGGTTGCGGAGGCCGCTGCAGGGGACCGGAACGCGCTTCGGGAGGTGCTGGAGACCATCCGTCCGATCGTCGTGCGATATTGCCGAGCGCGTGTCGGCACGGTCGAGCGCAGTGGCCTGTCAGCCGACGACGTGGCACAGGAGGTTTGCTTGGCCACCATAACGGCGCTGCCGCGGTACCGGGACCGGGGACGTCCGTTCCTGGCGTTCCTGTACGGCATCGCGGCACACAAGGTCGCCGACGCCCACCGGGCGGCCGGCCGCGACCTCGCCTATCCCGCCGATTCGGTGCCGGAGCGCCGGTCGGCCGACGCCGGTCCCGAACAGATGGCCATCGAGGCCGATTCGGTCACCCGGATGAACGAATTGCTGGAGATCTTGCCGGCCAAGCAACGCGAGATCCTTATCTTGCGCGTCGTGGTCGGCCTGTCGGCCGAGGAGACCGCGGCCGCCGTCGGCAGCACCACCGGAGCGGTCCGGGTGGCCCAGCACCGCGCCCTTCAGCGGTTGAAGGACGAAATCGTCGTGGCAGGTGACTATGCGTAATCCAGGGAGACCGAGGCCCGGCTTTGGGCGTGATTGTGGTGTGGACGACGTGGCCCGCACCGATCTGCTCCTGGACGCGCTCGCCGAGCGCGCGGAGGTCAATCTCGACGATCCGCGCGACGACGCGCTGGCCGCCCTGCTCGGCGACTGGCGCGACGACCTGCGATGGCCGCCAGCAAGTGCGCTGGTGTCACCGGACGAGGCCGTCGAGGCGCTGCTCGCCGGGGTGGCGCTGCGGCGGCGCGCTCGTCGCGGCCTGGCGGCGATCGGGTCGGTGGCCGCGGCGCTGCTGCTGCTGAGCGGGTTCGGTGCCGTGGTCGCCGATGCCCGACCCGGCGACCCGCTGTACGGCTTGCACAAGATGATGTTCACCGAGCCGCGGGTCGGCGACGATCAGATTGTGTTGTCCGCCAAGGCCGAACTGGCCAAGGTCGAGCAAATGATCGCCCAGGGCCAGTGGGATCAGGCCCAGACTCAGCTGGCCGAGGTCAGTAGCACCTTGCGGGCGGTGAACGACGATAGCCGCAAGCAAAACCTGCTGGACGAGGTGAATCAGCTGAACACCAAGGTGGAAAAGCGCGACCCGCACGCCACCGTGCCGGCCAGCTCGCCGGCGCGTTCTGAGCCGTCCCGGGTGGCGCCCGCCGATTCCGCGGGCAACTCCTCGACCCCGCTGGCCCCCGAAACCGGGCCGGCGGCCGCGCCGTCGGCGACACCCGAGCCGCCCACCACGCCGGAGGACGCCGGCATCACCGCGACCCCGCCGGTGACCAGCCCATCCGCGTCCCCGTCGCCAACGTCGAAACCCACGCCGACCCCATCGTCGGTGACGTCGCACGCGACAACCGCCGGCACGCCCACGTCGTCGGCCGCGGGGGCGACGACGTCGGAAACAGCTCCAGGCCCGTTGCCCGGCGCTTAGCTTAGTGATCGCTCAGCGATGGCGGCGGAACCCGTCCGCGTCCGACGTCGCTTCATTGAGCGAGGCATCGGCGTATCCGCGGCAGTAGTCCCAGGTGACGTAGGCGTCCGGTTCGGGATCATAGGCCGGCTCGTGCGGGCGGACGGTGCCGTCGATCAGCAGCTGCAGCAGGTTGGCACGCAGCATGTCCCAGTCGTGGTAGTGGTCCTGCTGGCACTCGTCGCAGCACACGACGAGTCCGCGGATTCCCTTGTGCGCCAGCAAAGCCTCGTACACGGCGAGATCGGCCAAGTCGGCCTCTACCGCCAGTCGCTCCTGCTGATCAAGGGGCTGACCAGGTTCCACGGCCTCGAGGGCCGCCGACGGGTCATACGGGTCGTCGGCAAACGGGTCGGGGGGCAAACCAGGCGGCAGGTGGTCGCGCACCCCTCTACAGTACGCAGGCGGGCGGCGTTAAGGCCAGAAATTGCACGCCGCTTCGCGCCGCGCATCGTCACCCGGGCGGGCTCGATTGCCCGGTTCCTCCGCACGTCGCTTCGCGCCGCGCATCGTCACCCGGGCGGAAGCCGATAGGATGGATTTCTCGCCGATGCATGCATATGGAGGGCCTCACCGATGTCCCGTGGCATGTCCCACCTGGAAGAAAGCTCCGACCTGGTCGGCAGCCCGTACGTGCGCGCCGCCGCTATTTCGGGCTTCGCGGCTGACCCGGTGCCCACCGGTGGCGACGACCCACACAAGGTGGCGATGCTGGGCCTGACATTCGACGACGTCCTGCTGTTGCCCGCGGCTTCCGACGTGGTGCCCGCCGCCGCGGACACCTCCAGCCAGCTCACCAAGAAGATCCGGCTCAAGGTGCCGTTGGTCAGCTCGGCGATGGACACCGTCACCGAATCGCGGATGGCCATCGCAATGGCCCGCGCCGGCGGCATGGGGGTGCTGCACCGCAACCTGCCCGTCGCAGAACAGGCCGGCCAGGTCGAGATGGTGAAGCGCTCCGAAGCCGGCATGGTCACCGATCCGGTCACCTGCCGGCCGGACAACACCTTGGCCCAGGTCGACGCGTTGTGCGCGCGGTTCCGGATCTCCGGGCTGCCGGTGGTCGACGACGACGGCGCGCTGGTCGGCATCATCACCAACCGCGACATGCGGTTCGAGGTCGACCAGTCCAAGCAGGTCGCCGAGGTGATGACCAAGGCCCCGCTGATCACCGCCCAGGAGGGGGTCAGCGCGTCGGCGGCGCTGGGCCTGTTGCGGCGCAACAAGATCGAGAAGCTGCCGGTCGTCGACGGACGCGGCCGGCTGACCGGGCTGATCACCGTCAAAGACTTCGTCAAGACCGAGCAACACCCGTTGGCCACCAAGGACAGCGACGGCCGGCTGTTGGTGGGTGCCGCCGTCGGCGTCGGCGGCGACGCCTGGGTGCGCGCCATGATGCTGGTCGACGCCGGGGTCGACGTGCTGGTCGTGGACACCGCGCACGCGCACAACCGGCTGGTGCTCGACATGGTCAACAAGCTCAAACTCGAGGTCGGTGACCGCGTCGAGGTGGTCGGCGGCAACGTCGCCACCAGGGCCGCGGCCGCGGCCCTGGTGGACGCGGGCGCCGACGCGGTCAAGGTCGGTGTGGGGCCGGGGTCGATCTGCACGACGAGGGTGGTGGCCGGGGTCGGCGCACCGCAGATCACCGCGATCTTGGAAGCTGTAGCGGCCTGTCGTCCTTCTGGCGTGCCGGTGATTGCCGACGGCGGACTGCAGTACTCCGGCGATATCGCCAAGGCGCTGGCCGCGGGTGCGTCGACGGCCATGCTGGGCTCGCTGCTGGCCGGCACCGCCGAGGCGCCCGGCGAGCTGATCTTTGTCAACGGCAAGCAGTACAAGAGCTACCGCGGCATGGGGTCGCTGGGCGCCATGCAGGGCCGGGCCGGCGGCAAGTCCTACTCCAAGGACCGCTACTTCGCCGACGATGTCCTCTCCGAAGACAAGTTGGTCCCCGAGGGGATCGAGGGCCGGGTGCCGTTCCGCGGTCCGCTGTCCTCGGTGATCCACCAGCTGACCGGCGGGCTGCGCGCGGCGATGGGCTACACCGGCTCGCCCACCATCGAGGTGCTGCAGCAGGCACAGTTCGTCCGGATCACCCCGGCCGGCCTGAAAGAGAGCCACCCGCACGACGTCGCGATGACCGTCGAAGCGCCCAACTACTACCTGCGCTGAACCCCCCGACATGGTCGAGATCGGCATGGGCCGCACCGCCCGTCGCACCTATGAGCTCAGCGAGATCAGCATCGTGCCGTCGCGGCGCACCCGCTCGTCGAAGGACGTGTCCACCGCCTGGCAGCTGGACGCGTACCGGTTCGAGATTCCGGTGGTGGCACACCCGACCGATGCCCTGGTGTCCCCGGAGTTCGCCGTCGAACTCGGCCGGTTGGGCGGGCTGGCCGTGCTCAACGGCGAGGGGTTGATCGGCCGGCACGCCGACGTGCAGGCCAAGATCGCCCAACTGGTCGAGGCCGCCGACAAGGAGCCCGAACCCTCGGCGGCGATCCGGCTGCTGCAGGAGCTGCACGCGGCGCCGCTGAACCCCGACCTGCTCGGTGACGCGGTGGCCCGTGTTCGCGAGGCCGGCGTGACCACCGCGGTGCGGGTCAGCCCGCAAAACGCCCAGGCGCTGACGCCGGTGCTGCTGGCGGCCGGCATCGACTTGCTGGTCATCCAGGGCACGATCGTCTCCGCCGAGCGGGTGGCCAGCGATGGTGAACCGCTCAATTTGAAGACCTTTATCGCCGAACTCGACATCCCGGTGGTGGCCGGCGGCGTGCTGGACCATCGCACGGCGCTGCACCTGATGCGCACCGGCGCCGCCGGGGTCATCGTCGGCTACGGCTCCACCCAGGGCGTGACCACCACCGACGAGGTGCTGGGCATCAGCGTGCCGATGGCCACCGCGATCGCCGACGCCGCCGCCGCGCGGCGCGAATACCTTGACGAGACCGGCGGTCGCTACGTGCACGTGCTGGCCGACGGCGATATCCACACCTCCGGCGAGCTGGCCAAGGCCATCGCCTGCGGCGCCGACGCGGTGGTGTTGGGCACGCCGTTGGCCGAGGCCGCCGAGGCGCTCGGCCAAGGGTGGTTCTGGCCGGCCGCCGCGGCGCACCCGTCGCTGCCGCGGGGAGCGTTGCTGCAGATCGCAGTCGGCGAGCGGCCGCCGCTGGAACGGGTGCTCAACGGGCCGTCCGACGACCCGTTCGGCACCCTGAACCTGGTGGGCGGTCTGCGCCGATCGATGGCCAAGGCCGGCTATTGCGATCTCAAGGAGTTCCAGAAGGTCGGCCTGACCGTCGGAAGCTAGTTTCCCGCGCGAAAAGACGCAAAATCCCCCGCAGGCGCGGCGTGGCGGGGGATTTTGCGTCTGCTGGGCCGGGAACGATACTGGGCCGATGAAGCCGGATTACGACGTCCTGATTGTTGGTTCGGGTTTCGGGGGCAGCGTCAGCGCGCTACGGCTGACGGAGAAGGGTTACCGGGTCGCCGTGTTGGAGGCCGGTCGCCGGTTCTCCGACGAGGAGTTCGCCAAAACATCGTGGGATCTGCGCAGGTTCCTGTGGGCGCCCAGGCTGGGTTGCTACGGCATTCAGCGCATCCACCCGCTGCGCAACGTGATGATCCTGGCCGGCGCCGGGGTCGGCGGCGGCTCGCTGAACTACGCCAACACGCTCTACATCCCGCCGGAGCCGTTCTTCAACGATCAGCAGTGGAAGCACATCACCGACTGGCGCAGCGAGCTGATGCCGCATTACCGGCAGGCGCAGCGGATGCTCGGCGTGGTGCAAAACCCGACCTTCACCGACGCGGACCGGATCGTCAAGGAGGTCGCCGACGAGATGGGGTTCGGCGACACCTGGGTGCCCACCCCGGTCGGGGTGTTTTTCGGTCCCGACGGCACCAAGGCGCCGGGCAAGACCGTGCCGGACCCCTACTTCGGGGGCGTCGGGCCGGCACGCACCGGCTGCCTGGAATGCGGCTGCTGCATGACGGGCTGTCGCCACGGCGCCAAGAACACCCTGGTGAAGAATTACCTGGGCCTAGCGGAATCCGCTGGCGCGCAAGTGATTCCGATGACAACGGTGAAGGGTTTCGAACAGCGGCCGGACGGGTTGTGGGAGGTCCGCACCGTGCGCACCGGCAGTTGGCTGCGCCGGGACCGGCGCACCTTCACCGCCACCTACCTGATCCTGGCCGCCGGCACCTGGGGAACCCAGCGTCTGCTGTTCAGGATGCGAGACAAGGGCAAGTTGCCGCGGTTGTCGAACCGGCTGGGCGTGCTGACCCGCACCAACTCCGAGTCGATCGTCGGTGCGGCGACCTTGAAGGTCAACCCGGACCTGGACCTGACCCACGGGGTGGCGATCACGTCGTCGATTCACCCGACGCCGGACACCCACATCGAGCCCGTCCGGTACGGCAAGGGCTCCAACGCGATGGGGCTGCTGCAGACCCTGATGACCGACGGCTCCGGGCCCGAGGGGACCGACGTGCCGCGGTGGAAGCAGTTGTGGCACCAGGCCGGTGAGAATCCGCGCCTGATGATTCGGCTGCTCAATCCCCGGCAGTGGAGCGAGCGTACGGTGATCGCGTTGGTGATGCAGCACCTGGACAACTCGATCACCACGTTCACCAAGCGTGGGAAGCTGGGCATCCGCTGGTATTCGAGCAAGCAGGGACACGGCGAGCCGAACCCGACGTGGATCCCAATCGGCAATGCGGTTACCCGCCGCATCGCCGCCAAGATCGACGGCGTGGCCGGCGGTACCTGGGGTGAGTTGTTCAACATCCCGCTGACCGCGCACTTTCTCGGCGGCGCGGTGATCGGCGACGGCCCCGAACATGGGGTGATCGACCCCTATCACCGCGTTTATGGCTATCCGACGCTGTCGGTGGTGGACGGCGCCGCGATCTCGGCGAACCTGGGCGTCAACCCGTCGCTGTCCATCGCCGCGCAAGCCGAGCGGGCCGCCTCGCTGTGGCCGAACAAGGGCCACAAGGATGCCCGGCCGCCGCAGGGTGAGGGGTATCGACGATTGGACCCGATCGCGCCGGAGCACCCGGTGGTGCCCGCCGACGCGCCGGGCGCGCTTCGCTGGCTGCCGATCGACCCGGTCAGCAGCGCGGGTTAGCAGTGTGACCGCGGTCAAGAACTACGTCGCGACCACCGCGTCGGCTGCGTCTCCCGCGGTTGCGTGGGGACCCGAGGGCGGACGCCATCACCCTCGTGAGCGGGTCGGTCATCGCCTCACCAAGCTCGGCCGCCGCGTCGAACGCCTGCCAGGCGTTGAGCTCGGGCCACCACTGGTATGCGGTATCGCCGGCGACGAACACGTCAGGCAGACAAACGCGCTGCAATATCGCGGTGGCCACCGCGTCGTAGCCGTCGAGGTGAACGACCACGTCTGGCCAAACGTCGTCGCCGTGGTAATCCGCCAGCGCCTGCGGCACCCAGTCCAGGGCGTCGTGGGGCCAGCCGGCGGCGCTGCCGGCGCCGGATGTTTTGCGGGTGGTCAGATCGACGCCTCAGCGATGTGCTCGACAATGAAGCCTTCTTTCCGGGGATACGACAGAGCTGTTCATCGGTCAGCCGGCCAGGGCCAGCGGCGCCCCGCTGATCACCCGGCTGTGCTGTCCGTGCACGTCGACCGGCACGTCGCCGATCAAGGTGACCCGGTGCATCAGCCGATACTGGTTGTCGTAGTCGTCGATGGCGCGGTGCTGGGTTGCCCGATTGTCCCAAACGGCTACGTCGCCCGGTTCCCAATTCCACCGAACGGTGTTCTCGGGCACGGTGATTCGCCGTTGCAGCAGGTCGAGCAGCGCGCGTGATTCGTGGCTGTCCAGGCCGACGAAGCCGCGCACGAAGCCTCCCGCCAGCAGGGTGCGTTCACCGGTTTCCGGGTGCACTCGTACCACAGGATGTTCGGTCTGAAAATCCGGCTTCTCGAATGCCTGCTGGAAGACGCGCTGCGCCTCGGTCAGCGATTCGGTGGCGACGTAGTCGTAACGGTTGGTGTGCAGGGCCCATAGGTTCTCGGCGAGACGTTGGAGCGGTTGCGGGAGCTGCTGGTAGGCGGTCGCGGTGTTGGCCCATAGCGTCGACCCGCCGTAGCTGGGTAGCGTGATCGCGCGCAGCACCGAGGCCGCAGGGTAGTTGGCGGCGAACGTGACGTCGGTATGCCAGCGGTTGGCCTTGCTGAACTCGGAGTTGATCGGCGTGATGATCGGGGCGTTGCTGGCGATGGCGGAAGCCGCCGGGTGGGCGATCGGGGAGCCGAGCAACCCGGCGAAGGCGAGCTGCCCGGCGTCGTCGAGGTGGTGCTGGTCGCGGAAGAAGATCACCTTGTGGGTGAGCAGCGCCTGGCGGATCTCGTCGACCGCGGCGGGGTCAAGGTCACCTCCGAGGCGGACCCCGCTGATCTCGGCGCCGATTCGGCTACCCAGCTTCCGGACGGCTATCGGGTCGGTCATTGCTATGGTCCTTTGGAGAAGTATGGTGTAGTCAAGTGACTACACCATACGGTAGTCATATGACTACACTCTCGGCAACTGGCCGCGCGAAGATGCCCACCGGCCGCGACCAGGTGGCGGCGGCGGTGTTGGAGGCGGCCACCGAGCTGTTCGCCGAGCGCGGTCCGGCGGCCACGTCGATCCGCGACATCGCCGCGCGATCGAAGGTCAACCACGGGCTGGTGTTTCGTCACTTCGGCACCAAACGGCAGCTGGTTGGCGCGGTGCTCGACCATCTGGGCGCCCAGGTGGCCGGACTGTTGCACTCCGACGCGCCCGCGGATGTCGTCGATCGGGCGCTCGACCGCCACATGCGGGTGTTGGCCCGGGCACTGCTGGACGGATACCCGGCCGGCCAGCTGCAGAAACGCTTTCCCACCGTCGCGGAGATGCTCGACTCGGTGCGGCCTCGCCATGACAGCGACCTGGCCGCCCGGCTGGCGGTCGCACACGCCCTTGCGCTGCAATTCGGGTGGCGGCTGTTTGCCCCCATGTTGCGCTCGGCGACCGGCATCGACGAGCTGAGCGGTGATCAGCTACGGCAGGCCGTGGTCGCCGAGGTCGCCCGGATCCTGCAACCGCACTGACCACCGTCCGCGGCCCACCGTCCGCGGCCCTCGGCGGTGAGTCGCTGTCCGGCGCGCACAAGCCGGCGGCCGCCCCGGCCCGGCGGGGTCCTGACGTAGGGTGGGGCGCGTGGGCCGGGTTGCGAGCGGACGAGCGCCCCATGCTCGCCGTGGCACCGGGCAGGCCGGCGGGGCCGCAACGTGACAATCTTGATCCTGACCGACAACGTCCACGCCCACGCCCTGGCGGTGGAACTGCAAGCCCGCCACGGCGGGATCGACGTCTACCAGACCCCACACGGACGGCTGCCCGATGTCCCGCGGATCGATATCAACGAGCGGGTCGCAGAGATCGTCGAGCGCTATGACCTCGTCATGTCCCTGCACTGTAAGCAGCGGTTTCCCGCAGGCCTGCTCGATCGCATCAGATGTGTGAATGTTCATCCGGGTTTCAACCCCTACAACCGCGGCTGGTATCCCCAGGTCTTCTCGATCATCAACGGGCTCCAAGCAGGGGTGACGATCCATGAGATGGATGACCAATTGGATCACGGCCCGATCATCGCCCAGAAGGAATGCGCGATCGAGTCGTGGGATTCCTCGGGAAGCGTCTATGCCCGGCTGATGGAGATCGAGCGCGAGTTGGTGCTCGAACATTTCGCCGCCCTCCGCGACGGCAGCTACCAGGCCAAGCCGCCGGCCGTCGAGGGCAACCTCAACCTGAAAAAGGATTTCGAACGACTCCGCCACCTGGACCTGAACGAACACGGCACGTTCGGGGATTTCCTGAATCGCCTGCGCGCGTTGACCCACGACGGTTATCGCAATGCCTGGTTCGTCGACGCGTCGGGCCGCAAGGTGTTTGTCCGCGTCGTGCTCGAACCGGAGTGAGGCAACGCGTCCCAGCCTGGCCCTAGCCTGGCCCTGCACGTCATACACGCGGTACCGCCATCGGCTTATGTTAGCCTTCGCTAAGTTACGGGCTCCTCCGGCTGTCGAGTCACCTGGAACCGGCCGATCCACATGCCCGATCAGCGTGACCCCGGCGGGCGATTCGACGCGATGGAGAGGTAGGAGCGCATGCGGCGTGACCGGCTGCCACCTGGCGGCGCCCTGCTTGTGCTGCCACCCCGGGTCGGCGACGGGTGGGCGTGGCGGTACGCGCTGGTCGACGAAGCGGATTCGCCATGAGCGCTACCCCCATCTTCGACATGGCCTTCATCGGCAGCGGGGCCGCATGCTCCATGACGTTGCTGGAACTGGCCCAGGCCCTGCTGAGCGCCCCGGCGGCGCCGCCCAGGCTGCGCATCGCGGTGGTGGAGCGGGACGAGCAGCTCTGGTGCGGAATTCCGTATGGCCGTCGCTCCAGCATCTGCTCGCTGGCCATCCAGAAGCTCGACGATTTCGTCGACGAGCCCGAAAAGTCCGCGTACATCGCCTGGCTGGAGCGGAACAAGCCGCGCTGGCTGGAGTTGTTCGGGCAGCAGGGTGGCGAAGCCGCCGCGCGCTGGATCCGCGACAACGGCGACGCGTTGGGAGCCAACCGGTGGGGAGAGCTCTACCTGCCGCGGTTTCTCTTCGGTGCTTTTCTTTCCGAGCAGGTGGACGCCGCCGTCGCGACGCTCAGGGAGCGCGATCTGGCCGACATCGTGACCATCCACGCCGAGGCCGTGGGCGCCCGGTCCGCAGACGGGCGCCAGCTGATCGAGCTCAGCCCGTCCGGGGACGGTCCGACGGCGATCGAAGCGCGCACAGTGATCGTCGCCGTCGGCAGCCCCCCGCCCAAGGCCATGCCGACCGGGGATGGCGAGCCCGGGTTCACCTACATCAACGATTTCTACTACCCGTGCGAGCAGACCAACCTGCGCCGGTTGCGCCAGTCGCTCGACCGGGTCGAGCCGCGTGAGCGGCGCAACGTGCTGGTGGTGGGTTCCAATGCCAGCTCGCTCGAAGCGCTCTACCTGATGCGCCACGACGCGCGCATCCGCGAGCGGGTCCATTCCATCACCGTCATCTCGCGCTCCGGTTCGCTTCCCCACAAGATCTGCGATCGGCCGCCGGAGTTCGACTACCCGCGTCTGCGCGCGCTGCTCGCGGCGGAGACGGTGGCCGCGGCGGACCTCATGTCGGCGATCCGCGCCGATGTGGCGACGGCCGAAGAACGCTCGCTGAACCTGGCGGATTGCTATCACGCCATCGGCTCGCTGGTGGGGCAGGCGCTGCAGACGATGGATCCGTCACAGCAGGAGGAGTTCCACTGCGTGCACGGGATGAACTTGACGAGGTTGGTGCGGCGCGCGGGACGCGACTACCGCCAGGCAGCCGAGGAGCTGGCCGCGGACGCCACGCTGAAGCTGCTCGCCGGCGAGGTCGTGCGGGTGCGCGCGTGCGGCCCCGGCCAGCCGTTGGCCACCGTCAGCTACCGCGCCGCCGGAGCCGTGCACACCCACCCCATCCCGTTTGCCGCGGTGGTGAATTGCGCCGGCTTCGAAGAGCTGGACGAGTGTTCCTCGCCGTTCCTCGTCAGCCTGATGCGCAACGGGCTAGCCCGCCCCAACCGCACCAACCGTGGGCTGCTGGTGAACGACGATTTCCAGGCCAGCCCAGGCTATTTCGTCATCGGGCCGCTGATCGGCGGCAACTTCACCGCGACGATCCGGTTTTGGCACGTGGAGAACGCGCCCCGGATCCGCTCGCTGGCGAAATCGCTGGCCGCCGGCCTGCTCGCCGCGCTGCCGCCCGCTTCGCAGACGCGGCGGGTGAGGGTTGCGCGGCGGGGCGGATCGCGATTCAAGGGTCACCCAATGGGGACCGGGTTGGCGCAATTCAGAAGGTAAGGCTAACCTCAGGGGCGTCGTATCCAACGTCAGGCCATTGTCCGGCAGCGATTTCGGGACGCCGACCGAGCCGGTGGTGCACCGAAGCGCTCCGGACAATGGCCCGTCCTAGACCGCCCTGGCCTGTGCATATGGAAACCAGAACGTTCGATGGATCGGTGGTGGAGGCGCTCTTCGCGACGAAGCCCACCACGGCCGTTGCGGGAGCAGCCGCCCCGTGGTCAAGACCCCGCTCGGGTGGCTCGTCGCCACCCGAGATTCCGTTCATCCGTCCGAGCTTTCCCGGGCCGGACGAGCTCGCCGCGGATTTCGCCGAGATCGCCCACGCCAACTGGTATACGAACTTCGGTCCCAAGGAGCGGCAATTCGCCCGCGCCCTGGGCGACTACCTCGGGTCTGATTTGCATGTTGCCACCGTCGCGAGCGGCACCATGGCTCTCATCGCGGCACTGCACGCCACCGTGGGTCCCGGCACGCGGGACCGTTATCTGCTGATGCCATCGTTCACCTTCGTCGGCGTGGCCCAGGCCGCTCTCTGGACGGGGTACCGTCCGTGGTTCATCGACATCGACGCCGACACCTGGCAGCCGTGCGTGCACTCCGCCCGCGCCGTCCTCGAACGTTTCCGTCACCGGATCGCCGGCATCCTGCTGGCCAACGTGTTCGGTGTCGGCAACCCGCAGATCGACGCCTGGGAGGATCTTGCCGCCGAATGGGAGCTACCGATCGTGCTGGACTCGGCGGCCGGCTTCGGCTCGACCTACGCCGACGGGGTGCGCGTCGGCGCACGCGGTGCCTGTGAGATCTTCTCCCTGCATGCGACCAAGCCGTTCGCGGTCGGCGAGGGCGGCGTTCTGGTTTCTCGCGACCCACGGCTGGTCCAGCGGGTATACGCGTTCCAGAATTTCGGCTTCACCGGGTCGCGCAAGTCCACGCAGCTCGGGATGAACGGGAAGTTGCAGGAGATCAGCGCGGCCATCGGTCTGCGCCAGCTGGTCGGGCTTGATCGCCGGCTGGCAAGTCGCCGCAGGGTGCTCGAGTGTTACCGCGCCGGGCTCGCCGGGGCGAGCCTGCGTTTCCAGCGCAACGCCGAGGTCTCGTCGCTGTGCTTCGCGAGCGCGTGCTGCGCGTCCGTCGATCACAAGACCGCGGTCCTGGCCAGCCTGCGTCGCCATGCGGTTCAGGCCCGCGACTACTACAACCCGGCACAGCACCTGCACCCATACTTCGTCCGGAACGCCGAGTTGGTACGGGCGACCGAGCTGAGTGTCACGGCGAACGTGTGCTCGCGCATCGTGTCGCTGCCGGTGCACGACGACATGACCGCCGACGATGTCGACCGCGTGGTTGCCGCAGTCCAGGAAGGGGGATTCGGCGGTGCCTGAGACGTCGGCCGGCGGCGCACCCAAGGTGAGTGTGGTCTCGATCACCTACAACCACGAGGCCTACATCCGCGAGGCCCTCGACGGCTTCGTCGCCCAACAGACCGATTTCCCGGTGGAGATCATCGTCGCCGACGATGCCTCCACCGACGCCACGCCGGCGATCATCGGCGAGTACGCCGAACGCCATCCGCACCTGTTCCGGCCGATCCTTAGGTCCACGAACATCGGGGTGCACGCGAACTTTACCGACGCCCTATCGGCCGCGCGCGGCGAGTATCTCGCGCTGTGCGAGGGAGACGATTTCTGGACCGATCCGCTGAAGCTGACCAAACAGGTCCGGTACCTGGACCGGCATCCGCAGACGGCGGTGTGCTTCCATCCGGTGCGGGTGATCTGGGAGGACGACCGGGCAAAAGACTCGGAGTTCCCGCCCATCGCCTGGCGCGGCGACTTGAGCGTGGAGGCGCTGCTCGCACGGAACTTCATCCAGACCAACTCGGTGGTTTACCGTCGCCTCCCGCGCTACGACGACATCCCGGCGGGCATCATGCCGATCGATTGGTACCTGCATGTGCGGCACGCGATCGGCGGCGAGATCGCCATGTTGCCCGAGACCATGGCGGTCTACCGCCGGCACGCTCAAGGCTTGTGGTACTGCGCGGACACCGACCGCCGGACGTTTTGGGCGGTGCAAGGCCACGGGGTGGCCGCGACCCTTGAGGCGATGCTCGACCTGTTTCCGGGCCACCGCGCGCGCGAGCAGATCGTCGGCGAGGTGTCCGACTGGGTGCTCGGCGAGATCGCAAAGGTGCCGGGCCCAGCGGGGCGCGCCGCCCTGCTGAACTCCATCGCGGACCATCCGCGGATGACGATGATGTCCCTACAGCACCGCTGGACGCGGACGCCCTGGCGGCGGTTCAAGCGCCGGCTCTCCGCCGACATATCGAGCGTGAAAGCGCACGTGAAAGCGCATGTGTATGCCTACTCCGCCCGGGTGACGAGCCGGACGGGAAGGCCGCGGCGACGCGTCGCGGCAGACGATGACCGCACGCTCAACCGTGCGGTCGATCATCAGCCGGCGTAGGCCTGCGGCCGCCGCTCAGTCGCGGGAATCCCACACCGTCGGGTGCGGCTCCTCCTCGGGCCTGCGCGGCCCGGGGACGGACCGCGCCATGGCGCGCCGGTGTACGGGTTCGCGGCCAGGCGGCTGCGGCGGCGGCGGCAGAAGCGGCTTTCGGGTCCGCACCGGGATGGTCGACGGCGAATCCGTGTGCAGCCTGAGATCCTCGCCGGCGTGCCGGATGGTCAGCTCGGTGCCGGGTCCGTCGCGCAGGGTGTAGGTCACGTCGACGTGGTTGACGTCGACGGTCAGCCGAAACCCGCGCCAGCGCAGCCGAAACTGCAGCCGCGTGATGCCGTCGGGCAGTCGGGGGTCGATGTCCATGATGCCGTCGTCGTCGCGCAGCCCGCCAAAACCGGCGACCAGCGCCGTCCACGCCCCGGCCAGGGAGGCCATGTGCAACCCGTCGCGGGTGTTCTGGTGCAGATCACGCAGGTCGATCAGCGCGGCCTCGTAGGCGTAGTCGTGGGCCAGCTCCAGGTGGCCGACCTCGGCGCACATCACCGCCTGGGTGCAGGCCGACAGCGACGAGTCGCGCACCATGCGCCGCTCGTAGTAGTCGACGTTGCGTGCCTTCTGTTCCGGTGTGAACGCGTGGCTTTGCCACTGCATCGCCAGCACCAGGTCGGCCTGCTTGATCACCTGGGCGGGGTAGAGCCGAACATAGGCCTCGTGCAGCAGCAACGGGTAGGTGGTGTTGGCTTCGAAGTCCCATTCGGCAAACGTGGTGAAGCCTTCACACTGCTGGTGGACGCCCAGCTCCTCGTCGTAGGGGATGTTGGCGGCGTCGGCCGCGTCACGCCAGGCGGCCATCTCCTCGGTGTCGACCCCCAACGCGGCCGCCGCCTCGGGGTGGCGGACGCAGGCATCGGCGGCGGCACGCAGGTTGTGGGCCGCCATCAGATTGGTGAACACGTTGTCGCGCACGATTGCTGTGTACTCGTCGGGGCCGGTGACCCCGTCGAGGTGCCAGACGCCGTGCCGGTCGTGGTGGCCGAGCGAGAGCCACAGCCGGGCGGTCTCCACCAGCACCTCCAGGCCGCACTCTCTCTCCAGCGACTCGTCGCCGGTGACGATGCGGTAGCGCTCGAAGGCCATCGCGATGTCGGCGTTGATGTGCCAGGCCGCGGTTCCGGCCGGCCAGTAGGCCGAGCACTCCTGCCCGCGGATGGTTCGCCACGGAAAGCTGGCACCGCTGAGGCCGAGTTCGGCCGCCCGTTCCTTGGCGAGCTCCAACGTCGACGCCCGCCACCGCAGCGCGTCGGCGACCGCATGCGGCGCGGTGTAGGTCAGCACCGGCAGCACGAAACCCTCGGTGTCCCAGAAGGCGTGGCCGTCGTACCCGGTTCCGGTGAGCCCCTTGCTGGGGATCGCGCGGCGCTCGGCCCGGGCGCTGGCCTGCAGCAGGTGAAACAGCCCGAACCGCACCGCCTGCTGGGATTCCGGGTCGCCCTCGACCTCGACGTCGGCGCTGTCCCAGAAGTCGTCGAGGTAGGCCCGTTGCGAGTCCAGCAGCCCCTGCCACCCGCTGTAGCGGGCGCCGTGCAGCGCGGCGGCGGCCTGGTCACGCAGCGCCGGGCGGGAGCGCAGGCTCGACCAGCCATATGCCAGGTATTTGACGATGCGCAGCTTCTGTCCGGGGCGCAGCCCGCAGATCACCGTGGTCCGGGCTAGGTCGGGCCGCGCGTCGGTGGTGATCTCCACGCGCCCGGGCACCTCAACCTCGTGCTCCATCCCGGCGGCCATCATCAGGGCACTGCTGCGGGTCCGGTGCATCAGCAGCGCCCCGCGTTCGGTGCTTTCATGCTCGACGGCCTCCAGCGGCTTTTCCAGGATGGCCGCCACCCGCGGGTCGGCCGAGGTCTGCGGCTGGTCCTCGTTGGTGACCAGTTCGGACTGCACGGTCACGCGGACGAAGTTGCCGACGGCCTCCACGACGTACTCGATGGCCGCGACGCTGCGCTGGGCCAGCGAAACCAGCCGGGTGGACATGACGCTGACTTGCTTGCCCGCGGGTGAGCGCCAGTGCGCGCGGCGGGTCAGCGTTCCGGCTTGCAGGTCGAGAACCCGCTCGTGGGAAAGCAATTCACCGTAGCGGACGTCGAAGGGCTCGTCGTCGACCAGCAGGCGCAGGATCTTTCCGTTGGTGACGTCGACCACGGTCTGGCCGGCCTCCGGATACCCGTAGCCGGCCTCGGCGTAGGGCAGCGGCCGCTTTTCGTAGAACGAGTTCAAGTAGGTGCCCGGCAGACCGTAGGGCTCGCCCTCGTCGAGGTTGCCGCGCAACCCGATGTGTCCGTTGGACAGCGCAAACAGCGACTCCGACTGGGCCAGCAGGTTCAGGTTGAGCCGGGTTTCGCGCACCTGCCACGGCTCGACCGGGAAGGTTTCCTCAGTGATCATCGGGGATCATGCCCTACAGCAGCTCGGCGAGATCGGTGACCACCACGTCGGCGCCGCTGCGGCGCAAGGCCTCGGCCTGGCCCACCCGATCGACGCCCACCACGAAGCCGAAATTGCCCGCCTGGGCGGCCTGCACGCCCGACAGGGCGTCCTCGAACACCGCAGCCGCGTCCGGGGCGACGTTGAGCAGTTGCGCCCCGCGCAGGAAGGAGTCGGGGGCCGGTTTGCCGGCGATGTGCTCGTCGCGCAGCGTCACCCCGTCCACCCGCTGCTGGACGAACCGGTCCAGGCCGGTGGTTTCCAGCACGTCGCGGGTGTTGGCGCTGGATGACACCACCGCGATGCCGAGACCCGCGGCCGACACCGCCTCCAGGTAGCGCCGGGATCCGTCGAACACGTCGACGCCGTCTTCGTGCAGCACCTTCTGGAACATCTCGTTTTTGCGGTTGCCCAGGCCGTATATTGTCTCGGCGTCGGCGGGGTCGTCGGGATGGCCGTCGGGAAGTTCGATGCCCCGGCTGCCGAGAAACGACCGCACGCCGTCCTCGCGTTTCTTGCCGTCCACGTACTGCCGGTAGTCCGCCGCCGGGTCGAAGGGGACAAACGGTTCGCCGGTGCGCTGGGCGCGCTGGGACAGGTAGGCGTCGAACATGGCCTTCCAGGCCTTGGTATGCAGGCTCGCGGTGTCGGTGAGCACACCGTCGAGGTCGAACAGACAAGCGCGCACCTGCTCCGGCAGACCCAGCACGGGGACCTCACTTTCGGTTGGTTGGTACCAGCGCGCGCCCGTACCCGCTGGTTGGTCCGCGAGGAGCTATGAATCAATCAAGCCCTGCTTGCGGGCCAGCTGTTCAAAGCTGCTCCGCACGGCGAGGATCTGCTGGGCATTGAGCGGCGGAGTGATCTGCAACAGCTTTTCGGTCACCAGATGGAGAAATTCCTCGGGCGACAGCACGTCGAAATATTCGTCAGCCGCTTCGGTTTCGTCGACATCGGTGACCACGGGGCGGGTCGGCGCGGTGTCGGCCGCCAGGCGGACATTGGTCGCAAACTTGCCGCGATCGCCTTCTTCGACCTCAAAGGAGACCCGGGTGCCCCGGGTGGCCAGCCGCTTCTCCATTTCCAGGTCGTTGACGTGCAGAAAGACATCTTCCCCGCCGATATCTGGCGTGATGAAGCCGTATCCGCGCACCTCGTCGAAACGAACGATCTTCCCTGCGACCCGCACCCTGAACCCCTTATCAGCCCGACACCGACAATCGGTGATCGTACCGGTATGCCTCGGGCGTGGTGGAGCCGGGAGGGGTCTGGCCGGCATGGTGAAACCGACTATTTCGCACCGGGTTCCACCTCCGGTAGGCGGCGGGTCGGGCGGAACGCTGGTCGCACTAGACTCGGTACCCGTGGAATCAGCGTCGCCGCGGCCGGTATTGGTGGTCGACTTCGGTGCCCAGTACGCGCAATTGATCGCTCGTCGTGTCCGAGAGGCTCGCGTTTATTCAGAGGTGATCGGCCACACCGCGTCGCTGGCCGAGATCCAGGCCCGCCGCCCGCTGGCGCTCATCCTTTCCGGTGGACCGGCCAGCGTCTACGCCGAGGACGCCCCGCGACTGGACCCGGCCCTGCTCGACCTGGGCCTGCCGGTGTTCGGCATCTGCTACGGGTTTCAGGCGATGGCGCAGGCGCTCGGTGGGACCGTCGCCCGCACCGGTACCAGCGAGTACGGTCGGACTGAGCTGAAAGTCCTTGGCGGCGAGCTGCATTCGGGTTTGCCCGAGATACAGCCGGTGTGGATGAGCCATGGTGACGCGGTCACGGTGGCACCGGACGGGTTCGATGTGGTGGCCTGCAGCGCGGGCGCCCCGGTGGCCGCGTTCGAGTCCGCCGAGCGCCGCCTGGCCGGGGTGCAGTACCACCCGGAGGTGATGCACAGCCCGCATGGGCAACAGGTGCTCAGCCGGTTTCTGCACGACTTCGCGGGGCTGGGTGCCCAGTGGACGGCCGCCAACATCGTCGGCACCCTGATCGAGCAGGTGCGTGCGCAGATCGGCGACGGGCATGCGATCTGTGGGCTGTCCGGGGGGGTGGATTCCGCGGTGGCCGCGGCTCTGGTGCAGCGCGCCATCGGCGACCGGTTGACCTGTGTCTTCGTCGACCACGGGCTGTTGCGCGCCGGCGAGCGCGCGCAGGTGCAACGCGATTTCGTGGCGGCCACCGGCGCACATCTGGTCACCGTCGACGCGGCGGAGACCTTCCTGGAAGCGCTGTCGGGCGTGCGCGCCCCGGAGGGTAAACGCAAGATCATCGGTCGCCAGTTCATCCGCGCGTTCGAGGGCGCGGTGCGGGATGTGTTGGATGGCAAGTCGATTGATTTTCTGGTGCAGGGCACGCTGTATCCGGACGTGGTGGAATCCGGCGCGGGCAGCGGCACCGCGAACATCAAGAGCCACCACAATGTCGGCGGCCTGCCCGACGACCTGAAGTTCACCCTGGTCGAGCCGTTGCGGCTGCTGTTCAAAGACGAGGTGCGCGCGGTCGGACGGGAGTTGGGTCTGCCGGAGGAAATCGTTGCCCGCCAACCGTTTCCGGGACCGGGGTTGGGCGTCCGGATCGTCGGCGAGGTCACCGCGAAGCGGCTGGAAACCCTGCGCCGCGCCGATTCCATTGCGCGCGAGGAGCTGACCGCGGCGGGCCTGGACCACCAGATCTGGCAGTGCCCGGTGGTGCTGCTGGCCGACGTCCGCTCGGTCGGCGTGCAGGGCGACGGGCGCACCTACGGCCACCCGATCGTGCTGCGTCCGGTGTCCAGCGAGGACGCCATGACCGCCGACTGGACCCGGGTGCCCTACGAGGTGCTGGAGCGCATCTCGACCCGGATCACCAACGAGGTCGCCGAGGTCAACCGCGTGGTGCTGGACATCACCAGCAAACCGCCCGCCACCATCGAGTGGGAGTAGCCCGGGGTGGAGGAGCCGGCCCGGCGTCGTGTCACACGCGCCACATTGGTATCTGTCGGAGGTGGATGGTCGTTGTGCCCGCCTTCGAGCGACAAGCGGGGCCGCCCCAGTGGTTGTCGCTTCAAGGTGGGCACCTTGGGTGCCGGCCCGGGCAGGGGCTCCGGTGACCAATGTGACCAATGCGCCTGAGGTGGCCCGCGGTGTGTGGCGAACGGTCGAACGGCTAGTCCACCAGCTCGCGTCTGCCGTAGGCAATGGTGGCGGCACTCCAGTGGCCGCCGGATTCGTCGACGAGCCGGTGGGCGATGTCGAGATCGCCGTCGCCGGCGACCAGGATCAAGGTGCGGTCGGTGATGGTGACGGATCCGCCCAGTAATCGGTGGTGCGCGGCCGAATCGGCGACGAAAGCATCGCGGAACCGGGCAATGTCGATGTCGGGCACGGTGATGATGACGGCGTCGGACGCATGCTGCGGCAGGTAGTCGAAGGTGAGCACCGCTTCTTGGTGGAACTGCCGGCGCAGCGTCTCGGCCGCGGTGTGCAAGGTGGGCTGGTCGGCGACGCACAAATGAAATTCGCGGGCGCGCTCAAAGATGGCCTGCCGCAGCGCATCTGACCAGAACACCCCGTCGACCAGGGTCGATCCCGTCACCGTCGCGCCGTTAAGCGCGAGCAGCTCAACGGCTTGCGGCTCGACCGGCTGCGACTCGTCGTCGGTCACGAACAACTCTGCGGGCCGACAGGACGGCCCGTCACCGCTGGCCGGTGGGGCGGTGGCGGTGCTGCCCAACAGGCCGCAGCACACCAAGAGCCACGCCCAAAGCCACGCCCAGAGCCACGACCGCACAAGGCAGCGTCTCACGCGGCTTGACGCGCGCCGGAGGGCGGGTGTTTACTCGAACATATATTCGAAAACTGGTAGGAGGCTGGTCATGACTGCGGCTGTCGCCTCTGAGCGGCTCGAATCGCTACGACGACGGATGGCCGCGCTGGCTGCCGCCCGTTCGGATGACCTGCAACCGGAGTGGCTGCCGGCGGCGCCGGTGCCGTTGCCCCGGGGAACGGTGGCGGTGCTGTCGGGGGCCCGGTCGCTGCTGCTGCGCATGGTGGCGTCGGTGACGTCGGGCGGGGGTAACGCGGTCATCGTCGGCCAACCGGACATCGGGTTGCTGGCCGCCGTGGAAATGGGGGCGGATCTGAGTCGGCTGGCGGTGATACCCGATCCCGGGAGCGATCCGGTGGAGCTGGCCGGGGTGCTCCTCGACGGCATGGATCTGGTGGTGCTCGGCCTGGGTGGACGCCGGGTGACGCGGGCGCGGGCGCGGGCGGTGGTGGCCCGCGCCCGGCAAAAAGGGTGCACCCTGCTGGTCACCGGCGGCGAGTGGCAGGGGGCGTCGGCGCGGCTTGCGGCCCGGGTCTGCGGCTATGAGGTCACTCCGGCTCTCAGGGGCGTGCCCGTCCCAGGGTTCGGCCGGATCGGTGGGGTGCGGCTGCAGATCAGCGGGGCGTGCGTCGGCCGGGCGCGAACCGGGTGAGTCCTGATGGCTCCTTCCCGGGTGCTGGCGATCTGGTGCATGGACTGGCCCGCGGTCGCGGCGGCCGCGGCCGCGGGCCTGCCCGCGACGGCCGCGGTCGCGGTCACGTCGGCAAACCGGGTGATCGCCTGCTCGGCGACCGCGCGTGCGGCCGGAGTGCGCCGAGGGTTGCGGCGCCGGGAGGCGGCGGCGCGTTGTCCGCACCTGCACACCGCGACCGCCGACGCCGACCGTGACGCCCGGTTCTTCGAAGCGGTGATCGCGGCGGTGGAGGATCTGGTGCCCCGTGTCGAGGTGCTGCGGCCCGGGCTGGCGGTGTTGCCGGTGCGCGGGGCGGTCCGCTTTTTCGGGTCCGAGCGGCTGGCCGCCGAGCGGCTGATCGACGCGGTGGCCGCGGCCGGCGCCGAGTGTCAGGTCGGGATCGCCGACCGGGTGTCCACCGCGGTTTTCGCGGCGCGTGCGGGCCGTGTCCTGCAGCCGGGAGACGACGCGCGGTTTCTGTCGTTGCTGTCCATCCGGCAGCTTGCCACCGAGCCGAGCCTGTCCGGTCGGGGGCGAGATGAGCTGACGGATCTGTTGTGGCGGTTGGGGATTCGCACCATCGGACAGTTCGCCGCGCTGTCTCGCAGCGACGTGGCTTCCCGGTTCGGCGCCGACGCGGTGGCCGCGCACCGGTTCGCCCGCGGCGAACCGGAACGCCCGCCCGCCGGACGTGAGCGGCCGCCGGAATACGACGTTGTGCTGCACTGCGATCCGCCGATCGACCGGGTCGACGCCGCGGCATTCGCCGGGCGTTCGCTGGCCGCCACGCTGCATCGGGCGCTGATGGCCGCCGGGGTGGGCTGCACCCGGCTGGCCATTCACGCCGTCACCGCCAACGGCGAAGAGCGCAGCCGGGTGTGGCGGTGCGCCGAGCCGCTGACCGAGGACGCCACCGCCGACCGGGTGCGCTGGCAACTGGACGGGTGGTTGAACATGCGAACCACCGACCGGCCCACCGCGGCGGTGACGCAGCTGCGGCTGCAGGCGGTCGAGGTGGTTTCCGCATCAGAAGGCCTGCAGTTGCCGTTATGGGGTGGTCTGGGTGAACCGGACAGGCTTCGGGCCCGTCGGGCGCTGGTGCGAGTCCAGGGCTTGCTCGGTCCGGAGGCGGTGCGGGTGCCGGTGCTGTCCGGCGGTCGGGGGCCGGCCGAGCGCATCACGTTGACCCCGCTGGGCGACGAGCCGGTGCCGCAGGCCGACCCGGGCCAGCCGTGGCCCGGCCAACTGCCCGATCCGTCGCCGGCGGTGCTGCTCGACGACCCGGTGGAACTGCTTGACGCCCAAGGAAACCCGATACGGGTGACCAGCCGGGGGATGTTCTCCGCGGACCCGGCGCGACTGACCGCCCGGGGCCGCGACGACCGGTTGCGCTGGTGGGCCGGACCCTGGCCGGTCGACGAGCGGTGGTGGGACCTGGAGGCGGGCGGTCAGGGGAGCCGTGCCGCCCGCGCCCAGGTGTTGCTGGACGGCGATCCCGGCACCGCGCTGCTGCTGTGCTACCGCCAGCGGCGGTGGTATCTGGAGGGGATCTACGAATAACTTCCGCCGAGCGTGACGTCAGGGCGAGAATTTCGGGAAAATCGCGCCACCAGTTCACGTTCGGCGTGAGAATCGTCCGACCCGTTCGATGAACCGGTCGAAGAACACCGCCGGGTCGACACCAATGCCTAGCTGCGCGTTGGGTTGTCGGGCTCCTGACCAATCGGCCACCGTTGCACCCGTCAGCGCGACATCCACCGTCACGGCCCGGGTCGTCACCAGCCGCGGGTCCAGCGCCACCGCGGCGGCCAGCGGGTCGTGCAGATACGCCAGATATCCGTGTCCGCGCTCTTCGTGGGACTCGAAGTAGAACCGCAGCGCGTCCTCGATCACCCGCATCAGCGGAGACGGGCCCGACACGGACGCCAGCCTGGCCAGCAGGTCCGGTGTCATCGCGACACGCCGGGTCAGATCCAACCCCGTCGATCTTGTCACCCGCATTCGCCTTGTCGGGGGTCCGGTGTCATCGCGACACGCCGGGTCAGATCCAAGCCGCACACGATCGGAAGTTGGTGTCGCCCCGCCCAGCCGGCAAGTACTTCGCCGGCCGCCTCGGGGTCCACCCGGATATTCCACTCGGCACCCCGATCCTGGCCGGCGAACACCCCGCCCATGATCACCAGCCGGCGCAGCAGCCTCGGCAGCTCGGGTTCGGCGCGCAGCGCCAGCGCCAGGTTGGTCAGCGGGCCGGTGACCAGGCCGACCAGCTCCCCGGCGTGGCGGTGCGCCGCCTGCACCCAGGCCGCCGTGGCGTCGTGGCCGGTCAACCGGCGACCGGTGGGCGGCAGCTCGGCGTAACCTAAACCCTTGGGGCCGTGAAACTTTGGGTGATCGGGCCACCGACCGCTCAGCGGCTCGTCGGCACCTTTGGACACGGGTATATCTGCGGCGCAACACAATTCGAGCACACCGAGGTTGTTGGCGCACACCTGATCCACTTCGATGTTCCCGCCGGTGCAGGCGATGCCGACCAGATCGGCGTCACTGGCCAGCAGATAGATCAGCGCCAGGGCGTCGTCGATGCCGGTGTCAACGTCGACGAAAACCGGGGGCACCGCGATCACGATACGCCTGCCGCACACCATCGCCGGCCCGCACCCGAAGGAGAGATCCACGAACCTGGCCTGCCCAAGGACCAGGACCTGCCAGACGTGGTTACCAATGCACGCCGGGCACCAGCCGTCCCCAGCGTCTGACCGGTCGGGGGATCCCCATGCGGGCCGGGCGGTTGGGTCGACGGGCGGTGCGGTCGCCGTCCGGTGGTGAAATTCCCTGTGCTGCAGGCGAATCAGGATAGCCTAGATACAGCTGATGCAGGACACGGCGGGCCAGCCGCGGCGCGACGTAGTTGCCGACCTCGGCCAGCGTGCCCAGCGGGGTGTCGATGCGCGCCGGCTTTTCGACCAGCCCTCGCACAACCATGGCCGCCGCGTGTTCGGCGCTGATCGCGCGCACCGGGTTGAGCCGTCGGGACGGGGCGATCATCGGGGTGGCCACCAGCGGCATGTGGATGTTGGTGAACGTGATGTGGTCGGACAGCGTCTCGGAGGCTACCACGTCGGCGAATGCGTCCAAGGCCGCCTTGGTGGGCAGATACGAGCTGTATCGGGGGTTGCGGGCCTGCACGCCGGCGCTGGAGACGTTGACGACGTGGCCGAACCGGCGCTCGCGCCAGTGCGGCAGCAGCGCCAGCACCATCCGCACCGCGCCGAAGTAGTTGACCGCCATCACCCGTTCGTAGTCGTGCAACCGGTCGGTGGCGTTGACCACCGACCGCCGGATCGACCGGCCCGCGTTGTTCACCAGATAGTCGACATGGTCGAACCGGCCCAGGATGTCCTTGACGGTGTGCTCCACCGACGCGGAATCGGTGACGTCGCAGGTGAACGCGTACGCCTGGCCGCCGCCGGCGCGGATCTCGGCGACCAGCCCATCCAGCGCGTCGCCGTTGCGGGCCAGCGCGAACACCGTCGCGCCCCGTTTGGCCACGGCGATCGCGGCCGCCCGGCCGATGCCGCTGGAGGCGCCGGTGATGATGACGTGCCGGCCCACCAGCGGATGGTTGCGACGGGCGCGGTCGGGGTCGAGATGCTCGGCCCAGTACCGCCACAGCTGGGGTGCGTACGTGGCGAACTCGGGCACGTGAATGCCGGTGCCGCGCAACGCCTCCCGGGTTGCGTCCGACGTGAACGTGGTGGCGGAGTCGACGACGTCGAAAATCTCGGCGGGAATTCCCAGTTGGGTGGCCGCCATGTCGCGCAGCACCTTGGCGCGGCCACGGGCGTTGAGCACCGGTGCGGCCACAGAGCCGGGCAGCGGCCCGAGCAGCGGGGGCAGTCCGGCCGCGCCGGCGATCCCGCGGTAGATGCCGCGCAGTCCGATGGCTGTCGGCGCGGTCAGGTGAAACGTCTGCCCATCCCGGCCCGCGGCGTGCATGAGCGCCACCAGGGCGTCGGCGACGTAGTCGACCGGGACGATGTTGATGCGCCCGGTGTCGGGCAGCAGCATCGGGGTGAACGACGGCAACGCCGCCAGCTTGGCCAACACCCCGAAGACGTGGTACGGCCCGTCGACCCGGTCCATCTCGCCGGTACGCGAATCACCCACCACCACCGCCGGGCGGTAGATGCGGTACCGCAGCCCGGGCGCCGAACGCACCAGCGACTCGGCGTCAAACGCCGTGCGGTGATACGGGGTCGGCAGGCGCTGGCCGACGTCGAAGTCGGCCTCGGTGTACTCGCCGGTGAAGTCTCCGGCCACCGCGATCGACGACACGTGGTGCAGCGTGGCGCCCAGCCGCTGGGCCAGCTCGACGGCGGCGCGGGTGCCGACCGCCGCGCAGTGCACCAGATGGTCGATGTCGCCCAGCTCGGCGATGGTCTCCTCGGCCAATCGGAGCCGCGTGAGGTCACCGACCAGCGGTCGTGCCCGCTCGCCCCACCGGCCGGCGAGGCGCTCGAAGCGGGCCAGCGACGAGCGGCGGACCAGCACCCACAGTTGCGCGTCGGGCCGGCCGTCCAGCAGGCGGGATACCACGTGGCGCCCGATAAACCCGGTACCGCCGGTAACGACATACCGCATGGGGTCATGGTGGCGGCATCCGGCCGCCGGCGTCAACCGTGGGGTCGGTCAGCTGAAGTCGCGGACTCCGTCCCACTCCACCAGCGTCCAGCCGGTGTCCGGGTTGCCGGTGATGACCACCCGCCCGGCATTCGGCAGAGGGTGGCTGTTGAACAGGCTGATCTTGGGGTTCTTGACGTTCATCAGCGTCCACACCATGATCGCCGCGCCCTGGGAGATCGCCACCGGTTTGTTGTGGCCGCTGTCGTAGATCTTGCGAACCGCGCCGGCGAACTGGGAGTTGAAATCGCTGCCGCTGAGCGAGCCCGGGATGCTGGTGTCGACATCGCCGTTGACCCACTGCGCCGGCGCCACCAGATACGTCGAGTTGGCCATCGATTCGGGTTTGCCATTGTACCAGCCGGCCCCGATGGGCTGCAGGCCGGGAAGGATCTCGACTTGCCGACTGAGTTCGCTGGCCAGCGGCGCGGCGGTCTGCTGGGCGTCGGCCATGGGGGAGGCGTAGATGCTGTCGAACTGGTTGCGCGCGACCTGGTTGGCCAACTGCTGAGCCTGCGATTTGCCCTCGGCGGACAGGCCGGGCCCCGGGGCGCCGGTGTCGATGATCCCGTCGGCGTTGGCCTGGGATTGCGCGTTGCGGATGAAGGTCACGGTGATGCTGCGTGCCTGCGGGCCGCCGCCGCCGCAGGCGCCGACGACCACCGCCGCGGCGAGCACGGCTACGACTTTGCAGGCCTTCCGGATCGGGGTGCGCTTCGCCATGGCGATAGCCTGCCCTGCCGACACCGTCGGGGGGAAGGGTTTGCGATGATTTTCCAACCGGGAGGAGACTGGCATGGCGATTGATCCCAACGCCGTCGGCGCGACGACCGAGCCGGTGTTGTTCGAGTGGACCGACCGGGACACGCTGCTCTACGCGATCGGGGTGGGCGCCGGGACCGAAGACCTGTCCCTGACCACCGAGAACAGCCACGGCATCACCCAGCAGGTGTTGCCGACGTTCGCGGTGATCTGCTGCCCGGCGTTCGGCGCGGCCGGCAAGGTCGGCAAGTTCAACTGGGCCAGGCTGCTGCACGGCTCGCAGGCCGTGCGGCTGCATGCACCGCTGCCGGCGGCGGGAAAGCTGTCGGTGGTCTGCGAGGTCGCCGACATCCAGGACAAGGGCGAGGGCAAGAACGCGATCGTCGTGCTGCGCGCCCGCGGTTGCGACCCGGACTCGGGCGCGCTGATCGCCGAGACGCTGACCACGCTGGTCATCCGGGGTGCGGGCGGCTTCGGGGGCGTGAAGGGGGAGCGGCCGGCCGCGCCGGAATTTCCCGACCGCGAGCCGGACGCCCGCATCGACCTGCCCACCCGCGAGGACCAGGCGCTGATCTACCGGCTGTCCGGCGACCGCAACCCGCTGCACAGCGACCCCTGGTTCGCCACCCAGCTGGCCGGGTTTCCCAAGCCGATCCTGCACGGGCTGTGCACCTACGGCTTCACGGGCCGCGCGCTGGTCGCCGAGCTCGGCGGCGGCGTGGCGGCCAACATCACCTCGATCGCCGCGCGGTTCACCAAGCCGGTGTTTCCCGGTGAGACGCTGTCGACGGTGATCTGGCGCACCGAGCCGGGCAAGGCGGTGTTTCGCACCGAGGTCGCCGGTTTCGACGGCGCCGAGGCGCGGGTGGTGCTCGACGACGGCGCGGTGGAGTACGTGGCGGGTTAGCCCCGCCGAGCAGACGCGAAAGCCCCCGAAAATGGGCATTTTCGGGGGCTTTCGCGTCTGCTCGCGGGCCTTAGGTGCCGTCGGCGCCGGTGGTTCCGGGGGCGCCGAACAGCGTGCCGCCGGTGCCGCCGGCGGCGCCGGCGCCGCCGGTGCCGGGGGTGGCGCCGGTTCCGCCGTTGCCGCCGCCACCGCCGTTGCCGCCGTTGCCGATGAGCTGGGCGTTGCCGCCGACCGCGCCGACGCCGCCATTGCCGCCGTTGCCGGCGGTAGTGCCGGTCCCGCCGTTGCCGCCGTTGCCGCCGGACCCGCCACCACCGCCGTTGCCGAGCTGCCCGGCAAGCCCGCCGGCGCCACCGCTGCCGCCGTTGCCGGCGTTGCCGCCCACGACGCTGTTCCCGGCGGCCTTCCCGCCGTTGCCGCCGGTCCCACCGGCTCCGCCGACCCCACCATTGCCAGCAAGCAGTCCGGCCGTGCCGCCGGCGCCGCCGTTGCCGCCATTGCCGCCGGTGCCGCCCGTTTGGCCCGCTTCGTTGGTGGTCGAGGTGTTGTTCCCGCCGTGGCCGCCGGCCCCGCCGGCCCCGGCATCGCCGATCAGCCACCCGCCGTTGCCTCCGGCGCCGCCGTTGCCGCCGTCGCCAGCGACCGCATCGGCCCTTCTGCCGGCGGTGTTCCCGCCGGCGCCGCCGTCCCCGCCGTGGCCGCCGGCTCCGATCAGCCGGGCGCTCCCGCCGGCCCCGCCGTGGCCGGCGGCCCCGCCGTCGCTGCCATTGCCGCCGCCGGTGTTGGCCCCGCCGGCCCCGCCGTTGCCGCCGTCCCCGCCGTTGCCGTACAGCTGACCACCGGCGCCGCCGGCGCCGCCGTTCCCGGCGTCGCCGCCCCTGCCCAAGCCACCGGTTTGGTTTCCGCCGGCGCCGCCGGCCCCGCCGGCGCCGCCGGCGCCGATCAGCCCAGCATTCGCGCCGGCCCCGCCACCGCCGCCGGCGCCCGCGTTTCCGGAGGCGCCGGCCCCGCCGGCCCCGCCGGCCCCGCCGTTGCCGTACAGCCACGCTCCAGAGCCGCCGGCTCCGCCGGCACCGCCGGTGCCGCCGGTGGCACCGCCGGCGTTGTTGAGCCCACCGGCGCCGCCGGCACCGCCGGTCCCGCCGCTGCCGTGGAGCCACCCGGCCGCCCCGCCGGCCCCGCCGGTCCCTCCGGTGCCCCCGGTGAGGGTGGCGCCACCGCTGGAATTCACCCCGCCGGCCCCGCCGGTCCCGCCGGCGCCACCATCGCCGACCAGGTACCCGCCGCCGCCGCCGGCGCCGCCGGCACCGCCGTTGCTGGCGGCCGGGCCGGTCTCGGTGTTTTGCCCGCCGATGCCGCCGGTCCCGCCGGTCCCGCCGGCGCCGAACAGCCCGGCGTGCCCGCCGGCCCCGCCGGCGCCGCCGACCGAAGAGGTCAAGCTGTTAAAGCCGCTGCCGCCGTTGCCGCCGGTGCCGCCGGCCCCGCCGTCGCCGAACAACCAGCCGCCGTCACCGCCGGCGCCGCCGGCGCCGCCGGCCCCGCCGGGGGTGACGGCGTTGCCGATGGCGGCGGCGGCGCCGCCTCGCCGCCCGGCCCCACAGCCAGGCCCGGCCGCCGGCCCCGCCGGCCCCGCCGTGACCACCGGTTCCGGTGCCCGCGCCCCCGATGCCGCCGGCCCCGCCGTTGCCGTACAGCCACCCGCCGTTGCCGCCGAGGCCGCCGGCGGCGCCGGCCCCGCCGCCGCCGCCGGCCCCGCCGTTGCCGATCAACCCCGCGCTGCCGCCGTTGCCGCCGGCCACCCCGGCGGTCGTCTGGGTAAAGCCGTTGCCGCCGTTGCCGAACAGCAGGCCGCCGTTTTGGCCGTCCGGGCTTTCGGCCGTGCCGTTGGCGCCGTCGCCGATCAGCGGGCGGCCGAACAGTGTCTGGGTGGGCGCGTTGATCGCGTTGAGCACCATCTGCTCGACGGTGTGGCTCTCGGCGGCCGCATACAGGTTGCCGCCGGAGGTCAGGGCCTGCACGAACTGGTCGTGAAAGATCGTCGCCTGGGCGCTGAGCGCCTGATAGGCCTGGGCGTGCTGGCCAAACAGCGCCGAGATGGCCAGCGACACCTCGTCGGCGCCGGCCGCGGCAACCTGGATCGTCGGGGCCGCCGCCGCCGCGGTCGCGGCGCTGATCGCCGACCGGATGCCGGCCAAATCGGTTGCCGCCGCTGCCAGCATCTCGGGGTTCGCGATCACAAACGACATGGCTGTCCTCCCATCAATGGGGCGAAGCGTATCGCCGATCACGGCATCACGTCTGGTGTTTCGCCGCGGGGGCCCCGGTGGACCCCAAGCGGCGGCCACTAATTAACACGGACGTTACTTAAAGCCTGCACAAGTCGGACGCCGGGCCAGGAGGCGGCCTCTTGTGCTACAGTTAGCACAATGACTTCGGTGGGTGTGCGTGAGCTGCGGCAGCGGGCCAGCGAGCTGCTGCGCCGTGTCGAGGCCGGCGAGACGATCGAGATCACCGACCGCGGCCGGCCCGTCGCCCTGCTCTCGCCGCTGCCGCAGGGCGGTCCATATGAGCAGCTGCTGGCAAGCGGCGAGATCGAGCGTGCCACGCTCGACGCCGCTGATCTGCCCGAACCGCTCGACCTCGACGCGGGCGTCGAGCTGCCGTCGGTGACGCTTGCGCGCCTGCGTGAGCACGAGCGTTGATGGCGGCCATCTATCTTGACTCGTCCGCCATCGTCAAGCTCGCGGTTCGTGAGCCGGAGTCGGACGCGCTGCGCCGCTACCTTCGCACCCGCCACCCGCGGGTGTCGAGTGCCTTTGCGCGCGCGGAGGTCATGCGGGCCCTGCTTGACAAGGGTGAATCAGCGCGGAGAGCCGGCCGCCGGGCGCTGGCTCATCTCGATCTGCTGCGCGTCGACAAGCGCGTCCTCGATCTCGCTGGTGGGCTGCTGCCATTCGAGCTGCGCACGCTCGATGCCATCCACTTGGCGACGGCGCAGCGGCTCGGCGTCGATCTGGGCCGGTTGTGCACCTACGACGACCGGATGCGCGACGCCGCCAAGACGCTCGGCATGACCGTGATCGCCCCGTCGTAACCCGGCGAGCAGACGCAAAAGCCCCCAAATCCGACCGGATTTGGGGGCTTTTGCGTCTGCTCGCGGGCCTTAGGTGCCGCTGAGCCGGCGCGCCAACCGGGCGGTGAACTCGACGACCCGTGCCGGACCGTCCAGCGCGAACAGCGCGGCGGTGGCGCGGTCACCGTCCTCGGTGTGGCGCACCACGATGGGAACACCATCGGGGCAGACCACGTCGAACGCGTCCTCGTCGGTGATGTCGTCTCCGACATAGATCGCAACCAGCGGACCCGACCCCGCCCGGTGCAGGTGATCGATCACCCAGCGCAGCGTCTTCCCCTTGTCCCAGTCGACATCCGGGCGCAGCTCAATGACCTCGCGCCCGGTCGTCACCCGCAGCCCATGACGCTGGCCCGCGGTGCGCACCGCGGCGGTCACCTCGCCGACCCGGTCACGCGCCGCGTTGCGGTAGTGCACGGCGACGCCAAACCGCTTGTGCTCCACCGCAACACCGGGGATGGGTCCAAGTTGGTCGCGGAGCTCGGCCGCCGCTCCCGCCAGCACCGGTATGGCCGCCGCCGCGGCGTCGTTGTGGTGGTGCGTTCCGTCGGGTGCGGTCAACTCGAAACCATGGCTGCCGGCGTACCAGATCCCGGGGAGCCCCACGCGCGCGGACACGTCGGCGAGGTCGCGGCCGCTGAGGATGGCGACCGGGCACCGCGCGGCCAACTGGTGGAGTGCCTCGACGGCCCCGGGCGCGGGCCTGGCCGCGTCGGGATCGTCCACGATGTCCGACAGCGTGCCGTCGAAGTCGAAGAACACCGCGGGCCGGCGGGCGGTGAGCCAGTCCGCCACGTCCAGGGCAGCCGACGCGTCGGGAAGCGCAGACATCCGCCGGTCCCCGGTGCGTACGCCGACGTCGCTCAGGTCCGCCACCACCGCGTCGGCGCCGCAACGTCGCAGGGCGTCCCGGTGTCCCGTCCGGTCGACCCCGATGACCAGCGCGAACCCGCCGCCGCGGGCGGCGGTGACGGCGGCCGCATGAGCCGTGACGACGGCGCAGCGGCCCGGCCGGGCGGCCGCCGCGATCGGGACGTGCCGCGAAAAGACGTCGGTGCCGACGCCGGCCTCGTGCAGGCGCCGAGTCAGCGCCTCGGTGGCGTCCAACGCGGCGTCGAACAGCACCGCGTCATGGCGGCGCGGGTCGATGGTGACCGGCCCCAACTTGCGCACGGCCCCACCTTCTCACGGGGGTCAACGCCGACGCAGATGGCGTCAGTGACGTGCTCGGGCGGTCGGCACAGAGGGCCGCCCCCGCCGCGCGGCGCTGGGGAGTGCGCGGGATGAACGCTTGCGGCGATCCTTGGTGAACAGCAGCACGGAGTCGTGGCTGAGCGCTACCAGACGTGCCACACCCAGTTCGATACCGTTGACCAGCTGCTGCATTTCGGACGCGGCGTCATAGTCAGCGGTGATGCCGAACACCAGCTCATCGCCGTAGCTGAGGACCGCGACCCCGGTGCTCAGCTGCAGCGCGGTGGGCGGGATGGGCAGCACCTGGTCCACCTTCTGGCCCATCAGCCGTAACTGGTGGCGTGGCCCGGGCGCACTGGTCGCCAGGGTGATGATGCCTTGTTGCGGTAACCGAGCTAGCGCGTGAATCATCTTGGCGCACAACATGAAAGGCGTATAGTCCGAGAGGCTGCCGGTGCGGCTACCGTTGTGCTGGGTCTGGTTCAACCGGTTGTGCACGGTGCGCAGTCGCTGCACCGGGTCGTCGGTGTCGACGGGGAGATAGGGCAGCATGGCCGAGCTGCCATCGGATTTCTCTAGGGTACGCAGTGAGTCGGCGCGGGGTTGTTGGCCGCGGTGCAGCAGGACCGTTCGGAAGCCCTCGGTGATGGCCGCGAGCGCGACGTCGTTGGCGGTCACCCCAAACTTGTGGCACACGGCGTCGACGGCGGCGCGGGGAACGCGCACCGTTTGGTACCGCCGCCTGGTGGTGACCGGGCGGGCCGGTGACGTCACCGCGGGCCAGCTGGCGGCGCGTGCCGCAGCCGTGCAGACGGCGCCAGCGATGCTGACGGACGTTCGCCACAGGGTATCGGCCCAGCCGCGCGCATCGCTATGCGGCGGAATCTGTTTGATATCAACATTGTTAGCGAAGGCACTACTGTTGGCATCGTCGCAGAGCCTAGCCAGCAGGTGGGCCGCCGACATGGCGCCGGCCATGCAATGGTGGATCTTTATCAAGATCGCCCAGCGGTTGCCGTCGAGGCCTTCGATGATCCAGCACTCCCACAGCGGGCGGTCCGGGTCGAGGGGACGCTCGAGGGCCAGCGCGATGGCCCGGAACAGCTCGGCTTCGTCGCCAGGCCGGGGAAGCGCCACCCGTCGCACGTGCTGGGTGAGGTCGAATCCGGGATAGTCGATCCACTCGGCCGCCAACACCTGGGTACATCGAGGTATCGACTTAAGCCGTTCTGCGAGAACCGTTTTGAGCTGGTCGTAGCTGGGGGCGGCACCGTTGACGACGGCAACTGCGCCGATCGCCAGGCTCGGGTGCCGCTCCGGATCGCGGGACGTGAGAAAACCCGCATCCAGCGCCGTCAGTTGTGCCATGACAAGTCCCCACCGTCGTTTTGCGACCCCAGGTATAAGTGTCCGCCGGACCGCACCGGAAGCAGAAGGCCCAAACGGTTAAGAACATGTTTCGCAGGTGAAGATGCGCTGAATAACTGGTCTATCGAACAAGTGTTCGATAGACTGTGGAATGTGGGTTGGAGCAACGGGCCGCCGAGCTGGGCGGAAATGGAGCGGGTGCTTAACGGCAAGCCGCGCCACGCCGGTGCGTCGGCCGCCGCCGAGCCCGCCGATGACGGTCCGCGCTCCCGCCGGCGCGGGACGTACCAGCCGCCGGACCGGGACCGGGTCGGATCGTCGGTCGCGTATGCCGAGCTGCATGCGCATACGGCGTACAGCTTCCTCGACGGGGCCAGCACGCCGGAGGAGTTGGTCGAGGAGGCCGCCCGGCTGGATCTGCGTGCCCTGGCGCTGACCGACCACAACGGCCTGTACGGGGCGGTACGGTTCGCCGAAGCGGCCGCGGAACTCGACGTGCGCACGGTCTTCGGCGCCGAGCTGTCACTGGGCGCCACGGCTCGCACCGAGCGGCCGGACCCGCCCGGCCCGCATCTGCTGGTGCTGGCCCGCGGCCCGGAAGGCTACCGGCGGCTGTCGCGGCAACTGGCCGCGGCGCATCTGGCCGGCGGCGAAAAGGGCAAGCCGCGCTACGACTTCGACGCGCTGACCGAGGCCGCCGGCGGGCACTGGCACATCCTGACTGGCTGCCGCAAAGGCCATGTGCGCCAAGCGCTTTCCCAGGGTGGCCCGGCCGCCGCGCAGCGGGCACTGGCCGATCTGGTGGACCGGTTCACCCCCAGCCGGGTCAGCATCGAGCTGACCCATCATGGTCACCCGCTCGACGACGAACGCAACGCCGCGCTGGCCGGGCTGGCGCCGCGCTTCGGTGTCGGCGTCGTCGCCACCACCGGGGCGCACTTCGCGGATCCGTCACGTGGGCGGCTGGCGATGGCGATGGCGGCCATCCGGGCCCGGCGGTCGCTGGACTCCGCGGCCGGGTGGCTGGCCCCGCTGGGTGGGGCGCACCTGCGCTCCGGGGAGGAGATGGCCCGGCTGTTCGCGTGGTGCCCCGAAGCGGTGACCGCGGCCGCCGAGCTCGGCGAGCGGTGCGCCTTTGGCCTACGGCTCATCGCGCCGCGGCTGCCGCCGTTCGAGGTTCCCGACGGGCACACCGAGGACAGCTGGCTGCGGTCGTTGGTCATGGCCGGTGCCCGCGACCGCTACGGGCCGGTGGAGCGGGCGCGAAAGGCCTACTCCCAGATCGAGCATGAGCTGAAAGTCATTGCACAGCTGGGATTTCCGGGGTATTTCCTGGTGGTGCACGACATCACCCGGTTTTGCCGCCGCAACGACATCCTGTGTCAGGGCCGGGGATCGGCGGCCAACTCCGCGGTCTGCTATGCCCTCGGCGTCACCGCCGTCGACCCGGTGGCCAACGAGCTGTTGTTCGAACGTTTCCTCTCGCCGGCCCGCGACGGGCCACCCGACATCGACATCGACATCGAGTCGGATCAGCGCGAAAAGGTCATCCAGTACGTCTACCACAAATACGGCCGCGACTACGCCGCCCAGGTCGCCAACGTCATCACCTACCGGGGGCGCAGCGCGGTGCGTGACATGGCCCGCGCCCTGGGCTTCTCGCCGGGTCAGCAGGACGCGTGGAGCAAGCAGATCGGCCACTGGACCGGGCAGGCCGACGACGTAGACGGCATCCCCGAGCAGGTGATCGACCTGGCCACCCAGATCCGCAACCTGCCGCGGCATCTGGGCATTCACTCCGGCGGCATGGTCATCTGCGACCGCCCGATCGCCGACGTGTGCCCGGTGGAATGGGCGCGCATGGCCAACCGCAGCGTCCTGCAATGGGACAAAGACGACTGCGCGGCAATCGGCTTGGTGAAATTCGACCTACTCGGGCTGGGCATGCTCTCGGCGCTGCACTATGCGAAAGACCTGGTGGCCGAGCACAAGGGCATCGAGGTGGACCTGGCCCGCCTCGACCTCTCCGAGCCGGCGGTCTACGAGATGCTGGCCCGCGCCGATTCCGTCGGCGTGTTCCAGGTGGAGTCACGTGCGCAGATGGCCACCCTGCCGCGCCTTAAGCCGCGGGTGTTCTACGACCTGGTGGTGGAGGTGGCGCTGATCCGCCCCGGGCCCATCCAGGGCGGATCGGTGCACCCCTACATCCGGCGGCGCAACGGCGTCGACCCGGTCGTCTACGAGCACCCGTCGATGGCGCCGGCATTGCGAAAGACGTTGGGAGTGCCGCTGTTTCAGGAGCAGCTGATGCAGTTGGCGGTCGACTGCGCCGGCTTTTCCGCCGCCGAGGCCGACCAGCTGCGCCGCGCCATGGGGTCCAAACGCTCGACCGAACGGATGCGCCGGCTGCGCGGCCGGTTCTACGACGGCATGCGCGCGCTGCACGGCGCTCCCGACGAGGTGATCGACCGGATCTACGAAAAGCTGGAGGCGTTCGCCAATTTCGGCTTCCCCGAGAGCCACGCGCTGTCCTTCGCGTCGCTGGTGTTCTACTCGGCGTGGTTCAAGCTGCATCACCCGGCGGCGTTCTGTGCGGCGCTGCTGCGCGCCCAGCCGATGGGTTTCTATTCGCCGCAGTCGCTGGTGGCCGACGCCCGCCGGCACGGCGTGGTGGTGCACGGCCCGTGTGTCAATGCCAGCCTGGCGCACGCCACGTGTGAGAACGCCGGAACGGAGGTGCGTTTGGGCTTGGGCGCCGTCCGCTACCTCGGCGCCGAGCTGGCCGAGAAGCTGGTCGCGGAGCGAACAGCCAACGGCCCGTTCACCTCCCTGCTGGACCTGACGTCGCGGGTGCAGCTTTCCGTGCCGCAGGCCGAAGCGTTGGCGACGGCCGGGGCGCTGGGCTGCTTCGGCATGTCGCGACGGGAGGCGCTGTGGGCGGCCGGGGCCGCGGCCACGGGCCGGCCGGACCGGTTACCCGGGGTGGGCTCGTCGCCGCACATCCCGGCGCTGCCGGGGATGAGCGGGCTGGAGCTGGCCGCCGCCGACGTGTGGGCCACCGGCGTCTCCCCGGACAGCTATCCGACGCAGTTCCTGCGGGCCGACCTGGACGCGATGGGGGTGCTGCCCACCGAGAAGCTGGGATCGGTGCCCGACGGCGATCGGGTGCTGATCGCCGGGGCGGTGACCCATCGGCAGCGACCCGCCACGGCCCAGGGGGTGACGTTCATCAACCTCGAAGACGAGACCGGGATGGTCAACGTGCTCTGCACGCCGGGAGTGTGGGCGCGACACCGCAAGCTCGCGCACACGGCGCCGGCGCTGCTGATCCGCGGCCAGGTCCAAAACGCCAGCGGCGCAATCACCGTCGTCGCCGAACGGATGGGCCGCCTCACCCTGGCGGTCGGCGCCAAGTCGCGCGACTTCCGGTGAACCTCTGCGCCGACAGTGAAACGGGCGACGCGACACGCCGCAAACGCGTCGTGGATTTCACTCTGGCCGCGAGCGAGGACGCTAGCCCGTGGGCGTCGTCCACACCCGGGTCGGGGTGATCTTCAGCCGGGTGCTGTAGGCGGCGATCGCCTCGGTCAGCCCGAACTTCGCGGCGTCGTCGCGGTACTTGGCCCAGTACGGCGCGTCGTCGCGGCAGTCGACATCGGTGGCGTCCACCACGGCGGTCCCGCCCACGACGATGATCCCGCCGCCGTTGCCGTCGGAGTCCAGGTTCAGGCTGACCTGCGGATGGGCGGTGATGTGGGCGATCTTGGCGGCGTTCGGCATGGAGTACACCGTCAGGTCGGTCCCGTCGAAGTAGAACCACACCAGCCGCGGAACCGGCTGCCCCGATCGGGCGACCGTGGTCAACCACCCGTAAAGGTCGGACGTGAGCCTGGCAGAAACCTCTTGTGTCAGTTCGACGCTCATGGCCCAACGGTAGCCTGCCCAGATGACCCTCAACCTGTCCGTCGACGAGGTCCTGACCACCACCCGCTCGGTGCGCAAACGCCTCGATTTCGACAAGCCGGTGCCCCGCGAGGTGCTGATGGAATGCCTCGAGCTGGCGCTGCAGGCGCCCACCGGTTCCAATTCCCAGGGCTGGCAATGGGTGTTCGTCGAGGACGCCGACAAGAAAAAGGCGATCGCCGACGTCTACCTGGCCAACGCCCGGGGCTACCTCAGCGGGCCGGCGCCCGAGTACCCCGACGGCGACACCCGCGGCGAGCGGATGGGGCGGGTCCGCGATTCGGCGACCTATCTCGCCGAACACATGCACCGGGCCCCGGTGCTGCTGATCCCCTGCCTGAAAGGCCGGGAAGACGAGTCGCCGTTGGGTGGGGTGTCGTTTTGGGCCTCACTGTTCCCGGCGGTGTGGAGCTTCTGCCTGGCGCTGCGCTCCCGCGGGTTGGGCTCCTGCTGGACGACGCTGCACCTGCTCGACGACGGTGAGCGCACGGTGGCGCAGGTGCTCGGCATCCCCTACGACACCTACAGCCAGGGCGGGCTGTTCCCGATCGCCTACACCAAGGGCACCGACTTCCGGCCCGCCAACCGGCTGCCGGCCCAGACCCTGACCCATTGGAACGGCTGGTAGCTACCCTGCCCCTGGGTAGCCGTGCTGGCGCCAGGCCTCGTAGACGGCGACGGCCGCGGCGTTGGACAGGTTCAGCGAGCGCCGGCCCGCCAGCATGGGAATGCGCACCCGCGCGGTGACGTGCGGATCGGCCAGGGTCGCCTCGTCCAGCCCGGTGGGTTCGGGCCCGAACATCAACACGTCACCGGCCCGGTAGCCGACGTCGGTGAACAACGTCGCCGCCTGCGCGGTGAAGGCGAACACCCGCGCCGGCGACAGCGCCTGCCACGCCTGCGCCAGCGACGGGTGCACGGTCACACACGCCAGGTCGTGGTAGTCCAGCCCGGCCCGTCGCAGCTTGGGCTCGGACAGGTCAAAGCCCAGCGGCTCGACCAGATGCAGTTCGCAGCCGGTTGCCGCGCAGGTGCGGATGGCGTTGCCGGTGTTGGGCGCGATCCGCGGGGAAACGAACAGCAGCCGAAACACCCGCCGATCATGACAAATGTGGAGACCTCGGCGCCGGGCTGTCATACTCGTCGGGTTGCCAGGTGCTTTACGTGTGCACCGATCGATCTGGCCGAATGACGCAGGAAGATTCATGAGCCTCTCGTTTCTGCGAGCGCTGCATTTCAGGGGTGCGGCCGATGCCACGGCCGCGACCACGTGACCATGTTCGCCCGCCCGACCACCCCCGTCGCGGCGGCCGCAGCCAAGACGCCCCCGTCCGCCGAACCGACGCCCAAACGCCCTCCCGCGTGGTCGCTGCGCAACTGGCCGGTTGTGTGGAAAGTGGTGGCGATCGGGCTCGTTCCGCTGGTGGTGGCCACGGCCTTGGGCGCATGGCGGGTCCGGGACGCGATGACCGACGCCAGCGAGCTGCGGCTGGTCGCGGCCCGTGCCAACCTGCTGCCGGCGATCACGAAATACATGTCGGCCCTGGACGTCGCGGTGCTGGCGAGTTCCACCGGCCACGACGTGGAGGGCGCGAAGAAGAACTTCGCCGCCCGCAAGTACGAGCTGCAGACGCGGTTGGCCGACACCGACGTGATCCCCGACGTGCGCTCGGCGGTGAACACGCTGCTCAACGGCGGGCAGGCGCTGCTGGACAAGGTGCTCGACGACAGCATCGGGTTGCGTGACCGGATCACCAGCTACGCGCCGCTGTTGTTGACGGCCGAGGACGCGATCACCGCGTCGGTGCGCGTCGACGGTGCGCGGATTCGGGCTCAGCTGCAGGGTTTGAGCCGCGCGGTGGGGGCCCGCGGGCAGATGACGATGCAGGAGATTTTGGTGACCCGCGGCGCCGATCTTTCCGAGCCGCAGTTGCGCACCTCGATGATCACGCTGGCCGGCACCGAGCCGTCGACGCTGTTCGGGATGACCGAGGCGCTCGGCGCCGGCTCGCCGGATGCCCGCAACCTGCAGGAGCAGATGGTCCTGCGGATGGCGATCATGTCCGACCCGGCCATCGCGCTGGTCGACAACCCCGAGCTGCTGCGGTCGATCCAGATCACCAAGGGGATCGCCGAGCAGGTCATCACCGACACCACCAATTCGGTGCCCAAGGCGCTGCACGGCCAAGCCAGCGCTGCGCGCGACGCCACCCTCCGGGACGCCGCGGTGGTGGCGGGCGTCATCGCGATCGCCCTGGTCATCGTGCTGGTGGTGGCGCGCGCGCTGGTCGGGCCGCTGCGGGTGCTGCGCGACGGCGCGCTCAAGGTCGCCCACACCGACCTCGAGGGCGAGATCGCGGCGGTGCGGGCCGGCGGCGAGCCGAGCCCCCAGCCGCTGGCGGTGTACACCACCGAGGAAATCGGCCAGGTCGCACACGCCGTCGACGAACTGCACACCCACGCCCTGCTGCTGGCCGGCGACGAGGCGCGGTTGCGATCGCTGGTCAACGACATGTTCGAGACCCTGTCGCGGCGCAGCCGGTCGCTGGTCGACCAGCAGCTGGCGCTCATCGACCGGCTGGAGCGCCACGAGCAGGACCCCGACCGGCTGGACAGCCTGTTCCGGCTGGATCACCTGGCCGCCCGGCTGCGCCGCAACAGCGCCAACCTGCTGGTGCTGGCCGGCGCGCGGGTCTCGGGTGACCATCGCGAGCCGGTGGCGTTGTCGACGGTGATCAACGCCGCGGTGTCCGAGGTCGAGGACTATCGCCGCGTCGACATCGCCGGGCTGCCCGACTGCACGGTGACCGGCGCGGCGGCCGGTGGTGTCATCCATCTGCTTGCCGAGTTGATCGACAACGCGCTGCGCTACTCGCCCCCCACCACCCGGGTGCGGGTGTCGGCGGTCCGTGGCAGCGAGGGCGGTGTCCTGCTGCGGGTCGCCGACTCCGGATTGGGCATGACCGAAGCCGATCGGCGGATCGCCAACATGCGGCTGCAACACGGTGGCGGTGAGGTGACCCCCGACAACGCCCGGCACATGGGCCTGTTCGTGGTCGGCCGGCTGGCCAGCCGGCACGGTATCCGGGTGGGGCTGCGCGGCCCGGCGACCGGCGAAGCGGGCACCGGCACCACCGCCGAGGTCTACCTGCCGGCGGCCGTGCTCGTCGGCGCCGCCGCGGCCCAGCCGCCGAATCCGCGCGGCGGGGTGTTCCTGGTCTCCCCGCCGAGGGCCACAGCCGACCAGCGTGCGCCGGCCGCGCCCGCTGCGGCGTCGAAGCCCAACGGTGCCGGCGGCCCGGCACCGTCGGTGACGCTGTTGCCCCGCCGCAATCCCGGGGCCAGCGGCATCACCGACATTCCGGCGGCCGAGCGGCCGCGACCGCCCCGGCGCGCGCTGCCGACGCCCTGGTGGGAGAGCGGCGTTTCGCACCCCCCCGCACCGGCCCCGGCGCGGGCCCCGCACCAGGCCCCCGCGGAAGCGTCGCAGCCGGCTAGGCCCGCCCCTCGGCCGTCGGCGGCACCGGGCCCGGCCGAGGACGACGTGATCTATCAGCGGATGCTCTCCGAGATGGCGGCTGACCCACACGAGCTGGTTAGCAGCCCCGATCTGGATTGGCGGACGGTGTGGGACCGCGGCTGGTCGGCGGCCGCCGAGGCACAGGACAAGCCCGTCGAGTCCCACACCGAACACGGCCTGCCGGTGCGCACCCCCGGCGCCCGGTTGGTGCCCGGGGCCCCGTCGCCCGATCAGCAGCCCGACCCGCGGGATCAGCGGGCAGCCGCGGACGCCGCACCGCAACCCGCCCGGCACCCAGATGCGGTTCGCGCCGCTCTCAGCAGCCATTTCGACGGCGTGCGCACCGCACGGTCGCATGCCCGTGACACCGATCTGCAAACCGATCAGCAATGACGACCAATTCTTCACCCACCCACCTGGACTGGCTGGTGTCGAAATTCGCCCGCGAGGTCCCCGGGGTGGCGCACGCGTTGCTGGTGTCGGTCGACGGGCTGCCCGTCGCGGCCAGTGAGCACCTGCCGCGCGAGCGAGCCGACCAGTTGGCCGCGGTGGCTTCCGGGTTGGCCAGCCTGGCCAGCGGTGCCGCCCAGCTGTTCGAGGGTGGGCCGGTGCTGCAGTCGGTGGTCGAGATGCAACACGGCTTCCTGCTGTTGATGCGCGTGGGCGACGGCTCGCATCTGGCGACGCTGGCCGCGACCGGGTGTGATATCGGCCAGATCGGTTACGAGATGGCCATTCTCGTTGAACGGGTGGGCGGCGTTGTCCAGTCTTCCCGGCGCTAGACGCGAGCTGGCCAGCCTGGTCCGGCCGTACACGCTGACGGCCGGGCGGACGGCCTCCGACGTCGACCTTCCGCTGGAAGCGCCGTTGCAGACGCTGCCGGCGGGGCTGTCACACCGCTGGCCGCGCCACGACGTGCGGGGCAGCATCATCCGGCTGTGCGTGAACAGCCCGTCGGTCGCGGAAGTCGCGGCCCGGCTGGATGTGCCGGTGGGTGTCGCGCGCGTCTTGGCCGGCGATCTGGTCACCTCCGGTTACCTTCGGGTGCGGGCGACCCTGACCGACCGTTCGACCCGTGATGAGCGCCACGAACTCATAGGAAGGACCCTTCGTGGCCTACAAGCACTCTGAGGCACACGCTGAGGCGCGCGGCCCCGCGTCGACGAAGATCGTCATCGCGGGCGGGTTCGGTGCCGGCAAGACCACGTTCGTCGGCGCGGTTTCGGAGATCATGCCGCTGCGCACCGAAGCGATGGTCACCGACGCCTCGGCCGGTGTCGACATGCTCGAGGCCACCCCGGACAAGCGGACCACCACGGTGGCGATGGACTTCGGCCGGATCACCCTGGCCGAGGACCTGGTGCTCTACCTGTTCGGCACCCCGGGCCAGCGCCGGTTCTGGTTCATGTGGGACGACCTGGTGCGCGGGGCCATCGGAGCGATCGTGCTGGTCGATTGCCGGCGCCTGCAGGACAGCTTCGCCGCGGTGGATTTTTTCGAGCACCGCAACCTGCCGTTCTTGGTCGCGGTCAACGAGTTCGACGGTGCGCCAAGGTATCCCGTTGACGAGGTGCGCAAGGCGCTGACGCTGCCCCGGCACATCCCGGTGATCACCGTCGACGCCCGCGATCGCCGGTCGGCGACCGATGCGCTGATCGCGGTCACCGAATACGCGCTGGCCAGCCTGACGCCCCACTGAGGCGGGTCACCGGGTCACCGGGGCGCGAGCAGACGCGAAAGCCCCCCAAAACCGCGGTTTTGGGGGGCTTTCGCGTCTGCTCGGCCCACTCAGTGCGGCAGCAGGCCGATGATGCCCCGGTGGTGTTCGACCTCGAAGGTGATCCGCGGCCCGTCGGGCCTGCCCAGGGCGATGGCCAGGCCGTCGTGAATGTCGACCGACGCCACCTTGCGGCCGTCGACGAAGATCCCGCTCGGTGAATCGTTGTCGACGGCGATCCAGCCGCCCCGGTCGAAGCGCAGCAGCAGGTGCGCGGCGGCGATCAGCGGGTGCCCGACCCGGAAGTCGGCGTGAAGGTCGCTTCCGACGACGACGTCGGGGCCGGCCGCGAAGCTGCGCCCCACATGGCCGGACCGCACGGTCAGCACCGGACGCTGCGATCGGGTCATCACGTCACTATCGTCGCGCGCATCAGCGACGCCTCAGCCGGATCTTCCACCACACGATGAAGCCGTAGACGATGCTCAACACCCCCAGCATCGCCATGTCGAACAGCCATGCGCTCGGCTTGTGCACCCAATGCTGGTCCTTCGGCTTGACCGGACCCGGGACCAGCTTCTCAATGTTGACCGTCGATGACGATGCCGCATAGCCCCACCGCGCGGGCGTCGCCCACGACAGCTGGTCGAGCAAGAACCGGTCGGTCACCCAGATCATGCCGCCGGAGAACACCAGCTGCGACATGATCGACACCACCAGCATCGGCATGATCTGGTCTTGCGACTGGGCCAGCGCCGACAGGGCCATGCCGAGAATTGCCGAGGCCACACACGTCGCGGCGACCGTCACGAACAGCTCGAGGCCGACCCCGACGTCGCCGCCGCCCAGCATCACCGCGTCGGTGGGCGGTGAGCCCCAGCCGACGATCGTGATGATCGTCGCGATCGCGGCCTGGACGATCGCGAACCCGCTGAACACCGCGATCTTGGCGCCCAGATAGGCGCCCGTCGCCAGGCCGACCGCCTGTTCGCGCCGGAAGATGGGACGCTCGCCGACCAGGTCACGAATCGTCAGGGCGGTGCCCATGAAGACGGCGCCGACGTTGAGCATCACCAGGATCTGCCCGGGCTGGTCCGGATTGCTGCTGATGGCTTCGGCGATGCCCAACCCGGTTTCGCCGCGAACGGTCAGGCTGAGCACACCGATCAAAAACGGCAAGACCGCCAGGAAGACCGTGTACCCGCGGTCGGAGACCACCAGCCGAACCTGACGGCGCGCGATGGTGGAGAACTGGCGGATGACACTGGTGTGCACCGGTTCGCCCAGGTCGGCGGGGATGGCTTCGGGCGCGAAGGCAGGGGGGCGGTGTGCGGCCAGGAAGCGGCGATTGGCTGCGTCCGGGTCGGCGCCCACCCGGGCGAAGATGTCGGCCCAGTTGGTGGTGCCCATGGCCGCGCCGATTTGGCTGGGCGGGCCCAGGAACGCCGTCTTGCCGCCGGGCGCGATCAGCAACAGCTGATCGCAGACGTCGAGGTAGGCCACCGAGTGCGTGACGACCAGCACCACCCGGCCGGCGTCGGCCAGCTGGCGCAGCATCATCATCACCTGCCGGTCCAGCGCCGGATCCAGCCCGGTGGTCGGCTCATCGAGGATCAGCAGTGACGGTCCGGTGAGCAGTTCGAGTGCCACCGAGGCGCGTTTGCGCTGCCCGCCGGAGAGCTTGTCCACCCGGGTGTCGCCGTGTTGGGTCAGCTCGAGTTCCTCGAGGACCTGGGCGACCACCTGGGCGCGGTCGGCTGTGCTGGTGTCGGGCGGCAGCCGCAGTTCGGCGGCGTAGCCGAGCGCCTGGTTGATCGTCAGCTGGCGGTGCACCACGTCGTCCTGCGGGACCATGCCGATCCTGCTGCGCAGCGACGCGTACTCGGCGTGGATGTTGTGGCCCTCGAAGGTCACCGTGCCGGAGCTGGGGCTGGTGTATCCGGCGATCAACCGCGACAACGTGGTCTTGCCGGCGCCGGACCCGCCGATGATGGCGGTCAGCGTGCCGGGGCGGGCGGTCAGCGAGATGTTGTCGAGCAGTTGCTTGCCGTCGACGGCGAAGCAGACCGCGTTGACCTCCAGGCCGCCCGTGCGGGTCGCGGCCTCGGTGCGGCGGACCAGGGTGCCCCGGGTGAACACCAGGTCGACGTTGCCGATGGTGACCACGTCGCCGTCGGTCAAGATCGCCGACCCGACCCTGACCCCGTTGACGAAGGTCCCGTTGACGCTGTGGGCGTCGCGGATCTCGGTGCCCAGCGGTGTGCTGGTGAGGAAGGCGTGCTGGCGCGACGCCAGGACGTCTTGGATGACAATGTCGTTGTCGGTGGCGCGGCCGATCGTGACGGCGCCGGCGGGCCTCGGGTGTGGGCCGGTGAGGGTTCGCAGGGCCTGAAACACCTTCGTCGCCAGGTTGGCCACCGGCGGCTGGGCGGCTATCGGCGGCCGCTGCGCGTCGGGACCCGGACGCGGTGACGGCGGCGGTGCCGGTGGCCAGGGCGCGGAGCTGCTCGGATACCGGGGCATCTCCGGTGGCCCCGGTTGCCCCGACCTGGCCGCCGGATGCGGCGGCGCGCCGGGATGGGGGGGCGCCGGGGGTGGCCCCGACGGCGGGGGCACGACGATGGGCATCGACTCGGTTTGGGGCGGGCACCCGGCCCTCCCCAGGTGCCGGCCGACCTCAAAGGTCAGCAGCGGCCCGTCGGGGTTTCCGATGTTGACGCTCTGGCCGTCGTGGATCTCGACCACCGGGACCCGGCGTCCGTTGGCGAAGGTGCCGTTCAGCGAATTGTTGTCGATCGCCAGCCACCGGCCCTGGTCGAAGCGCAGCAGCAGGTGGGCCCGCGAGATCAGCGGATGGGTGATGCGCATGTCGGCGCGCAGGTCGCGTCCGACCACCACGTCATGGCCCGCGGCGAACGTGCGTTCCGACCCGTCGTACCGAACGGTCAGCGCGGGCGGTGCGGGTGCGGGCATTTGCACAACTGTAGCTCGCCCAGATCGCGCGCCAACCGCACCAACGCCGGTCTCGGCGGACGTGCACACCCCCGGGTCGGCGGTCCGGTTTGGATTGCGGGTTCCGCGCCACCCGACGGATGGCTGTGCACTGTGCATCGCCATTTCTCAATTGTTTGGTGAATTTGCCCTTGGGAGGCCAGCACGCGAAGTGAATCATGGGCGCCGCGGTCAATCGCATTGCACCCGTTCCGGGTGACGCATCGCTAATCGCATAACGGGTGACGTGCGTAGCGTGACCGCATACCGGACGCCAATGATCGGGCCGAATTGGCTGCACGCGCCAGCTGGTGGTGAGACGATAACATGCGCAACACCTGACGAGAGGAAGGATGGTGAGCTTCCAGGTATTGCCCCCCGAGATCAATTCCGTGTTGATGTATGGCGGCGCGGGCTCGGGGCCGTGGTTGGCGGCGGCGGCGGCCTGGGACGGGTTGGCGGCCGAGGTGGGGGCGGCGGCGGCGTCGTTTGAGCAGGTGACGTCGGGGTTGGTGGTGGGGGGGTGGCAGGGCGTGGCGGCGGCGGCGATGGCGGCCGCGGCGGCGCCGTATGCGGGGTGGTTGGGTTCGGTGGCGGCCGCGGCTGAGGAGGTGGCCGGGCAGGCGCGGGTGGTGGTGGGGGTCTTTGAGGCGGCGTTGGCGGCGACGGTGGATCCGGCGCTGGTGGCGGCCAACCGGGCGCAATTGGTACAGCTGGCGTTGTCGAATCTGTTGGGGCAGAACACGGCGGCGATCGCGGCCGCCGAGGCCGAGTACGAGCTGATGTGGGCCGCCGATGTGGCGGCGATGGCCGGCTACCACGGCGGCGCGTCGGCGGCGGCGGCGGCGTTGCCGGCTTTTGGGCCGCCGGCGCAGGCGTTGGGGGGAGGTGTCGGCGCGTTCCTTACCACCCTGTTCGCCGGCCCTGCGAAGGTGCTGAGCCTGAATGCGGGTTCGGGCAATGTCGGCAATTACAACGCCGGCTTGGGCAATGTCGGGGTGTTCAACCTGGGCGCGGGCAACGTGGGTGGGCAGAATCTGGGTTTCGGGAATGCCGGTGGCACCAATGTCGGGTTCGGCAATGTGGGTAACGGGAATGTCGGGTTCGGCAACTCCGGTCTGGGGGCGGGCCTGGCCGGCTTGGGCAATATCGGGTTGGGCAATGCGGGCAGCAGCAACTATGGTTTCGCAAACCTGGGTGTGGGCAACATCGGTTTCGCCAACACCGGCACCAACAACGTCGGCGTCGGGCTCACCGGCAACCACCTGACGGGTATCGGGGGCCTGAATTCGGGCACCGGGAATATCGGGTTGTTCAACTCCGGCACCGGGAATGTGGGGTTCTTCAATTCGGGGACCGGGAACTTCGGGGTGTTCAACTCGGGTAATTACAACACGGGTGTCGGTAATGCGGGGACGGCCAGCACGGGGTTGTTCAATGCCGGCAATTTCAACACCGGCGTGGCGAACGTGGGCAGTTACAACACCGGCAGTTTCAACGCCGGCGACACCAACACCGGTGGCTTCAACCCCGGCGGTGTGAACACCGGCTGGCTGAACACCGGCGACACCAACACCGGCATCGCCAACTCGGGCAACGTCAACACCGGCGCGTTCATCTCGGGCAACTTCAGCAACGGCGTGCTGTGGGTGGGTGACTACCAGGGCCTGTTCGGCTTCGCCGGAGGGCCCGCGATCCCCGCAATCCCGATCGGCCTGGTGCTCAACGGCGACATCGGCCCGATCACCATCCAGCCGATCCCGATCCTGCCCACCATCCCGCTCAGCATTCACCAAACCGTCAACTTGGGCCCGCTGGTGGTTCCCGACATCGTGATCCCCGCCTTCGGCGGCGGTATCGGCATACCCATCAACATCGGCCCGCTGACCATCACACCCATCACCCTGTTTGCCCAACAGACATTTGTCACCCAATTGCCCTTTCCCACCTTCAGTTTAGGGAAAATCACAATTCCACAAATCCAAACCTTTGATTCTAACGGTCAGCTTGTCAGCTTTATCGGCCCTATCGTTATCGACACCACCATTCCCGGACCCACCAATCCACAGATTGATTTAACGATCAGATGGGATACCCCTCCGATCACGCTGTTCCCGAATGGCATCAGTGTTCCCGATAATCCTTTGGGGTTGCTGGCGAGTGTGTCGATCGAAACCCCGGGCTTTACCATCCCAAGGTTCAGTGTTCCGGCGCAGCCGTTGCCGTTGACGATCGATATCGAGGGCCAGATCGACGGGTTCAGCACCCCGCCGATCACGATCGATCGCATCCCCCTGACCGTGGGGGGCGGGGTCACGATCGGCCCCATCACGATCCAGGGCCTTCATATCCCGGCGGCGCCGGGAGTGGGGAACACCACCACGGCCCCGTCGTCGGGATTCTTCAACTCCGGTGCGGGTGGGGTGTCGGGTTTCGGCAACGTCGGCGCGGGCAGCTCGGGCTGGTGGAACCAGGCGCCGAGCGCGCTGTTGGGGGCCGGTTCGGGTGTTGGCAACGTGGGCACCCTGGGCTCGGGTGTGCTCAACCTGGGCTCAGGGATCTCGGGGTTCTACAACACCAGCGTGTTGCCTTTCGGGACACCGGCGGCGGTGTCGGGCATCGGCAACCTGGGCCAGCAGCTGTCGGGGGTGTCGGCGGCGGGAACCACGCTGCGCTCGATGCTCGCCGGCAACCTCGGGTTGGCCAATGTGGGCAACTTCAACACCGGGTTCGGAAATGTCGGGGACGTCAACCTGGGTGCGGCCAACATCGGTGGGCACAACCTGGGCCTGGGCAATGTCGGGGACGGCAACCTGGGGTTGGGCAACATCGGCCACGGCAACCTGGGGTTTGCCAACGTGGGCCTGACCGCCGGCGCGGCGGCGGTGGGCAATGTTGGTTTTGGCAATGCCGGCATCAACAACTATGGCTTGGCGAACATGGGTGTGGGCAATATTGGGTTTGCCAACACCGGCACGGGCAACATCGGGATCGGGCTGGTCGGGGACCATCGGACCGGGATCGGGGGCTTGAACTCCGGCATCGGCAATATCGGGTTGTTCAACTCCGGCACCGGCAACGTCGGGTTCTTCAATTCCGGGACCGGCAACTTCGGCATCGGGAACTCCGGCAGCTTCAACACCGGGATCGGTAATAGCGGAACGGCCAGCACCGGGCTCTTCAATGCCGGCAGCTTCAGCACCGGCATCGCCAACACCGGTGACTACAACACGGGCAGCTTCAACGCCGGCGACACCAACACCGGTGGCTTCAACCCGGGCGGCATCAACACCGGCTGGTTCAACACCGGGCATGCCAACACCGGGTTGGCCAACGCGGGCACCTTCGGCACCGGCGCCTTCATGACGGGCGACTACAGCAACGGCCTGTTGTGGCGGGGCGGCTACGAGGGCCTGGTCGGCGTCCGCGTCGGGCCCACGATCTCCCAATTCCCGGTCACCGTGCACGCGATCGGCGGGGTGGGCCCGCTGCATGTGGCGCCCGTCCCGGTACCCGCCGTGCACGTCGAGATCACCGACGCCACCGTCGGCCTGGGTCCGTTCACCGTCCCACCGATCAGCATTCCCTCACTTCCCATCGCCAGCATCACCGGAAGCGTGGACCTGGCCGCAAACACCATCTCGCCGATTCGCGCTCTTGACCCGCTCGCCGGTTCGATAGGGCTTTTTCTCGAGCCGTTCCGCCTCAGTGACCCATTTATCACCATTGATGCGTTCCAAGTTGTTGCCGGTGTCTTGTTCCTAGAGAACATCATTGTGCCCGGCCTCACGGTTAGCGGTCAGATATTGGTCACCCCGACACCAATTCCCCTAACCCTCAACTTGGACACCACCCCGTGGACGCTTTTCCCGAATGGTTTCACCATTCCCGCGCAAACCCCCGTGACGGTGGGTATGGAGGTCGCCAACGACGGGTTCACCTTCTTCCCGGGTGGGCTGACCTTTCCGCGGGCCTCCGCCGGGGTCACCGGACTGTCCGTGGGGCTGGACGCGTTCACGCTGTTGCCCGACGGGTTCACCCTCGACACCGTGCCGGCGACCTTCGACGGCACCATCCTTATCGGCGATATCCCGATCCCGATCATCGATGTGCCGGCGGTGCCGGGGTTCGGCAACACCACCACGGCCCCATCGTCGGGGTTCTTCAACACCGGTGGCGGCGGTGGATCGGGGTTCGCCAACGTCGGCGCGGGCACGTCGGGCTGGTGGAACCAGGCGCACGACGTGTTAGCAGGGGCGGGCTCGGGAGTTGCCAATGCCGGCACGCTGAGCTCGGGTGTGCTGAATGTCGGCTCGGGGATCTCCGGGTGGTACAACACCAGCACCCTGGGAGCGGGCACCCCGGCGGTGGTCTCGGGCATCGGCAACCTCGGCCAGCAGCTGTCGGGGTTCTTGGCAAATGGGACCGTGATCAACCGGAGCCCCATTGTCAATATCGGGTGGGCCGATGTGGGCGCGTTCAACACCGGGTTGGGCAATGTGGGGGACCTCAACTGGGGTGCGGCCAACATCGGCGCGCAGAACCTGGGCCTGGGCAATATCGGCAGCGGAAACGTCGGGTTCGGCAACATCGGTGCCGGCAACGTCGGGTTCGCCAACTCGGGTCCGGCGGTGGGCCTGGCCGGCCTGGGCAACGTGGGGTTGAGCAATGCCGGCAGCAACAACTGGGGGCTGGCCAACCTGGGTGTGGGCAACATCGGGTTGGCCAACACCGGCACGGGCAACATCGGGATCGGGCTGGTCGGCGACTACCAGACCGGCATCGGCGGCCTCAACTCGGGTAGTGGCAATATCGGATTGTTCAATTCCGGCACCGGCAATGTCGGGTTCTTCAACACCGGCACCGGCAACTTCGGACTGTTCAACTCCGGTAGTTTCAACACCGGCATCGGTAATAGCGGAACCGGCAGTACTGGGCTCTTCAATGCCGGCAATTTCAACACCGGCATCGCCAACCCCGGGTCGTACAACACGGGCAGCTTCAATGTCGGTGACACCAACACCGGTGGTTTCAACCCGGGCGACATCAACACCGGCTGGTTCAACACCGGCCACGCCAACACCGGCATCATGAATACGGGCACCCGCAACACCGGCGCCCTCATGTCGGGGACCGACAGCAACGGCATGCTGTGGCGCGGCGACCACGAGGGCCTGTTCGGCCTGTCCTATGGCATCACGATCCCGCAATTCCCGATCCGCATCACCACGACCGGCGGTATCGGCCCCATCGTCATCCCGGACACCACGATCCTTCCGCCGCTGCACCTGCAGATCACCGGCGACGCGGACTACAGCTTCACCGTGCCCGACATCCCCATCCCCGCCATCCACATCGGCATCAATGGCGTCGTCACCGTCGGCTTCACCGCCCCGGAAGCCACCCTGCTGTCCGCCCTGAAGAATAACGGTAACTTCATCAGCTTCGGCCCCATCACGCTCTCGAATATCGATATTCCGCCCATGGATTTCACGTTAGGCCTGCCCGTTCTTGGTCCTATCACGGGCCAACTCGGACCAATTCATCTTGAGCCAATCGTGGTGGCCGGGATCGGTGTGCCCCTGGAGATCGAGCCCATCCCCCTGGATGCGATTTCGTTGAGTGAGTCGATTCCTATCCGCATACCTGTTGATATTCCGGCCTCGGTCATCGATGGGATTTCAATGTCGGAGGTGGTGCCGATCGATGCGTCCGTGGACATCCCGGCGGTCACGATCACAGGCACCACCATTTCCGCGATCCCGCTGGGCTTCGACATTCGCACCAGTGCCGGACCCATCGACATCCCGATCATCGACATCCCGGCGGCGCCGGGCTTCGGGAACTCGACCCAGATGCCGTCGTCGGGGTTCTTCAACACCGGTGCCGGCGGCGGATCGGGCATCGGCAACTTGGGTGCGGGCGTGTCGGGCCTGCTCAACCAGGCCGGCGCGGGGTCACTGGTGGGGACACTCTCGGGGCTGGGCAATGCCGGCACCCTGGCCTCGGGTGTGCTGAACTCCGGCACCGCCATCTCCGGGCTGTTCAACGTGAGCACGCTGGACGCCACCACCCCGGCGGTGATCTCGGGGTTCAGCAACCTCGGCGACCATGTGTCGGGGGTGTCCATCGATGGCCTGATCGCGATCCTCACCTTCCCACCTGCCGAGTCCGTGTTCGATCAGATCATCGACGCGGCCATCGCCGAGCTGCAGCACCTCGACATCGGCAACGCTTTGGCCTTGGGCAATGTCGGCGGGGTGAACCTCGGTTTGGCTAACGTCGGTGAGTTCAACCTGGGTGCGGGCAACGTCGGCAACATCAACGTCGGCGCCGGCAACCTCGGCGGCAGCAACCTGGGCCTCGGCAACGTCGGGGGCGGCAACCTCGGGTTCGGCAACATCGGCGCCGGCAATTTCGGATTCGGCAACGCGGGCCTGACCGCGGGCGTGGCGGGCCTGGGCAATGTGGGGTTGGGCAACGCCGGCAGCGGCAACTGGGGATTGGCCAACGTGGGTGTGGGCAATATCGGGCTGGCCAACACCGGCACCGGCAACATCGGGATCGGGCTGACCGGGGACTACCGGACCGGGATCGGCGGCCTGAACTCGGGCACCGGGAACCTCGGGTTGTTCAACACGGGCACCGGCAACATCGGGTTCTTCAACACCGGGACCGGGAACTTTGGGCTGTTCAACTCGGGCAGTTACAGCACCGGTGTGGGGAATGCGGGCACGGCCAGCACCGGGTTGTTCAACGCGGGGAACTTCAACACCGGTCTGGCCAATGTCGGCTCCTACAACACCGGCAGCCTCAACGTGGGCAGCTTCAACACCGGCGGCGTCAACCCGGGCACCGTCAACACCGGCTGGTTCAACACCGGCCACACCAACACCGGCCTGTTCAACACCGGCAACGTCAACACCGGCGCGTTCAACTCCGGCAGCTTCAACAACGGGGCGCTGTGGACCGGTGACTACCACGGGCTGGTCGGCTTCTCCTTCAGCATCGACATTGCCGGCAGCACCCTGCTGGACCTCAACGAAACCCTCAACCTGGGCCCCATCCACATCGAGCAGATCGACATCCCGGGCACGTCGCTGTTCGATGTCCACGAAATCGTCAACATCGGACCCTTCACCATCCCGCAGGTCGACGTTCCCGCGATACCGCTAGAGATCCACGAAGCGATCAACATGGATCCCATCGTCTTGGTGCCCGCCACCCCAATTCCCGCCCAGACGATCACTATTCCGCTCGACATCCCCGCCTCACCGGGGTCAACCATGACGCTTCCGCTCATCCGCATGCGCTTCGAAGGCGAGGACTGGATCCTCGGGTCGACCGCGGCGATTCCCAATTTCGGAGACCCCTTCCCGGCGCCCACCCAGGGCATCACCATTCACACCGGCCCTAGCCCCGGAACGACCGGCGAGCTCAAGATATCTATTCCGGGTTTCGAGATTCCGCAAATCGCTACCACGAGATTCCTGTTGGACGTGAACATCAGCGGTGGTCTGCCGGCCTTCACCTTGTTCGCGGGTGGCCTGACGATCCCCACGAACGCCATCCCGTTAACGATCGATGCGTCCGGCGCGCTGGATCCGATCACGATTTTCCCGGGTGGGTACACGATCGACCCGCTGCCGCTGCACCTGGCGCTGAATCTCACCGTGCCCGACAGCAGCATCCCGATCATCGATGTCCCGCCGACGCCAGGGTTCGGCAACACCACGGCGACCCCGTCGTCGGGGTTCTTCAACTCCGGCGCCGGTGGGGTGTCGGGGTTCGGAAACGTCGGGTCGAACCTGTCGGGCTGGTGGAACCAGGCGGCGAGCGCGCTGGCGGGGTCGGGATCGGGGGTGTTGAATGTCGGCACGCTGGGCTCGGGTGTGCTCAACGTCGGCTCGGGTGTCTCGGGGATCTACAACACCAGCGTGTTGCCGCTCGGGACGCCGGCGGTGCTGTCGGGCCTCGGCAACGTCGGCCATCAGCTGTCGGGCGTGTCTGCGGCCGGGACCGCGTTGAACCAGATCCCCATCCTCAACATCGGGTTGGCGGATGTGGGCAACTTCAACGTCGGGTTCGGCAACGTCGGGGACGTTAACCTGGGCGCGGCCAACCTCGGTGCGCAAAACCTGGGGCTGGGCAACGTCGGCACCGGCAACCTCGGCTTCGCCAACGTCGGCCACGGCAATATCGGTTTCGGCAATTCGGGTCTGACCGCCGGCGCGGCCGGCCTGGGCAACACGGGGTTCGGCAATGCCGGCAGCGCCAACTATGGTTTCGCCAACCAGGGCGTGCGCAACATCGGGTTGGCCAACACCGGCACCGGCAACATCGGGATCGGGCTGGTGGGAGACAACCTCACCGGCATCGGGGGCCTGAACTCCGGTGCCGGCAATATCGGCTTGTTCAACTCCGGCACCGGCAACATCGGGTTCTTCAACTCCGGGACCGGCAACTTCGGCATCGGTAACTCGGGCAGCTACAACACCGGCATCGGCAATAGCGGAACGGGCAGCACTGGGCTCTTCAATGCCGGCAGCTTCAACACCGGCGTGGCCAACGCCGGCAGCTACAACACCGGCAGCTTCAATGCCGGCGACACCAACACCGGGGGGTTCAACCCGGGCACCATCAACACCGGCTGGTTCAACACCGGCCACACCAATACCGGCATCGCCAACTCGGGCAACGTCGGCACCGGCGCGTTCATGTCGGGCAACTTCAGCAACGGCCTGTTGTGGCGGGGTGATCACGAGGGCCTGTTCAGCCTGTTCTACAGCCTCGACGTGCCCCGGATCACCATCGTGGACGCCCACCTCGACGGCGGCTTCGGACCCGTGGTCCTCCCGCCCATCCCGGTGCCGGCCGTCAATGCGCACCTGACCGGAAACGTCGCGATGGGCGCATTCACCATTCCGCAGATCGACATCCCCGCACTCACCCCAAACATCACCGGAAGCGCCGCCTTCCGCATCGTTGTGGGGTCCGTGCGCATTCCGCCGGTGAGTGTCATTGTGGAGCAAATAATCAACGCCTCGGTTGGGGCGGAGATGAGGATAGATCCCTTCGAAATATGGACTCAAGGCACTAATGGCCTTGGTATAACCTTCTATTCATTCGGATCGGCCGACGGTTCGCCCTACGCCACCGGCCCACTCGTTTTCGGCGCCGGCACGAGCGACGGAAGCCATCTCACCATTTCCGCGTCCAGCGGGGCGTTTACCACTCCGCAGCTCGAAACTGGCCCGATCACGTTGGGCTTCCAGGTGCCCGGCAGCGTCAACGCGATCACCCTCTTCCCCGGTGGTGTGACGTTCCCGGCGACCTCGCTGCTGAACCTGGACGTGACCGCCGGCGCCGGCGGCGTGGACATCCCGGCCATCACCTGGCCCGAGATCGCGGCGACCGCCGACGGCTCGGTGTATGTCCTCGCCAGCAGCATCCCGCTGATCAACATCCCGCCCACCCCGGGCATTGGGAACAGCACCACCACCCCGTCGTCGGGCTTCTTCAACACCGGCGCGGGCGGGGGATCGGGCTTCGGCAACTTCGGCGCGGGCACCTCGGGCTGGTGGAACCAGGCGCACACCGCGGTGGCCGGGGCGGGTTCGGGTCTTGCCAACGTTGGCACGCTGCATTCCGGTGTGCTCAACCTGGGCTCGGGTGTCTCGGGGATCTACAACACCAGCACGCTGGGGGTGGGGACCCCGGCGCTGGTCTCAGGCCTGGGCAACGTCGGCCACCAGCTGTCGGGGCTGCTGGCCGGCGGGTCCGCGGTGAACCCGGTGACCGTTCTGAATATCGGGTTGGCCAACGTCGGCAGCCACAACGCCGGTTTCGGCAATGTCGGGGAGGTCAACCTGGGCGCGGCCAACCTCGGCGCGCACAACCTGGGCTTCGGAAATATCGGCGCCGGCAACCTGGGGTTCGGCAACATCGGCCACGGCAACGTCGGATTCGGCAACTCGGGTCTGACCGCGGGCGCGGGGGGCCTGGGCAATGTGGGGTTGGGCAATGCCGGCGGCAACAACTGGGGTTTGGCCAACGTGGGCGTGGGCAACATCGGGTTGGCCAACACCGGCACCGGCAACATTGGGATCGGGCTGACCGGCGACTACCAGACCGGCATCGGCGGCCTAAATTCCGGTGCGGGCAACATCGGCCTGTTCAACTCCGGCACCGGCAACGTCGGGTTCTTCAACACCGGGACCGGCAACTTCGGGTTGTTCAACTCCGGCAGCTTCAACACCGGCGTCGGCAATAGCGGAACGGGCAGCACTGGGCTCTTCAATGCCGGCAACTTCAACACCGGTGTGGCCAACGCCGGCAGCTACAACACGGGCAGCTTCAATGTCGGTGACACCAACACCGGGGGCTTCAACCCGGGCAGCATCAACACCGGCTGGCTCAACACCGGCAACGCCAACACCGGGGTGGCCAACGCGGGCAATGTCAACACCGGCGCCGTCGTCACCGGCAACTTCAGCAACGGCATCCTGTGGCGCGGCGACTACCAGGGCCTGGCCGGCTTCGCCGTGGGCTACACCCTCCCGCTGTTCCCCGCGGTGGGCGCCGACGTCAGCGGCGGGATCGGCCCGATTACCGTGCTGCCGCCCATCCACATCCCGCCCATCCCGGTCGGCTTCGCCGCGGTCGGTGGCATCGGCCCGATCGCCATCCCGGACATCTCTGTTCCATCCATTCACTTGGGCCTCGACCCCGCCGTCAATGTCGGCTCCATCACCGTCAACCCCATTACCGTCAGGACCCCGCCCGTGCTCGTCAGTTACTCCCAAGGAGCCGTCACCAGCACGTCCGGACCAACCTCAGAGATTTGGGTCAAGCCCAGCTTCTTCCCCGGAATCCGGATCGCGCCCTCTAGCGGCGGGGGTGCAACGTCCACGCAAGGGGCATACTTTGTGGGGCCCATCTCCATCCCCTCCGGCACGGTGACCTTCCCGGGATTCACCATCCCCCTCGACCCGATCGACATCGGCCTGCCGGTGTCGCTGACCATCCCGGGGTTCACCATCCCGGGCGGCACCCTGATCCCCACCCTCCCGCTGGGCCTCGCGTTGTCCAATGGCATCCCCCCCATCGACATCCCGCCCATCGTTCTCGACCGGATCCTGCTGGACCTGCACGCCGACACCACCATCGGCCCGATCAACGTCCCGATCGCCGGGTTCGGCGGGGCGCCGGGTTTCGGGAACTCGACCACGCTGCCGTCGTCGGGCTTCTTCAACACCGGAGCTGGCGGCGGTTCGGGCTTCAGCAACACCGGCGCGGGCATGTCGGGATTGCTCAACGCGATGTCGGATCCGCTGCTCGGGTCGGCGTCGGGCTTCGCCAACTTCGGCACCCAGCTCTCCGGCATCCTCAACCGCGGCGCCGGCATCTCGGGCGTGTACAACACCGGCGCGCTGGGTGTTGTCACCGCGGCCGTCGTCTCGGGTTTCGGCAACGTCGGCCAGCAACTGTCGGGCTTGCTCTTCACCGGCGTCGGGCCCTAACCGGATCACCGTGCTTTGCTGCCCCGGGTGGTAGCGGCGCGGCTCCTCGCCCGCGGCAGCAGCGGCGCGGGCGAATTTGCCGGGGACGGGCGCGCAGCCGGTGCCGGCCGTCAGCCGCGTTGAGTTTGGCGGTTGATCCGCGAATTCGCCGTCGGGCGTATGTGCGGTCAACCGAACGAGCATGTGCACTTTGTAGCAGCTATTTGTTCTCGATTGGACACTTTGCACTTCGCTCACAGTGATATGGCGAGGATCATCGGTAAGGCAGCGCATTGCGTGCATCGGTTCGGCGAAGTGCACGGCTGAATCGCTGGTCAGGGGGGCTGTTCCGGGTCGGCAGTCAAGTGTTTAGCCGGCGATCACGGGGTTGGGAAAATGCCTGCGCCCGCGCCTTATTAGTGAGACGATGACATGCGCAACGCTTGGCGAGAGGAAGGGCGGCAAATTTTTCAGGTATTGCCCCCGAGATCAATTCCGTCCCGATGTATGACGGTGCGGGCTCGGGGCGGTGCCGGCGGCGCCGGCGTGGAACGGGTTGGCTGCCGAGCTGGGGGCGGCCCCATACGGGTCGGTGACCTCGGAGTTGGTAGTTGGGTGGCGTGCAGGCGTGATGTCTGCACCTCGGATTTTGTGGCGGGTGACCGAGTGGTGTTCGCGGCAGCGGTGTTGGAGGAATAGTCATGTCGCTGGTGGTGGCGCCGGACATGGTGGCGGCGGCGGCATCGGACCTGACCGGGATCGGGTCCACCATCGCCGCCGCGAACGCGGCAGCGGCGGGTCCGACGACGCGAGTGCTGGCGGCCGCCGGTGATGAGGTATCGGCTGCGATTGCGGCGTTGTTCGCGACGCACGCGCAGGAATATCAGGCGTTGAGCGCTCAGGTGGCGTCGTTCCACGACGAGTTTGTGCGCACATTGAATGCCGGCGCGGGGATGTATGCCGCCGCCGAGGCGGCGAATGCGTCGCCGTTCCAGTTGGTCGAGCAGGGTGTGCTGGACCTGATCAATGCACCCACACAGCTATTGTTGGGTCGCCCGTTGATCGGTGATGGCGTTAATGGGGCGCCGGGGACCGGGCAGGCCGGTGGGGCCGGGGGGCTGCTGTGGGGCAATGGCGGCGCCGGCGGTTCGGGGGCGCCCGGTCAAATCGGCGGGCCGGGCGGTGCGGCCGGGCTGTTCGGCAACGGCGGCGCCGGCGGCGCCGGCGGCGCCGGCGCCAGTGGCGGCCCGGGCGGCGCCGGTGGGTGGTTGATCGGCAACGGCGGCGCCGGCGGGTCCGGTGGCATCGGTGCCAGCGGCGGCGCCGGCGGCCATGCGTGGCTGTTCGGGGCCGGCGGGGTTGGTGGGGTCGGCGGCGCCGGCGCTCATGGTGGTGTCGGCGGCAACGGCGGGTGGGTGTACGGCAACGGCGGCGCCGGCGGGGTCGGCGGCACCGGCGGAACGGGTGGCCACGGCGGCGACGCGGGGGTGCTGTTCGGCAACGGCGGGCCCGGTGGGGCCGGTGGGGCGGGTTCGCCGGGTGCGGCCGGCCTGAACGGCGCTAACGGTGGCAACGGCGGCGACGGCGGCAACGGCGGTGTCGGCGGGCGCGGCGGGTTACTGGTCGGCAACGGTGGGGCCGGCGGGGCCGGCGGTGTCGGTGGCGATGGCGGCGTCGGCGGCGCCGGCGATCCGACTTTCATCTTCAACAACGGTGCCGGCGGCAACGGCGGTCACGGCGGCAACCCCGGCGCGGGCGGGGCCGGTGGGGCCGCCGGCATCCTGGCGGGCGCGCACGGTGCTACCGGCGCCACCCCCACCAGCGGCGGTAACGGCGGTGACGGCGGCGCGGGCGCCAGCAGCGACTCGTTCCTGAGTGGCGGTGGGGCCGGGGGCAATGGCGGTAATGGCGGATCCGTCGGCAACGGCGGTAATGGCGGTGCCGGCGGTGCCGGTCATACGGGCCCCGGCGGGGCTACGGGTACGTTCCTACAACCGACGGGCGGTAACGGCGGTACCGGCACCGCCGGGGGCCCGGGCGGTAATGGCGGTACTGGCGGCGCACTGCACGGCAATGGCGGCGCCGGCGGCAAGGGCGGTGTCGGCGGTGCCGGCGGCGCCGGCGGCAACGGGTTCGACGCCGCCACCTTCGGTTCGCCCGGTTCCGATGGCGGTATGGGCGGTAACGGGGGCAAGGGCGGTGATGGCGGCGCCGGTGGCGCCGGCGGCACCGCGGTCGCCGGTACCGCCGGCAAGGCCGGTGACGGCGGCAAGGGCGGTGGCGGCGGCGCCGCCGGCAATGGCGGCGACGGCGCCGCTGGTGATGTGACTTTGGCCATCAACCAGGGTGCCGGCGGCGACGGCGGCAACGGGGGTGAAGTGGGCGCCGGCGGCAAGGGTGGGCCCGGCGGTCTCGGCGCCAACCCGGCTCTGAACGGTTCGGCCGGGGCGGACGGCGCCGCTCCCACCAGCGGCGGCAACGGCGGCAACGGCGGCGACGGCGCCACCCCCACCACCGCGGGAGCCACCGGCGGTAATGGCGGCAACGGCGGCAACGGCGGGTCGCTCGGCAACGGCGGTGCGGGTGGTGACGGCGGTGCTGGTGCGGCTGGCGCCGGCTTCGGCGCCAACGGCGGCAACGGCGGCCACGGCGGCCACGGCGGCAACGGCGGGTCGCTGGCCGGCACGGGCGGCGCCGGCGGCAAGGGCGGCAACGGCGCCGCCGGCACCGACGGGCAAGACTTCTCCGCATTTGCCAAGGGCCAGCACGGCGGCAACGGCGGCAACGGCGGCAACGGCGGCAACGGCGGCAACGGCGGCAACGCCTTCGCCACGTTCGCTAAGGCCGGCGACGGCGGCGCCGCCGGCGACGGCGGTGCCGCCGGTAATGGCGGCGGCGGCGCCGCCGGTGACGCGACGTTGGCCATCAACCAGGGTGCCGGCGGCAACGGCGGCAACGGCGGTGACGTGGGCGTCGGCGGCAAGGGTGGGGCCGGCGGCAAGGGCGCCATTCCGGCGATGAAGGGTGCGACCGGCGCCGACGGCACCGCGCCCACCAGCGGCGGTGACGGTGGCGACGGCGGTAACGGCGCCAGCCCCACCGTCGCCGGCGGCAAGGGCGGGGCCGGCGGCAACGGCGGCCATGGCGGGTCGGTCGGCAACGGCGGCAACGGCGGCAACGGCGGCAACGGCGCAGCCGGCACCAACGGTACGCCGGGCCCCTTCAGCGGTGATTCCGGCACGTCGGGCACCGACGGCGGGGATGGCGGTAAAGGCGGGGCCGGTGGCAACGGCGGAGCCGTGGCCGGCAACGGCGGCAACGGCGGCAACGGTGGCAACGGCGGCAAGGGCGGCAACGGCGGCGACGGCGAAAGGGGCGCCGACGGCGCCGGCCCCAATGCCAACGGCGAGAACGGCGGTAACGGCGGCAACGGCGGTAACGGCGGCAAGGGCGGCGCCGGCGGTGACGGCGGCACGGGCGGCAAGGCGCAGGCGAAGGGGTACGCCGACGGCACCACAGGCACCGGCGGCAACGGCGGCAACGGCGGCAACGGCGGCAAAGCCGGTGACGGCGGCAACGGCGAAAACGGCGTCAACAGCGGCACCATCTTGCCGGGCGGCGGCAAAGCGGACTTCCCTGGCACCGGCGGTAACGGCGGTAACGGCGGCAACGCCGGCGTCGGCGGGACCGGCGGCAAGGCCGGCACCGGCTCCCTGACGGGTTTGGACGGCGCCGACGGCATCACCCACAACGGCGGCAACGGCGGTAACGGCGGCAACGGCGGATCCGCCATACCAGCCGCCGGTGGGGTCGCCAAAGACGGCGCGGCCGGCGGCAACGGCGGCAACGGCGGCTTCGGCCGCAACGGCGGCAACGCCGGCAACGGCGGCAACGGCGGCGGAGCGCTGAACCAGGCCGGCTTCGAGGGCACGGGCGGCAAGGGGGGTAATGGCGGCGCCGGTGGTACCGGCCTGATCAACGGCGGCCTCGGCGGCTTCGGCGGCGCCGGCGGCAGCGGCTCCATCGCCGCATTCGCGCACGCCGGCGGCCTCGGCGGCAATGGCGGCGCCGGCGGCGACGCCGGCACCGGGTTCGGTGGCCCGGGCGGCGCCGGCGGCCCGGGCGGCAAAGGAGATAGTGTCAGCGGCCCCGGCGGCAACGGCGGTAACGGCGGCAACGGCGGGAGCAGCGCCAGCGGCGTTGGTGGCTTCGGCGGCCAGGGCGGCATCGGCGGCGAAGGGAACTCCGGCGGCCACGGCGGCGCGGGCGGCCGCGGCGGTGACGGCGCCTTCGGCGGCGGCCAGGGCGGTAACGGCGGCTTCGGCGGCCAGGGCAACTTCACCGGCGCCGGCGGCAACGGCGGCAACGCCGGCGCCGGCGGCAACGCCACCAAGGGGTTTGGTGGCGCCGGCGGCGACGGCGGCTACGGCGGTGCCCCCGGCATCAACGGCAACGGCGGCAACGGCGGTGCCGGTGGTGCCGGCGGCAACGGCGGCACCGACGAAATAGGCGGTGTCGGCGGCGCCGGCGGTGCCGGTGGCGCCGGCGGCAACGGCGGCACCAGCAACTCCACGACCACCGGCAACGGCGGCGCCGGCGGTGACGGCGGCGATGGCGGCGATGGCACCAATGGCGCCGGCGGGGCCGGCGGTAGGGGCGGCGACGCGGGCTTCGCCGGCACGGCCAACATCCACGCCATCGGTGGCGACGGCGCCAACGGCGGCCACGGCGGCGACGGCGGCAACGGCACGACGGGCGGCGCCGGCGGCGCCGGCGGCAACGGCAGCAGCGGCGCCGCCAGCGGCTCGGACGTCGTCAACGTCACCGCCGGCCACGGCGGCAACGGCGGCAACGGCGGCAACGGCGGCCACGGCTCCGCGGGCGCCGGCGGCCAGGGTGGCGCCGGTGGCAACGCCGGCTTCGGCGGCCACGGCGGCGGTTCGGGCGGCGGCGACGGCGGCAACGGCGGCAACGGCGGCAACTCCGGCAACAGCACCGGCGTCGCGGGCCTGCCCGGTGGTGCGGCCGGCGCCGCCGGCAACGGCGGCGGCACCTCCAGCACCGGCGGCCGGGGCGGCAGCGGCGGCAACGGCGGCAGCGGCGGCAACGGCGGCAACGGCACCACCGGCGGCGCCGGCGCCAACGGCGCCGACGGCGGCGCCGCCGGCGGCAACGGCTCCACCGCCCTCGGTATCACCGCCGGCCACGGCGGCAGCGGCGGCAACGGCGGCAACGGCGGCCACGGCTCCGCGGGCTCCGGCGGCAAGGGCGGCAACGGCGGCCAGGGCGCCAACGGCGGCGCCGGCAACGGCGGCAACGGCGGCGACGCCGGCGCCGGCGGCAACGGCGGCAACGGCGGCAACGGCAACAGCTTTCTCAGCGCGGGCGGCGCCGGCGGGGCCGGCGGCCACGGCGGCAGCAACGGCAGCACCAACGCCGGCCACAACGGCAGCGCCGGCGGCGCCGGCGGCAACGGCGGCGACAACACTTCGGCGGCGCCAGCGGCAGCGGCGGCAACGGGAACCGCGCCAGCGGCAACGCTCTGACCAGCCAGGGTGGTGGCAGCAGGCCAGCAGGGCCGGCGGCAATGGCAACAACACCGGCGGCAGCGGCAGCAGCGGGCGGCAACAACGGCGGCGGCGGCGGCAGCGGTGTCGGCGGCGACGCCGGCAACGGCGGCGCTGGCGGCAACGGCGGCAAGGGTGGCGATGGCGGCGGCGGCTTTGGCACCGTCGGCGGCGATGGCGGCAAGGGCGGTGCCGGCGGCACCGGCGGCGCCACCAACGGCAACGCGCACGGCGGCAACGGCGCTAACGGCGGCAATGGCGGTGCCGGCGGCAATGGCTTCTTTGGCGGTAACGGCGGTGCCGGCGGCGCTGGCGCCTTCGGCGGCGGCGGGGGCACCGGCAGCGGCATCGGCGGCGGTAACGGCGGTAACGGCGGCAACGGCGGCGCCGGCGGCCAGGGAGTCGTGCAAGGTGGCGCCGGTGGCGCCGGGGGCGACGGCTCCCACGGCGGGCCCGCCACCAACGCGGGTAGCGGCAGCCGCGGCGGCGCCGGCGGCTCCGGCGGCCACGGCGGCGCCGGCGGCAACGCCACCGGCGTGGGCGGCAAGGGCGGCGCCGGCGGTAATGGCGGCAACGGCAGCTTCGGCAACACCAGCGGACCCGGCGCCTCCTTCGTCACCGGCGCCCCCGGCGGCTCTGGCGGCAACGGCGGCGCCGGCGGCAGCAACCCCAACGGCTCCGGCGGCGACGGCGGCAATGGCGGCCACGGCGGCGCCGGGGGCAACGGCGGGACCTCGGGACTCGTTGGCAACGTCGGCGGCTCCGGCGGGGCCGGCGGCGCCGGCGGCGCCGGCGGCAACGGCGGCAATAACGTCGGCGACATGGGCGGCAAGGGCGGCGCCGGCGGCAACGGCGGCTCCGGCGTCGGCGGCGGCATCAATGCCAAAGGCGGCGACGGCGCCGGGGGCGGTGCGGGCGGTGCCGGCGGCAGCGGCTATGTGGGCGGTGCCGGCGGTCGGGGCGGTGACGGCGGCTCCGGCGGCTCCAACGGCGCCACCACCGTCGGCACCGTGTCCGGCGGCGGCGGCAGCGGCGGCAACGGCGGCCAGGGCGGTGCCGGCATCGTCCTCGGCGGCGATGGCGGGTTCGGCGGCTTCGGCGGCACCGGCGGCTTCGGGGGCGGCTCCACCGGCGGCAACGGCGGCAACGGCGGCACCGGCGGTGGCGGCGGCAACGCCGCCGCCGGCGGCACCGGTGGTGATGGCGGCAACGGCGGCGACAGCGGCGGCGGCGGCGGAACCGGCAGCGCGACCGGTCTCGGCGGCGATAGCGGCGTCAGCGGCGCCGGCGGAAACGGCGGCGCCAGCGGAGCCATCGCCGGCGGCGCCGGCGGAGGCACATCGGGCCCCAACAACAACGATGACGCAACGCCCGGCGGCCCCGCCCCCGGCGGCGTCGGCGGCCTCGGCGCAACACCCTGATCACCAGACGACGGCGATGTTGAGAACGCACAGAGAAGGGATGGCGGCATGAACTTTGCGGTGCTGCCGCCAGAAATCAACTCGCTGCTGATCTCCACCGGGGCGGGGTCGGGGCCCCTGCTCGCGGCGGCGGCGGCCTGGGATGAGCTGGCCGCCGAGCTGGGCTCGGCGGCGGCGTCGTTCGGGTCGGTGACCTCGGGGCTGGCCGGGGGGGTGTGGCAGGGACCGTCGGCGGCCGCGATGGCGGCCGCGGCCGCCCCGTATGCGGGCTGGTTGGGTGCGACGGCGGCCGCCGCCGAGGCGGCGGCCGGGCAGGCCCGGGCGGTAGTAAGTGTTTACGAGGCGGCGTTGGCCGCGACGGTGGACCCGTTTGTCGTTGCGGCTAATCGATCGAAGCTGGTGTCGCTGGCGTTGTCGAATCTGTTCGGCCAGAACACGCCGGCGATCGCGGCCGCGGAGTTCGACTACGAGCTGATGTGGGCCCAGGACGTGGCCGCGATGCTGGGGTATCACGCCGGCGCATCGGCGGCCGCGGCGGCGTTAGCACCCTTTGCCCCGCCGTTGGGGAGTCCGGCGGCCGCCGCCGACCCGAAGGCGCTCACCATCAATCTGGGTTTGGCCAACGTCGGTAGCTTCAACCTGGGGGCCGGCAACATCGGCAGCTTCAACTTGGGGCCGGGCAATATCGGCAGCTTCAACCTGGGTGGCGGCAACGTCGGCAGCAACAACGTCGGGTTGGGCAACGTGGGGTTGGGCAACCTCGGGTTGGCGAACTCGGGTGTGGCGCCGGGCCTGATGGGCCTGGCCAACATCGGGTTCGGCAACGCCGGCAGCGCCAACCTCGGCTGGGCGAATATGGGCGTGGGCAACATCGGGTTCGGCAACACCGGCACCGGGAACATCGGCATCGGGCTGACCGGTGACAACCTGACCGGGATCGGTGGTTTCAACAGCGGCAGCGGCAATGTCGGGTTGTTCAATTCGGGTACCGGCAATGTCGGGTTCTTCAACTCCGGCACCGGGAACGTGGGCTTGTTCAATTCGGGGAGCCACAACACCGGTATTGGCAATTCGGGGACTTCCGGGTGGGGCTTGTGGAACGCGGGGGGTTTCAACACGGGCTTGGCCAACACCGGCAATTACAACACGGGCAGCTTCAACACGGGCAGCTTCAACACGGGCGGTTTCAACCCGGGCAGCATCAACACCGGCTGGCTCAACACCGGTGACATCAACACCGGGGTGGCGAACTCGGGCAACGTCGACACCGGCTTTTTCCTCTCGGGCAACTACAGCAACGGCGTCTTGTTGCGCGGCGACTACCAGGGACTGCTCGGACTCTCCACCGGGTTGAACATACTGCCCAAAATTCCGCTCAGAATGGACATAAACGGTGGTGTCGGCGCCATCACCATCGAGCCCATCCACATTATCCCCGAAATCCCGATCAACATCAACGAAACACTTTACCTTGGCCCCTTGGTCGTCCCGCCCATCAACGTCCCGGCAATCTCGCTGGGCGCGACCATACCAAATCTCTCGATCGGCCCGCTCAAAATCAATCCCATCACGCTTTTTCCGGCTCAACAAGTCCCCGACTTCACCGTAACGTTCACCTGGCCGGTCTCGTCGATAACAATTCCCCAAATCCAACAGGTCGCGCTCAGCCCTACCCCCAATCCCATCACCTTGATCGGGCCAATACATATCAATACCGGCTTTTCCATCCCAATCACCATCTCTTATACCACCCCCGCGCTCACCCTTTTCCCGAATGGCGTCAGCATTCCCGACACACCGCTGTCGCTGTCTCTTGGCGTGACGGCCGGCACCGACGCCTTCACCATTCCGGGATTTTCGATTCCCGAGCAACCACTTCCGCTGACGATCAACGTGGTCGGCCATATCGACGCCCTGAGCACCCCGGCAATCACCATTGACAACATTCCGTTGAACCTGCACGCCACCGGCAGCGTCGGCCCCGTCGGCATCGCGGGCATCAACGTTCCGGCGTCGCCGGGGTTCGGGAATTCGACCACCGCCCCGTCGTCGGGTTTCTTCAACACCGGCGGCGGTGGGGTGTCGGGATTCGGGAACGTCGGCGCGCACACGTCGGGTTGGTTCAACCAGTCCCCCCAGACCATGCAGCCGTTGCCGGGAACGGTGTCGGGCTACTTCAACGCCGGCACGTTGGTGTCGGGTATTGGCAATGTCGGCACTCAGGTGTCGGGGATGTTGTCGGGCGGCCCGCTGGGTGGCGGCAACATCGGCAGCAACAACGTCGGCTTGGGCAATATCGGGTTTGGCAACATCGGGTTCGGGAACTCGGGTTTGGCGCCCGGCCTGATGGGTATCGGCAATATCGGGCTCGGCAACGCCGGCAGCGACAACCTCGGCCTGGCGAATATGGGCGTGGGCAACCTCGGGTTCGGCAACACCGGCAACGGGAACATCGGTATCGGGCTGACCGGTGACAACCTGACCGGGATCGGTGGTTTCAATTCGGGCAGCGGCAATGTGGGGCTGTTCAATTCGGGTACCGGCAATGTCGGGTTCTTCAACTCCGGCACCGGGAACTCTGGCTTGTTCAATTCGGGGAGTCACAACACCGGTATCGGCAACTCGGGGATGGGCAACACCGGTGTCTTCTTAACCGGCGACCACACCAACGGCCCGGCCCCCTTCGTCCCCGGCCCGCTTTTCACCATTTCCGAACTCCCCATCGAACTGCAGGTGGTCGGCGGGATAGGCCCCATCCACGTCCAGCCCATTCCCATCCCCGCATTCGACGTGCAAATCACCGGCGGATTCGTCGGGCTCCGCGAATTCACCCTCCCGCAGATCACCATTCCCGCGATCCCGGTGCACGTGACTGGAACCGTCGGCCTCGACGGGTTCCACGTGTCTCCCACCGTTCTTCTTTCCGGGATGTTCGCCAACGCAACGATCTCCATCGCCCCGCTCACCTTGCCAAGCCCGTTCATCACGATCGATCATTACGGCCCGCCGTTAGGCCCGCCCGGCAATAAATTCCCCACCGGATCGTTCTACCTCAGCGTCACCGATCTCAAGATCAATGGACCCACCATCAGCACCGACACCGTGGGGCCTCTTTTCCCGATCGTCGTGTTTGCCGAGGTGTCCACATCGCCCTTGACCCTGTTCCCGAACGGCATCAGCGTTCCTGACCAAACCCCGGTGACAATCAACCTGTCCGGTGGCCTCGACAGCATCACGGTGTTCCCGGGTGGCCTGGCGTTCCCGGAAAACCCGGTGGTCAGCCTCACCGACTTCGCCGCCGGCACCGGTGGATTCACCGTCTTCCCGCAGGGCTTCACGGTTGACACCATCCCGGTGAACCTGCACACCACCCTTTCTATCGGGCCCTTCCCGTTCCGGTGGGACTACATCCCCCCAGCCCCGGCGAACGGCCCCATTCCGGCGGTCCCCGGTGGCTTTGGCCTCACCAGTGGGCTGGTCCCGCTGCACTTCACCCTCAACGGCGGCATCGGCCCCATCAGCATCCCGACCACCACCGTGTTGGATGCGCTAAATCCCCTCCTGACCGTCACGGGAAACCTCGAACTCGGCCCCTTCACCGTCCCGGACATCCCCATCCCCGCAATCGACTTCGGCCTCGACGGAAACGTCAACCTGGGTTTCAACGCCCCGGCCACGACTATTCTTTCCGGCCTGGACACCACGGGATTCCTCGACGTCAGCCTAATCCGAATCGCGAATATACAAACCCAGCCCTTCAAGCTGTACATGTCGATCGGTCAGACCCTGTTCCTATTTGACTTCAAAAGCGGCGTCAAGCTGGATCCCATCGTAATTGGGATACCCAGGATCGAATTCAACATGGACCCGCTGCAACTCACCTTCCCGGGCACCTACAGCGACTCCATACCGCTCAATCTGTCTTTCGGCTCGCCGGCCTCCACCGTAAAGTCAATGGTTCTCCACGAAATCCTGCCCATCGACGTGTCCGTCGGACTCGAGGACGCCGTCTCCATCCCGGCCACCGTGCTGCCCGCGATCCCTTTGAACGTGGACGTCATCACCCCGGTGGGCCCCATCAACATCCCGATCATCACCATTCCGGGCTCTGGGGGCTCGACCACCACCACCCCAGCGCCGGATCCCTTCAGCGGTGTGGCTGTCCCGGGCCTGGGTTTGGGTGTCTTGAGCCTGTTCGACGGGAGCATCACCGCCCCCCTGATATCGGGCTTCAGCTCGGCCGTTGGGATCGTTGGCCCCAATCTGGGGTTGAGCAACGTCGGTGGCGGCAATATCGGGTTCGGCAATGTTGGCGACTTCAACATCGGCAGCGGCAACATCGGCAACTTCAACATCGGGTTGGGCACCGCCGGCAGTGTTGTCGGCGGTGTTGTCGGTGGCGTTGTCGGTGGTGTTGTCGGCGCTATCGGGGGTGTTCCCGGGAGTGTTGTCGGGAGTGTTATCGGTGGTGTTGCCGGGAGTGTTGTCGGTGGTGTTGTCGGGGTGCCGTTCTCGGGGGGCAACATCGGCGACTTCAACCTGGGCAGCGGCAACATCGGCGACGTCAACCTGGGCAGCGGCAACATCGGCAGCAACAACGTCGGGCTGGGCAACATCGGGTCGGGCAACGTCGGGTTCGCCAACTCGGGTGAGGCGCCCGGCCTACTGGGTATCGGCAACATCGGGTTCGGCAATGCCGGCAGCGCCAACCTCGGCTGGGCGAACATGGGTGTGGGCAACATCGGGTTCGGCAACACCGGCACCGGGAACATCGGCATCGGGCTCACCGGTGACAACCTGACCGGAATCGGCGGTTTCAATACCGGCAGCGGCAATGTCGGGTTGTTCAACTCGGGTACCGGCAATGTCGGGTTCTTCAACTCCGGCACCGGGAACTGGGGCCTGTTCAATTCGGGCAGCTACAACACCGGTATCGGTAATAGCGGAACGGGCAGTACTGGGCTTTTCAACGCCGGCAATTTCAACACCGGCCTGGCCAACACCGGTCACTACAACACCGGCAGCTTCAACGCGGGTGACGCCAATACCGGCGGTTACAACCCGGGCAACATCAACACCGGCTGGTTCAACACCGGTCACACCAACACCGGGGTGGCCAACCCCGGCAACGTCAACACCGGCGCATTCATCTCGGGCAATTACAGCAACGGCTTCTTGTGGACGGGCGACTACCAGGGCCTGCTGGACTTCACCTACCCCGCCGGCGACCTGATTCCCTTTACCTACCTCGTGTACCTCCGCGAAACCGTGAACCTGGGCCCCATCGTTATCGATCCGATCCCCGTTCACATACCCCCGCTGCTGGACATTGACCAAACCTTCGAGTTCGGCCCATACACCGTGAATCCCATCCCCGTCCAGGGAATCCCCCTGGACTACCACGAAACCTTCGACCTGGGCCCGCTGGTCATCTTCCCGCCCATGAACATCCCCGCCACGCATATCAACCAGGCCGCCACCGCCCCCGGCGGCCCCGCGCCACCGCCCTTCGTCATTCCGGCAACTGGAAATGTGGATCTCTCCATCGCCAACTTCGCGAACGGCACCCCCGACCTCACTTTCTCGGGCACCCTCGACCCGGTCACCATTCAACTGGGCTCCGCTGGCCCATCCTTCTCGGTGCTCGACCTCAGCATCCCGCCCATCGCCATTCCGGGACTGACCATTCCATCCCTGCCCCTGCGTATCGACGTGGACGGCGGCATCCCGGGTTTCACCCTGTTCCCGGATGGCCTGACTTTCCCGAAAATCCCGGTGCATGTCGACGCGTTCTTTGGCATCCCGGACTTCACCATCTTCCCGAACGGCTACACGATCGATCCCATTCCCCTCGAGCTCAACGTCGACCTCACCCTGGGCCCCATCAGCCTCAGTCCCCTCCACAATCCGGCGGTGCCGGGGTTCGGGAACACGACCACGGCCCCGTCGTCGGGTTTCTTCAACACCGGCGCCGGTGGGGTGTCGGGGTTCGGGAACGTCGGCGCGAACGTGTCGGGTGGCTGGAACCAGGCGACGCAGTCGTTGCCGGGGCTGGCGTCGGGTTTCTTCAATGCCGGCGCGCTGGGATCGGGTGTGCTCAACTTCGGGTCGGGTGTGTCGGGCCTGGTGAACACCAGCACGCTGGATGTGGGGACCTCGGCGTTGGTGTCGGGTTTGGGCAATGTGGGTCATCAGTTGGCAGGGTTGTCGTCGGCCGGCACGGCGCTGAACCGCGGCCTTATCGTCAACATCGGGTTGGCCGATGTGGGGACGGGCAATGTCGGGTTCGGCAACATCGGGGACTTCAACCTGGGCAGCGGCAACATCGGCGACGTCAACCTGGGCAGCGGCAACATCGGCGGCAACAACGTCGGGTTCGGCAACGTCGGTGCCGGCAATGTTGGGTTCGCCAACTCGGGTGCGGCGCCCGGCCTACTGGGTATCGGCAACATCGGGTTGGGCAATGCCGGCAGCGGCAACCTCGGCTTTGCGAATATGGGTGTGGGCAATATCGGGTTCGGCAACACCGGCACCGGCAACATCGGTATCGGGCTCAGCGGTGACAACCTGACCGGGATCGGCGGTTTCAACACCGGCAGCGGCAATGTCGGGTTGTTCAACTCGGGTACCGGCAATGTCGGGTTCTTCAACTCCGGCACCGGCAACTTCGGGGTGTTCAATTCGGGCAGCTACAACACCGGTATCGGCAATAGCGGAACGGGTAGTACTGGGCTTTTCAATGCCGGCAATTTCAATACGGGTCTGGCCAACGCCGGGGATTACAACACCGGCAGCTTCAACACCGGTGAGGCCAATACCGGCGGTTTCAACCCGGGCAGCATCAACACCGGCTGGCTCAACACCGGTCACACCAACACCGGGGTGGCCAACCCCGGCACCGTGGGCACCGGCGCATTCCTGTCGGGCAACGACAGCAACGGCCTATTGTGGCGGGGCAACTACCAGGGCCTGGTCGGCATCTCCTACATCCCTGCCGTGCTTCCGCAAACCCGTTTCCTGGACCTCACCTTCACCGGCGGACTGGGCTCCGTCGTCATCCCCGCCATCGACCTCCCCGCAATCCGCGCGGAATTCAGCGCCGACGTCGCCATCGCCAGCTTCACCCTTCCGACCATCCCCATTCCCCGAATCGACCTGGACGCCACCACGGTCAGCGTCGGTCTCGGCCCGATAACCGTCCCGTCCCTTGCCATTCCCAAGGTGCCCGTCACACTGAATTACCTAACCGGCTCACAACCCGGCGGGCCGCTGAGAATCGGTCCGATAACGGGAGAATTTCAAGTCGGCGGTTTGGTGCCCCTGACAATCGGTCCGGTAGTCATCGGTGGCAGCTCGTCGCAAGGGACCATATCGGCTTTCCTGGCCAACCTGCCCTACAGCACCCCGGTAGTCACCATCGACGAAATCCCGCTGCTGGCCAGCGTTACCGCCCACACCGAGCCCATCGATATCTTCCCGGGCGGCCTCACGATCCCCGCGATGAACCCGTTGAGCATCAACCTGTCCGGCGGCACCGGCGCCTTCACCATCCCGGCAATCACCATCCCCGGAATCCCCTTCGCCCTCGAGGCCCACAGCACCCTGGGCCCGATCCGCATCGTGCTCATCGACATTCCGGCGGTGCCGGGGTTCGGGAACACGACCACGGCCCCGTCGTCGGGTTTCTTCAACACCGGCGCCGGCGGGGTGTCGGGGTTCGGGAACGTCGGCGCGAACCTGTCGGGCTGGTTCAACCAGGTCCCGTCGGGGTTGCTGGGGACGGCGTCGGGCTTCTTCAATGCCGGCGCGCTGGGATCGGGTGTGCTCAACTTCGGGTCGGGTGTGTCGGGCCTGGTGAACACCAGCACGCTGGATGTGGGGACCTCGGCGTTGGTGTCGGGTTTGGGCAATGTGGGTCATCAGTTGGCGGGGTTGTCGTCGGCCGGCACGGCGCTGAACCGCGGCCTTATCGTCAACATCGGGTTGGCCGATCTGGGGACGGGCAATGTCGGGTTCGGCAACATCGGGGACTTCAACCTGGGCAGCGGCAACATCGGCGACGTCAACCTGGGCAGCGGCAACATCGGCGGCAACAACGTCGGGTTCGGCAACGTCGGTGCCGGCAATGTTGGGTTCGCCAACTCGGGTGCGGCGCCCGGCCTACTGGGTATCGGCAACATCGGGTTGGGCAATGCCGGCAGCGGCAACCTCGGCTTTGCGAATATGGGTGTGGGCAACATCGGGTTCGGCAACACCGGCACCGGCAACATCGGTATCGGGCTCAGCGGTGACAACCTGACCGGGATCGGTGGTTTCAACACCGGCAGCGGCAATATCGGGTTGTTCAACTCGGGTACCGGCAATGTCGGGTTCTTCAACTCCGGCACCGGGAACTGGGGCTTGTTCAATTCGGGCAGCTACAACACCGGTATCGGCAATTCGGGCATGGCCAGCACGGGGTGGTTCAACGCCGGTGGTTTCAACACGGGTCTGGCCAACGCGGGTGGTTACAACACCGGCAGCTTCAACACCGGTGACGCCAACACCGGCGGTTTCAACCCGGGCAGCATCAACACCGGCTGGCTCAACACCGGTCACACCAACACCGGGGTGGCCAACACCGGCACCGTGGGCACCGGCGCATTCCTGTCGGGCAACGACAGCAACGGCCTATTGTGGCGGGGCAACTACCAGGGCCTGGTCGGCTTCGCCTACACCGCCACCATCATTCCCGAATTCACCGTCGCGAACATCCACGCGTCCGGCGGCGCCGGACCCATCACCATTCCGTCGATCCACATTCCCGCCATTCCGCTGGACCTCACGGCAACCGGCCAAATCGGCGGCTTCACCATCCCGTCGGTGTCCATTTCCCCGATCACGGTTGGCATCAACCCGGTCTTCGACCTCGGCCCCATCACCGTCCAGGACATCACGATTCCCGCCCTGGGGCTTGACCCCGCAAGCAGCATCACGATCGGCCCGAGTTTCAGCTCAGGCTCCATCATCGATCCATTCCCGCTCGAGCTTCTGACGGTCTTCAAGTTTACGATCGGTCCTATCCAGACGACGCCCAGCCAGACGTTGGCGTTCACCGTGCCGTTGAGTTCGCTTGGCTTGACCACCCTGATACCGGAATTCACCATCCCGGGATTCCACATTCCCGTCGATCCCATCCACATCGAGCTGCCCCTGTCCGTCACCATCGGGCCGTTCGTCAGCCCGGAAATCACGGTTCCCCAAATCCCGCTGGGCCTCGCGTTGTCCGGCGCCACCCCTGCCTTCAACTTCCCCCCGGAGATCACCATCGACCGAATCCCGGTGGTTCTCGACGTCAACGCCGTCCTCGGCCCCATCAACGCCGGTTTCGTCATCCCGGCGGTCCCGGGGTTCGGGAATGCGACCACGCTCCCGTCGTCGGGCTTCTTCAACACCGGCGGTGGTGGGCTTTCGGGCATCACAAACTCCGGCACCGGCCTGTCGGGCGTGCTCAACGCGATCCCGAATCCGCTGTTCGGGTCGGCCTCGGGCTTGGCCAACTTCGGCACCCAGCTCTCCGGCATCCTCAATCGCGGCGCCGGCATCTCGGGTGTGTACAACACGGGCACGCTCGGCCTCATCACGGCGGCGTTCAACTCGGGGCTTTTCAACGTGGGCCAGAAATTGTCCGGCCTGCTCTACACCGGTACCGGGCCGTAACCGGGTACATCGACGGCGAGCTAGTCGGGCCTCCGGGGCGGCTACGCGGTGTCGGTAGGAGCTTGCTTGCGAGCACGTCAATTCGCCTGCACGCGCCGATTGGTAGTGAGACGATGACATACGTCAAGAGAGGTGGGGTGGTGAATTTTCAGGTCTTGCCCCCTGAGATCAATTCCGTGTTGATGTATGGCGGCGCGGGCTCGGGGCCGTGGTTGGCGGCGGCGGCGGCCTGGGACGGGCTGGCCGCCGAGCTGGGGGCGGCGGCGGCGTCGTTTGAGTCGGTGACGTCGGGGTTGGTGGTGGGGGCGGCGGCGATGGCGGCCGCGGCGGCGCCGTATGCGGGGTGGTTGGGTTCGGTGGCGGCCGCGGCGGCGGAGGTGGCCGGGCAGGCGCGGGTGGTGGTGGGGGTCTTTGAGGCGGCGTTGGCGGCGACGGTGGATCCGGCGCTGGTGGCGGCCAACCGGGCGCGGCTGCTGTCGTTGGCGGTGTCGAATGTGTTGGGGCAGAACACGCCGGCGATCGCGGCCGCCGAGGCCGAGTACGAGCTGATGTGGGCCGCCGATGTGGCGGCGATGGCCGGCTACCACGGCGGCGCGTCGGCGGCGGCGGCGGCGTTGCCGGGGTTCGGGCCGCCGCTGCAGAACCTGCTGGGTGGTGCCAATGCGTTCGTGAATGCGGTGTTGGCCGATCCGTCGAAGGTGCTGAGCCTGAATGCGGGTTTGGCGAACGTCGGCAATTACAACGCCGGCTTGGGCAATGTCGGGGTGTTCAACCTGGGCGCGGGCAATGTCGGTGGGCAGAATCTGGGTTTCGGGAATGCCGGTGGCAACAATGTCGGGTTCGGCAATGTGGGCAACGGGAATGTCGGGTTCGGCAACTCCGGTCTGGGGGCGGGCCTGGCCGGCTTGGGCAATATCGGGTTCGGCAATGCCGGCGCCAGCAATTACGGCTTGGCCAACATGGGTGTGGGGAATATCGGGTTGGCCAACACCGGCAACAACAACCTTGGTATCGGGCTCACCGGGGACAACCAAACCGGTTTCGGAGGCCTCAACTCGGGGACCGCCAACATTGGGTTGTTCAATTCGGGCACCGGGAATGTGGGGTTCTTCAATTCGGGGACCGGGAATTTCGGGGTGTTCAACTCGGGCAGCTACAACACCGGTGTCGGTAATGCGGGGACGGCGAGTACCGGGTTGTTCAATGTCGGTGGCTTCAACACGGGTGTGGGCAATGTGGGGAGCTACAACACCGGTAGTTTCAACGCGGGCAGCACCAACACCGGTGGTTTCAATCCGGGCAGTGTGAACACGGGTTGGCTGAACACCGGCAACACCAACACCGGCATCGCGAACTCGGGCAACGTCAACACCGGGGCGTTCATCTCGGGCAACTTCAGCAACGGGGCATTGTGGCGGGGTGACTACGAAGGCCTGTGGGGCTTATCCGCCGGTGGATCCACGATTCCGGCGATCCCCATTGGTCTCGAGCTCAACGGCGGCGTCGGCCCCATCACCCTGCTGCCGATCCAGATTCTGCCCACCATCCCGCTGAACATTCACCAAACCTTCACCTTCGGCCCGTTGGTCGTTCCGGACATCGTGATCCCCGCCCTTGGTGGCGGTACCGCCATACCCATCAGCGTCGGCCCCCTCACCATCTCGCCCGTCACCCTGTTCCCGGCCCAGAACTTCAACACGACTTTCCCCGTCGGCCCCTTCTTTGGCTTGGGGGTCGTCAACATTTCTGGGATCGAAATTAGGGATCTTGCCGGCAACGTCACCCTCCAATTAGGTAACCTTACTATCGACACCAGAATTAACCAACAATTCCCGGTAACCGTCAATTGGAATACCCCGGCAATCACGCTTTTCCCGAATGGCATCAGCATTCCCAACAATCCGCTGGCGCTGCTGGCCAGCGCGTCGATCGGTACGCCGGGCTTCACGATCCCGGGCTTTACCATTCCCGCTGCGCCGCTGCCGTTGACGATCGACATATCCGGCCAGATTGACGGCTTCAGCACCCCGCCGATCACGATTGACCGCATCCCGCTGAACCTGGGCGCCAGCGTCACGGTCGGCCCCATCGTGATCAACGGCGTTAATATCCCGGCGACCCCGGGCTTCGGGAACACCACCACCGCTCCATCGTCGGGTTTCTTTAACACCGGAGCGGGTGGGGTCTCGGGTTTCGGGAACATGGGCTCGGGCGTGTCGGGCTGGTGGAACCAGACGCAGAGCGCGGTGCTGGGAGCGGGTTCGGGCTATGCGAACGTCGGATCGCTGCACTCGGGTGTGCTGAACTTCGGCTCGGGTGTGTCGGGGTTGTACAACACCACCGCGCTGATGACCCCGGCGGCGGTGTCGGGCATCGGCAACGCCGGCCAGCAGCTGTCGGGGTTGTTCTCGGCGGGGACGGCACTGAACCGGAGCTTTGTCATCAACCTCGGGTTGGCCGATGTGGGCAACCACAACATCGGATTCGGCAACATCGGGAACGTCAACCTGGGCGCGGCCAACATCGGTGATGTGAACCTGGGGTTGGGCAATATCGGCGGCGGCAACGTCGGGTTCGGCAATATCGGCAACAGCAACCTCGGCTTTGGGAACTCGGGTTTGGCGGCGGGCCTGGCGGGTGTGGGCAACATCGGGTTGGGCAACGCCGGCGGCAATAACGTCGGCTTCGGCAACATGGGTGTGGGCAACATCGGGTTCGGCAACACCGGCACCAACAACCTCGGTATCGGGCTGACCGGGGACAACCAGACCGGCTTTGGCGGCCTGAACTCCGGTGCCGGCAACATCGGCCTGTTCAACTCCGGCACCGGCAACGTCGGGTTCTTCAACTCCGGGACCGGGAACTTCGGGTTGTTCAACTCGGGCAGCTACAACACCGGGATCGGCAACTCCGGGGTGGCCAGCACCGGGTTGTTCAATGCCGGCAATTTCAACACCGGTGTGGCCAACGCCGGTCATGACAACACGGGCAGCTTCAACGCGGGCAACACCAACACCGGTGCCTTCAACCCGGGCAGCATCAACACCGGCTGGTTCAACATCGGCAACGCCAACACCGGCATCGCCAATTCGGGCACCGTCAACACCGGCGCGTTCATGACGGGCAACGACAGCAACGGCATCCTGTGGCGGGGCAACTTCGAGGGCCTGGTCGGCGCCTACCTCGGATTCACTATTGAGCAATTCCCCCTCACCTATCATGCGGTCGGCGGAATCGGCCCCCTACACGTCGCACCCGTCCCCATTCCTGGGGTCCACTTCAACATCACCAATGCAAGCGTCGGCCTGGGCCCCTTCACCATTCCAGAAATCCACATTCCCAAGATCCCCATCGACGTGCTGGGATCCGTGGGCCTGGGTCAAACCACCATCTCGGCTATTACCGCTCTTAACCCACTCAACGGTGGCATAGGGCTCAGCATCGGATCCTTCAAATTCAACAACCCGTTTATCGGTATCGCCAATTTCGGCAATCCCAACCCTCCCGTCATAGGCTTCTTTATATCGAACCTGTCAATCACCGGACCCCAGATCAGCGGCTTAAATATCGGGGACCCAATTCCCTTAAGCCTTGGCCTAGGCACCACCACCTGGACCCTCTTCCCGAACGGCTGGACCATTCCCGCCCAAACTCCGGTGAACCTGGGCCTATCCGGCGGCAACGACCCCTTCACCTTCTTCCCCGGTGGCCTCACATTTCCAAAAGCCTCCGCGGGTGTCACCAACCTGTCCGGCGGCACCGACCCGTTCACCCTGCTGCCCGACGGTTTCCAGATCGACACGGTCCCGGTGCTCTGGGACGGCACCGTCCTGTTCGGTCCCATCCAGATCCCGATCATCAACGTCCCGCCGACCCCGGGCTTTGGCAACACGACCACCACCCCGTCGTCGGGCTTCTTCAACTCCGGCGACGGTGGGGGATCGGGTTTCTACAACTTCGGTTCGGCGATGTCGGGTTGGTGGAACCAGGCGCACAGCGCGGCGTCCGGGGCGGGCTCGGGCTTCGCCAACTTCGGCTCGCTGGACTCGGGTGTGCTGAACTGGGGCTCGGGGGTGTCGGGGCTGTACAACACCAGCGGGTTGCCGCCGGGGACGCCGGCGGTGGTCTCGGGCATCGGCAACGCCGGCCAGCAGCTGTCGGGGTTGTTCTCGGCGGGGACGGCACTGAACCGGAGCTTTGTCATCAACCTCGGGTTGGCCGATGTGGGCAACCACAACATCGGATTCGGCAACATCGGGAACGTCAACCTGGGCGCGGCCAACATCGGTGATGTGAACCTGGGGTTGGGCAACATCGGCGGCGGCAACGTCGGGTTCGGCAATATCGGCAACAGCAACCTCGGCTTTGGGAACTCGGGTTTGGCGGCGGGCCTGGCGGGTGTGGGCAACATCGGGTTGGGCAACGCCGGCGGCAATAACGTCGGCTTCGGCAACATGGGCCTGGGCAACATCGGGTTCGGCAACACCGGCACCAACAACCTCGGTATCGGGCTGACCGGGGACAACCAGACCGGCTTTGGCGGCCTGAACTCCGGTGCCGGCAACATCGGCCTGTTCAACTCCGGCACCGGCAACGTCGGGTTCTTCAACTCCGGGACCGGGAACTTCGGGTTGTTCAACTCGGGCAGCTACAACACCGGGATCGGCAACTCCGGGGTGGCCAGCACCGGGTTGTTCAATGCCGGCAATTTCAACACCGGTGTGGCCAACGCCGGTCATGACAACACGGGCGGTTTCAACGCGGGCAACACCAACACCGGTGCCTTCAACCCGGGCAGCATCAACACCGGCTGGTTCAACACCGGCAACGCCAACACCGGCATCGCCAATTCGGGCACCGTCAACACCGGCGCCTTCATCGCCGGCAACGACAGCAACGGCATCTTGTGGCGAGGCAACTTCGAGGGCCTGTTCGGCCTGAACGTCGGCATCACGATTCCCGAATTCCCGATCCACTGGACTTCAACCGGCGGCATCGGCCCCATTATCATCCCGGACACCACGATCCTTCCCCCCATCCACCTGGGCATCACGGGACAAGCGAACTACGGCTTCGCCGTGCCGGACATCCCCATTCCGGCAATCCACATCGACTTCGACGGTGCCGCCGACGCCGGCTTCACTGCCCCGGCCACCACCCTGCTTTCCGCGCTGGGCATTACCGGACAATTCAGGTTCGGCCCGATCACCGTCTCCAACGTCCAGCTCAATCCGTTCAACGTCAACCTCAAGCTTCAGTTCCTCCACGACGCGTTCCCAAATGAATTTCCCGATCCCACAATCTCGGTTCAGATACAGGTCGCCATACCCCTTACTTCGGCAACGCTGGGCGGATTGGCCCTGCCGCTGCAGCAGACCATCGACGCCATCGAATTGCCGGGAATCGCGTTCAGCCAATCCATACCCATCGACATTCCGCCGATCGACATCCCGGCCTCCACTATCAACGGAATTTCGATGTCGGAGGTCGTGCCGATCGATGTGTCCGTCGACATTCCGGCGGTCACCATCACCGGCGCCAGGATCGACCCGATTCCGCTGAACTTCGACGTTCTCACCAGCGCCGGACCCATCAACATCTCGATCATCGACATTCCGGCGCTGCCGGGCTTTGGCAACTCGACCGAGCTGCCGTCGTCGGGCTTCTTCAACACCGGCGGCGGTGGCGGCTCGGGCATCGCCAACTTCGGCGCGGGGGTGTCCGGCTTGCTGAACCAGGCCTCGAGTCCGATGGTGGGGACGCTGTCCGGCCTGGGCAATGCCGGCAGCCTGGCATCCGGTGTGCTGAACTCCGGCGTCGACATCTCGGGCATGTTCAACGTGAGCACGCTGGGCTCCGCGCCGGCGGTGATCTCGGGTTTCGGCAACCTGGGCAACCACGTGTCGGGGGTGTCCATCGATGGCCTGCTGGCGATGCTGACCAGCGGCGGGTCGGGCGGCTCCGGGCAGCCGAGCATCATCGACGCGGCGATCGCCGAGCTGCGGCACCTGAATCCGCTGAACATCGTCAACCTGGGCAACGTCGGCAGCTACAACCTCGGCTTCGCCAACGTCGGCGACGTCAACCTGGGCGCGGGCAACGTCGGCAACCTCAACCTCGGCGGTGGCAACCTCGGCGGGCAGAACCTGGGGTTGGGCAACCTCGGGGACGGCAACGTCGGGTTCGGCAACCTCGGCCACGGCAATGTCGGGTTCGGCAACTCGGGCCTGGGGGCGCTGCCGGGGATCGGCAACATCGGGTTGGGCAACGCCGGCAGCAACAACGTCGGCTTCGGCAACATGGGCCTGGGCAATGTCGGGTTCGGCAACACCGGCACCAACAACCTCGGGATCGGGCTGACCGGCGACAACCAGACCGGGTTCGGCGGCCTGAACTCCGGTGCCGGCAACCTGGGGTTGTTCAACTCCGGCACCGGCAACATCGGGTTCTTCAACACCGGGACCGGAAACTGGGGGTTGTTCAACTCGGGCAGCTACAACACCGGCATCGGTAACAGCGGAACGGGCAGTACCGGGCTTTTCAATGCCGGGAGTTTCAACACGGGTCTGGCCAATGCCGGAAGCTACAACACCGGCAGCGTCAACGCGGGCAACACCAACACCGGCGGCTTCAACCCGGGCAATGTCAACACCGGCTGGTTCAACGCCGGCCACACCAACACCGGCCTGTTCAACACGGGCAATGTCAACACCGGCGCGTTCAACTCCGGCAGCTTCAACAACGGCGCGCTGTGGACCGGTGATCACCACGGGCTGTTCGGCTTCTCCTACAGCATCGAAATCACCGGCAGCACCCTGGTGGACATCAACGAAACCGTCAACCTCGGTCCCATCCACATCGATCAGATCGATATCCCCGGCATGTCGCTGTTCGACATCCACGAACTCGTCAACATCGGCCCCTTCACCATCCCGCAAATCGACGTTCCCGCAATACCGCTGGACATCCACGAATCGACGGTCATCCCGCCCATCGTCTTCCTGCCGGGCATGACGATCGGCGGCCAGACCTACACGATTCCGCTCAACACGCCCCCGGCCCCCGCCCCGCCGCCGTTCAGACTTCCGTTGCTCTTCGTGAATGCGCTCGGCGACAACTGGATAATTGGGGCGTCCAACTCAACCGGAATGAGTGGTGGCTTTGTCACCGCACCCACTCAGGGCATCTTGATCCATACCGGTCCCAGCAGCGGAAGCACCGGCAGCCTCGCAATCACTTTCGCGGCCGTCACCATCCCAACGATCATGACTTCGCCTATCCCGCTCAAGATCGATGTGTCGGGCGGTCTTCCGGCCTTCACCCTGTTCCCCGGCGGCCTCAACATCCCGCAAAATGCGATTCCGTTGACCATCGATGCGTCCGGTGTGCTGGATCCGATCACGATATTCCCGGGTGGTTTCACGATCGATCCGCTGCCACTGAGCCTGGCCCTCAACATCAGCGTGCCGGACAGCAGCGTTCCGATCATCATCGTTCCGCCGACGTCCGGCTTCGGGAACGCGACCGCCACCCCGTCGTCGGGTTTCTTCAACTCCGGCGCGGGCGGGGTGTCGGGTTTCGGCAACTTCGGTGCCGGCAGCTCCGGCTGGTGGAACCAGGCGCACACCGCGGTGCTGGGGGCAGGCTCGGGCGTCCTCAACGCCGGCACGCTGCACTCGGGTGTGCTGAACTTCGGCTCGGGCATATCGGGGCTGTACAACACCAGCATCCTGGGCTTGGGCACCCCGGCGTTGGTGTCGGGCCTGGGCAACGTCGGCCAGCAGCTGTCGGGGGTGTTGGCGAGCGGGACGGTGCTGAATCAGAGCCTCATCCTCAATGTCGGGTTGGCCGATGTCGGCAACTACAACCTCGGGTTGGGCAACGTCGGGAACCTCAACCTGGGCGCGGCCAACATCGGCGACCTCAACCTGGGGTTGGGCAATGTCGGGAACGGCAACGTCGGGTTCGGCAATATCGGCCACGGGAACGTCGGGTTCGCCAACTCGGGCCTGGGGGCGCTGCCGGGGATCGGCAATATCGGGTTGGGCAACGCGGGCAGCAACAACGTCGGCCTGGCCAACATGGGTGTGGGCAACATCGGGTTCGGCAACACCGGCACCAACAACCTCGGGATCGGGCTGACCGGGGACAACCAGACCGGGTTCGGTGGCCTGAACTCCGGTGCGGGCAACCTGGGGTTGTTCAACTCCGGCACCGGCAACGTCGGGTTCTTCAACTCCGGGACCGGCAACTGGGGGTTGTTCAACTCCGGTAGCTTCAACACCGGCGTCGGCAATAGCGGAACGGGCAGCACTGGGCTTTTCAATGCCGGTGGTTTCAACACGGGTCTGGCGAATGCCGGCAGTTACAACACGGGCAGCTTCAACGCCGGTGACACCAATACCGGCGACTTCAACCCGGGCAGCATCAATACCGGCTGGTTCAACACCGGTAACTCCAATACCGGCATCGCGAACGCGGGCAACGTCGACACCGGCGCGCTCATGTCGGGCAACTTCAGCAACGGCATCCTGTGGCGGGGCAACTACGAAGGCCTAGTCAGCTACACCTACGGCCTCGACGTTCCCCGGATCACCATTCTGGACGCGCATTTCACCGGGGCCTTCGGCCCGGTAATCGTCCCGCCCATTCCGGTCCCGGCGATCAACGCGCACCTGACCGGCAACGTCGCGATGGGCGCCTTCACCATCCCGCAAATCGACATTCCCGCGCTCCAGCCGAACGTCACCGGAAGCGTCGGCTTCGGCCCCATCGCGGTTCCCTCCGTCGCCATTCCCGCCCTGAACGCCGCACGGGCGGTCCTTGATATGGCCGCGTCGGTCGGGGCGAGCAGCGAGACAGAACCCTTCATAGTGTGGACTTCATCCGGTCTGATCGGCCCAACGTGGTACGCGGTCGGCAGAAGCTACAGCTTCGGCGACCTCTTCCCCAGCGGAAATATCACCTCGGGAATCCCGACGCTCAGCACGACCGGCCCGGTGCACGCCGTCTTCAATGCGGCCACCCAGGCGTTCAACACCCCGGCGCTCACTCTTCACCAGATCCCGGTGGGTTTCCAGGTGCCGGGCAGCATCGACGCGATCACCCTCTTCCCCGGTGGGTTGACGTTCCCGGCGAACTCGCTGCTGAACCTCGATGTGTTCGTCGGCACCCCGGGCGCCACCATTCCGGCGATCACGTTCCCGGAGATCCCGGCGAACGCCGACGGCGAACTCTACGTCATCGCCAGCAACATCCCGCTGATCAACATCCCGCCCACCCCGGGTTTTGGAAACACCACCACCACCCCGTCGTCGGGCTTCTTCAACACCGGCGCGGGCGGGGGATCGGGCTTCGGCAACTTCGGCGCGAACATGTCGGGCTGGTGGAACCAGGCGCACACCGCGTTGGCGGGTGCGGGTTCGGGTATTGCCAACGCCGGCACGCTGAGCTCCGGCGTGCTCAACCTCGGCTCGGGGCTGTCGGGGATCTACAACACCAGCACGCTGCCGCTTGGGACGCCGGCGTTGGTGTCGGGTGTGGGCAACGTCGGCCAGCAACTGTCGGGGTTGCTGTCGGGCGGGTCCGCGGTCAACCCCGTGACCGTTCTCAACATCGGGTTGGCCAACGTCGGCAACCACAACGCCGGCTTCGGCAACGTCGGGGAGTTCAACCTGGGCGCGGCCAACATTGGCGATCTCAACCTGGGCTTGGGCAACATCGGCGGCGGCAACCTCGGGTTCGGCAATATCGGCAATGCCAACTTCGGGTTCGGGAATTCGGGTCTGGCGGCGGGCCTGGCGGGCCTGGGCAACATCGGGTTCGCCAACGCCGGCAGCAACAATTTCGGTTTGGCCAACATGGGTATCGGCAATGTCGGTTTGGCCAACACCGGCACCAACAACCTCGGGATCGGGCTCACCGGCGACAACCAGACCGGGATCGGCGGGTTGAACTCCGGCACCGGCAATGTCGGGTTGTTCAACTCCGGCACCGGCAACGTCGGGTTCTTCAACACCGGGACCGGCAACTTCGGGTTGTTCAACTCGGGCAGCTACAACACCGGTATCGGCAACTCCGGGGTGGCCAGCACCGGGTTGGTCAACGCCGGCGGCTTCAACACCGGCATCGCGAATGCCGGCCATCACAACACCGGCAGCTTCAACGCGGGCAACACCAACACCGGTGACGGCAACCCGGGCAGCATCAACACCGGCTGGTTCAACACCGGCAACGCCAACACCGGCGTGGCGAACGCGGGCAATGTGAACACCGGCGCCCTCATCGCCGGCAACTTCAGCAACGGCATCTTGTGGCGGGGCAATTACGAGGGCCTGGCCGGCTTCTCCGTCGGGTACGCCATTCCGCTGTTCCCCGCGGTGGGCGCCGACGTCACCGGCGGCATCGGCCCCGCCACCATCGTTCCGCCCATCCACATCCCGTCCATCCCGTTGGGCTTCGCCGCGATCGGCGCCATCGGGCCGATCACCATCCCCGACATCCCCATCCCCTCAATCCACCTGGGCATCGCCCCCACCTTCGACGTCGGCCCGATCACCGTCGACCCCATCACGCTCACCATCCCTGGCTTTTCGGTGGATGCTGCCATCTCGGAGATCAGGATGACGGCCGGAAGCAGCTCGGGGTTCAAGGTCAGACCCAGCTTTTCACCGGCCGCGGTCGGACCCGACGGCACGCCCGGGGGAGAGGTTTCCCTGCTTCAACCATTCACCGTGGGACCCATCGCCCTCAACCCCACGACGGTGACCCTTCCCGGATTCACCATCCCCACCGGACCCATCCACATCGGCCTGCCGCTGTCGCTGACCATCCCGGGCTTCACCATCCCGGGCGGCACCCTGATCCCCACGCTCCCGCTGGGTCTGGCGTTGTCCGGCGGCACCCCGGCCTTCGACATCCCCACGGTCGTCATCGACCGCATCGCGCTGGAGCTGCACGGCAGCACCACCATCGGCCCGATCCACATCCCGATCTTCGGCTTCGGCGGGACCCCGGGCTTCGGGAACTCGACCACCACACCGTCGTCGGGCTTCTTCAACACCGGCGGTGGCGGCGGTTCGGGCTTCTGGAACTCCGGTGCGGGCCTGTCGGGCTGGCTCAACGCGATGTCGGATCCGATGCTCGGGTCGGCCTCCGGTTTCGCCAACTTCGGCACCGAGCTCTCCGGCATCCTCAACCGCGGCGCCGGCATGTCGGGGGTGTTCAACACCGGCACGCTCGGCCTGGTCACCGCCGCGTTCAACTCGGGCTTTTTCAACGTCGGCCAGAGACTGTCCGGCCTGCTCTACATCGGCAGCGGGCCGTAACGGGCGCAGTCGCCACGCAGTCGCCCGGATGGATCACAAGTCGACGGCGATGTACTTCTGCTCCAGGTACTCTTCGATTCCCGCCGAGCCGCCCTCCCTGCCGAGCCCGCTTTGTTTGACGCCACCGAATGGCGCGGCCGGATCGCTCAGCACACCCTTGTTGACGGCGACCATGCCGACCTGCAGGCGGTGCGCGACCCGCATCGCGCTGGCTGTGTCGCCGTAGACATAGCCGACCAGGCCCATCTCGGTGCGGTTGGCCCAGGCGACGGCCTCGTCCTCGTCGTCGACGACGATGATCGGAGCCACCGGCCCGAAGATCTCGGTCTGGGTGATGGCGGCGTCCGGGCGCACGCCGGTGAGCACGGTCGGCGGGTAGAACGCGCCCGGTCCCGACGGTTTCTGCCCACCAACAACGGCAACGGCCCCTTCGTCGACCGCGCGGGCCACGATGGCCGCGACCTTGTCGCGCTCGGCGTCGGAGATCAGCGCGCCGAGCGCGTTACCGGCAACGAGGCCGGGACCCATGGTGGTGTCGCGCATGGCCTCGACCAAGCCCTGGGTGAACGCGTCGGCGAGCGAACGATGGACGTAGAACCGGTTGGCCGCGGTGCAGGCGCAGCCACCGTTGCGCATCTTGGCCACCATCGCGCCCGCGACGGCCGCGCCGACGTCGGCCGACTCGAGCACCAGAAACGGGGCGTTTCCGCCGAGTTCCAGCGACGCGCTCACGATGTTATCGGCGGCTTCGTGCAGCAGGAGTCTGCCGACCTCGGTGGACCCGGTGAACGACAGCTTGCGCACCGCCGGGTGGTGCAACATCGCCCTGACGGCGGCCCCCGCGGGCCGTGGGGTGACGTAGTTGACCACTCCCGCCGGGACACCGGCGCGGGCAAGAATGTCGACGATCGCTCCCGCGGTGAGCGGGGTCTGTATCGCCGGCTTGAGAATTGCGGTGCAGCCTGCCGCCAGAGCGGGGCCGAGCTTGCGGGTGGCCATCGCCGCGGGAAAGTTCCACGGCGTCACCAGGACTGCCACCCCGATGGGTTCACGGCTGACCAGAATCCGTTTGTCGCCTTGAGGTGACAGCCGGTAGTCACCACCGATGCGGACGGCCTCCTCGGCGAACCATCGGAAAAAGTCCGCGGCATAGTCGATTTCGGCTTCCGCGTCCGCATATGATTTGCCGTTTTCGGCGGTGATCAGCGCCGCCAGGCTTTCCCGTTCGGCAACCATGATCTCCCAAGCGGAGCGCAGTATCTCCGAGCGGTGCCGTGGCGGCGTCACCGCCCAGGACTCGGCCGCATCGGCGGCGGCGGCAACGGCGGCCGCACAGTCGGTCACGGTGGCGTTGGCCACCGCGGCGATCAGCGACCCGTCGGCGGGATTGCGGACCTCGATTCTTTCGTCGAGCTCCGCCGGGCGCCATCGCCCGCCGATATACAGCTCGGTGAACAGCGTGTCCGGGATGGCTCTGGATTCCAGCACAGCCGTATGGCGCGCGGCGTCCTCGAACGTGGTCATGCGGGGTCTCCTCTTGCTATTCCGTCATGAGCGGAGAAGATGTCGCTGTTGCCGGCCCACGCGCGTTCGACGATGGGAGCGATCAGTTCCCGGGGATCCGCACCGGGAGCGTTGTTGACCAGCCGGCCGACCGTCGACGCCAGCTCGATGATGTGGGGCAGCTCCCGGCGGCTGAGTCCGATCTTGGCCAGGGTGTGCGGGATGCCGATGCGGCGCCGCAGCTCGACCACGAACCGGATGGTCGCGGCCGCGGCGTCGTCGGTGCCCGCGCCGGTCTCGGTCACCCCCATTGCCTCACCGACGCGGGCGAACTGTGCGGCGGCGGCGGGCAGGCACGCCTCCATGACGTACGGCAGCAGCAACCCCACGCCCAGGCCATGCGGGGTGCGGGTGGCCTCGCCCACCGGGTATTGAATGGCGTGGGAAAGGTGCGTTCCCGCGGTCGCGAACGCCAGCCCGGCCAGCATCGACCCGTAGGCCATGTCGGTGCGGGCGCGAATATCCGAACCGTCCGTGACCGCCCTGACGATGCTGGGCCCGAGTGCGGCCGCCGCCTCCAAACCCAGGGGCGCGCTGAGCCGGTTTGCTCCAACGAAGACCGGAAGCGTATGCGACAGGTCGAGCGCGGGTGTGCGCGCCGAATAGGACTCGATGGCGTGCGTCAACGCGTCGATTCCGGCGAATGCAGTCACCCTGGCGGGGCAGGTGAGGGCCAATTCCGGGTCGACGATGGCGGCGACGGGGACGAGCTCTGGGCTGGAGATGCCGACCTTCAGGCTTCTCGACGGGTCGGCGACCACGGCGACCGGGGTCACCTCGGAACCTGTGCCCGCGGTGGTGGGTACCGCCACTACCGGCAGAACCCTTGAACGGACCAGGTTTTCGCCGTAGAAGTCCGACAGCGGCGCGTCGCTGGCCAACGCGAGTGACACCAGTTTGGCAAGGTCGAGGGCGCTGCCGCCGCCGAACCCCACGATGACGTCCGGATCGACGGCGCGCGCGGTAGCGGCCGCGGAGGCGACGCTGGTGAGGGGCAGTTCGGGTTGGGTGGCTGTGTACACCGTCACCTGCACGCCGCGGGTGGAAATCCCCGAGATGGCTTCGGCGAAAGCGGGATTCGTGGCGATGATCGGATCGGAGCACACAAACGCCCGGCTTCCCACTCCGGAAAGCACGCGGCCCAGCGCGTGCCGGGCGCCGGGCCCAAAAACGACTTCGCGGGGGGCGCGCAGCAGTCCGAACCCGGGTGTCGTGGCCGTGGGGCAGTTAGCGGGAGCGGTCATTGCGATGGTTTCTTCCTTGCTCATGGATTCTCAGCGCGGTGGTCCACACGTTGGGGTGTAGCGGGATCCCGTTCCTGAGGCGGTGCTGCCGGCACGCCCTGGCCCGATCTCCTGGCACCGTCACCGGGTCGGCGCCGACTGCGGAGGCGCGTACCTGGTTGAGGTAGGTGCCGATGGCGGGCAGCAGGTGCGATGATCCAAGGACGTGCGGGGAGATGCAGATGAGGAGGTCGCCCTTGTTGCAGTGCGACGTCTCGTCGAGGGTGCCGCGGATGTCGCGTCCCAACGCGGTTCCGGTGACCGCCGCTACCACGGCCCCGACGGTGATGCCGAGCGCGTAACCCTTCGCACCGCCGAACGGTGAGATCGCTCCGGCGCGTGCGGCCAGGCCCGCGTCCGTGGTGGGTTCGCCCGAGGGCCCGACGGCCCATCCGAGTGGGATCGGTTCGCCGCGTTGGGCATACGACAGGATCTTGCCCATCGACACCGAGCCGGTTGACATGTCGAGCACGACGGGCTCGCTGCCCGGTCCGGTAGGCGCCGCGATGGCGATCGGGTTCGTTCCGACCATCGCGGCGGCCCCGCCCCAGGCGTGCACCAGCGCTTCGCTTGTGGTGAGGGCGATTCCGACCATGCCAGCCGCCGCCATCTTCTCCACGTAGGGCGCCAGTATGCCCAGGTGGTTGGCGTTGCCGATGGCTGCCAGCGCAACCCCGGTGGTCTCCGCCCTGTCGATGATCGCTTGCACCGCGGAGAACGCCACCACCGGCCCGAAACCCCGGTCGCCGTCGACTCGTAGCACTGCCCCGGTCTGCCATTCCTGCCGGGGCGCAGCCCGAGGCGTGAGTACGCCATTGCGGATCCGGCCCACGAGAACCCCCAGCCGCTGGATGCCGTGGGAGTGCTGGCCGCGAAGATCTCCTTCGACGAGGTTTCGGGCCTGAACATGGGCATCGCCTTCGAGCGCCCCGTATGCCGTGAGAACCTCGGCGATGATCTTGTGCAGGTAACCCGCCGAGACCACGACGTTGCCATTTGCTGGCGTAACTGTGGAACCCGTTGGCGCGCAGCCTGTTTTGCCGGTGTGTGGGGGGTGTTCGGGACGGCTTGCGTGGTCGCCTCCGGTGATGATCACGGCGGCGACTCCCGCACGTACTTCATCATCCGATGTTGACCGACCTCGGCGCCGAAGATGTTGCCGGCCGCGTCCACGGCGAGCCCCTCGGCTCCGCTGGTGTTGGTCGCGTAGTCGATCGGGTCTGGGATCAACGCCCATACCGAGCCGTCGGCAACGCTGCCGATGCGGATGCCACGTTTCCAGCCGTTGTGGTCAGTGGCCAGCGACTCCGACTCGGAGTCGGTGACATAGATGATCCCGTTGTTGATATAGATGCCACTGGGCCGGCTGAACTGCGTCCACACGTTGAGGAATTGCCCGTCCTGATCGAAGATCTGAATGCGGTTGTTATTGCGGTCGCCGACGAACAGCCTTCCGGCCGAATCCATCGCGATCGTGTGCGGCGTGTCGAATTCGCCGGGGCCGGATCCCTTGTGGCCCCACTGCTTGATGAACTTGCCGGTCTTGTCGAACTTCACGATGCGCGCATTGGTGTTTCCGCCGTGTCCGTCGGCAACGAAGATGTCGCCGTTCGGTGCGGTCACCACGGCGGAGGGTGAGTTGAATTCGTCCTCGCCGCCGCCCGGCGTGCCCGCCTTGCCCAGGGCCAGCAGCAGCTGGCCGGCTGGACTGAATTTCAAGACCTGCTGTCCTTTGCCGCCGTAGCCGAGCCCGTCGGCGACCCACACGTTGCCGTCCCGGTCGACGTGGATGGCGTGCGGAAACACGATCATCCCAGCGCCGAAGCTTCCCAGCAGCTTTCCGTTGGTGTCGAACTTCAGGATCGGATCCAGCGTCGAACCGGCGCAGGCGAAGGGTGCGCCGAGCGCGATCTGATCGGGCGTACGGGTTTCTCCGCAGCGCTCGGCGACCCACACCGTCGCGCCGTCGGGCCCGATCGCCACCGCGCTTGTCGTCCCCCATGTCCGGCCATCCGGCAGCTCACCCCAATTCGCGATCGTGCGATATGGATTGGGCAGGAAATTGGTGGGGGTATCCGCCGGGGCAGGAGCGGCCGTCGCAACCGAGGTCAGGCAAAGCCAGACGGCAATCCCCAGCGCGAGTCCGCGCGCCATGGGCGTCGCTCCGGTTCGCAGTGGCACGCGTTGCTGGCTCACGGCTCCATGCTGACGAAGAGCACCCGGAGCCGTCCAACGATTGTCGTCGATCAGACTTGATCGTAACCACCGATCGGTTATCCGCGGTCGCGCCGCAGGTGAGCGATTGGGCGGTCACGTGATTGATTGCTTTTCCGAATGGGTTGTGCTGCCATGTTGGCGTGACGCACGTGCTGGACATCATTCCGTTACGCAGCATGGTGGCGGTGGCCGATTACGGCGGTGTGCACCGTGCCGCGGCGGCCCTGCACCTGACCCAGTCCACCGTCAGCCAGCACCTGCGCAGGGTCGAGCAGGCCATCGGCGGACCGGTGGTAGCGAAGTCGGGGCGCGGGCTGGTGTTCACCGAACTCGGCCACCGCACGCTGCGGCACGCGCGCGCCATCCTGGCCGCCCACGACGACGCCTTGGCGGAGCTTGGCACCACCGATGAGCAGACGCTGGCCATCGGCGCCACCGAGCACGGCGCCGACGTGCTGATCCCAGGGCTAACCGCCGCCCTCAACGAACGGCTGCCCGACCGGCGGGTGCGTTTCCGGCTGGACCGCAATGTGTCGCTTGCGGATTCGATCGAGCGTGGGCTGCTCGACCTGGTGATCATGCTCGACGGATCCGGGCTGGATCGCGCCAACCCATCGGGAGTCGTTGAGCTGTCGTGGCTGGCATCCCAAACCTTCCTGGCACCCGTCGGCCAACCGCTGCCGCTGGTGGTCTTCGCCGAGCCGTGCGTCTTCCGCGAGCCGACGTTCGCGGCGCTCGACAAAGCGGGTGTGTCCTATCAGGTCGTCGCCGAATGTGCCAATCTGGCAGGGCTATACGCCGCGGTCGGCTCAGGCCTAGGGGTCGCGCTGGTGTTGACGCTCGGCCAGCTGCCGGCCGGTGTGCAACCAGCCGAAGGACTGCCCGCGGCTCACCGCATCTCGGTGTTCGTTCGCAGCCGTGCCGACATCGACCCGGCGGTGCGATCAACGGTCGACGAGGCGCTGCGCGACATGCTCGGGGCGCGTTAGCGCTGAACAGGCACCGGAAAGCGGGCGGAGCGATTGACGTGGGGCCGACTGGCTTTGGGCATCGGCGAAGTCGATCGCGGTCAGATCCACGCCCTTGGTCTCGCGGGCGGACAGCGCGGCCAGTGTGCTCACGACGGCGGTGGCCGCCAGATACCAGGCGATGGGCACCCAGGATTGGTATTTTTCCAGCAAGCGGACGGCGATGATCGGTGCGACCGATCCACTGACGATCGAGGTGACCTGGTAACTCAGCGACACTGCGGAATAGCGTATCCGGGTGGGAAACATCTCCGCCATGACCGCCGGCAGGGGCGCAAACATCAGGCCATGGAATAGCAGGCCAATGATGAAGGCCGACATGATGATCGCGTTGCGTCCGCTGTTCATCATCGGAAACGCGACGAAACCCCAGGTGCCGGCGGTGACTACGCCGACGAGATAGATTGGGCACCTGCCGAATCGGTCTGCCAGATGCCCGGCCACCGGGATGACCGCGAGGTGCACGACGTGCGCGGTGAGCAGCCACCACAGGATCGCCACCGTGCTGGCGTGCACCTGGACTGTGAGATACGTGATGGCGAAGGTGACCACCAGGAAGTACATTGTGTTCTCCGCGAAACGCAAACCCATACCGGTGAAAACGCCGCGTGGATATCGCTTTAACGCTTCGACCAGACCGACCGAGGCGGCTGCGGCGTGCTGGGCTTGATGTTGAGCTTCGACGAAGATCGGTGCGTCGTTGACCTTGGTGCGTATGTAATAGCCGATCAGAACGAAAATCGCCGACAACCAGAAGGCCACGCGCCAGCCCCAGCTCAGGAACGCCCGATCCGGCAGCGTCGACGTGAGTATCAGCAGGGCCACCGTGGCCAGGAGGTTCCCGCCGGGCACGCCGGCCTGCGGCCAGCTCGTCCAGAAGCTACGGCTAGCGGTAGGGCTGTGCTCGGCGACGAGCAGGACCGCGCCGCCCCACTCGCCGCCGATGGCGAAGCCCTGAATGAACCGCAACGCCACCAGCAGTGCCGGGGCAGCGTACCCGATTTGAGCGAAGGTCGGCAGACATCCCATGAGAATGGTGGCAACGCCCACCAGCAGGAGGCTGAGCTGCAGCAGTATCTTGCGTCCGTACCGGTCCCCGAGTTGGCCGAACACGATGCCGCCGAGCGGGCGAGCGAAAAAGCCGACAGCGTAGGTCAGGAAGGCGGCGGCGACGTCGTCGAGGTCGTTGCCGTCGGGCGCGAAGAACACCTTGCTGAACACCAGCGTAGCCGCGGTGCCGTACAGGGAGAATTCGTACCACTCGACGACGGTGCCGGCCATGGACGCGACAACCACACGACGAAGATACCTTTGGCTCTGATTAAATCGGGTGGGCCACATTGCATTCCGCGCGCTCATCGGTCGTCTCTGGTCACATCGTCGATATCCGGCGGCAGCCGCACGCGTTGCCCGATTCATGGCTTCATGCTGACGACCGGCGACAGGAGCCGTCCAACGATTGTTGCCGATCAAAACCGATCGCATGAAACGATCTGCGTCATCGTCATCGGGCTCGGCCCGGCGCTCCGGTGACCACGCAGTGCGTGCGGCGGTAGATGGTGGGCATGCACCGATTGCAGTGTGTGCAAGCCGATTTCACGGTATGCCGGTCGCCGTCGGCCGCGATCCGGTTGATCAGGTCGGGCTCGGCCAACAGCGCCCGGGCCATGGCGACGAACTCGAACCCCTCGGCCATCGCCAGATCCATGGTCTCGCGGTTGGTGATGCCGCCCAGCAATATCAACGGGATCGACAACTCGGCGCGAAACAGCCGAGCCTCGCGCAACAGATAGGCATCGCGGTAGGGGTACTCGCGCAAGAACTTGTGGCCCATCATCCGCACCCCCCAGCGCATCGGCGGTTTCAGGGCGCCGGCGAACTCCTTGACCGGCGCGTCGCCGCGGAACAGGTACATCGGGTTGACCAGCGAACTGCCCGCGGTCAGCTCGATCGCGTCCAGCCCGCCATCGTCCTGCAACCACCTGGCGGTGGTCAGCGCTTCCTCGACGGTGATGCCGCCGCGGATGCCGTCGGCCATGTTGAGTTTGGCGGTGACCGCGATCCGCTGGCCAACGGCGCGGCGGACGGCCAGCACGACCCCGCGGGCCACCTTCGCTCGGTTCTGCAGCGATCCGCCGAACTCGTCGTCGCGCCGGTTGAGCAGCGGAGACAAAAACGCGCTCGCCAAATAGTTGTGGCCCAAATGGATTTCGACGGCGTCGAAGCCGGCGTCGACGGCCAGCCGGGCGGCGTTGGCGTGCGCGGCCAGCACGTCGTCGATATCGTCGCGGGTCGCCTTCTTGGCGAACCGCATCGCGATCGGATTGAAGAACCGCACCGGCGCGACAGCGGTGGCCTGGTTGGAGCGGGCGTCGGCGACCGGGCCGGCGTGGCCGATCTGGGCGCTCACCGCCGCGCCCTCGGCGTGAATCGCTTCGGTGAGCCGACGCAGCCCCGGCACCACTTCCGGGCGCATCCAGATTTGCCCGCCGCCGGTGCGGCCGCCGGGGGAGACCGCGCAATAGGCGACGGTCGTCATGCCGACCCCGCCGGCGGCGGGCTGTCGGTGGTAGTCGATCAGGTCGTCGGTGACCAGCGCGTCGGGTGTGCGCGCCTCGAATGTCGCGGCCTTGATGACGCGGTTGCGCAGCGTCAGCGGGCCGAGTCTGGCCGGGCTGAAGACGTCCGGGGCGGGCGCCGCCCGAGGCGCTGTCTCGGCTGCCATGCCAGGAGCCTACGCGGCGGGCATGCCAGACTGTCTGGCGTGGGCGCGATCACCCTGGACGGCAAGGCCACCCGCGACGAGATCCTCGTCGACCTGACCCAACGGGTGGCCGCATTGACCGCGTCGGGCCGCGCGCCCGGGCTGGGCACCATCCTGGTCGGCGACGACCCCGGGTCACAGGCCTACGTCCGCGGCAAGCACGCCGACTGCGCCAAGGTGGGCATCACGTCGATCCGCCGCGACCTGCCCGCCGACACCAGCCAAGCCACACTGAACGAGACCATCGACGAACTCAACGCCAACCCCGGCTGCACCGGTTACATCGTCCAGTTGCCGCTGCCCAAGCATCTGGATGAGAACGCGGCGCTGGAGCGGGTCGACCCGGACAAGGACGCCGACGGGCTGCACCCCACCAACCTGGGCCGGCTGGTGCTCAACACCCCGGCACCGCTGCCGTGTACCCCGCGCGGCATCGTGCACCTGCTGCGGCGCTATGACGTCGAGATCGCCGGCGCGCATGTGGTGGTCATCGGCCGCGGCGTGACGGTGGGCCGGCCGTTGGGGCTGTTGCTCACCCGCCGCTCGGAGAACGCCACCGTGACGTTGTGCCACACCGCAACCCGCGACCTGCCCGCGCTGACCAAGCAGGCGGACATCATCGTGGCCGCCGTCGGGGTGCCGCGGCTGCTGACGGCCGACATGGTGCGCCCCGGTGCCGCGGTCGTCGACGTCGGCGTCAGCCGCACCGAGAGCGGGCTGGTCGGCGACGTGCATCCCGAGGTGTGGGAGGTCGCCGGTCACGTGTCGCCGAATCCCGGTGGCGTGGGCCCACTGACCCGGGCATTCCTGTTGACCAACGTCGTCGAGCGGGCCGAGCGGCGATGACGGTGTGGGCCCGTTTCGGGCGCGCCGGGCGCGCCCAATGGCCGATCCTGCTCGTCGGGCTGCTTTTCGCGGCGGCGTTCGTGCTGGCGGGGGCCAATTACTGGCGCCGCGGTGCGCTGCTGATCGGCATCGGCGTGGGGGCGGCGTCGGTGCTGCGGTTGGTGTTGTCCGACGACCGGGCCGGCCTGCTGGTGGTGCGCAGCAAGGGGACCGACTTCTTGACCATGGCAACGGTGAGCGCCGCGATGGTCTACATCGCGTGGACCATCGACCCGTTGGGTACCCGCTGAAAGCTAGAACGCCGGGATGCCCGGTAGTTGTGGCAGCGCCGGCACGTTGCCGCGCGCGAGGTCGGCCATCACCTGCGGGCAGTACATCGAGATCGCGATGCTGGTGAAGGTTTCCGCCATCTGCTGGTCCATGCCGCTGGTGCCGGCGACGACGCTTGCCGCAGCCGTGTTGAACGACCCGCCCGGCTGGGCCAGTATCGGGCAGACGGCCTGGCCCAACGCCACCGCGTTGGCCGCGTCACCGTAGTTGACGCCCGCATTGTTGAGTGCGGCGATGAACGCGTCGTCAATGGGGCCCGCCTCGGCTGGCGCCGCGAACGCCGCCGCCGCGGTGAGCAGGCCGGCGGACACCGCCAGCAGACGAACGGTTAACGGCTGATGGCGCCATGCCTTCATGTGAGCTCCCTATCCGTTCGGAGTGCTCTGGCGGGCACTCAGCCGATGTGAGCAACCCTCGCGCATGGCGGTCACATTTGCAACACGACGGCGTAAAGGTTTGCACACTGTATCGATGTGTTGTGATCGATCGGTAACCACGATCGCATCACACTGCGTTGCAACACATTGGACGACAACCTCTTTCGCACTCTTTCGCAGAACACGGCCGCCCATGATCTCTCGCCAGACGTTTCAGCGGGGCGTTGCTGCAGCGATCACTTGAGGCTAAGCACCACCATGAACACCATGCCTCACGCTCACAACGGCCACACCGCTACTGGCCCTCGGTGTCGCGATAGCACCCGCCGCTGCGGAGCCAGACCCAGCGAGCCATGGCCGGTGCCCGGCCTCCCGGTTGAAGGCCCGATCCTGGCCGATTTTTCGCCCCTCGGCCCGGACTGGATACCGAACGACATTGAGGTGATATACAGCGACGGCCCGCTGGCCGCAAGGAGCTGATCGCGACGAAGACGACGATGCCGGGTAACTCCGCTACGTGGATAGGGTCGCCCGAACGCACACCGTGACGTATGGCAGCGCCAGACCGATCGAATTCGCCAGCGCCGGATGGGTGGCCAGCAACTCACGCACCTGTCCGAGGGTCTTGGTGCGGACCTCAGCCGGTGAGGTGATGCAGTAGGTCCGCGAGGCCACCAGGTCGATAAGCGCTTGCGGTGTCAGGTAATTCGTCCACTCGACCTGATGGCGTTGTACCTCGGTGAACGGCTCGGGCAGGCTCACCTGGTTGCGGACCTTGTCGTCGTCGCGGCCAATGATCGCACCCAACTCCCGCACCCAGCCGAGCCGTTCGTCGCGGGTGTTCCACACCAGGCCCAGCCGCCCACCCGGTCGCAGCACGCGAGCCACCTCGAAGATCGCCCGGGCGGGATCGAACCAGTGCCACGCCTGGGCGACTAGCACGGCATCAACACTGTTGTCCCCCAACGGAATTTCTTCCGCGGTACCCAGCAGCGCAATGGTTTCCGGCAGCGAAGCCCGCAGCACCTCCAGCATCTCCGGAATCGGGTCGACGGCCACCACGTTCAGCCCGCGTTCGACCAGCCGGGTGGTCAGCTTGCCGGTGCCCGCCCCCAGGTCCAGCACGTCGTGCGCGCCGGCTGGCAGCAACCAGTCGATCGCCTCCGGCGGATACGACGGGCGGCCCCGCTCGTAGGCGGCGGCGGCCGCGCCGAACGACAGCGAACGGTCTTGCCTGGAGCGGGTCACCGGCCGCACGCCCCTTCGATCTCGGCCAATTCCAGTGTGTCGCGGATCAATTCGCCAACGGCCTCGGATTCCACCAGGAAGCCGTCATGCCCGTAGATGGACTCGACGACCCGCAGCCCGGCGCAGCCCGGCAACAGCTCGGCCAGCTCCTGCTGCAAGCGCAGCGGGTAGAGCCGGTCGGAGGTGATGCCACCGACCACCACCGGCACCGGGCAGCCGCGCAGCGCGGCCGCGACGCCGCCGCGGCCACGGCCAACGTCGTGGCTGTTGAGCGCCTCGGTGAGAATCACGTAGCTGCCGGCATCGAACCGGGACAACAGCTTTTCGCCCTGATGTTCCAGGTAGCTCTGCACCGCGTAGCGGCCGCCGGCCGCCGGGTCCTCGTTGCCCTGGACGTGGTTGGCAAACCGGGTGTCCAGCTCGATCTCGCCGCGGTAGGTCAGGTGCGCGAACCGGCGGGCGATCTTCAGCCCGGTGTCGGGTGCGCGCCCGCTCGCGTAGTAGTCGCCGCACTGCCAGTCGGGATCGGCCTTGATCGCGGCGATCTGGCTGGTTTGCGTGCCCACCTGGTCGGCGGTGGCGCGCGCACCCACCGCCAGCAGCAACCCGGCCCGAACCCGATCCGGGTAGCCCACGACCCATTCCAGGGCCCGGGCGCCACCCATGGAGCCGCCGACGACGGCGGCGACCTCGGTGATGCCCATCGCGGCCAGCGCCGCGATATCGGCCGCCACCTGGTCACGCACCGATATCAGGGGAAATCTTGAGCCCCAAGGCTTTCCGTCGCGGGCAAGCGAGCTGGGTCCGGTGGAGCCACGACAACCACCCAGCACGTTGGTGGCCACCGCGCACCAGCGGGTGGTGTCGATCGGCGCCCCCGGCCCGGCAACCCCGTCCCACCAGCCGGGGGTGGGGTGCCCGGGGCCGGCGGGCCCGGTGATGTGCGAGTCGCCGGTGAGCGCGTGCAGCACCACCACCACGTTGTCCCGCGCGGGCGACAACGTGCCCCAACGCTGAACGGCGATGCAGACATCGTCGATCACCGCTCCGCTTTCCAGCCGCAGCGAGCCGATGTCGATAAGGCCAACCTCGCCTTCGGCGGGCAGCCGCTGGGTAGGTACCTCGGAGATCGTCACGTCGGTGCTCCTCAGCGGGCCGCCACGGACGTCGAGTCGCCGCTGCGTTCGCCGACCTTGCGGGCCGCGGCAAAGCCGAGTTCCAGGTCGGCCAGGATATCGTCGATACCTTCGATGCCCACAGCTAAACGCACCAGCCCGGGGCTCACGCCGGTGGCCAGCTGCTCGGTGGGGCTCAGTTGGGCGTGGGTGGTCGACGCCGGGTGGATCACCAGCGAGCGCACGTCGCCGATGTTGGCGACGTGGCTGTGCAGTTTGAGCGCGTTGACGAATGCCGTGCCGGCCTCGACGCCACCGGCCAGCTCGAACGACAGCACCGCTCCCACGCCCTTGGGCGCGAGCCGCTTGGCCCGCTGGTACCAAGGCGAACTGGGCAGGCCCGCATAGTTGACCGACAACACCTCGTCACGGGAGTCCAGAAACTCGGCGACCCGCTGGGCGTTGGCCACGTGCCGCTCGATCCGCAGGCTCAGCGTTTCCAGCCCCAGGGCCACCAGGAACGCGTTGAACGGCGAGGCCGCCGAGCCGAGATCGCGCAGCAGCTGCACGCGAGCCTTCAGCGCAAACGCCGGCGGCCCCAGCTCGGCGAACACCACGCCGTGGTAGCTGGGATCGGGTGTGGTGAAGCCGGGGAATCGGCCCCGCGTCCAGTCGAAGGCACCGCCGTCGACGATCACCCCGGCGATCGCGGCGCCGTGCCCGCCCAGGTATTTGGTGGCCGAGTGCACCACGATGTCGGCGCCCTGCGCCAACGGCTGGATCAGGTACGGCGTGGCGATGGTGTTGTCGACGATCAGCGGCACTCCGTTGCGGTGGGCGACCTGGGAGACCGCCGGGGTGTCCAGCACGTCGATCTGTGGGTTGGAGATGGTCTCGGCGAAAAACGCCTTGGTGTTCGGCCGGACCGCCGCCTGCCAGGACTGCGGATCGTCGGGATCGTCGACGAAGCCGACGTCGACGCCGAGCTTGGCCAGCGAATAGTGGAACAGGTTGTAGGTGCCGCCGTACAGCCGCGGGCTGGACACGATGTGATCGCCCGCACCCGCCAGGTTCAGGATGGCGAAGGTCTCCGCGGCCTGCCCGGAGGACAGGAACAGCGCGGCCACCCCGCCCTCGAGCGCGGCGACGCGCTGCTCGATCACGTCGGTGGTGGGGTTGCCGATCCGGGTGTAGATGTTGCCCGGCACCTGCAGCCCGAACAGGGCGGCGGCGTGCGCGGTGTCGTCGAAGGTGTACGACGTGGTCTGGTAGATCGGCAGCGCCCGGGCGTTGGTGGCCGCGTCCGGGCGCTGGCCGGCGTGAATCTGTTTGGTCTCGAATGACCAATGCGCGGTCGGGTCCGCGTCGGTATTACTGCCTTCGGCGCTCATGAGGCTGCTTCCCTGTCTGCTCAGGGGCCCGTCACGGCGGACCCGCGCTTGCCGCGTAGCCAGGTCTGGCTACTCAACCTGGTCATCACCCGGGGCACCCCACCGCGGTTGGAGGGTTGCCGGCCAGCAAGCCGGGGCTTGACGCTGGCGCTCATGACCGTGGTGAAGCCTATCGCAGCTGGTTGAGCAGACGCAAAAGCCCCCGAAAATGTGCAGTTTCGGGGGCTTTTGCGTCTGCTCGCGCTCCGCTAGCTGGCCGGCGGCTGCACGGCCCGGGCCGACCGGACGCAGTCGTCGAGAAAGTCGACGATCACCTCGGTGATGCGTCCCGGCGCCTCGAACATCGGAACGTGCCCGACGTCGTCGAGCACGGTGACCCGGTGGTCGTCGGGCAGGTGGGTGGTGAAATGCCGGCTGAACCGGGGTGCGGGCACGATCCGGTCCTTCCCGCAGATCACCAGGTGCGCCGGGACGGCGTTCTCCGCAAGCTCCTGCAGGCCGGGCAGCAGCAGCGCCTTGATGAGCAGTTGGAAGTAGGCGGGGCAATGCGCGACGTCGTCGACGATGCCGACCAGTTCGGCGTCGCTGACCCCGTCGGGGGATGCGCTGATCGCGTAGGTGGCCAACCGGCGGCTGAACGGCAGCCGCAACACCCGCGGCCCGAACAACCGGGCGAGCACCAACAGCGGAACACCCAGCACGAACTTGGCGATCACCTCGAACTTGGCTGGGCTCCACCGCGTCCACCCGCCCGCCGGGGCGATCCCGGTGACGCTGCGCGCCCGCCCGCGCCGTTCCAGCTCGAAGGCCACCCAGCCGCCCAGCGAGTTCCCGACGATGTGCGCGCTCGCCCAGCCCAGCTCGTCCATTTGCCGCTCGACGTGGTCGGCCAGCACCGCGGAGGACAAAAACCAGGTTCCCGCGCGCGGCCCGCCGTTGTGCCCGGCCAGCGTCGGGGCGAAAACCTGGTAGCGGCCGGTGCCGGCCAGCCGGGCCGCCACCACCGTCCATACCGTCTGGGACATCAGGAACGGGTGGAGGAGCAGGACGGGTTCCCCGGCGCCCAGGCGGATCGGCTCGCGACCGAGCGGACGACGACGCATGCTGCCGACAGTAAATGCGGTACCGCCGGTACCGCAAGCGTGCGCGCACCCGGTTCGTGGCCGCGTGACAAGATCGGAGCATCATGAGCACCGCTACCGGACCGCGCCGGATCTTCTCGGGCGTGCAGCCGACGTCCGACTCGCTGCACCTGGGCAACGCTTTGGGCGCCATCACCCAGTGGGTGCCGCTGCAGGATGACTACGAGGCGTTTTTCTGCGTGGTCGACCTGCACGCCATTACCCTCCCGCAGGAGCCCAACGCGCTGCGGCGACGCACCCTGATCACCGCGGCGCAGTACCTGGCGCTGGGTGTCGACCCGGATCGCAGCACCGTCTTCGTGCAAAGCCACGTGCCCGCCCACAGCCAGTTGGCGTGGGTGCTGGGCTGCTTCACCGGCTTCGGGCAGGCGTCGCGGATGACCCAGTTCAAGGACAAGTCGGCGCGTCAGGGCGCCGAATCCACCACCGTCGGGCTGTTCACCTACCCGGTGCTGCAGGCCGCCGACGTGCTGGCCTACGACACCGATCTGGTGCCCGTGGGCGAGGACCAGCGCCAACACCTGGAGCTGGCGCGCGACGTCGCGCAGCGGTTCAACAGCCGTTTCCCGGACACTTTCGTGGTTCCCGACGTGCTCATCCCCACGATGACCGCCAAGATCTACGACCTGCAGGACCCGACGTCGAAGATGAGCAAGTCGGCCAGCACCGACGCCGGGTTGATCAGCCTGCTCGATGATCCGGCGTTGTCCGCCAAGAAGATTCGCGCCGCCGTGACCGACAGTGAACGCGAGATCCGCTACGACACCCACGCCAAGCCGGGGGTGTCGAACCTGCTTCGCATCCAGTCGGCGATCACCGGTGTCGACATCGACACCCTGGTGCAGCGCTATGTCGGGCACGGCTACGGCGACCTGAAGAAGGACACCGCCGAGGCCGTCGTCGAATTCGTTGGCCCGATCAAGGCGCGGGTGGACGAACTCACCTCGGATCCCGCCGAATTGGAGGCCGTGCTGGCCGCCGGTGCCAGGAGGGCCGAGGACGTGGCCAGCAAAACCGTTCAGCGGGTTTACGATCGGTTGGGTTTCCTTCCGTCACGGGGGTAGCACGCTTGACGATCAGCGAACCGGCCAAGCCGGGGATCCTTGATCGGCTGCGGGCGCGGTTCGGCTGGCTCGACCATCTGCTGCGCGCCCACACCCGCTTCCAGGACCGCAATGGCGGGTTCTTCGCCGCCGGCCTCACCTACTACACGATCTTCGCGCTGTTTCCCTTGCTGATGGTCGGCTTCGCGGTGGCCGGATTCGCGCTGTCGCGAAACCCACAGGTGCTCAACATGATTCACGACCGGATCCGGGCCTCGGTGTCGGGCGCTTTGGGACAGCAGCTGGTGGACCTGATGAACTCGGCGATCAACGCGCGCGCATCCGTCGGGGTTATCGGCCTGGTCACCGCGGCCTGGGCGGGTCTGGGCTGGATGTCGCACCTGCGCGTCGCGCTGAGCGCGATGTGGGGCCAGGCGGTCGATCCGGCCGGCTACCTGCGGACCAAGGCGTCGGATCTGGCGGCCTTGGTGGGCACGTTCGCGGTGCTCACGCTCACCATCGCGCTGACCGCGCTCGGTCATGCCAGACCGATGGCCGCGGTGCTGAGATGGCTTGAAATACCACGACTCTCGGTGTTCGACGAGATCTTTCGAGGTGTCTCGCTGCTGATCTCGCTGCTGGTGTCGTGGCTGCTGTTCACCTGGATGATCGCCCGGCTGCCGCGGGCGCCGGTGCATCTGGTCACCTCGATGCGGGCCGGGTTGATGGCAGCCGTCGGATTCGAGTTGTTCAAGCAGGTGGCGTCGATCTACCTGCAACTGGTGCTGCGCAGCCCGGCGGGCGCCGCGTTCGGGCCGGTGCTGGGATTGATGGTGTTCGGCAACGTCACCGGCTATCTGGTCTTGTTCGCCACCGCCTGGGCGGCCACCGCATCGCAGCAAGATCCGCGGTTGGCCCGCGGACGCCGACTGCGGGGCTAGCCGCCCGCCCGCACCCGCCAGTCACCGTTGGCCATCACCGCGCTCACCCGCAGATCCTGGTCGAGCACAACAAGATTGGCGTCGTAGCCGGACCGAAGCGCACCGACCCCGTCGAGCCCAAGCGCGCGCGCCGGCGTCGCCGAGGTCATCTGGACGGCCGCGAGCAGCGCGTCATCGGTCCGCGAGCCCCCAGCGCCGGCCACGGCGCGAAACAGCCGGTCCATGGTGGCGGTGCCACCGGCGATGGTCGACGTGCCGGCCACCCGCGCCACCCCGCCCCGGACCTCGATCTCCACCGGTCCGAGGCGGTAGCCGCCGTCGCCGTGGCCGGCCGCGGCGATCGCGTCGGTGACCAGCGCCACCCGGTGCGGCCCAGCGGCGCCAATCACCGCCCGCACCACGTCGGGGTGGACGTGCACACCGTCGGCGATGATTTCCACGGTCACCCGCGGGTCGGCCAGCAACGCCAGCACGGGTCCGGGTTCGCGATGGTGCAGCGGCGCCATCGCGTTGCACAGGTGGGTGCCCACCGAGGCGCCCAGCGCGAGCGCCCGGGTGGTCTGCTGGTAGGTGGCGTCGGTATGTCCCACGGCGACAACCACTCCCGCGTCCCGCAGCCGCCGGATCGCTTTGGTGCTGCCGGGCAGCTCGGGGGCGAGCGTGACCATCCGGATGGTGCCGTCGGCGGCGGCGAGCAGCGCGTCGATCTCCGCGGGGTCCGGGGCCCGGGTCCATTCGGGATCGTGTGCCCCGCACCGCGCCCGGCTCAGCCACGGTCCCTCCAGATGGATGCCCGCGACGGTGCCCAACCGGGTGGCCTCGGTCAGGGCGCGCACCGCGCAAAGCAGCGGCTCGGGCGCGGCGGTGACCAGGCTGGCCAGCATGGTGGTGGTGCCGTGCCGCTGGTGAAACCGCGCCGCCGCGGCGACGCGGGCCGCGTCGGCGTCGCAGAAGGACGCGCCGGCGCCACCATGCACGTGCATGTCGACAAAGCCGGGCACCACGATCGAATCGGGGAAGTCGGCGTCGGCCACCGCCGGCGGTGCGCCGGCCCCGCAGGCCAGAATCCGTCGGCCGGCCGTCCGCACCCAGCCGGGCCGGCAAAGCCGTCCGTCAATGGCGACCGCACCGGCGGACAGCAGGGTCACGGTGTCTCCACGACCGCGGACCGCTCATCCGGCCAGCGTCCGCCGTTCTCCCAGAACAGGCGGATCTCCTCGAGCTTGCGGCCCTTGGTCTCCGGCGCATACCGGTACACCACGGCGAAAGCAACCACGGCCAGCACCCCGAACACCGCGAAAACGCCTGCGCCGCCCAGCAAATGCAACATGCTCAGCGAGAAGGCGGCGACCAACGCGTTGGCCGTCAGGGTCGAGGTGAGCATCACGCTCGAACCCATCGACCGCAGCCGCGACGGGAAGCTCTCGCCGGCGTACACCCAGACCAAAGCGCCGAACCCGAAGCTGAACCCGATGATGAACAGCAGCACACCGCCGAATCCGGAGACCAGCGCGGCGCGGCTGTCGGACTCGATGGCGAATACCGCGACCAGTACCGCATCGGCGGCGATCATCATCGCGATGCCCGACAGCAGGATCGGGCGCCGGCCCAGCCGGTCGACCAGCAGCAGCGAGACACACACCGCCGCCAAGCCGGCGACCTGCACCAGTGCCGGCAGCGCCAGCAGCGCGAAATAGCCCTCGAAGCCCATGGCCGCAAAGATCCGTGGGATGTAATAGATGATCGCGTTGATCCCGGTGATCTGGACGAGGAAGCCCAGCGCGACGACGAACAGGGTGGCCCGCAGATACGGCCGGCGCAGCATCTCCCCGACACCGCCGCTGCCTTCGCCCAGCGCGCCGGCGATGTCGGCCAGCTCGGTGTCCACGGTGGCCTCCGGCTGGACCCGCAGCAGCGCGCGGCGCGCGTCGTCGGCCCGGCCCTTGAACAGGTACCAGCGGGCGGTATCGGGCATGCGCAGCACCAACGGCAGCAGCAGTGTGGCGGGCACGGCGGCCAGTCCCAGCATCGCGCGCCAGCCCTGCGACCCGGCCAGCAGATAGCCGACCAGGTAGCCGACGATGATGCCGCTGATCGTCGCCACCTGGTAGGCGGTCAGCAACGACCCGCGCACCGCGGCCGGCGCCGACTCGGCCACATACACCGGGACCACCACCACCGACACCCCGATCGTCACCCCCATCAACAGCCGCGCCACCACCAACATCGGCACCGCCACGGCCGCCGCCGCCAGCACCGCGAACGCCACGTAGCAGGCCAGGATGAGCACCATCGACCTTTTCCGCCCGATCGCGTTGGCCAGGACCCCGCCGGTGAGCGCCCCGGCGATCTGGCCGATCACCGCCGTCGTGGTCAGCAGTTCCTGCTGCCGGGTGGTGAGTCCGAATTCCTCGCTGAGGAACAGCAGCGCGCCCGCGATGGTGGACAGGTCATAGCCGTAGAGGACGCCGACGCTGGCCGCGGTGAGCCCGACCAGAAGTCCCCGCGGCGACGATCCGGTCAGTTGACCTGTGTCCGCGATCGCAGCAATTCGAGGACGCGGTCGGGATCCTCGGGGGTGATGCACGGCCGCACCCGGGCGCCGACGTCGAGAATCAGCAGCGTGTTCTTGCTGCCTCGGCGCACGTCGAGCGGGAACCAGTAGCGCGGGTCGGACGCCCCCCAGAACCGGCCCTTGCCGGAAAGCCAGCTCATCGGCTCGGTCTTGACGCCACGGATGTCGGTGTAGGCGATCCGCTTGTGCCCGCCCAGCGGAAAGTAGTAGCGCCGGATGGTGATTCCGTGCTCATCCAGTGTTAGGCCGGCGTCTTCATACAGCGCAGTCATTTCGCCGAGTCTAGTGTTGCGGCCGGCCGTTCATCGAGCGTGCCACCATGATCAATCCGAACACGATGATGGTGCCGATCACGGCCACCCCCACCCGCACCGGCAGCGCGTCGGCGGACGACATCAGCCCGGCCGCCCGGGCGTCGTCGGCCTGCCGGGGAGCGTCCCGCCCGGCGGACATCAGCGAGGGGTCGGGTTCGACCAGAGCGCCGACCTGGGTGCCCTGGGGCGTGCTGAACCCGTAGTCCAGCAGATGCGCGGCCTGTTCCCATGGGGCGATGGGCTGGCGGGTGCCGTGCAGCAGCACGGCCATCAGCCGCCGGCCGTTGCGGTTGGCCGCCCCCACGAAGGTCTGGCCGGCATCGTCGGTGTAGCCGGTCTTGCCGCCGAGCGCGCCCGGGTACCGGTAGAGCAGCTGGTTGTCGTTCTCCAGCTGGTAACCGGGATGGTCGCCGTGGCCGGGAAAGTCGAAGGTGCGGGTCGCGACGATGTCGGCGAAGGTGGGGTTCTGCCAGGCGTATCGGTAGAACAGGGCGATGTCGTAGGCCGAGGTGCTCATGCCGGGCCCGTCCAGCCCCGACGGTGTCGCCACCCGGGTATCCCGCCCGCCCAGCTTGGCGGCCAGCAGGTTGATCTTCTCCAGCGCGGCCTGCATGCCGCCCAGCTGGACGGCCAGCGCGTGGGCGGCATCGTTGCCGGAATGCATCATCAGGCCGTGCAGCAGCTGGTTGACGGTGTAGCTGCCGTCGGCGTCCACGCCGACCTTGGTGCCCTCGACGGCCGCGTCGTCCCCGGTTCCGGCGACCGACTTGTTGAGATTGAGCGTGTTGATGGCGGCCATCGCGACCAGCACCTTGATGACGCTGGCCGGGCGGTGCCGGCCGTGCGGATCGCGGGCGGCGATGACGGCGCCGCTGTCCAGGTCGGCCACCAGCCAGGCCTCGGCGGAGACGTCGCCCGGCACCGGTGGGGTGTTGGGTGCCGTGATGATGCCGCAACCGCCCAGCGCGGTGCCGCCGACCGGGGTGGCGGGGACCGCCAGCGGCAGCGGGGGTTCCCCGGCGGTGGGCACCTCCGAGGAGTCCACCGCGGGCGGCGTGGACACCTTGTACGGGCAGTTTCCGGGGGCGGCATTGGCCTCCGCGTTGGGCTCGGCGTCGGCGGGCGGCACAGCGACCATGAGAGCCGCTGCGGCCAGGCATGATGCGGCGCGGAGGGCGGACCGTAAGAGGGGCATCGTGTGTGCAGACTAGGTGATCGGCCGGGCGATTGCAGGTCGGCGCGCTGTTACTGGTGTGACGGAAGTTATGAATTTGTCGAGGTGGGCCCCGGTGGGCTCCCGGCTGGCCTGGCTGCCGACTTCCGAGCACGCTGCGCAGGGTGGACTCGATGGTGTCGATGCTGTCGACGTATCTCTCGCCGCGGACATCGCCGAGCTGCCGGCCGGTGACGGCGGGGTTGGTAGTGCGGGCTGCCGATCGTCAGGGCTGGCGGGTGTCGGAGTGCTGCGCTATACTCGAACACATGTTCGATAGTTCGGACGGCTCCGCTGCCGCGCTGGTGGAGCGGATGTGCGCGGCGTGGCGGGCGGAGAACCGGGCGGCCGGGCAGCGGCTGATCGCGATCGGGCAGCTGGATGTGCTGCGGCTGCGCCAGCGCGGGGAACGCGAGACCTGGGTGACCGACACCTGGGACGCGGTGACCGCGGAGGTGGCCGCGGCGTTGCGGATCAGTCACGGGTTGGCGGCCAGCCATCTGCACTATGCGCGCGCGCTGCGGATGCGGCTGCCCCGGGTGGGCGCGGCGCTGCTGGCCGGCGACATCAGCTTTTCGATGTTTCAGACGATCGTGTATCGCACCGAGTTGATCACCGACGAGGACATCCTGGCCGGCGTCGACGCCGAACTGGCGGTCAAGGTGCGCCGGTGGCCGTCGCTGACCCGCGCCCGGCTGGCCGCCTACGTCGACCGGGTGGTGGAGCGGGCCGATCGCGATGCGGTGCGCCGGCGCCGGGAGCGGCGCGCGGATCGGGAATTGTCGATCTGGGACACCGGCGACGGTTTAGCGGAGGTGTTCGGCAGGCTGGTCAGCACCGACGCGCAGGTGGTGGATGCCCGGTTGGCGGCGTTGGCGGCCACGGTGTGTGCCGAGGACCCGCGCACCGCCAACCAGCGCCGCGCCGACGCGCTGGGGGCATTGGCCGCCGGGGCCGACCGGTTGGGTTGCCGATGCGGGCGCCCGGACTGCCCCGCCACGGCGGCGGCGCCGTGGCCGGTGGTGATCCACGTGGTCGCGGAGCGGGCCAGCCTCGACGGCACCGCCGCGAACCCGGGTGCGCTGCTGGGCGGCAATGCGCTCATCCCCGCCGAGCTGATCGCCGAGCTGGCCGCCACGGCGCGGCTGCAGCCGCTGACGCATCCGGGCGAGGCACCGGCCGAGCCTGGCTACACCCCCTCGAAAGCGTTGGCCGACTTCGTCCGCTGCCGGGATCTGAGCTGCCGGTTCCCCGGGTGCGATCGCCCGGCGCTGCACTGCGACCTCGATCACACCATTCCTTACGGCGACGGCGGGGCCACCCACGCCTGCAACCTGAAATGCCTGTGCCGTCTTCATCATTTGCTCAAGACGTTCTGGGGCTGGGGTGACCAGCAGCTGCCCGACGGCACGGTGATCTGGACCTCGCCGTCCGGACACACCTATGTGACCACCCCGGGCAGCGCGCTGCTGTTTCCCAGCTTGTGCGTGCCCACCGGACACCTGCCCGCGCCGAGCCCGGCACCGACCGACCGGTGCACCGACCGGGCCACCGCGATGCCCACGCGTCGCCGTAGTCGCGCCGACAACCGCGCCGCCTACATCGCCGCCCAACGCCGACTCAACCGCCAAGCCCTTGCGGCGCGCGCAGCGGGCAAACCCGCACCACAACCGCCGCCACCCGGGCCCGCACCCCCCGAGGAGCCACCACCGTTTTAGGCAACCCGGTCCTGGCTGTGACCGTTGTGCACCCAGACCACCAAAAAACCGGTGACTAGCAGCCATCCCACGGCAACGGCCGGGATCGCCCAGGCGCGGTTTTTGGTGCACGCCGCGATGGCGTTGGTGGTCGATCTGGGGCGGATGGTGAGCCCGCAGGATTCGGCGTACGCCCAGGCGTGTGTGCGAAAGCTGATGCGGGTCACGCTGTTTGGCTGCGAATCAGCTGCAACGCCGCCGCGACCGCCAGGCCGGCGACGTCGAGGGTCTTCGAGTCCAAGTCGTGTCGGGCGCCGGTGATTTCGACGATCTGGGTGGGCGCGGGAATCAGCGCCGCGGCGGCGCGTAGCTCGGCGATTGTGCCGAAGGGATCGGAGGTGGCGTGGGTGAACACCGTGGGCACCGTGATGTCGGGTAGGTGCTCGGTGCGGGGCCGCTGCGGCTTACCGGGCGGATGGACCGGATAGCAGAACAGGGTCAGCACGTTCACCGCGGCCTGGCCGGCGCCCACCACCATGGAGGTTTGGCGGCCGCCGTAGGAGTGGCCGCCGGCGATCAGCGGGCCGTCGGCAAGGCCGCGGCACAGTCGGATCGCCTCGACGATGCCGGCACGGTCGGTATCCCCCGAGCCGGACGGTGGTCCGGTGGGCCGGCGCCGGCGGTAGGGCAGGTTGTATCGCACGGCCAGCCAGCCGTGCCGCGCCCACTCGTGGCAAACCTGGTGCAACAGGGGGGATTCCCGGCTGCCACCGGCGCCGTGGGTGAGCACCACCACCCCTTGGGGAGCCCCGGCTGGCCGGTGGGCGATGCCCGCGATCTCATCGAGGTTCATCACAGCCGGAACAACGGGGAGACGGGGCCGTGGCCGTGGCCCAACGGATAGCCGGCGCGCAGGCATTGGGTCACCCACCGTTTCCCGAAGCCGACCGCGTCGGGCACGCTGAACCCGTGCGCCAGCGCGCAGGCCACCGCCGAGGCCAGCGTGTCCCCGCCGCCGTGGTCGTTGCCGGTGGGCAGCCGCGGCGCGTCGAACTCGTAGCAGTCGGCACCGTCATAGAGCAGGTCGCGGCTGGTGTCCGAGGAGCGCAGGTGTCCACCCTTGACCAGCACCCACCGCGGGCCCAGCGCGTGCAGGGCGGTGGCCGCCGCGCGCTGCGAGTCGGCGTTCACCACGTCGATGCCGACCAGTTGGGCCACCTCGTCGAGGTTGGGTGTGACCAGGGTGGCCAACGGAAACAGGTGGGTGCGCAGGGTTTCCAGGGCGGCGGCCGGCAGCAGCGCATCTCCGTGCATGGATGCGCACACCGGGTCGACGACCAGCGGCACGCTCAGGTCGAGTCGGCGCCAGGTGGCGGCCACGGTGGCGACGATGCTGGCCGAGGCGAGCATCCCGGTCTTGGCGGCCTGGATGCCGATGTCGGTGACCACCGCCTCGATCTGGCCGGCCACCACATCGTCGGGCATCGCCTGAATACCCTTGACGCCCACCGTGTTCTGCACGGTCACCGCGGTGACCGCCACGCAGGCATGCACCCCCAGCAGCGCCATGGTGCGCAGGTCGGCCTGGATGCCGGCGCCACCCCCGGAGTCCGATCCGGCGATGGTCAGCACCCGCAACGGGGTGGTACCCGGCGGCGGTAGCGGCAGCAACGTCACGGGGTGATCGGCAGATACACCCGGCTGCCGTGCTCGGCGAACTCGCGGGACTTTTCGGCCATGGCCGCTTCGATCGCTTCCTGGCTGTCGAGTCCATGCGCGGCGGCGTAGTCGCGGACATCCTGGGTGATGCGCATGGAGCAGAACTTGGGCCCGCACATCGAGCAGAAGTGCGCGGTCTTGGCCGGCTCGGCGGGCAGGGTTTCGTCGTGGAATTCCCGCGCGGTGTCGGGGTCCAACGCCAGCGCGAACTGGTCGTTCCAGCGGAACTCGAACCGCGCCGTGGACAGCGCGTCGTCGCGCTGCTGCGCGCGGGGATGACCCTTGGCCAAATCCGCGGAGTGCGCGGCGATCTTGTAGGCGATCACCCCGTCCTTGACGTCCTTGCGGTCGGGCAGCCCGAGGTGCTCCTTGGGGGTGACATAGCACAGCATCGCGGTGCCGGCCGCGGCGATGATGGCCGCCCCGATCGCCGAGGTGATGTGGTCATAGGCCGGGGCGATGTCGGTGGCCAGCGGGCCCAGCGTGTAAAACGGGGCCTCTTGGCACAGCTGCTCTTCCAGGCGCACGTTTTCGACGATCTTGTGCATCGGGATGTGCCCGGGGCCCTCGATCATCACCTGGGCGCCGCGGGCTTTGGCGATCCTGGTCAGCTCGCCCAGGGTGCGCAGCTCGGCGAACTGCGCGGCGTCGTTGGCATCGGCGATCGACCCCGGCCGCAGCCCATCACCGAGGGAGAAGGTGACGTCGTAGCGGGCGAAGATGTCGGCCAGCTCCTCAAAGTGGGTGTACAGAAACGACTCCCGATGATGGGCCAAACACCACGCGGCCATGATCGACCCCCCGCGGGACACGATGCCGGTGACCCGTTTGGCGGTCAGCGGCACATACCGCAGCAGCACCCCGGCGTGCACCGTCATGTAGTCCACGCCCTGCTCGCACTGCTCGATCACGGTGTCGCGGTAAATCTCCCAGGACAGCTTGGCCGGATCCCCCTTGACCTTCTCCAGCGCCTGATAGATCGGCACCGTGCCCACCGGCACCGGCGAGTTGCGCAGGATCCATTCCCGGGTCTGGTGGATGTCGCGGCCGGTGGACAGGTCCATCACGGTGTCGGCCCCCCAGCGGGTGGCCCACACCATCTTGTCGACCTCCTCGGCGATCGAGGACGTCACCGCCGAGTTGCCGATGTTGGCGTTGACCTTGACCGCAAACGCCTTGCCGATGATCATCGGCTCGCTCTCGGGATGGTGGTGGTTGGCCGGGATCACCGCGCGCCCGCGGGCCACCTCGTCGCGCACCAGCTCGGCGGGCAGGCCCTCGCGGGCGGCGATGAACGCCATCTCGGCGGTGATCTCCCCGGCGCGGGCCCGCTGCAGCTGGGTGCCCCGATCGCGGACCACCCCGGGCCGGGGTGGCAGCCCGGCGGTCAGGTCGATCACCGCGCCCGCCTCGGTGTAGGGCCCGGAGGTGTCATACAGGTCGAAGTGATCCCCGGTGGACAGCCGCACCCGCCGAAACGGCACCCGCAGGCCGGGGAATCCGTCGAGCTCGCGGTAGATCTTGGCGCTGCCGGCGATCGGGCCGGTGGTCACCGACGGTTGAACGGTCACGGTCATGGTCATCTCCCTACGCCGGCATTACCCGGTCAGGTTCAGACGGTCGACGGCCCCAGCCGTCCTCTCAGCACGCTCGGCGCGCGCTCCCGCGTGAATTGGTTGGACGGTATTCGATTGCCCGGCTCCTGCTCGAATCGCGCCGCGATTCGCATCGTCGCCGGGCACCACCCACGCTAGCGCAGCGCGGGCGCGGCGCGCACGGCCGGGCAAGCGGTGTCAGCCCGGCGTTCCGGGCGCGCCGGGGGCACCGGACAGCAGCCCGCGGCCGCCGCCGCTGCCGCCGCCCCCACCGGTGCCCACGGGGGTGCCGGCCCCGCCCTTGCCGCCGTCGCCGCCGTTGCCCCCGTTGCCGATCAACCCGACGGCGTTGCCGCCATGACCGCCGGCACCGCCCTTACCGCCGCCGGCGGTTCCGGTGCCGGGTCCGCCGGCGTTGGCGGCGCCGCCGGCTCCACCGTTTCCGAACAGCGCCCCACCCTGACCGCCGTTGCCGCCGTTGCCGCCGTTGCCACCGGCTCCGCCGGACCCGCCCTTGGCACCGGTCCCGCCAGCCCCGCCAGCCCCGCCGCTGCCGATCAGCCTGGCGGCGCCGCCGTCACCGCCGGCGCCACCGGATCCACCAGACCCAGCCGGAGCGACGGGGGTTCCGCCGTTTCCGCCGTTTCCGCCGGCCCCGCCGTTGCCGATGAGCCCACCAATGCCGCCGCGTCCGCCGCCGCCGCCGTTCCCACCGGGCCCACCAAGAGCAAGACCGCCAATACCACCGGCGCCGCCAGCGCCGCCGTCGCCGTACAACAGCCCGGCGTCACCGCCGGCACCACCGATCCCGCCCAGTCCGCCTTTGAAACCGACTGCAGCCGCGCCGCCGGCCCCGCCGGCCCCACCGGTGCCGAACAGCCAGGCTTTGCCACCGCCACCGCCGGCCCCGCCATCCCCACCGGGGAAGGCGCCGGCGTTGCCGCCGGCCCCGCCGTGCCCGCCGGCTCCGCCGTTGCCGTACAGCAGCCCACCGGTCGCACCGGTCCCGCCGGTCCCGCCGGCCCCACCGGAATCCCCGGGCACACCCGTTCCGCCGGCCCCGCCGGCTCCGCCGGCCCCGATCAGTCTGGCCTCACCTCCGGCCCCACCGGCGCCACCGGCACCACCAGCCACGCCGGTCCCGCCGCCGCTGTCCCCGCCGGTCCCGCCGGCCCCGCCGTCCCCGCCGTTGCCGAACAACCAACCGCCGGCCCCGCCGGCCCCACCGTGACCGCCGGCCCCGCCGGACTGGCCGAGCGCGCCGGTGCCGCCTTTCCGCCGGCCGCCGGCGCCGCCGGTGCCCCAGAGCCCCGCGCCGCCGCCGGCCCCGCCCAGCCCGCCGACCCCACCCGCGCCAGCAGGACCGCCGAAGGCGACGCCGGCCCCGCCGGTCCCGCCGGGCCCGCCGTTGCCAAACAGCCACCCCCCGGCCCCGCCAGCACCCCCGGGCGCCCCCGCCCCGCCGGCCCCGCCGGCCCCGCCATGGCCGATCAGCCCGGCCGCACCCCCGTTACCACCGGCCTGCCCGGCCGCACCGGCCGCGCCGTTGCCGCCGTTGCCGTACAAGAGGCCGCCCGCCCCACCGTTGCCGCCGGGGGTGGTCGCATCGGCGCCGTCACCGATCAGCGGACGCCCCAACAGCGCCAGGGTGGGCGCGTTGATCAGCGCCAGCAGGTCCTGCTCCAGGCTTTGGGCCGCCGAGGCGTTGACCGCCTCGGCGGCCGAATACGAGTCCGCCGCCGCGGTCAACGCTCGTCCGAACTGCGCATGAAAAGCCGACATCTGGGCGCTGAGCGCCTGATAGGCCTGTCCGTGCGCGCCGAACAGCGCCGCGATCGCCGCCGACACCTCATCGGCGCCCGCGGCCAGCACCCCGGTGGTCTCGGCCGCCGCGGCCGCGTTGGCCGCACTGAGCGCCGACCCGATCCGCGCCACATCCGAGGCCGTCGCCGCCACCCACTGCGGCGCGACAGTCACAAATGACATCACACACCTCCGACCAACCAACCCGGCGGTGGACTCCGGCGATCGCCGGCCTGCACGCTCAACGACGACGCACGCCAACCCATACCCGAAACCCGCTGTACCAGTGACATTTTGGTGATATCGCGACCGCGTCGACGACACAATCGCCAAACCGGCAGCAAAATCATGCAAAGTGCACCTATATCCCCCGACGAAACGTGCTATCTGCCCACGTCGGGGGTGCGGCCAGACCGCCCTACCCCCACCTGCCCCACCACCGGCAGGTTCACGGCGAAGGTTTCGCTGCGGTCCGAGCGGGGTGCAGCCGAGCAGTTGGCTGACCACCGGGGCGCTGATCAAGACCCCCACCAGACCAAGGGAATCCAGCGCAGCCGTGCCTGCGGTTGCCCCTACATGCTGACCTCGCCGAGCACGCCGCGCAGGATGGACTCGATGGTGTCGAACTCGTCTTGACCGCTGATCAGCGGTGGAGCCAGCTGGATGACGGAATCGCCGCGGTCGTCGGTGCGGCAGTACAGCCCGGCGTCCAACAGCGCCGCGGACAGCCGGCCCAGCCGTGCCTGGCGCTCGGAGCCGGTGAAGCTGTGCGTAGTCGCCCGGTCCTTGACCGGCTCGATGCCGAAGGAGTGGCCCTCGCCGCGGACATCGCCGACGATGGGCAGGTCGTGCAACTTCTCCAGGTGGCCAGCAGCGCGGCGGAGTTGCACTGGACGCTAGCGCAGGACGTGGGTGGTGTGCACGGCGCGGGCTGTTATCAGCCGGGCGTTCCGGGCGTGCCCGGGATGCCGAACAGCTGCCCCCCGCTGCCGCCGCTGCCGCCTGGCCCGCCGGCACCAGTGGGGGTCCCAGACGCGCCGGCGCCGCCATCCCCGCCATCTCCGCCGTCGCCGACCAGCCCAATGGCGTTACCGCCATGACCGCCGGCACCGCCCTTGCCGCCGGCTCCTAGTGTGCCTACTCCGCCGCCGCCGCCCTTGCCGCCGGTCCCGCCATGACCGAACAGCACCCCGCCGTGACCGCCATTGCCGCCGTCCCCGCCGTCGCCGCCGACGCCACTGTCCTCGCCCTTGCCGCCGACCCCGCCGGGCCCGCCGGCCCCGCCGCTGCCAATCAGCCCGATGGCATTGCCGCCACGGCCGCCGGCCCCGCCGTCGCCGCTAGCGGCGCCCAAAATGACAGATAAACCACCATTGCCGCCGGCGCCGCCAGCGCCGCCGTCACCGTACACCAGCCCGGCCTCACCGCCGTCCCCGCCGATTCCGCCGTTTCCGCCAACACCACCGTCCCCACCTACGCCGCCGGCGCCGCCGGCGCCGCCGTGGCCGATCAGCCAGGCTTTGCCGCCGCGACCGCCGGCGCCACCGTCCCCAGCGGACGCGGCGGGCCCGCCCGTTCCGCCGGTTCCGCCGTCCCCGCCGTTGCCATACAGCAGCCCGCCGCTGCCACCATGACCGCCGGCCCCGGCGTCTCCGCCGGCACCTCCTCCGGCCCCGCCGGCCCCGCCGGCCCCGCCGGTCCCGATCAGCCTGGCGTCACCCCCGGCCCCGCCGGACCCGCCGGCCCCGCCGGCCCCGCCGCCCCCGCCGATCCCGCCGCCGGCGCCGGCCCCGCCAGGCCCGCCGTTGCCGAACAACCAGCCGCCTGCCCCGCCGGCCCCGCCATGGCCGCCGAGACCACCCGTACCGCCGATACCGCCCTCCCCGCCGACACCGCCGGCACCGCCGGCGCCGCCGGTGCCCCACAGCCCGGCGCCGCCGCCGGCCCCGCCCAACCCACCGGGACCACCCGCGACACCAATGCCGCCGCTGGCCACGCCAGCGCCGCCGGGCCCGCCGGGTCCGCCGTTGCCGAACAACCAGCCCCCGGCCCCGCCGGCGCCACCGGGCGCCCCCGCCCCGCCGGCCCCGCCGGCCCCGCCATGGCCGATCAGCCCGGCCGCACCCCCGTTACCACCGGCCTGCCCCGGGTCACCGAGTGCGCCGTTGCCGCCGTTGCCGTACAAGAGGCCGCCCTCCCCACCGTTGCCGCCGGGGGTGGTCGCATCGGCGCCATCACCGATCAGCGGACGCCCCAACAGCGTCTGGGTGGGCGCATTGATCAGCGCCAGCAGGTCCTGCTCCAGGCTTTGGGCCGCCGAGGCGTTGACCGCCTCGGCGGCGGCATACGAGTCCGCCGCCGCGGTCAACGCAGACACAAACTGCGCATGAAAAGCCGACACCTGGCCGCTCACCGCCTGATAGGCCCGCCCGTGCGCGCCGAACAGCGCCGCGATCGCCGCCGACACCTCATCGGCGCCGGCGGCCAGCAGCCCGGTGGTCGGAGCCGCCGCGGCCGCATTGGCCGCGCTGACCGCCGACCCGATCCGGGTCACATCCGAGGCCGTCGCCGCCACCCACTGCGGTGCCACCATCACAAACGACATCGCACACCTCCGACCAACTCAACCCGGCGTTGGACTCGGCGATCGCGGCCTGCACACCCGACGGCGACGCACGCCGACGCATACCCGGAACCCGTTGTGCCAGTCACATTATGGTGACAGCGCGACCGGGGCAAGGCCTACGTGGTGGTGTAAGACCCTTCCGTGGCAGTTAACCGGTTGGGGTCGGCGTGGTGACGGTCTGCCGGTTGTGGGGGCTGGGTCTGTGCTGGTCAGCGTCGCGGTGTGGTGTTCGGCGGGTTAGGGATGCCTGCGGTTGCCCCTACATGCTGACCTCGCCGAGCACGCCGCGCAGGATGGACTCGATGGTGTCGAACTCGTCTTGACCGCTGATCAGCGGCGGAGCCAGCTGGATGACGGAATCGCCGCGGTCGTCGGTGCGGCAGTACAGCCCGGCGTCCAACAGCGCCGCGGACAGCCGGCCCAGCAGCGCCGCGCGTTCCGCGTCGGTGAAGGTTTGCTTGGTCGCCCGGTCCTTGACCAGTTCGATGCCGAAGAAGTAACCCTCGCCGCGGACATCGCCGACGATGGGCAGGTCGTACAACTTCTCCAGGGTGGCCCGCAGCGCGGGGGAATTCCGCTTGACGTGGTCGTTGAGGCCCTCGCGCTCGAAGATGTCGAGGTTGGCCAGTGCCACGGCCGCCGACACCGGATGACCGCCGAAGGTGTAGCCGTGCGGGAACATGGTTTTGCCGTCGTTGAACGGCTCGAACAACCGGTCGCTGGCGATCATCGCGCCCAGCGGACAGTAGCCCGACGTCAGGCCCTTGGCGCAGGTGATCATGTCGGGCAGGTAGCCGACGTCCCCGATGTCATTGCAGGCGAACATCGACCCGATCCGGCCGAACGCGCAGATCACCTCGTCGGACACCAGCAGCACGTCGTAGAAGTCGCAGATCTCGCGCACCCGCGCGAAATAGCCCGGCGGCGGCGGGATGGGACCGCCCGCGTTCTGCACCGGCTCCACAAACACCGCGGCGACGGTGTCGGGCCCCTCGAACTCGATCGCCTCGGCGATCCGGTCGGCGGCCCACCGCCCAAATTCGGTGACGTCGGTGTGAAACGGGGCGCGATAGAAGTTCGTGTTGGGCACCCGGAAGCCGCCCGGCGCCACCGGCTCAAACGGGGCCTTATACCCCGGCAGACCGGTGATCGCCAACGCGCCCAGGGTGGTGCCGTGGTAGGCGATCGAGCGCGAAATGACCTTGTGTTTACCGGGTTTGCCGGTGAGCTTGAAGTACTGCTTGGCCACCTTCCAGGCGGTTTCGACGGCCTCGGTGCCGCCGCTGGTGAAAAACACCCGGTTCAGGTCCCCGGGCGCGTAGCTGGCCAGGCGCTCGGCGAGCTCGATCGCCGGCGGGGTGGCATACCCCCATAGCGGGAAGTACGCCAGCGTGCCAGCCTGCCGAGCGGCGGCCTCGGCGAGCTCGGCACGGCCGTGACCGACCTGCACCACGAACAGCCCCGACAAGGCGTCCAGGTAGCTCTTGCCGCGGTCGTCGAAAATGGTGACGCCCTGGCCGCGGGTGATGATCGGCGGTGTGATGCCCCCGCCGTGCCGAGCGAAATGCAGCCACAAGTTTCTTGTCATCCTGCCCGCCCAGCGTAGCGCTACCCTCGGGTAATGACCTCGATGCGGGTTTCCGAATTCGAGGAGCTGCGACCGCATCTCATGTCGGTCGCCTACCGGCTGACCGGGACCGTGGCCGACGCCGAGGACATCGTGCAAGAGGCCTGGCTGCGCTGGGACTCACAGGGCACCGTGATCGACGACCCGCGGGCCTGGCTGACCACCGTGGTGAGCCGGATCGGTCTGGACCGGTTGCGGTCGGCGGCCCACCGCCGGGAGACCTACACCGGCAACTGGCTTCCCGAACCGGTGGTCACCGGCTTCGACGATGGCGATCCATTGTCCGCGGTGGTCGCCGCCGAGGACGCCCGGTTCGCGGCGATGGTGGTGCTGGAGCGGCTGCGCCCCGATCAGCGGGTCGCGTTCGTGCTGCACGACGGGTTCGGTGTGCCATTCGCCGAGGTGGCCGAGGTGCTGGGGACCAGCCGGCCCGCGGCGCGGCAGCTGGCCTCGCGGGCCCGCAGGGCCGTGGCCGGGACGGCCGCCGCGCCGCCCCTTGTTTTGAAGCGGCCCGATCCCAGCCACAACGAGGTGGTCGGGCGGCTGATGGCCGCCATGGCCACCGGCGACCTGGACACCGTGGTGTCGCTGTTGCATCCCGACGTGACCTTCACCGGCGATTCGGACGGCAAGGCCGCCACCGCGGCCCGCGTCATCCGCGGCGCCGACAAGGTGGTCCGGTTCATGCTCGGGCTGGCCCGCCGCTACGGCCCGTCGTTCTACACGGCGAATCGGTTGGCGCTGGTCAATGGGGAACTGGGCGCCTACACGCCCGGCTTCCCCGCGGTAGACGGGCATCGGGCGATGGCGCCGCGGATCACCGCCATCACCGTGCGCGACGGAAGGGTCTGCGCGCTCTGGGATATCGCCAACCCCGACAAGTTCACCGGTTCTCCGCTGCGTCGGCGTCAGGGGTAGCCCACGGGATACGGCAGGCGTCCCCGGAATTGAAGCCCTGCTCGGTGATGCCCAGCGCGGAATACATCCGGGCGCGCATGTTCTCCACGCCGATCTGATAGGTCAGCTCGATCACCCCGGCATCCCCGAAGCGGGCCAGCAGATCGGCGACCTGCTCGTCGGTGACCGAATGCGGGTCGGTGGTCATTGCGTGGGCATAGGCGATGGCGGCGCGCTCGTCGTCGCTGAAGCGGGGCGACGTCGCGTAGTCGTCGATCTCAGTGAGCCGTTCGACGTCGAGGCCGTCCAGGCGCTGCAGCATGGAGCCGAAGTCCACGCACCACGAGCAGCCGATGGTGCGCGCGGTCCACAACACCGCCAGCTCGCGTGCGCTGACCGGCAGTGTGCGCGACGCGCGTTGCAGCAGGGTCTCGTGCACCGCGTTGGCGAGCAGCAGACGGGGGTGATGAGCGGCCACGGTGAACGGCTCGGGGACCTCCCCGAAGCGCCGCCTGGCGACTCGGTACATGGCGCGCACCAGCAGGCCGGCGCGCTGGGGGGGCAGGGGTTGGATGCGGGTTTTGGATGTCATACCCGTGAGACGAGACGGGCCGCCGTGATGTGACGCGCACCGGCTCTGCGCGAGCAGACGCAAAATCGCCTCAAAACCACTGGTTTTGGGTGATTTTGCGTCTGCTCGCCCGCTCAGCGGGAGAACATGATCGCGCGCTTGACCTCTTGGATCGCCTTGGTCACCTCGATGCCCCGCGGGCAGGATTCGGTGCAGTTGAACGTGGTGCGGCAGCGCCACACGCCGTCGACCTCGTTGAGGATGTCCAGGCGCTCGCCGGCGGCCTCGTCGCGGCTGTCGAAGATGAAGCGGTGCGCGTTGACGATCGCCGCCGGGCCGAAGTAGCTGCCCTCGTTCCAGAACACCGGACAGCTGGTGGTGCAGCACGCGCACAGGATGCACTTGGTGGTGTCGTCGTAGCGCGCGCGGTCGGTCGGGCTCTGGATCCGCTCCCGGGTGGGCGGGTTGCCGCTGGTGATCAGGTACGGCTTGATCGCCCGGTAGGCGTCGAAGAACGGCTCCATGTCGACCACCAGGTCCTTGAGCACCGGTAGCCCGCGGATCGGCTCGACGGTGACGGTCGGGAATTTGCCCGGCTTGTTCGGCCGCTTGGGCAGCAGGTCACGCATCAGCACCTTGCAGGCCAGCCGGTTGACACCGTTGATCCGCATGGCGTCCGACCCGCACACCCCGTGGGCGCAGGAGCGCCGGAAGGTCAGCGTCCCGTCCAGGTAGCCCTTGATGTAGATGAGCAGGTTGAGCAACCGGTCGGTGGGCAGGCACGGCACCCGGAAGCTCTGCCAGCCGCCGGTGGCCGCGAACGCCTCGGGGTCGTCGGGGTTGTACCGGGCGATCTTCACGGTCACCATCACCGCACCGTCGGGAACCGGCGGCAGGGGTGGCTCCAGCGTCTCAACCTCGGCAGTCATCAGTACTTCCGTTCCTTGGGTTCGTAACGGGTCTGCACGACGGGTTTGAAGTCCAGCCTGATGTCGCTGAGCAGCTCGGTGCCCTCCTTGTAGGCCCCAATTTCCTTGTAGGCCATGGTGTGGCGCATGTAGTTGACGTCGTCCCGGTTGGGGTAGTCCTGCCGGGCGTGCCCGCCGCGGGACTCCTTGCGGTTGAGCGCGCCCGCCACGGTAACCTCGGCCAGCTCCAGCAAAAAGCCCAGCTCGATGGCTTCCAGCAGGTCGCTGTTGAAGCGTTTCCCCTTGTCGTGCACCGTGATTCGGGAGTACCGCTCCTTGAGTGCGTGAATGTCCTTCAGCGCCTGCTTCAGCGTCTCCTCGGTGCGGAACACCGCGGCGTTGTTGTCCATCGACTGCTGCAAAGCCCCACGGATGTCGGCGACGCGCTCGTTGCCGTGCTCGGACAGGATGTCGCGCACCCAACCCACCACCATCGCCGCCGGATCCGGCGGCATGTCGGTGAAGTCGTGGGTGCGCGCGTAATTGGCCGCGGCGATGCCGGCCCGGCGGCCGAAGACGTTGATGTCCAACAGCGAGTTGGTGCCCAGCCGATTGGCGCCGTGCACCGACACGCAGGCGCATTCCCCGGCCGCGTACAGGCCGGGGACGGTGTGGGTGTTGTCCCGCAGCACCTGTCCGGTCACCGTGGTCGGGATGCCGCCCATCACGTAGTGACACGTCGGGTAGACCGGGACCAGCTCGTGCACCGGGTCCACGCCCAGGTAGGTGCGGGCGAACTCGGTGATGTCGGGCAGCTTGGCCTCCAGCACCTGCTCACCGAGGTGGCGGACATCGATGTAAACGTAATCCTTGTTGGGGCCGGCGCCGCGGCCCTCCAGCACTTCCAGCACCATCGAGCGGGCGACGATGTCGCGGGGCGCCAGGTCGACGATCGTCGGGGCATAGCGTTCCATGAAGCGTTCGCCGTCGGCGTTGAGCAGCCGCCCGCCCTCGCCGCGCACCGCCTCGGAGATCAAGATGCCCAGGCCCGCCAGGCCGGTCGGGTGGAACTGGTGAAACTCCATGTCCTCCAACGGAAGTCCCTTACGGAAGACGATGCCGATGCCGTCGCCGGTCAGCGTGTGGGCGTTGGAGGTGGTCTTGTACATGCGGCCGGAGCCGCCGGTGGCGATCACGATGGCCTTGGCGTGGAAGACGTGAATTTCGCCCGTCGCGAACTCGTAGGCGATGACTCCGGTGGCCACCGGGCCGGTGGGGGTCTGGGTCAGCGCCAGGTCGAGCGCGTAGAACTCGTTGAAGAACTCGACGTCGTGCTTGACGCAGTTCTGGTACAGCGTTTGCAGGATCATGTGGCCGGTGCGGTCGGCGGCGTAGCAGGCCCGGCGCACCGGGGCCTTGCCGTGGTCGCGGGTGTGCCCGCCGAAGCGGCGCTGGTCGATGCGGCCCTCGGGGGTGCGGTTGAACGGCATCCCCATCTTCTCCAGGTCGAGCACCGCGTCGATGGCTTCCTTGCACATGATCTCCACGGCGTCCTGGTCGGCGAGGTAGTCGCCGCCCTTGACGGTGTCGAACGTGTGCCATTCCCAGTTGTCTTCTTCGACGTTGGCCAGCGCGGCGCACATGCCGCCCTGGGCGGCGCCGGTGTGGCTGCGGGTGGGGTACAGCTTGGTCAGCACCGCGGTGCGCACCCGCGGACCCGCCTCCACCGCGGCCCGCATCCCGGCACCGCCCGCGCCGACGATCACCACGTCGTATCGGTGCTGCTGGATCACCGGTCAGCCTCCGATGTTCGGGTCGAACGTGACCAGGATGTAGGTGCCCAGCATCAGCGTGAACGTCATCGACACCGCCAGCAGCGCGTTCAGCCAGAACCGGGTGCTGTTCTTGCGGCTGTAGTCGTCGATGATGGTGCGGATGCCGTTGCCGCCGTGCAGCTGCGCCAGCCACAACAACAGCAGGTCCCAGGTCTGCCAGAATGGGGACGCCCAGCGCTGCGCCACGAAGTTGAAGTCGAGGCGGTACACGCCGTCGTCCCACATCAGCATGATGAAGATGTGCCCGACCGCCAGGAACACCAGCACGATCCCGGAGAACCGCATGAACAGCCACGCGAATTTCTCGAAGTTGGGGATGCCGGCGCGCCGCCGGGGCGACCGCGGATTGTCCAGGCTGGCCGGCCGATCGTAGCTGCGCTGCCGCACCGGTGCCAGCTGGCCGGGGCCGAGCTGCAGATCGGGCGCGCTCATCGCAGGTGCTCCCAGATGTGCACGCCCACCACCACCCCGGCGGGAACCATCAGCAGCAGGAAGACGCTGCCCACGATCCACAACATCAGCCGCTGGTGGCGGGGGCCGTCGGCCCAGAAGTCGATCAGGATCACCCGGACCCCGTTCAGCGCGTGGAACAGCACCGCGGCCACCAGGCCGTATTCCATCAGGCCGACAACGGGGGTCTTGTAGGTCGCCAGCACCGCGTTGTAGGTCTGCGGACTCACCCGCAGCACCGCGGCGTCGAGCACATGGACGAACAAGAAGAAGAAAATGGTCGCGCCGCTGATGCGATGGCAAACCCAAGACCACATGCCGGGATCTCCCCGATACAGCGTCCGAGGTGGTCGCCGCTTGCGCGATGGTGCCGGGTCCGCGGTCGTCGCCTGCGTACTCACCCCAGTCCTCACCGCCTTCAAAAACCGTCGTCACACAGCTCTAGCCGGGCAATCGAGCTTAACGTGACCGGGTTGCCGACGGTACCGATCGGTCCGATCCGCAGCTCGTGTCGCTGGGGAGTTAGGGTGGGCCTGCTGAGGTGGGCCCATCGGCGAGCGGGGTTGCGTAATGCCAGACGTTGATTGGAATATGCTGCGGCACAAGGCAATCCAGGCATCGGCCGCAGCGTACGCGCCCTACTCGCGGTTGGCAGTGGGGGCGGCCGCACTGGTCGACGACGGCCGTGTGGTCACCGGATGCAACGTGGAGAATGTCAGCTACGGCCTTGGGTTGTGCGCCGAATGCGGCGTGGTGTGCGCGCTGTATGCGACCGGCGGCGGCCGACTGCTCGCGTTGGCGTGTGTCGACGGGGCCGGGTCCCCGCTGATGCCGTGCGGGCGCTGTCGCCAAGTGCTGCTCGAGCACGGCGGCGCCGAGCTGCTGATCGACCATCCGAACGGGCCCCGTCGCCTCGGCGAGCTGCTGCCCGACGCCTTCGGTGCCGACGACCTGACCCGGGAACGTCGGTGACCGACGTCGGATTCGACGCCCCGACGGTCATCCGGACCAAGCGCGACGGGGGCCGGCTGTCCGATGCCGCGATCGACTGGGTGATCGAGGCCTACACCGACGGCCGGGTCGCCGCCGAACAGATGTCGGCGCTGCTGATGGCGATCGTCTGGCGCGGCATGGACCGCGGCGAGATCGCCAGGTGGACCGCGGCCATGGTGGCCTCCGGCGCGCGGCTGGATTTCACCGATCTGCGCGCGGCCGGCAGGCCACTCGCGACCGTGGATAAGCACTCCACCGGCGGCGTCGGGGACAAGATCACGCTGCCGTTGGTGCCGGTGGTGGTCGCCTGTGGCGGCGCGGTGCCGCAAGCGTCCGGGCGTGGGCTGGGGCACACCGGCGGCACCCTGGACAAGCTGGAATCCATCGCCGGGTTCACCGCGAACCTGTCCAACCGCCGAGTGCGGGAACAGCTGCGCGACGTGGGCGCCGCCATCTTCGCCGCCGGCGAGCTGGCACCCGCCGATGCCAAGCTCTACGCGCTGCGCGACGTCACCGGCACCGTCGAATCCGTGCCGTTGATCGCGAGCTCGGTGATGAGCAAGAAGCTGGCCGAGGGGGCGGGCGCGCTGGTGCTCGACGTCAAGGTCGGCTCCGGGGCCTTCATGACATCGGAAGCGCAGGCGCGCGAACTGGCGCACACCATGGTCGAGCTGGGCACCGCACACGGGGTGCCCACCCACGCGCTGCTGACGGACATGAACCGCCCGTTGGGCTCGACCGTCGGCAACGCGCTCGAGGTTGCCGAGGCCCTCGAGGTGTTGGCCGGCGGCGGGCCGCCCGATGTGGTGGCGCTGACGTTGCGGTTGGCGGCCGAGATGCTCGCGCTGGCCGGGATCGACGGCCGCGACCCCGCGCACACGCTGCAGGACGGCACCGCGATGGACCGGTTCCGCCGGTTGATAGCCGCCCAGGGCGGGGATCTGTCGGCGCCATTGCCGATCGGCGCACATTCGGAGATCGTGCGCGCACACCGAGGCGGCACAATGGGCGACATCGACGCGATGGCAGTGGGGTTGGCGGCATGGCGGCTCGGTGCGGGCAGATCCCGCCCGGGTGAGCGGGTGCAGCACGGCGCCGGGGTGAGAATCCACCGCCGCCCCGGGCAGCCGGTGGCCGTCGGGGACCCGGTGTTCACCCTCTACACGGACGCCCCGGACCGGCTCGGCGCGGCGCTGGCCGAGCTGGACGGCGGTTGGAGCGTCGGCGACACGCCACCGGAGCCGAGGCCCCTCATCCTCGATCGGATCACCGGATGACCACCCCGTTGAACCTGCACACGATCAGGCAGGCGCCCAAGGCCCTGCTGCACGACCACCTGGACGGCGGACTGCGCCCGGCCAGCGTGCTGGACATCGCCGGCCAGATCGGCTACGACGGGTTGCCGGCCACCGACGTCGACGCGCTGGCGACGTGGTTTCACACCCGGTCGCACAGCCGCTCGCTGGAACGCTACCTGGAACCGTTCTCGCACACCGTCGCGGTGATGCAGACGCCGGAGGCGCTGTACCGGGTCGCCTACGAGTGCGTGGAAGATCTGGCCGCCGATTCGGTGGTGTATGCCGAGGTGCGGTTCGCGCCGGAGTTGCACATCAATCGGGGGTTGTCGTTCGACGGTGTGGTCGATGCCGTGCTGGCGGGTTTCGCGGCCGGCGAGAAGGCCTGTGCCGCCGAGGGCCGCCCCATCACGGTGCGCTGTCTGGTCACCGCGATGCGGCACGCCGCGATGTCGCGCGAGATCGCCGAGCTGGCGATCCGGTTCCGCGACAAGGGGGTGGTCGGCTTCGACATCGCCGGCGCGGAAGCCGGCCACCCACCGACTAGGCACCTGGACGCCTTCGAGTACATGCGGGACAACAACGCGCGCTTCACCATTCATGCCGGTGAGGGGTTTGGGCTGCCGTCCATTCACGAGGCGATCGCCTTCTGCGGGGCCGACCGGCTGGGCCACGGGGTGCGTATCGTCGACGACATCCGCGTCGACCCGGATGGCGCGGTGAAGCTGGGCAGGCTGGCGTCGATCTTGCGGGACAAGCGAATCCCGTTGGAGCTGTGCCCCAGCTCCAACGTGCAGACCGGCGCGGTGGCCAGCATCGCCGACCACCCGTTCGACCTGTTGGCCCGCACCCGTTTCCGGGTGACCGTCAACACCGACAACCGGCTGATGAGCGATACCTCGATGAGCCTGGAAATGCACCGCCTGGTCGAGGCATTCGGCTACGGCTGGAGTGACCTCGAACGTTTCACCATCAATGCGATGAAGTCGGCGTTCATTCCGTTCGACGAGCGGCTGGCGATCATCGACGAGGTGATCAAGCCCCGGTTCGCGGTGCTGATCGGGTAGGGGCTGACTCCCATGACGTCGGGCGCCGGTGAGGTGCCGCGCCAAACAGGCCACCGCGACGCGCAGGCCCCATGTCGTCGCCGGCTGGCGGCGCTACTCGCGCCTGAGCCGCGACGCGCAGGCCCCATGTCGTCGCCGGCTGGCGGCGCTACTCGCGCCTGAGCCGCGACGCGCAGGCCCCATGTCGTCGCCGGCTGGCGGCGCTACTCGCGCCTGAGCCGCGACTCCACGAAGGACTCCAACTTTTCCCATTCCCGCACCGCCGCGGCATACGGCGCCGCGGGTTTGCCCACCGAGCCCGGTTCCAGCACGTGGGCGACCAGTTTGCCCAGCGGCTTGCCGGAATCGAGTGCCTTGTCGACCGTGCTCTCCTGCGAGTAGTCACCGATATCGCGCAACAGCTCGACGGCCAGGTCGAGCTGCTCGCGATCCACCGCGTCGGGACCCTCGGCCAGATCGTCGGCCAGCCCGCTGAGCACGTAGACGTTGTCGTCGGTGATCTCCACCTTCAACGAGCCGTCGGTGGCTGCGGCGCGGATGTCGTCGTAGGTGCTCAAATCCGACAGGTCGTGGTCGTGCTCGTCGGCCAGGTAGCGCGCCAGCGCCCGCTCGGAGCTGAACACGCTGATCCGACCATTGCGGCCCAAAAAGATCGGCCGGTCGTCCAGGTAGCAGCGCAGCGTATAAAACGTGCCGGCACCCGTCATGATCTGGATCGGGTCGATACCCACCTGCGACCAGAAGTCCTTGTCGCCGCCCAGCACCACGGTGTCGCCGGCCGCGCGGGACTCGTCGTCCTCCTCGGCGTCATCGGCAGCCGCCTCGTCCACGGACTCCTCGCCGGTCGCGTCGCCGCCCTCGGGCTGCAGTTCTGCCGCGGGTTCCTCGGCCAATTCGTCGGCGGCCCTGGCCGCCAGGTCGGCGTCGACGTCGGGGGTGGTGACGACCTCGTCGATGGCCGCAAGCACGTCGTCCCAGCCGCGCGCGATGATCTCGGCGATCGAGTTCCAGCGCTTCCGGCCGGCCTTGCCGGTGAAGTAGTCGATTCCGCCGGACACCGTGCCCAGGGTCGGGTTCCCGTTGAAAAACTTCGATATCGCCGCCCGCTCGCACACCTCCCCGATGGACGACACGATCGCCAGCGTGGCGGCCAGCGCGGCCACCGACTTCTCGGTCGGCTTGTCCGCCAGCAACTCCTCGACGACCACCAGATCGAAACGCCGGTCCTCGGCCGGATCGAAGGCGTGCGCGTGCGCCTCGGTCAGATCCGGCCACGCCGGGTGGTCCACCAGGTCGTTGTCGGTGCCGGAGCGCACGAATGCGACCAGGTCAGCCACGCTCTGGAAGGCATACAGCTCGTCGCCCTTACCCAGGAACGCTTCCCACTCGTCGCCGGCATCGCGCCACCGGGGTGCCCACAGCGTGTAGCGGTCGCCCTCGGACAGGCTCAGGCGGATGGGCACGAGGTCAGCAGCCATGCGGCACAGAATAGCGACGGCCGCCGGGTCCACCGGCAGTCGGCCCGACAGCGGTTACGGGGCCCAGATGTCCACGATGGGTGAAGCATTCGCCGCATGACCCGTCTTGGGTAGCCCATACATCTGCTCCAGCGTGGCGAGCACGTTGTAATGGTTGATGGCCTCCTGGTAGGTGCCGGGCCGCACGTGGGCGCCGTAGAACACCGTCGGGATCTGGTTGCGGCTGCTGTGGTCGTCCTCGTCCCAGGTCACGATCAGCAGGCTGTTGTTGGCCCTGGACCAGTCGGCGTAGGCGGACAGGTGGCGGTTCAGCCAGGCGTCGCCCCGGGCGATCGAGCCGTCGTGCATGTTGTTGTCGTTGTTGGGGATGACGAACGACACGGTCGGCAGGCTCGGGTAGTTCGCCGGCGGCGGGAACGCAGAAAACGGCACCGAGAGCGTCGGCGGGACGTTGCTGAAGTTGACCCAGGGCACATGCTTGCGCCCATATTTACCCGCGGCGCAGACGGTGGATCCGACCGCCGGCAGATCTTCGGCGTAGCCGACGAACGTGTGCCCAGCGGCGAGCAGCTCCGAGGCCAGGTTGGGCATGGTGCCGCCGTCGACCGGGCACACGTTTTTCGTCAATCCGAAGGTGTCGCCGGCGAACAGCGCCAGATAGTTCGGTTCGCTGGGGTGCGTTTCGGCGAACGACTGGGCCATCATGGCGCCGCCCGCGGCCAACGCGTTGATGAAGGGCGCCTCCCCGTTGCCGATGATGGCCGACTGAGAGCGGTTCTCCTCCACCACGATCACCACGTGAGCGAACGTCGGCAGGGCGGCCGCCGCCCGGCCGATGCGAGCCGGGGTGCCTACCGGGTCGGCCGATAATGCCAGCGCCACCGCACCCAACACCGCCAGCGCCCGGTGCGCCCCGGCCAGGCCTCGTCTGAGGGCTTGCATGCCGGGAAGTATATGGGCGGGCCTGGCCCGTCCAGGTCATGGACGCACGGGCATCGGCGGGCTGTACGAGAAACGAGGTCGCATCGTTATATAGGGTCACACCCCGTGGAAGTGCGCGTCATTGACCACCCGCTGGCCGCGGCCCGGCTCACCACGCTGCGCGACGAACGCACCGACAACGCGGCCTTCCGGGCCGCGCTGCGCGAGCTGACGCTGATCCTGGTCTACGAGGCCACCCGCGATGCGCCCAGTGCGCCGGTCCCGATCCGCACGCCGCTGGCCGAGACCGTCGGATCGCGGCTGGCCAAACCGCCTCTGCTGGTTCCCGTGCTGCGGGCCGGGCTGGGCATGGTCGACGAGGCGCACGCCGCGCTGCCGGAAGCGCGCGTCGGCTTTGTCGGTGTCGCCCGCGACGAGCAAACCCACCGTCCGGTGCCCTATCTAGAATCGCTGCCCGACGATCTGACCGACCTGCCGGTCATGGTCCTGGACCCCATGCTGGCCACCGGGGGGTCGATGACGCACACCGTCGGCCTGTTGCTGGGCCGGGGGGCCACGGACATCACCGTGCTGTGTGTGGTGGCGGCGCCGGAGGGGATCGCGGCCCTGGAGCAGGCGGCGCCGAACGTACGGTTGGTCACCGCGGCCATCGACGACGGGCTCAACGAGATCGCCTATATCGTGCCGGGTCTCGGCGATGCCGGCGACCGCCAGTTCGGCCCGCGCTGAATCACCAGTCCCACACCGAGTGGACCAGCTCGGCGCGGAGCGCATCGGCCCGCTCCCGCGCGGCGGCCAGGTCTTCGGTCACCGGGCAACCAACCTCCACGTAACACTTCAGCTTCGGTTCGGTACCCGAGGGCCGCACCACCACCCGGGCCCAGGCGTCGTCGCCGCCGCCGGTGAAGATCAGCGCGTCGGTGATGTCGGTGATGGTCGCGGCGAACCCGGCCAGCCGGTCCGGGGGAGCCGCCCGCAGCCGCGCCATCAGCGCCGCGGCCTCGTCGGCGTCGGCGATGCGACGCGACACCGCGGCACCCTGATGCACCCCGTGGCGGCGGGCGAGCTCGTCCAGCAGGTCGGACACCGAACGACGCTGCCTCTGCACGGCGGCCGCCAGGTCGCACACCAGGACCGCGGCGCTGATGCCGTCCTTGTCTCGCACGGCATCGGGGTCGACGCAGTGCCCGATCGCCTCCTCGTAGGCGTAGACCAGCTTGCCGTTGGGCAGGTTCGCGTCGGCGCGCGCCAGCCATTTGAAGCCGGTGCGGGTCTCGACGTGGACCGCGCCGTGACGTGCGGCGATCGCCGCCAGCATCCGCGAGGACACCACCGTGCTAGCCACTATCCTGGTGTCGGCCGGGTCGGCCTGGGGTTGCGACAAGATGTAATCGCCTAGCAGCCAACCGGTTTCGTCGCCGGACAGCATCCGCCAGCCGGAGCCCGTGGGTATCCCGACAGCGCACCGGTCCGCGTCGGGGTCCAGCGCGATCGCGACGTCGGCACCGACGTCAGCGGCCAGGGCAAGCAATGCGTCGGTAGCGCCGGGCTCCTCGGGGTTCGGGAACGCCACGGTGGGAAAGTCGGGGTCCGGCGCGAACTGCGCCGCAACGGTGTGCACGTCGGCAAAGCCGGCGCGCCGAAGCGTCTCGACGGCTATCGCGCCGCCCACCCCGTGCATCGGGGTCAGGGCCACCCGCACCGAACCGGTGCACCGGCGGACCCCGGCGGCGCGGCGGATGTAGCGGTCCACCAGCTCGGCGCCGGCGGGGTGGACCGTCGTGCGGGCGATCTGGTCGGCCGGCGGAGCGGTGGCCATCGCGGCTTCGATCCGCCGGTCGGTGGGGGAGACGATCTGCAGGCCGCCCTCGAGATACACCTTGTAGCCGTTGTCGCTGGCCGGATTGTGTGAGGCGGTGATCTGTACCCCGGCCGCGGCACCGGTCTGCCGCACCGCGAACGCAACCACCGGCGTGGGCACCGGGTCGGGCAGCAACAGTACGGAAAACCCGTCGGCGGCAAGCACTTCGGCCGCGGCCGTGGCGAAGGCCGCCGAGCCGTGCCGGGCGTCGCGTCCCACGATCACGGTCGCCGGGCTCGGGTGGGCCCGCCGCGTGAGCACCCGCGCCAGCGCCCAGGCGGCGCGCAACACCACCGCCAGGTTCATCGCGTCCGGTCCACCGCGCATCGGCCCGCGCAACCCCGCGGTGCCGAACCTGAGCGGGTGGGCGAATCGGGCCGCGAGCTCCTCGGGGTCACACGCCGCGAGCTCGGCGGCGGCCCGCGGGTCGGGGTCGTGCGCGATCCAGTCGTGCGGTGTCACGGCTCAGCACCGGGCGATCACGTCGGCCAGCAGCGAGCCGATCCGGGCCGCCGACGCCGCCCCGGCGGCAAGCACCTCGGCGTGGCTTAGCGGCTCCCCGGTGATCCCGGCGGCCAGGTTGGTCACCAGCGAAACGCCCAGCACCTCGGCGCCGGCCGCGCGGGCGGCGATGGTCTCATGGACGGTCGACATACCCACCAGGTCGGCGCCCAGCGTCCGCAGCATCCGGATCTCGGCGGGCGTCTCGTAGTGCGGCCCCGGCACGCCCGCGTACACGCCCTCGGTGAGCTCGGGGTCGGCCTGGCGAGCGAGCCCGCGCAGTCGCGGTGCGTAGGCGTCGGTCAGGTCGACGAACTGGGCGCCAAGCAGCGGCGACCGCGCGGTCAGGTTCAGGTGATCGCTGATCAGCACCGGCTGCCCGACCCGCATGTCCGGACGCAGCCCGCCCGCCGCGTTGGTGAGCACGACGATCCGCGCCCCGGCCGCGCACGCCGCCCGAACCGGGTGCACGACGTGCTGCAGCTCATGCCCCTCGTAGGGGTGGATGCGTCCGGCCAACACCAGCACCCGGTGCTCACCGATGCGTACCGACAACAGCTCGCCGGCGTGCCCGGCCGCGCGTGGCCGGGTGAACCCGGGCAGCTCGGCCTGGGGCAGCACGGCGGTGGGGGCGCCCAGCGCGGCAACGGCCGCCGACCAGCCGGATCCGAGCACGACCGCGACATCGTGCGCGCCTTCTCCGGTGCGTTCGGCGATGACCCGCGCCGCCCGGCGCGCGAGTTCGCCGGGATCGGGCGACGGGGCGGTCACACCGGGGAAGCCTAGCGAGGCGAGCAGCCGCCCCGGCAGCTGCGCGCGGATCAGCGCCGCTGCACGTCGATGAGATACTGCGAAGATGCCCGCCCGCAGCGCCCTGGACGCCGTCGAGGGCGTCGTCCGGCGCCGCGGCGATGAGCTGGCCGAGGTGGCCGGCAAGGCGCTGATGCTGCAGGCCGGCAGCGTGACCGACGGTCGGCACGTGGCCAACGTCATCCCGGGCCACGCCGCGCTGCCCCACGCGGTCGTCGACGACGCCATCACGCCAGCGCGCACCATTGTCCGGCTCGCCCAGACCCCCGACGAGCGTGACCGGGTGCCGGCCGCGCAACCGCGCAGGGCGGCGGCATGAGCCTGGTCGACAGCGCCGAGTCCTGGCTGGCCGCCCACCACGACGACCTGGTCGGCTGGCGCCGGCACTTCCACCGCTATCCGGAGTTGGGCCGTCAGGAATACGCCACCACGCAGTTCGTCGCCGAGCGGCTGGCCGACGCCGGGCTCAACCCCAAGGTGCTCCCCGGTGGGACGGGTCTGACCTGCGACGTCGGCCCCGAACATCGGCCGAGGATCGCGCTGCGCGCCGACATGGACGCGCTGCCGATGGCCGAGCGGACCGGGGCGCCCTACGCCTCGACGATGCCCAACGTCGCGCACGCGTGTGGCCATGACGCGCACACCGCGATCCTGCTGGGTACCGCGCTGGCGTTGTCGTCGGTGCCCGAACTTCCGGTCGGGGTGCGGCTGATCTTCCAGGCCGCCGAGGAGCTGATGCCCGGCGGGGCCATCGACGCGATCGCGGCCGGAGTGTTGACCGGGGTGACGCGGATTTTCGCGTTGCACTGCGATCCTCGACTCGAAGTGGGAAAGGTCGCTGTCCGGCAGGGCCCCATCACCTCGGCGGCCGACCAAATAGAGATCACGCTGTATTCACCCGGTGGGCACACCTCGCGTCCCCACCTGACCGCCGACCTGGTCTACGCGCTCGGCACGCTGATCACCGGCCTGCCCGGGGTGTTGTCGCGCCGCATCGACCCACGCAATAGCACCGTGCTGGTGTGGGGCGCGGTCAATGCGGGCGTGGCCCCCAACGCCATTCCACAGACCGGCGCGCTGGCCGGCACCGTCCGCACCGCCAGCCGGCATACCTGGGTCGATCTGGAGGAGATGATCCGCGAGGCCGTCGCGGGCCTGCTGTCGCCGCTGGCCATCGAACACACGCTGCACTACCGGCGCGGCGTGCCGCCGGTGGTCAACGAGGAGGTCTCGACACGCATCCTCACCCACGCGATCGAAGCCCTCGGCCCGGATGTGCTGGCCGATACCCGGCAGTCCGGCGGCGGCGAGGACTTCTCCTGGTATCTGGAGGAAATTCCCGGCGCCATGGCGCGTCTGGGGGTGTGGTCGGGCCAGGGACTGCAGCTGGACCTGCATCAGCCGACGTTCGACCTCGACGAGCGGGCGCTGGGCATCGGGGTGCGGGTGATGGTCAACATCGTCGAGCAGGCCGCCGCTTTTTGATCGCGCTGCGGACGCTCGCCAGGTGAATTGTGGGAAACACGCCGCGCGCCGACGATCGCCGGCATGCATCCCGAACTCAGCAGGTTGCTCGACGCCCAAGGCAAAGTCGTTACCTCTGCCCAGGCGTTGACATTCCTCACCGCGGCTCACTGACGCCGAACTGGTGTGGTTGGCCGTGGCGCAGGTCCTGCTCGGCGCTTGCTCGCAACACCATTGGATCCGAATGTGTTACGGCCGGCTCAGGCACCTGGTCTCGTATCTGCCCACGCAGCCCGGCTACCACACGCGGATCAAAGCGGCGGCACCGTTGATCAACAAGACCCTGCTGTATCTGGCAACCCGGTGTCTGTCATGGTTCGACGAGCTGCGCCTGGTCGACGGCACCCCGATACCGTGCGGCACCTGGCCCCGCCCCGTGCAAGACCGTGAAACGTTCGGAGCTGGTCGGCTGGGCGAAACTGACTCCGCTAAGTGGTCTTGCCCGTAAGGTCCTCGGGGGTCTCGGCGTTCTGACAGGCCGCTCCAGGCGTCACACCTTCCTCATCTGCCCCACGTGTACCCGGTACCGCCGGCATACAACGTGCCCGCCTTCAAGCGACAGCCACGGTTGTCGCTCGACGGCGGGCACATCGCATACGCCTGCCGTACCGAAACGGTGAGGCGGGTCAGACAACAGGAAACGTCCACCTTGCCCACCGGCTCGCCAAAAGCCGCGACACACGGGGCCACCCTGGTTCCGACCTCCAACGAACTTACGAGCGGGACCACTTAGCTTGGGAATCACTCATCTAGCTGAACGACGGTGCATCGCAGAAGATTGGCATGGCTTCTACGGCCGCGGGGAAGTGACCACCGGGCCGCGGCCGCACGGGATTGATGTGGCGACCGGCACGACGGTGGCGGTCTGCATGGGCACCGCGTCGGCTGCGTATGGTCTCGATGCCGAAGGCACCGCCGACCTGCACGTCCTCAATCCCGGCGGTCGGCGCTTGCGCTCCACCGACGGCCTGCTCGTTTACCGGCGCGAGGGCGCGCCGGTGAGCCTGGTCGCGGGACGGCCGGCCACGACGCCCGCGTGGACGGGCGTTGAGGTGGCCCGTGGCCTGCGTCGGCCCCGCGCTTTGGCGACGCTGGACGGCCGCCCTGCGCAGCCGCACGTGCAGTCGCGCTGAGCTGCAGCAGGCGGTCAACCAGCAGTTTGGCCGTCGCGGCGTGGTGACTTGCAGAATTGGGATGGGTGGTCGCGCCGATCATCGCCGAGGAGTCAGGTACCGGCGTGGCGAACTCATCCGCCGGCTGGCGACGCATCTTCGACGAGCCGCATGACAGCGGTCGCGAGCGTCCGCAAAATGCCAGCGGCACCGGCGTGTCGCTGTACAAACACGCGCGCGGCCGGAAGCGGCTAGACGACCGTCCCGGGGCCGATGTTGCGGGCCGGACGGGTGCGCAGGTCATGTACGTAATCCGGTGGTGCGCCCGCGATTTCGGCCGCATCGGCCATCACGCCGAGATAGCGCGCCGACGGCAGGCCACCCTCCCAGGCATCCAGGACGTAGAGCCACGCCAGCACCGGATCGGTTGTGGTGTCCGACGATATGCGTTCCACGCGGCACCGGATCTTCTTGTGGATGCCGAACTCGGAGCCCTCCCAGCGATCAAGGTTCGCCTCGTCGGCGGGTGTCATGTCGTAGAGCACGACGAACACCCTGGACTCCGGGTCCTCGACGATGGTGGCCAATGCCCCTTCCCAGCCGATGTCTTCGCCGCCGAACGTCAAGCGCCACCCGGGCAACCAGCCGGTCCCGGCCATCGGTGAGTGGGGTGCGCGCTTCAGCATCTGCTCGGGATCCATGTTCGATCCGTAGGCGGCGTAGAGCGGCACGGGGAAAGCTTAGACGGCACCCGCCGGTGCGGTTTCCACCCGATAGCCCCCTCGTCGCTGCACAACTGGGGGTGCCCCCACCTCAGACCGCTCCGCGGTCTGCATCGTCGCCGGGCTGTGCCCGATTGCCCGGCTTCTCCTCAGACCGCTCCGCGGTCTGCATCGTCGCCGGGCTGTGCCCGATTGCCCGGCTTCTCCTCAGACCGCTCCGCGGTCTGCATCGTCGCCGGGCTGTGCCCGATTGCCCGGCTTCTCCTCAGACCGCTCCGCGGTCTGCATCGTCGCCGGGCTAGGTTAAGCCTGTGGTGACCCGCATCGTGATCCTCGGTGGCGGCCCAGCCGGCTACGAGGCCGCCCTCGTCGCAGCCACCGCACGGCCCGAATCGGTCCAGGTCACGGTGATCGACTCCGACGGCATCGGCGGCGCCGCCGTGCTCGATGACTGCGTGCCGTCAAAGACGTTCATCGCGTCCACGGGTTTGCGCACCGAGCTGCGTCGAGCCCAGCGTTTGGGCTTCGACATCGACATCGACGACGCCAAGATCTCGTTGCCGCAAATCCACGCCCGGGTCAAGACGCTGGCCGCACAGCAGTCGGCCGACATCAGAGGGCAGCTGCTCAGCATGGGGGTCGACGTGATCGCCGGCCGGGCCGAATTGATCGACCCCAGCCCCGGGCTGGCGCGCCACCGCGTCAAGTCCACCGCCCCGGACGGCTCCACCAACGAACACGAAGCCGACGTGGTGCTGATCGCCACCGGCGCCAGCCCGCGGGTACTGCCCGCGGCCGAGCCCGACGGTGAGCGCATCCTGACGTGGCGGCAGCTCTACGACCTCGAGGCGCTGCCCCACCACCTCATCGTGGTGGGCTCGGGGGTCACCGGTGCCGAATTCGTGCATGCCTACACCGAATTGGGTGTGCAGGTGACGGTGGTGGCCAGCCGGGACCGGGTGCTGCCGTACGAGGACGCCGACGCCGCGCTGGTCCTGGAAGAGTCGTTCGCCGAGCGCGGCGTGCGGCTGTTCAAGAATGCCCGCGCCGAATCGGTCACCCGCACCGACACCGGGGTCTTGGTCACCATGGTCGACGGCCGCACCGTCGAGGGCAGCCACGCCCTGATGACCATCGGGTCGGTGCCCAACACCAGCGATCTGGGCCTGGAACGGGTCGGCATCGAGCTGGGGCCCGGCAACTACCTGACCGTGGACCGCGTGTCGCGGACGTCGGTGCCCGGCATCTACGCCGCCGGCGACTGCACCGGCCTGTTGCCGTTGGCGTCGGTCGCCGCGATGCAGGGCCGCATCGCGATGTATCACGCCCTGGGCGAGGGTGTCAGCCCGATCCGGTTGCGCACGGTCGCGGCCACGGTGTTCACCCGGCCGGAGATCGCCGCCGTCGGGGTGCCGCAATCGGCCATCGACGACGGGTCGGTCACCGCCCGGACCATCATGCTGCCGTTGCGGACCAACGCCCGGGCGAAAATGTCGGGACTGCGGCAAGGTTTCGTTAAAATCTTCTGCCGGCGGTCCACCGGTGTGGTGATCGGCGGAGTGGTGGTGGCGCCGATCGCGTCGGAGTTGATCCTGCCGATCGCCGTAGCCGTGCAAAACCGCATCACCGTCAACGAGTTGGCCCAGACACTCGCCGTTTACCCGTCGTTGTCGGGGTCGATCACCGAGGCCGCCCGCCGGCTGATGGCGCACGACGATCTGGACTGAAGGCCAACCCAGGAACCCCAGAAGAACTAACCTTGGCTCAGCAACGCCTACCGACAAGTAGCCGACAGGAGTCTATGGTTGTGAGCAACCCGATCCACGCACTGGAGCGCGTGCACACTTGGCCAGACGCCTCGCTGGGACCTCAGCAGCGCGCATCGGCCTGGGAACGCCTGGGTGCCGAGCAATTCGACGTGGTGGTTATCGGCGGCGGCGTGGTGGGCTCGGGGTGCGCGCTGGATGCCGCCACCCGCGGGCTCAAGGTGGCGCTGGTCGAGGCGCGCGACTTGGCCTCCGGCACGTCGAGCCGGTCGTCGAAGATGTTCCACGGCGGCCTGCGCTACCTCGAGCAGTTGGAATTCGGGCTGGTGCGCGAGGCGCTCTACGAACGCGAGCTGTCGCTGACCACGCTGGCGCCGCATCTGGTCAAGCCGTTGCCGTTCCTGTTCCCGCTGACCAAGCGCTGGTGGGAACGGCCCTACGTGGCGGCGGGCATCTTCCTCTACGACACCCTGGGCGGCGCGAAATCGGTTCCGGCCCAGAAACATTTGACCCGAGCGGGCGCGCTGCGGCTGAGCCCAGGGCTGAAGCGCAGCTCCCTGATCGGGGGCATCCGCTACTACGACACCGTCGTCGACGACGCCCGGCACACCATGACGGTGGCGCGCACCGCCGCGCATTACGGCGCGGTGGTGCGCTGCTCCACCCAGGTGGTCGCGCTGCTGCGGGAGGGTGACCGGGTGATCGGGGTACGGGTGCGCGACTCCGAGGACGGCGCGATCACCGAGGTCCGTGGCCACGTCGTAATCAACGCGACCGGGGTGTGGACCGACGAGATTCAGGCATTGTCCAAGCAGCGCGGGCGATTCCAGGTGCGCGCGTCCAAGGGCGTGCACGTGGTGGTGCCGCGAGACCGGATCGTCAGCGACGTCGCGATCATCCTGCGCACCGAGAAGTCGGTGATGTTCGTCATTCCGTGGGGCAGTCACTGGATCATCGGCACCACCGATACCGACTGGGATCTGGACCTGGCGCACCCCGCGGCCACCAAGGCCGACATCGACTACATCCTCGAGACGGTCAACACCGTGCTGGCCACCCCGCTGACGCACGCCGACATCGACGGTGTCTACGCGGGACTGCGCCCGTTGCTGGCCGGGGAAAGCGACGACACCTCCAAGCTGTCGCGGGAACACGCCGTGGCGGTGCCGGCGGCCGGCCTGGTCGCCATCGCCGGGGGCAAGTACACCACCTACCGGGTGATGGCCGCCGACGCCGTCGATGCCGCAGCGGAATTCATCCCGGCCAGGGTCGCGCCGTCGATCACCCAAAAGGTGCCGCTGTTGGGCGCCGACGGCTACTTCGCGTTGATCAACCAAACCGAACACGTGGGCGCGCTGCGAGGCCTGCACCCCTACCGGGTGCGTCACCTGCTGGACCGCTACGGATCGCTGATGGGCGACGTCTTGGAGTTGGCCACCGACCGCCCGGACCTGCTGAACCCGATCAAGGAGGCGCCGGGCTACCTGAAGGTGGAAGCCGTGTACGCCGTCGCCGCCGAGGGTGCGCTGCATCTCGAGGACATCCTGGCTCGCCGGATGCGGATCTCGATCGAATATCCGCACCGCGGTGTCGATTGCGCCCAGGAGGTCGCCGAGCTCGTCGCCCCCGTGCTGGGATGGAGTGCGGCGACCATCGACCGCGAAGTCGCCAACTACAAGGCACGGGTGGAGGCCGAGGTGCTCTCGCAGGCCCAGCCCGACGACGTGTCGGCAGACATGCTGCGCGCCAGCGCACCCGAGGCACGCGCCGAGATCCTCGAGCCGGTGCCGCTCAATTGAGGCCCGCGCCGCTACCGGTTCGCGACGGGGTGGGGCCCGCCCGGGTGCGGTTGCGTGGCGGAGCGGTGCTGGCCGAGCTGACCGCGCGGTTCGGCGCCGCGGCACACGCGAAAGTCCTTGCCGGAGAGGTCGTCGACGCCGATGGCACCGCGGTCGACGATGCCACCGTGCTGGCCAGCGGCTCGCATGTCTATCTCTATCGGGAACTGCCCGACGAGGTGCCGGTGCCCTTCGACATGCCGGTGCTCTACCGGGACGCCGACATCGTGGTCGTCGACAAGCCGCACTTTCTGGCCACCATGCCCAGGGGCCGCCATGTGGCGCAGACCGCGCTGGTGCGGCTGCGCCGCGAACTCGACCTGCCCGAGCTGAGCCCCGCTCATCGGCTGGACCGGTTGACCGCCGGGGTGCTGCTGTTCACCACCCGGCGCGAGCGCCGCGGCGCCTACCAGACGATGTTCGCGCAGGGGAAGGTGCGCAAGACCTACCTGGCGAGGGCGGCGGTCGACCCGGGATTGGTGTTGCCGCGTCTGGTGCGTAGCCGCATCGTCAAGCGCCGCGGCCAGTTGCAGGCCGTCTGTGAGCCCGGGGCGCCCAACGCGGAGACCCTGGTCGAGCGGCTAGCGCCGGACGGTCTGTATCGACTGACACCGCGCACCGGGCGCACCCACCAACTGCGGGTGCAGATGGCCTCACTCGGGCTGCCGATCGTGGGTGATCCCTTGTACCCCAAGGTGATACCGGTGCCCGACGACGACTTCAGCACGCCGTTGCAGTTGCTGGCGCAGCGCATCGAGTTCGACGATCCGATCACCGGTTCACGCCGTGCGTTCGTCAGTCGCCGCCAATTACAAGGAGTTTCGTCATGAGTGAAGACAATGCGCTGGTGATCGTCGCCGGTTATCAGGACCTCGATGCGGCTCGGCGCGACTTTGACGACCTCACCCGCCGCGCCAGCGCCAAGGCCTTGCCGTTGCAGGGTGCGGTGCTGGTCGGCAAGGACGCCGAGGGCAACGCCGTGCTGCTGGACACCGGAAACCGACTCGGCCGCCGCGGCGCCGCATGGGGTGCCGGGGCGGGGCTGGCGGTCGGCGTGTTCTCGCCGGCGCTGTTGGCCTCGGCCGCCTTCGGTGCGGCGGCCGGCGCGTTGGCGGGCACCTTCGCCAACTATCGCATCAAGAGCGGATTGGCCGACAAGATCGGGCAAGCGTTGGCCGCGGGCAGCGGTGTGATCATCGCGGTGACACCGGCGCACGGGCGACTGGCCGTGGGGCAGACACTGGCCGGATCACCGATGAAATCGGTTGCCGAGCTGAGTCATTCGACATTGCGAAGCTTCGCAGCGGCGCTGCAAGAAGCGATGGGCAAGTTCAACCCGGACCGCACCAGACTCCCGTTGCCGCAACGCAGCTTCGGCGGCACGGTCGGACGCACGGTGGCGGAGTCGGTCGGTGACTGGACCATCGTTCCCGGGGCCAGCGCGCCCGAGGGTGCGCCCAACGTGTTGATCGTGCTGATCGACGACGCCGGGTTCGGTGGCCCGGACACCTTCGGCGGCGGCATCCACACGCCGACGCTGTCCCGGGTGGCGCGCAACGGGTTGGCGTACAACCGCTTCCATGTCACCGCGATATGCTCGCCGACCCGGGCGGCGCTGCTGACCGGGCGCAACCACCACCGGGTGGGCTTCGGATCGGTCTGCGAATTCCCGGGACCATTCCCGGGCTACTGCACGGTCAAGCCGCGCAGTTGCGCCTCACTGCCACGCATTCTTCGCGACAACGGTTACGTGACAGGCGCTTTCGGCAAGTGGCATCTGACCCCGGATAACGTGCAGGGAGCCGCGGGACCGTTCGACAACTGGCCGTTGGGTTGGGGATTCGACCACTTCTGGGGATTCCCGACCGGTGCCGCGGGCCAGTACGACCCGATCATCAGCCAGGACAACTCGGTCCTGGGCATTCCACGGGGCAAAGGCGGCAAGCCCTACTACTTTCCCGACGACCTCACCGACAAGGCCGTCGAGTGGCTGCACACCGTGCGGGCCCACGACGCCACCAAGCCGTGGATGATGTACTACTCGACGGGCGCCACCCACGCGCCGCACCACGTGTTCCAAGAATGGGCCGACAAGTATCGGGGGAAGTTCGACGAGGGCTGGGATATCTACCGGCACAAGACATTTGAACGGCAAAAGCGGCTCGGGATCATCCCCCACGACGCCCAGCTGACGCAGCGGCCCGACCTGTTCCCCGCGTGGGACAGCCTCTCGGACACCCAAAAGAAGCTCTATGCCCGGCAGATGGAGGTGTTCGCCGGATTCTCCGAAAACGCCGACTGGAATGTCGGCCGGCTGCTAGACGCCATCGAGGATCTCGGCGAGTCCGACAACACGCTGGTGTTCTACATCTGGGGCGACAACGGCGCCAGCATGGAAGGCACCAACACCGGTTCGTTCAACGAGATGACCTTCCTCAACGGGCTGGACCTTGACGCCGACCATCAGCTGCGGCTCATCGAGCAATACGGCGGCATCTCCGCGCTCGGCGACGAGTTCACCGCGCCGCATTTCGCCAGCGGGTGGGCACACGCCAACAACACCCCGTTCCAGTGGGGCAAACAGATGGCCAGTCACCTGGGCGGCACCCGGGACCCCATGGTGGTCGCCTGGCCGGCGCGGATCCGCCCCGACGGCGCGGTTCGCTCCCAGTTCACCCACTGCATCGACATCGCGCCAACCGTGTTGGAGGCCATCGGCTTACCGGAGCCCACCAGTGTGGACGGCTTCGAGCAGGAACCGATGGACGGAACCAGCTTCGTGCACACCTTCGACGACCCGGCGGCCGAAGAGCGCCACACGGTGCAGTACTTCGAAAATTTCGGCAGCCGCGCCATATACCGGGACGGATGGTGGGCCTGCGCTCGGCTGGACAGGGCGCCGTGGGACCTGTCGCCGCGGACCATGCAGCGGTTTGCGCCCGGCAAGTACGACCCCGACAAGGACGTCTGGGAGCTCTACTACCTCCCCGACGATTTCTCCCAGGCCAGGAACCTGGCGGCCGAGCATCCGGACAAGGTCGCTGAGCTGACCGAGCTGTGGTGGCGGGAAGCCGAACGAAACCGGGTGCTGCCGCTGTTGGGCGGGGTCGCGGTGATGTTCGGCAACCTGCCGCCACTGCCCACCACCACCCGGTTCAGCTTCCGCGGCGACGTGCAGAACGTCCAGCGGGGCATGGTGCCCCGCATCTTCGGCCGGTCCTACGCGATCGAGGCGCGGCTACAGGTCCCCGACGCGGGCGCCCACGGCGTGATCGTCGCCAACGCCGACTTCATGGGCGGGTTCGCGTTATGGGTGGACGAGAACCGCCTGCTGCACCACACGTATTCCTTCCTGGGCGTTGAGACCTATCGCCAGGTGTCCACCGAGCCGATTCCCACCGGCGACGTCACCGTGCGGATGCTGTTCGAAACCGACGCGCCCGTCGTCGGTTCCGGGGGTCGGGTGACGCTGTGGGCCCATGACCGGTTGATCGGCGAGGGTGCGCTGCCGCAGACGGTGAGCCTGTCCTTCACGTCCTACGCGGGGATGGACATCGGGCGCGACAACGGCTTGGTTGTCGACCGCGCCTACGAGGACAAGGCGCCGTACGCGTTCACCGGCACCATCAACGAGGTCGTCTTCGACCTCAAGCCCGTTTCGCACGATGCCGAAAAGGCGCTGCACGAGCACGCATCGGTGCAAGCCGTCGGAGAGGGCGCGGCGGGTTGAGAGCAGCTGGTTCTATGAGTGATGCCTCGGGCAGTACGCCGCTATGCTCACGCCGACGAAGTATCCGGCGCGAAAGCCGTCCAGGTTACTGCTGTTCATCACGTCATTGGCGACATCGGCCTTCTGCCGACCGAAATCAAGCTCGTCGCAGACCACATGACCGGCGACGATCGCCGAGAGCGGCGACGCGAAGTTGATGCCCTTGGACTTCACCGCATTCAGAAACGCGTCATCGACCCCGTCGGCGTGCGCGATCGGGGTCGCCACCGCCGCGAAGCCAAGCAGCGTGATCACCAAGACAGGGCCGGCCAATAGTGATCGCACGCGTCGGGACGAGCGCACCTGGCGGGTCGCCATGGCTGGAACCTCCCGCTGAGAAGCGCCGGCGGGCAAGCCAAGCCGCCGGCGGGGCGATCATTGCGCGTCACGACCGGACGAGCGGTGTGCTCGGATGGCGGCATCAACTCCGAACAGCGTTCTAGTTGGTCATCCGGGCGCGCCGGTGTAGCGCGGCTGTCCAGACGGTGTACTGATCGGAAACTGTCGCTGAATTCGCCAATCCGGTTGGGGCCGGCAGATGGCCGGCCATATTGCTGACGGGCCGATCTTGCTACCATGTTATGCCGGCGGAGGAATTGAATTGAAAGTCAATCGATTTGGCGCCGCGCTGAGTATTCTGGCCACTGGCGCGGCGTTGTTGTCCGCATGCGGCGGTGGCAACAACACCACTGCGGGAAGCCCGACAACCGCCGCGGCGCCGGCGAAGGTGACCTGCGGCGGCAAGCCGACCCTGAAGGCCAGTGGCTCCACCGCGCAGGAGAACGCAATGACGCTATTCGTCAAGGCTTTCGAACAAGCCTGCCCCGGGCAGTCGCTGAGTTACACGGCCAATGGGTCCGGTGCTGGAATTAGCGAATTCATGGGCAACCTAACCGATTTCGGTGGATCGGACTCACCGTTGAGCAAGGACGAGTACGCCCAGGCGGAGCGGCGCTGCGGCTCGCCGGTGTGGAACCTGCCGGTGGTGTTCGGCCCCATCGCCATCGCCTACAACGTCACCGGGCTCACGTCGTTGAACCTCGACGGTCCGACCGCGGCCAAAATCTTCAACGGTGCCATCACCACCTGGAACGATCCGGTGATCGCGGCGCTGAACCCGGGCGTCGCCTGGCCTGCTGAGCCGATTCGTGTCGTATTCCGTAGCGACGAGTCCGGGACCACCGACAACTTCCAGAGATATCTCGATACCGCCTCGGGCGGGGCGTGGGGCAAGGGTGCCGGAAAGAAGTTCAACGGCGGTGTCGGCGAGGGCGTCGAGGGCAACGACGGGGCCGCCGCGGCCGTGAAGAGCAAAGAAGGCTCGATCGGCTACGTCCAGTGGTCGTTCGCGCAGGCGGAACACCTCAACACCGTCAAGGTCGTCACGTCGGCCGGTCCGGACCCGGTGGCGCTGAGCACACAGTCGGTGGGCAAGACGATTTCGGCTGCCTGGTATATCAGGGAGGGCAACGACCTCGCCCTGGACACGATCTCGTTTTACCGGCCGAACCAGCCCGGCTCCTACCCGATCGTGCTGGCGACCTACGAGATTGTGTGCTCGAAGTATCCCGATACGCGGGTCGGGGCGGCCGTGAAGGCGTTCCTGCAAAGCACGATCGGCGCCGGCCAGGATGGCCTGGCCGACAACGGATATGTGCCCATTCCCGACGAGTTGAAGTCGCGACTGTCGAGCGCGGTCAACGCCATCTCGTAAGCGACGCACAATGTTTCAGGGCTTTTCCCGCGGCAGTCAACGCAATGTTCCCGAAATTTTCCTTTCGTAGTCAATTAAAAACGTTGTGGAGTTCATAACGCTGCCGCCAGAGGTCACCTCGGCGTTGATCCACTCGGGACCCGGTGCGGAATCACTGATCGAGGCCGCTACCGCGTGGCAGCGGCTCGGCACCGATTTGGAGGAATCCGTTCGCGCCTACGTGCCGGCGTTGGCCGCTGCGGCTGAGGCCTGGCACGGCCCGTCCTCATCGGTGATGATCGACGCCGTCGCGCCCTACATCAGCTGGATGCGCACCACCGCGCAGCAGTGCCGGCAGCTGAGCTCCTCGGCGCAGTACGCCGTGGCGGCCTTCGACTCCACGCTCTCGGCGGTGGTTCATCCCGCGGCGGTCAGCGCCAATCGGGCCCAGTTGACGCGGCTGCTGGCCACCAACGGATTCGGCAGAAACCTCGCGGCGATCGCCGAGACCGAAGCGCAGTACGAGAGCATGTGGGTGAACAATTCGGCCGCGATGTACCGCTATCGGGTGGCCTCGGCCCAAGCTCTCGCGGTGCCCCAGTTCGCCTGGCCGCCAGCGATTGTCGAAGGGCTGGCCGGTCAAGCCGGTGCGTCCGCTGCCGCTGCCGCGGCTGCCTCTCCGGCGGCCGTGTCTCCGTTTGGTCCGCTCTTGGATGCCCTGACCCCCACCGACATCGTCAACAATGGCTGGTTTCAGCTGGCCAACACCTACGCGAACCAATTCGTCTCGTCCGGGTTTCCGATCAACATGCTCAGCTACATGGCGCAGGCCACGTCGGCCCAGGCGCTGCAGTCGGTGGCCCCCGACATCGCCGCGGGCCTCTCGGAGGGGGAATCGGCGCTGGGAGCGTCGGCGGCCGAATTGTCCAGCGCGGTCAGATCCCTGGGCGCGGCACCGGCACCCGCGGCGGCAGTGGGCGTAGGGGTCAAGATGGGCAACCTCACCGCGCCGCCCGCCGTGGTGGGGCTGGTGCCCACCACGGCCACGCCGGTGCAGTTGGCATCGGCGGTGTCCCCGCTTCCCGCGGGGGAGTCCGGGTTGTCGATGCTTCCGCCGCTGATGCCGCCGCCGATTTCGGCGGGCAGTGGTTGGCGCAAGCGCAAGCAGCAAAAGTACGACGATCTGGCAATGGGTTTGGAGCTCAAGGGGACGGTGATGCCCCGACCGCCGTCGGCGGGCTGAGCGAGTCGGTAGTTTGACGGCATGCCATGGGCGCGATTGCTGTCGGTGGCCGCGCTGGCGGTCTGCCTGGCCGGGTGCGGCCAGCGGCCGGTGTCGGCGGCCGGTTCGCACAATCAGCCGGGAACATTGCACTACGGCGGCCTGAAACGGACCTACACGGTGCACGTGCCGCCCGGCCCGCCCGTCGGCCTGGTGCTCAACCTGCACGGCGGCGGCGGCACCGGCATCGGTCAGCAGAGCCTGACAAACTTCGACTCGGCCGCCGACGCTCACAACCTGCTGGTGGCCTATCCCGACGGCTACGACAAGAGCTGGGCCGACGGGCGCGGAGCCTCACCGGCGGACCGCCGTCGCCTCGACGATGTCGGATTCCTGGTCGCGTTGGTGGGCAAGCTGCGCAGCGACTTCGGGGTCCCCGCCGGGCACGTCTTCGCCACCGGCATGTCCAACGGGGGTTTCATGTCCAACCGGCTCGCGTGTGACCGCGCCGATATCTTCGCCGCGATCGCTCCGGTGGCTGGCACGCTGGGCGTGGGGGTGGCCTGCGATCCATCCCGGCCGGTGTCGGTGCTGGACGCGCACGGTACCGCCGATCCGCTGGTGCCGTTCAACGGCGGGGTGGTGCGCGGACGCGGCGGGACCAGCCGGGCCATCTCGGTCGGCGGCCTGGTCGATCGGTGGCGTGCGGCCGATGGGTGCCACGGCGACCCGTCGGCGCAGGAGCTGCCCGACGTCAAGGACGGAACCGTGGTACACCGCTTCGCTTCCCGGGGGTGCGCGGCGGGCACCGAGGTGGTCTGGTACCAGATCGACAACGGCGGGCACACCTGGCCGGGCGGCAAGCAATACCTATCCAAGGCGATCATCGGGCCAACCACGCGCGCGTTCGACGGCTCCCAGGTGATCGCGCAGTTCTTCCTGGCGCACGGTCGGGACTGAAGCACGCCCGGGTCAGCGCTGGCACATTGGACACCAATAGATCACCCGTTCGCCGGTACCGTCGTGGGCGATGAGGGTTCCGCAGCGACGGCAGCGCTGCCCGGCTCGTCCGTACACCCATAGCCGCCGGCCCGCTCGGGTGTCGCCGGTGGTGCAGCGGTTCCAGCGGAAGCGGTTGGCCCACAGCATGTCCCGGGCGCGACCGACCAGGCGCAGCGGGTCGGCGATGGCGCCGACCGGTGTGGTCGGCAGCCGGCCGCAGACGAAACAGAGTTCGTTGCAGTAGACGTTGCCGATTCCGGCCATGACGCGCTGGTCGAGCAGCGCCTCGGCGATGGGCCGGCCCGGGTCGGCGATCAGGTTGGCCGCCGCGATCCGCGGGTCCCAATCCGGGCCCAGCAGATCGGGTCCCAGGTGCGCGACGACGGCGCCGTCGTCCCCCCGGCGAAGGACTTCCAACACGCCCAGGTCGACACCGACCGCGCGAATGTCACCGGCTTCCAGGATGATTCGCGTGCGGTGATCCACCGGACGGTTGCCCACCCGCCAGCTGCCGGCCAGCTTCAGATGCGAGTGAATGCTGGCCGCGCCGATTCGGATGAACAAATGCTTACCACGGCTGAGCACCTCATCGACCACCAGCCCGGACAGGTCGACGGCGGCGAACCGGGGCACCCGGATGTCGCAGCGCGTCAGGGTGCGGCCGGCCAGGTGCTGGCGCAGCGTGACCGCGGTGTGCCAGACGGTGTCGCCTTCGGGCATGGGTTACCGCAACCGCAAACCACGTGGGGTGCGGGCGAATCCGGCTTCGGCAAGGGCGCCGGCCACCGCGCCGCAGCCGCCGGGCGTCAGCACCGCCACCCCGTCGACCCGCTCGACCAGGATCGACGCGACGCGCCGGGCCGCGACCAGGTCGGCCAGCCCCGCGGCGGCGGCGCGGTGGGCCCCGGGGTCGTCGGTGAAGGTGAGCAGTGTCCGGCCGCCGCGTTCCAGAAACCAGGCCAGCTCGCCGTCCACCAGCACGACCAGGGCACCGGCCTTGCGGCCCGGCCTGGCCCCCAGGGTGGCGGCGTCGCCGCTGCCCGCGGGCCACGGCAGTGCCGCGCCGTAGGGATTGGCCGGGTCGGCGGCCGCCAGCACCACCGCCCGGTATTGCGGCCGCTCGGGGTCTACACCCTCGAGGTAGCTGCGCAGCCGGTCGACGGTGGCGGCGACGGCGAACTGCGCGGCCCCCAACGACTCGACGAAGTAGCCGCGCTGGCACGTGCCGGACTCCTCGAACGCGCTCAAAACCTTGTACAGCGTGGCGAATCCGCCCGGCACACCCTCGGCGGCCACCGCCCCCTTGGTCAGCACCCCGTGGCGGTTGAGCAGCAGCTCGGCTTGAAAATGGGCCCGCAGCGTGGAATCTGGCTCCGGGGCGGGCAGCGCCGACCAGCGACCGGCCACCGTCGGGTCGGCGCTGCGGGCCGCGGCGTGCGCGACGCGATAACGGCTCAGCCGCGGCGGGCGGTGGCTGCGGTGCGCCGGCGAGGATCGCCTGCGACTGCCCGAGCCGCCGAGCATGGCGCGCACCGGGGCGAAGGTGTCGCCGGTGACCCAGCCAGCCCAGATCAGCTCCCACAGCGCGGCTTTCAATTCCGCCTCGGTGAGCCCGGCCGCGGCGAGCTGGCGGAAGAAATACCCGCCACCGCCGGCCAGGCAGTCCAGGATGGCGCGGTGGGCGTCGGTGAACTCGAGCTCGGTGGGTGCGGCCAACGTCAGCGGCGCGGATGCGGCCGGGTGCAGCGCGATCCAGCCGTCGCTGCCGGAGATCGCCCCGGCACCCGACCAGGTCACCTCGCCGGTCGCGAGCAGCTCGTCGAGCATCGCCGGGGAGTAGTCGCGGATCCGCGGGGCCAGCACCAACGGTTCCAGCGCCGAGGCCGGCAGCCGCACCCCGGCGAGCTGATCGATCACGGCCGCCAGCCCGTCCAGCCCCGAGTGGCCCGCCAAACCGTGCCAGGCCGGCAGGAATCGGCCGTAGGCGGCGGTGCTGACCGGCTCGACCTGGGCCCGCAGCGCGGCCAGCGAGCGCCGCCGCACAATGCGCAACACCTCGGCGTCGCACCACTGCTCGGCGCCGGGTCCGCCCGGCGTTTCGGCTGCCACGAAGTCGCCGCGCACCAGCCGGCCGTCGGCGGCCAGCCGGCCCAGCACGTCGGCGGTCACCCGCAGGCCCAGACCGAACCGGGCGGCGGCCTCGGCGGTGGTGAACGGGGTGCGGGTGCGCGCGTAGCGGCCCAACAGCTCACCCAGCGGGTCGGCCACCGCCTCGGTGAAGCTGGCCGGCACGCCGACGGGAACCGCCGCGCCGACGCCGTCGCGCAGCCGGCCGATGTCTTCGACGGCCACCCACCAGCCGCGGCCGGCGAACGATACCGGCAGCGCGCGCCGGGCGGCGTGTAAGCCCTCCAGCCAGCCGCCAATGGCGGCGGGATGGCCGGACCGGGCGGCGACCTCGTCGGTGGTCAGCGGCCCCAGCAGCCGCAGCAGGTCGGCGACCCCTTCGGCGTCGCGGGCGACCCGGTCGGCCGACAGGTGCTGCAACTGGCGGCCGGTGGCGGCGATGACCTCGGGATCGAGCAGCTCGCGCAGTTCGACCCGGCCGAGCAGCTCCGCCAGCAGCGTGCTGTCCAGCGACAGCGCCGCGGCCCGGCGCTCGGCCAGCGGAGCATCGCCCTCGTACATGAACGCGCCGACGTAGCCGAACAGCAGCGACGCCGCAAACGGGGACGGCGCGACCGTCTCGGCCTCGGTCAGGCGCACCCGGCGCTGGGCGATCGCGGCCATCAGCCCGGCCAGCGTCGGGACGTCGTAGACATCCTGCAGGCACTCGCGGACGGTCTCCAGCACGATCGGGAAGTCGGGGTAGTTGCGGGCCACCTCCAGCAACCGGGCGGCGCGCTGGCGCTGGTGCCACAGCGGCGAGCGCCGGCCGGGGTGGCGGCGGGGCAGCAGCAGCGTGCGGGCCGCCGATTCCCGGAACCGCGCGGCGAACAGCGCCGAGGAGCCCACCTCGGCGGTGACGATCGGGTCGATCTCCTCGGCGTCGAAGACGAACAGCTCGGCGCCCGGCGGCGGGTCCCCGGTGTCGGGGATGCGCACCACGACGCCGTCGTCGGCGGCGGTCGGTTTCTCGTCGACGCCGTAGCGTTCGCGCAGCCGCCGGCCCACCGCGAGCGCCAACGGTCCGTGCACCCGCAGCCCGTAGGGCGAATGCAGGATCACCCGCCAATCGCCCAGCTCGTCGCGGAACCGCTCGACCAGCAGCGTGGTGTCGGTGGGCACCACCCCGGCGGCGGTGCGCTGGTCGTCCAGCAGCGCCCACAGATTGTCGGTCGCGTAGTCGTCGAAACCCAGTGCGGCACAACGCTTGTCGAAGTCCCCACGGCGCAGGCCGGCCAGCTCGCCGGTCAACGCGCCCAGCGCGGCGCCGAGCTCGGCGGGGCGGCCGACGTCGTCGCCGCGCCAGAACGGCAACCGGGCCGGCTGGCCGGGGGCGGGAACCACCAGCACCCGGTCGTGGGTGATCTCGGTGATACGCCAACTGGTGGCCCCCAGCGAGATGACATCGCCGGGCCGGGATTCGTAGACCATCTCTTCGTCGAGTTCGCCCACCCGCGAAGGCTTTTCGGTGTCGCTGGCCAGGTAGACGGTGAACAACCCGCGGTCGGGGATGGCGCCGCCGGAGGTGACGGCCAGCCGCTGGGCGCCCGGCCGTGCGGTCAGCGTGCCGGTGTCGCGGTGATAGACCAACCGCGGCCGCAGCTCGGCGAACTCGGTGGACGGGTACTTTCCCGAGAGCAGGTCCAGGGTGGCCTCGAACACGCTGCGCGGCAGGGTCGCGAACGGGGCGCTGCGGCGCACGGTGTCAAACCACCGGTCGGCGTCCAGCGGCTCCAGCGCCGCGGCGGCCACCGTGTGTTGCGCCAGGATGTCGAGCGGGTTGGCCGGCACCCGCATGGTCTCGATGTCGCCGGTGAGCATGCGCGCCACGCTCACCGCGCAGCCCAGCAGGTCGGTGCGGTGCTTGGGGAACAGCACCCCGCGCGAGATCTCGCCGACCTGATGACCGGCCCGCCCGATGCGTTGCAGGCCACTGGCCACCGAGGGCGGCGCCTCCACCTGGATCACCAGGTCGACCGCGCCCATGTCGATGCCCAGCTCCAGGCTGGACGTCGCCACCACCGCCCGCAGCCGGCCGCGTTTGAGGTCCTCCTCGACGGCGGCGCGCTGCTCCTTGCTGACCGACCCGTGGTGGGCGCGTGCCAGCAGTGGGGGCGCGCCGAACGTCTGGCCGCTGGCCATGATGTGCGCCGGCGCGCCGCCGGCGACCCGCGGGTTGGCGGCGGGGGTGAGCGCGACCCCCGACCGCTCGGCGTGAATTTCGTTGAGCCGGGCGGTAAGTCGCTCGGCCAGGCGGCGTGAATTGGCGAACACGATGGTCGACTTGTGCGCCTCGATGAGGTCGACGAGCCGCGCCTCCACATCGGGCCAGATGCTGGTGTTGGTCAGGTTGGCCATGTCGGGCACCGGCACCTGGACCGACAGCTCGACGGTCTTGGCCGCGGGCGGCGCCACGATGGTTGTCCGGGTTGTCGGGCCCGCGCCGGACAGGAACCGCGCGAGCTCCGCGGGTGGCCGCACGGTCGCCGACAGCCCGATGCGCTGGGCCCGCGGCCCGCCAGCGAGGTCGTCGAGCCGCTCCAGCGACAGCGCCAGATGTGCGCCGCGTTTGGTGGCGGCGATCGCGTGGATCTCGTCGACGATGACGGTCGCCACGCCGGCCAGGGTTTCCCGGGCGGCCGACGTCAGCATCAAAAACAGCGACTCGGGGGTGGTGATGAGCACGTCGGGCGGATGGGCGATGAGCTGGCGGCGAACCGCGGGCGGGGTGTCACCCGATCGCACGCCCACGCCGATGTTCGGCGCGGGCACACCGCGGCGTTCGGCCAGCCGGGTCAGCCCCGCCAGCGGGGTGCGCAGGTTGCGCTCGACGTCGACCGCCAGCGCCTTGAGCGGCGACACGTAGAGCACCCGGGTGCCCGGCGGGCGGTCGCGCCGGGCGGCCAGGTCATCGAGGGCCCACAGGAACGCGGCCAGCGTCTTACCCGATCCGGTCGGCGCGATCACCAGGGTGTTGTCGCCGTCGGCGATGGCGGCCCAGGCGCCGGCCTGGGCGGCGGTGGGCGCGGCAAAGGTGGCCGAGAACCAGTCCCGGGTGAGGGCGCTGAACCGGCCCAGGGGGTCCGCGGTGCTCACCTGGCCATGGTGCCAACCGGCGCTGACAAGCGGGGCCTACTGTTGCGGCACATGCCGGGCGGTCGCCATCGCCTCGGCAAGCTGGATGGGAATCTCCGGCACCCGGGCGATGGTGTCCAGCAGCGTGTGCGCGCAGGCGTCGGCAAGACGTTCGGCGTCGGTGGTGGGGTCCATGATGCGCTGCCGACAGATTTCGAAGGTGAACGCCAGCCAGCCGTGGATGATCACCCGCAGGTGGCGCTCGACCTCGGGCTCTAAGGCGTTGCCGTCGGGAATGCCGCTCACCACTTCGCCGATGCGGCTCATGATGTGTTCCATCTGGCGGTTCTTGGCTTCGTCGTCGATGCCGAGCAACACCGGGTCGGACCGGCCCAGGCCCACGTAGGCGGCCCACGCGGCCTCCGGATTCTGTTGGTGATACGCCATGTAGGCCAACACGCCGGTGCGGATCTCTTCAAACATCGTCAGGCCGACCGGCCGGGTGTTGGTGGCCGCGTACAGCCGGTCGGCCTCGTCCTTGACGACCGCGGCGAAAAACGCTCGCTTGTCCGGGAAGTAGTGGTACATCAGCGCACGGGATACCCCGGCCCGCTCCGCGATCTCGTCGATACGAACCTCGTCGTAGGGTCGCTTGCCGAAAACTTCCGCCCCCAGGGCTAGCAGTTCGGCGCGTCGATCCTCGGGGGATAACCGCCTCCTGGCTGCCGCCATGTGACCGATATTACTCACGCGGGCCAGGTGCCCCGCCAGCACGAGTCTTTACCCGAACTGCACACCCTGGGCCAGCGGCAGTTCGTTCGAGTAGTTGACGGTATTGGTGGCCCGGCGCATGTACGCCTTCCAGGCGTCCGAACCGGACTCGCGGCCGCCGCCGGTTTGCTTTTCGCCGCCGAACGCGCCGCCGATCTCGGCGCCGGAGGTGCCGACATTGACGTTGGCGATACCGCAATCGGATCCGTCCAGGAAGCGTTCCGCCTCGCGCAGGTCGGTGGTGAAGATCGCCGACGAAAGACCTTGCGGCACACTATTATTGAGCGCGATGGCGGTGTCCAGATCGTCGTAGGTGAGCACGTAGAGGATGGGTGCGAACGTTTCGGTCGCCACGATGGCGGTCTGTGATGGCATCCGCACGACGGCGGGCGCGACGTAGTACGCGCTGGGGGGACCGTGCTGCCGGCGTTCACCGCCGATGACCTCGCCGCCGTCGGCGCGGGCCTGTTCCAGCGCGCCCACCATGTCGCGGTAGGCGGTCTCGTGGATCAGCGGGCCGACCAGCGTGCCCGGCGCAAACGGATCGCCGATCGGCAGCCGCCGATAGGCGGCAACGACCCGGGCCACCACCTCATCGGCCACCGAGCGGTGCACGATTAGCCGGCGCAGGGTGGTGCAGCGCTGCCCGGCGGTGCCGGCGGCGGCGAACACGACGGCACGCACGGCCAGCTCCAGGTCGGCCGACGGGGTCACGATGGCCGCGTTGTTGCCGCCCAGCTCCAGCAGCACCCGCCCGAAGCGCCGCGCGACCCGGGGACCGACCCGCGCACCCATCCGCACCGAGCCGGTCGCCGACAACAACGCGATCCGCGGGTCGTCGGCCAGCAGCTCGCCCAGGTCGCGCCCGCCCAGCAGCAGGCCGCCCACCGCGGACGGTGCGCCGACGTCGGCGACGGCACGGGCCAGCAGCGCCTGGCAGGCCAGGCCGGTCAGCGGGGTCAGCTCCGAGGGCTTCCATACCACCGGGTCCCCGCACACCAGCGCGATCGCGGTGTTCCACGCCCACACCGCAACCGGGAAGTTGAAGGCGGTGATCACCCCCACCACACCCAGCGGATGCCAGGTCTCCAGCAGCCGATGCCCGCGACGCTCCGAGGCGATGGTTCGTCCGTAGAGCTGACGCGACAGGCCGACGGCGAACTGGCAGATGTCGATCATTTCCCGCACCTCGCCGCGTGCCTCGGAACCGATCTTGCCGACCTCGACCGTGACCAGCGCGGCGAGATCGTCCTGGTGGGCGGTGAGCAGCTCGCCGAGCCGGGCCACCAGCGCGCCGCGCACCGGGGCGGGCGTGCTGCGCCAGGCCGAAAAGGCTTGGGCGGCATCGGCGATGGTGTGGTCGGCCTGATCAGCCGTGGTCTGCGCGACGGTGCACAGCACGTCGCCGGTGATCGGGGTGCTGGCGGGCAGGCCGGGCCCGCCCGGTTCGCCGAGGCCTACGCCGGCGCCGATGGCGCCGAAGGCGTCGAGTACCCGGGTACGTAACACATCGGTGCGGGTCATGCGGATGCTCCTGGTAGCGGGTGTTGGGCTGGTAGCTGTGGCGGCTCATGGTGCGCCGTCGCTGCGATAGTCTCCGCGCATGGGCGAGACGCTCGACGACATCGACCGAATCCTGGTGCGCGCGCTGGTGGCCGACGGGCGCGCGACCCTGGCGGAACTGGCCGCCAGCGCCGGTCTGTCGGTCTCGGCCGTCCAGTCACGCGTGCGCAGGCTGGAGTCGCGCGGTGTGGTGGCGGGATATTCGGCGCGGATCAACCCGGAGGCGGTCGGGCGCTCGCTGTCGGCGTTCGTGGCCATCACCCCTCTGGATCCGTCTCAACCCGATGATGCTCCCGCCCGCCTGGAACACATCGAGGAGATCGAGTCGTGCCAATCGGTGGCCGGTGAGGAGAGTTACGTCTTGGTGGTGCGGGTGGAGTCCGCACGCGCGCTGGAGGATTTGTTGCAACGGATTCGGACAACGGCGAACGTGCGTACGCGAAGCACCATCATTCTGAACACTTTTTACAGGGACAGGCAGTATATACCGCAATAAATTCTGGACAGTCAACAAGATTCCGTAAAATCCGGCTATCATGACGTCATGATCGCCGCTGCGGAATCCGCTGCGCTCGCCGATCGGCAGCTGACACCCGATCGGGTCCCGGAGGTGCTGGCCCGCAGCGTTCTGATGGACGGTTTCGATCTGGTGCTGGATCTGGCGCGCTCGGCCGGCTCGTATCTGGTCGATGCCCGCACCGGCCGGCGCTACCTGGACATGTTCACCTTCGTCGGCTCCGCGGCGCTGGGCATGAACCACCCGGGGCTTGCCGACGACGAAGAATTCCGGGTGGAGCTGCTCCAGGCCGCGCTGAACAAGCCGAGCAATTCCGACGTGCGCTCGGTGGCGATGGCCCGCTTCGTCGACACCTTCGTCCGCGTCCTGGGCGACCCGGCGCTGCCGCATCTGTTCTTCGTCGACGGTGGCGCGCTGGCCGTGGAGAACGCGCTCAAGGTCGCGTTCGACTGGAAGAGCCGGCACAACGAGGCGCACGGCATCGATCCCGGGCTCGGCACGCGGGTGCTGCACCTGCGCGGCGCATTTCACGGCCGCAGCGGCTACACCATGTCGCTGACCAACACCAAGCCGGTCAACGTGGCCCGCTTCCCGACATTCGACTGGCCGCGCATCGACGCGCCCTACCTGCGGGCTGGCGCCGACATGGATGCGCTGGAAGCCGAATCGCTGCGCCAGGCCCGCGCGGCGTTTCGGGCGCACCCCAACGACATCGCGTGCTTCATCGCCGAACCCATCCAAGGGGAAGGCGGCGACCGACACTTCCGGCCCGAGTTCTTCGCCGCGATGCGCCAGCTGTGCGACCAGCACAACGCGCTACTCATCTTCGACGAGGTGCAGACCGGCTGCGGGCTGACCGGAACCCCTTGGGCCTACCAGCAATTGGGTGTCCAACCCGACGTCGTGGCGTTCGGCAAGAAAACGCAGGTCTGCGGAATCATGGCGGGCCGCCGCGTCGACGAGGTCGCCGACAACGTGTTCGCGGTGCCGGCGCGGCTGAATTCGACGTGGGGCGGCAATCTCGCCGACATGGTGCGCGCCCGTCGCATCCTGGAGGTGATCGAAGCCGAGGGGCTGTTCCAGCGTGCCGCCGACCGGGGCCGCTACCTGCGCGCCCGGCTTGACGAGCTCGCCAACGACTTTCCGGCGGTGGTTCTCGACCCTCGCGGCCGCGGCCTGATGTGTGCGTTCAGCCTGCCCACGGCCGCCGACCGCGACGAGTTGATCCGCCAGCTGTGGCAACGGGCGGTGATCGTGCTGCCGACCGGTGGTGACGGCGTGCGGTTCCGCCCGGCACTGACCGTGTCGCGCGCCGACATCGACGCGGCGATGGCCGCGGTCCGGGACGCCTTGCTGGCGATGGAGCGGGCATGACGCGGGCGGGATGGAGGTGCTGCGATGCAGAAGGCACACGAACGGTCACGTGGTGATCGACTGGGACAAGACGACAGCGAGGTCCGAGCGGCCATCCGGTTCGCGGTGTCGGCGGCGGCCGCCGGGGTGGGCTTTGTGATCCTGGCCGCGTTGTGGGTCAGCACCTGCAGCGGCGTGAGCGTCGACACGGCGGCCTGCGGTCCGCCGCAACGGACGATGCTGGCCTTGGGCGGACCGCTGATCCTGTTGGCCGCCGGCATCTGGGCGTTCCTGCGCACCTACCGGGTGTGGCGCGAGGAGGGCACCTGGTGGGGCTGGCACGGCGCCGGCTGGTTCTTGTTGACGTTGATGGTGGTGACGCTCGCCCTGGGCGTTGCGCCCATCGCCGGACCGGTGCTGGCAGGTTGACCGGTACTTCTGGTACTTCGTGGGCGCAAGCTGAAATTACGCGTGCTGGCGCGGCCGGCTGTCCGGGTGGGTGGCGTGCCACTGCTCGTCGATGCGGGCCACGCGGCGACGCTCCACGACGAACCAGAGCGCGCCGGCGACCGTCGCGAGCACTGCGATGAGCCCCGTCGTGGCGAGCCACTCGTAATGTCGGTAGGCGGCGGCTGCCGCGGTACCGACCATCCCGAACAACGCGACGGCGAGCAGGATGAACCCAGGCCAGAAGAAGTTGTCCTTCATCGTGATACCGGCGTGCGGTTGGGTGGTGCGGCAATGATCCGTCGGATCGTGATGCGTATCTCCCATCAGCTCTCCTCCTTCCCGGACGAGATAACAGCGAGATAGTTAGATCCTAATCACCGCGTCGACCCATCCCAAGTACGCGCGTCACCGTTGCCGCCCGGGCGAATGCGCGCGTACGGCGCTTGTCTGGCGGTGGCTCGTTGGCTGGATAAGCCCAGACGATGGGGTTGACGTGCCGTCGTCTGGTCAGGTCGCGCCGGCCTCACCGCGAAACAAGGCCTCGGGAACCGAAATCGCCCCAACCGTTGTCACCAGCCACACGACAAGCGTTGCGGCAAGCCAGGACGTGACGCCGTCAATAGTGAGCCCGTGGGTCAATACTGAGGCGAGACTCAGTCCGACCAGGGTCAGCGCCAGGCCGGTACCCCCGAGCAGCAGCGACGCGTAGGCACGGGGCAACTTCAAGATCAACAGAGACAGCATCATCTGCGTTACCGAGAACAACACGGTGGCGACGACCAACCCCGAGACCGACACCGAAACACCGGGGACAACCCATGCCGCCACCAGCAGTCCGATCGCCCACGCTCCCAGAAACACGACTCCCCGCAGCAGACTTTGCCTCATGTCAACAAGGGTAGGTTTCCGGGCTGGGGCTGTGAAGAACACCGTTGACCCATCCGGCCCACAAGACACCCGGCCGGGGTCATGGCGTGCTCTGACGGCGCAACCTTCGTCGAGTATCTACTAGATAGTCGTTGACATCGGTCGTGTATCTACTATGTACTCGATTTGCGCGGCGGATCAGGATTACCAGAAACGCCCGGAAGCACCGCGTGGCCAAGCACCGCATCGTCGCGGCTATGCGGATGGCTCGCTGTACTACGAGGGCCGTGACACCTCGGGCCTTACGCCAATGCCGAAGGAGTGGAAGCGATGACGAAGTCACGCAACCCCGCCGACTACGTGATCGGACCTGACGTCGAGGTGTCCGACGTCGATCTCCACCAAGAGGAGATCTACGTCGATGGCGAGCGGCTGACGGATGAGCGCGTGGAGCAGATGGCGTCGGAGTCGGTGCGGCTGGCGCGCGAGCGAGACGCCAACCTGATCCCTGGCGGCAAGTCTCTATCCGGCGGCTCCGAGCACTCGCCCGCTGTGCAGGTAGTCGTTTCGAAGGCTACGCACGCCAAACTCAAGGAGCTGGCGCGCAGCCGCAAGATGAGCGTATCCAAGCTGCTGCGTCCCGTGCTCGACGAGTTTGTACAGCGAGAGAATATGGAATGATGGGTGTGCGAGCCGAGACGCCAGTTCGCGAGGGCTTTCAGGCCTGTCCACCTTGCCCGGCGGTGCGTCCGGGGCGTGCCGGTGATGTCAGCCGCACCCAGAATGGTCGGAAAACCCGGCGCCGGTCGTGACTGACCGGCTCGAAGGCAGGGGTAGTGTCGGTCAAAAATTGCCTGGAGGCCACATGACCGATGCGGAGCCGCGCGCTCACGGGCGCCCACGGGGTCACCGCGCCGTCGAGTTCCATGTCGCTGCGCGGTTGGAGAACCTCGCGATGCTGCGCACCCTGGTCGGTGCCATCGGCACCTTCGAGGACCTGGATTTCGACGCCGTGGCGGATCTGCGGCTGGCGGTGGACGAGGTGTGCACCCGGTTGATCCGCTCGGCCATCCCGGGCGCCACGCTCACCCTGGTGGTCGATCCTGGCGATGACGAACTCGTGGTGGAGGCCTTCGCGGTGTGTAACACCCACGATGTGCTGGCGCCGGGCAGCTTCAGCTGGCATGTGTTGACATCCCTGGCCGACGATGTGCGGACCTTTCACGACGGTCGCCAGAGCGATGGCGGCGGCGGTGTCTTCGGGATCACCTTGACGGCCAAGCGGGCGACGCCCAGTAGGTGAGAGCCAGGTGACAGCGCATGCTGCCGGCGGCTGCGAATCGCGACCTAACGAATACGCCGATGTGCCGGCCATGTTCCGTGAGCTGGCCGGTTTCGCCGCCGGCTCAGCCGAATTCGTGCGCCACCGCGACAAGATCGTTAAGCGGTGCCTGCCGTTGGCCGATCACATCGCCAGGCGGTTCGAGGGCCGTGGCGAACCGCGTGACGACCTGATTCAGGTCGCCCGGGTTGGATTGGTCAACGCCGTGCTCCGCTTCGACGTCGAGACCGGCTCGGATTTCGTCTCGTTCGCGGTGCCCACGATCATGGGAGAGGTCCGGCGGCACTTCCGCGACAACAGCTGGTCGGTCAAGGTCCCGCGGCGCCTGAAGGAACTACACCTACGGCTGGGCGCCGCCAGCGCCGAGTTGTCGCAACGGCTGGGTCGTGCGCCCACCGCGACCGAGCTCGCCGCCGAACTCGGTATGGACCGCGCCGAGGTGGTAGAAGGCCTGGTGGCGGGGACCTCTTACAACACCTTGTCCATCGACAGTGGTAGCGGCAACGAAGACGGCGAGGTTCGTGTCATCGCGGACACGCTGGGCGAGGTCGACGCTGGCCTGGAGCGGATCGAGAATCGCGAGGCGCTTCGTCCGGCGCTCGAGGCGCTGCCCGAACGAGAACGAATGGTGTTGGTGCTCAGGTTTTTCGAGTCGATGACACAAACACAGATCGCCGAGCGGGTCGGCATCTCACAGATGCACGTGTCGCGGCTGCTGGCGAAATCGCTGGCACAGCTGCGCGACCAGTTGTTATGACCAGGCCTACTTGATCTCGGCGAGCACCGTGCCCTGGGTGATGGCCGCCCCGGCCTCCACCGCCAACCCAGTGATGACGCCATCCTTGTGCGCGGTGACCGGATTCTCCATCTTCATCGCTTCCAGCACCACCACCAAGTCGCCGACGGTGACCTCCTGTCCTTCCTCGACCGCAACCTTGACCACGGTGCCCTGCATGGGCGCGGTCACCGCGTCGCCGGAGGCCGCCGCGCCCGTGTGGGCCCCTCGTCTGCGCGGCCTGGGCTTGCGGCGGATGACACCGGCGGGATCGCCCGAGCCGTTGGACAGCGCCAGATCGGCCGGCAGCGAAACCTCGACCCGGCGGCCGTCGATCTCGACCACCACCTTCTGCCGCGGCCGGGCGTCGTCTTCGTCGAGGCGTTCGCCGCCGGTGAACGGTTCGACCGTGTTGTTCCACTCGGTTTCGATCCAGCGGGTGTGCACCGAGAAGCCGTTGTCGTCGCCGATGAACGCCGGGTCGGACACCACGGCACGGTGGAAGGGGATGACGGTGGCCAGGCCTTCCACCTCGAATTCGTCCAGCGCGCGCCGGGCCCTGGCCAGGGCCTGCTGGCGGTCGGCGCCGTACACGATCAGCTTGGCCAGCATCGAGTCGAACTGGCCGCCGATCACCGAGCCGGTCTCGACACCGGCGTCCACCCGCACACCAGGGCCGGACGGCGGGTGGAACTTGGTCACCGGGCCGGGGGCGGGCAGGAAGTTGCGCCCGGCGTCCTCACCGTTGATCCGGAACTCGATGGCGTGCCCGCGGGGGGTGGGGTCCTCGGTGATGTCCAGCTTCTCCCCGTTGGCGATCTTGAACTGCTGCAAGACCAGGTCGATGCCCGCGGTTTCCTCGGTGACCGGGTGTTCGACCTGCAGACGGGTGTTGACCTCCAGGAACGAGATCAGCCCGTCCTGGCCGACCAGGTATTCGACGGTTCCGGCGCCGTGGTAGTGGGCCTCTCGACAGATCCGTTTGGCCGAGTCGTGGATCTCCTTGCGCTGAAAGTCGCTCAGGAACGGCGCGGGCGCCTCCTCGACCAGCTTCTGGTAACGACGCTGCAGTGAGCAGTCGCGGGTGCCGGCGACGACGACGTTGCCGTGCTGGTCGGCGATCACCTGCGCCTCGACGTGGCGGGGTTTGTCGAGGTAGCGCTCCACGAAACACTCACCGCGGCCGAATGCGGCCGTCGCCTCGCGGACCGCCGACTCGTACAGCTCGGGAATCTCGTCGATGGTGCGGGCCACCTTCATCCCCTTGCCGCCGCCGCCGTGGGCGGCCTTGATCGCGATCGGCAGGCCGTACTCCTTGGCGAAGGCCACCACCTCGTCGGCGTCCTTGACCGGATCCGGGGTGCCGGGCACCAGCGGAGCCTGCGCGCGGGCGGCGATGTGTCGGGCGGTGACCTTGTCGCCGAGGTCGCGGATCGACTGCGGGCTGGGTCCGATCCAGATCAGGCCGGCGTCGATGACGGCCTGGGCGAAGTCGGCGTTTTCCGCCAAGAACCCGTAGCCGGGGTGGATGGCGTTGGCGCCGGACTTGGCCGCGGCGTCGAGGATCTTTTCGAAGTCCAGGTAGGACTCGGCCGAGGTTTGACCGCCCAGCGCGAACGCTTCGTCGGCCAGCCGCACGTGGGGCGACTCGGCGTCGGGTTCGGCGTACACCGCCACGCTGGACAGGCCGGCGTCGCGGGCCGCGCGGATCACCCGGACCGCGATCTCACCGCGATTGGCGACGAGCACCTTGGAGATCCTCGAGCTGGCGTGACTAGCCACGGTGCCTCCTGGTTGTCTGGAAGACTCTGTGCGTTTCTAAGAGAATTTCTTACTAGCTTGTCGGGGGAAGTTTATGCGCCGCGCCGCGGGCCGGACGAGCCGGTCTCCCATCACGCGCTCTCGCGTAACCGCCGCTTGATCCGGGCCAGCAGCGCCGACATCCCGCGCAACCGCAGCGGGCTGATCAGGGCGGCCAGACCCAGCTCGGTGTAGAAGTCGTCGGGCACCGCCAGGATGTCGGCGGCCGGTTGTTCATCGAGGCCGGCGGCCAGGATCGAGGCGAACCCGCGGGTGGTTGGCGCCTCGGCCGGCGCGCTGAAGTACAGCCGCACCCGGTTGGGGTCGTGCGCGTCGACATGCAGGAACACCGGTGACTGGCACTCGGGCACCGGCTCCATCGCGGCCTGGGCCAGGTCGGCCGGCAGCGCGGGAAGTTCGTCGGCGAATTCCAGCAGCAACTTCAGCTTGTCCTGGCCCTGCACTTCGGCGAAGTCGGACACCACCTCGGCCAGCGGCGCGGGCAGACTCGTGGGCATGGTCATAGGGCGGGTACAGCTCCGGGTTCTTCACCCGCGACGATTGGCACCCGAACGGTGTTGCCCCACTCGGTCCACGAGCCGTCGTAGTTACGGACGTCGGCCTTGCCCAGCAAGTGCGTGAGCACAAACCAGGTGTGGCTGGACCGTTCGCCGATGCGGCAGTAGACGATGGTCTTGTCGTCGGGTTGCAGGAACCCGTAGAGCTCCTCCAGCTCCTCGCGGCGTCGGAAGCGACCGTTTTCGTCGGCGGCCTTTCCCCACGGGATGTGCACGGCCGTCGGGATGTGACCGGCCCGCAGCGCCCCTTCCTCGGGGTAGTCGGGCATGTGGGTGCGCTTGCCGGTGTACTCCTCGGGGCTGCGCACGTCGATCAGCGGCTGGGTGCCGAGGATGGCCAGCACATCGTCTCGGAACGCGCGGATCGGGGCGTCGTTGCGCGCCACGACGGGATAGCCGGTCGTGGTCTTGGTCGGCACCTCCAGCGTGGTTTCCCGGCCTTCGGCGAGCCAGAGGTCACGGCCGCCGTTGAGCAGCCGGACGTCGGGGTGGCCGAACAAGGTGAACACCCACAGCGCGTAGGCCGCCCACCAGTTGCTCTTGTCGCCGTAGATCACCACGGTGTCGTCGCGCGCGATGCCCTTGCGGTCCATCAGTTCGGCGAACTGCTCGCCGTTGATGTAGTCGCGCACCCGCGGGTCGTTGAGGTCGGTGTGCCAGTCGACCTTGACCGCGCCGGGAATGTGGCCGACGTCGTAGAGCAACACGTCCTCGTCGGATTCGACGATCACCAGGCCGGGTGCGCCCATGTTGGCCGACAGCCAGTCGGCGGTCACCAGCCGTTCGGGGTGAGCGTAGGCCGACAGGGTGGGGCTGGGATCTGGGGGTAGCGGCACATCATCGAGCCTACCGCCGGCGCGGGAGGCGGCGAAGTCGGACGGCGACCAGAGATGGCCGCGGATACGGCGGGCACGCAGGCGCCGGTGTGCTCGCGCCGCGCGGCGTAGGCCGTGCGGCCTTTGAGCGCTTCACCAGCGTCGAGATCGCCCGCGTGGGCGGGTAGGCCACGAGCATGGGGACGTGGTCGGCTTCGCGGTTGAACTCAACCAACTCGATATCGAGTTCGGCGCACACCGCAGCGATGGTGTGCTCGCACAAGGTCAGCATCGGGCCGGTGAACAGGCCGGCGATACTTGGTCACGAAAACAAGGTGTGCTGCAGCAAAGACACGCTGTGTGGGGCGCGTGATAGGTCTGGGGTAAGTTCCTTAAGGTACCGTCAATATATTCTTGACGTGAGTAGGTGTCAAGGTAGCATTGACGCATGGAGATAACGGAGTCGGCGCACAAGCACCTACTCCGAGCACGACATCACTGACTCGGATGTCGAGCATGTGGTCCGCAACCCGATCCGTCTCATCGAACAGGAAGGCGATTACGCGAGTCGTCTGCTGGTGATCGGCGCGGACATCACAGGCCGTCTTCTAGAGGTTGTCGCAGTCCCTGCCGATGAACCCGCAGCGAGTGATCCACGCCAACCTCCTTCAACGGAAGAACTACGACTATCTCCGAGGTGATGACCGATGGCTACCACAAACCTGACCGGTGAAGCAGCGGAGACCGCCGCCGCCGAGCAGTGGCTGGCCGACCTCGAGCCCGCCGATCCATCCGTTCGGGTTCGCGATGGGCGCTACCTCCGGCACATCCGGGAAGCGGCCGACGCACTCCAACAGGCCGAGGCCCAGCTCCACCAAGCCGTCGCCGAAGCTCGCGCCAACGGTGACAGTTGGGGCGCGATTGGCATGGTGCTCGGCACCACACGCCAGGCGGCCCAGCAGCGATTCAAGAACATCAAAGCCTGACGGATCCAGATTTTGGGTACTGGATGGCTTTTGTGCTGGTGGTGGCGGGCCAGTGGATTGGAGTGCTTGGTGACTCCTGTTGTCCCCGGCCCGTCCCGCCTTTGCGGCGCCGGGATTGGCGGCTGTTGGCGGCGTTGATGCGGCTCTGCTTGTCGACCGTGTGATGGGTGCGAACGATTCGGCGTCCTTCCTCGGCGGTATGCCCCGCAGCGATTCTGCGGTGCTGTCGAACGGCAATCCCGCGGCGAGGCCGTCCACCCGGATTCCGGCGCCGAGTTCACGGAGTGCCCCCGACAACCGTTGTAGGTTATCCAATGCGGTCGACGGCGCAATGTCGATGTCATAGGTCGGGCGCCGGGCACCGTACAACCGTGCGGCGTATCCACCGGCCAGAACATAGTCCACGTGATGGCGATCCAACGTGTCGACGATGCGCCGTGGATCGAATGCATGGTGCCCGGTCACAGCCCTGCGACGCTGTCGCGCAACTCGTCGGTGAAGAGGTCCTGGGCCGCTTGCCGCGACGCGCGCTGGTCTGCGGATAGCCGAGCATGCTCGGCGTCTAGGACATCGTCGTGGTTGTCGTAGCCCTCTAGCGTGATTCGCATTTCCAGATCGATAGCGGCCAAGATTCGCGCTAGGACGGGAAGAGAGGGCTGCCTGGTACCCGATTCGATGCGCGCGATGGTGGATTGAGCTACATGAGCAGCTTCGGCGAGTTCACGCTGCGACATGCCCACTCTGGCGCGGGCGAGCTTCAGTAGGTTTGCGGCCAGTCGCTCTACATCGCCAGCCGTTGTAGGTCCCATCACCGCCACAACGTGGTGATAGCCGATCGGCCCGCCCGCTACGTCAGCTCCCGGGGGTCCGACATGGCCATCAGTGCAAGTGAAGCCCGGCAGCGACTATTCCCGCTCCTCGAACAAGTCAACACAGACCACGAACCCGTGCGCATCACATCCAAAGCCGGAGATGCGGTGCTGATGTCGGCCGACGACTACGACTCATGGCAAGAAACGGTCTACCTATTGCGTTCGCCCGAGAATGCCCGCCGACTCATGGAGGCCGTCGCCCGAGACAAGGCCAGCCACCCCGGCACCGGCCGGGTACACCAACTCGATCGACGAACTCCGGGAGATGGCTGGCGGAGAGGAGTGAGCAGCATCGACTTCGATCCCGACGCCTGGGAGGACTTTCTGTTTTGGTTGGCCTCCGATCGCAAGACCGCCCGGCGGATCGTCAGACTCATCGGAGAAATCCAGCGCGACCCCTGTACCGGGATTGGAAAACCAGAACCGCTCAAGGGGGAACTGTCTGGGTACTGGTCCCGGCGGATCGACGACGAACATCGGCTCGTGTATCGAGCCGACGACAACGAAGTCAAGATCCTGAAAGCCCGATACCACTACTGACAAGCACGCTGGTGAGGTGTGATGCCGTGTATGGCGGAGACAGTGACGATTCGACTGAACGCCGACGACCGGGCGGTGCTCGAAGCGGCAGCCCGTAGACAAGGCAAGGGGCTGAGTGCATTCCTTCGAGAGATGGCCGAAGCCGCGGCGCGGCAGGTGCGGCGGGAAACGATTCGGTCAGACGGCGATCGAGTGATGGCTCACCTGGCCAAGCACCCCGAAGCCCGAAGCGAACTCGATGAGCTCGGGACGCCGCTGGCCGACCTGCCGTGAGTCGGCACGCGGCGGACAGCATCGTGGTCATTGATTGGCGCGGCGGGGCATCGCCGCACGAGCCCGCCAAGCTGCGTCCTGCGGTCGTGGTCGAGGACGACGAGTTGTTTCCGGACGAATATCCCACCGTGCTGGTCGTTCCGTTGACCCGCGATGAGGGACTGGCGCACCGGTCGTTCGCCGAGCGCATCGAGCCGACGGTCGAAAACGGCGCCGATGCGACGTGTTGGGCGTTGGCCCATCACATCACCAGCGTGTCGCTGCGGCGCGTCAACCCCACCGACTCGCGGATTACGGCGGCGCAGTTGGCGAGCATCCACAACCGCATCATGGTCGCGATAGGCGCCGCCTGACACCGCATTGGCCAACCGCCCGCGAGTGCCAGCGGGCGAACGCATTTTCGGGTGTCCGGTTGTGGCCCAGGCGGATTGGCTCGGGTTCGTTTTGGTGGGTGTGGCGGAGTTTGGAACGGCCGCTGACCCGTGCGCATGGGTTGTTTCCTGCCGGCGGTGTCGATGGTGACATCGTTGCCAGTGGTGGCGCTGGCTGCGGTGGCTGCGGCGGCGAGTTCGGTGACGGCCTCCCACTGGTGAAAGCGCGGGAACCGCGACGACGACGACTTGGTGGTCTTGCCGCTGATTGGGCCGGTGCTCGACTCGTGTTTGATGTACATGAACCGACCCAAGGATGTTCAGCCAGGCGTCGCGCTGCAGAACCCGCTCCCACAGGTAGGCGAATTTCGACCTCGTGGGGTTGAGCGGGTTTCCTGCACCACCGTCTTCGGTACCGCGGTTGAATGGCGAGAAGTGTGTTGTGTCGCCGGCGAGTTTGGTGGTCATCCAGACCTCGTCGTCGGACAACGCGAAATGCACCAGCGCGCGGGGCACCGGGAACAAACAGCGGCTGGAGCGCCCCGGTGCCGGGATCCTTCGGCAATCGGGAAGTCTTGTACTGGGTGATAGCGTGCACCTTGCCGCATGACCCGCGCCCGCACGGCTGCGTAGTCGGCGTTGCGTTTCTCGTTGAGCATCGATTCGGGCTTGAAAACGCACATCTGGAACTTCGCCGCCAGGTGTGAGAATCCCTTGCGGAGCAGGTGAGGGTCGCCGCCGCCGTTGAGCAATTGTCAATGCCTGTGGATCATGAATTTTCAGGCGGCCTCCTTCCCGGTCTCGTCGACGGTCTGCTCGTCGGGGCGCTCGACGAGTTTGCCGTTCTCGAACTTGGCGCCGGCGCGGACGAGGGCGACCAGGTGCGGTGCGTTGACCGCGCGCCAGCGTGACTGAGCGGCCTCGATCAGCTTGTAGGCCATGGCAATCCCCGCCGCCCGCGAACCTGGACCTTTGGTGATCTTGCTGCGGTTGCGCACGGTCGAGAAAGTAGATTCGATCGGATTTGAAGTGGGCAAATGCACCCAATGCTCGGCCGGGAAGTCATAGAAGGCCAGCAGCTGGTCGAGGTCGCCGGTGATCTTGGCGACCGCCTTGGCGTACTTCGCGCCGTAGGCCGCCTCGAACCTTTTGACCGCGTCCAGCGCGTGGCGTTTGTCCTCGGCGTTCCAGATCTCCGCGAGCGCCTTCTTCGCGCCGGGGTGCGCTGATTTCGGCAGTGCAGCAAGAACATTCGAGATTTTATGGAACCAGCAGCGCTGCTCGCGGGTCTGTGGGAACACCTCGCGCAGCGCGCCCCAAAATCCCAGCGCGCCGTCGCCGATCGCCAGCACCGGCGCCCGCATGCCGCGCCGCTTGGCATCGCGCATCAGATCCGCCCACGACTCGCTGGACTCCCGGTAGCCGTCGGTGAGCGCGATCAGCTCCTTGCGCCCGTCGGCGCGCACCCCGATCAGCACCAACAGGCACAGCTTGGCCTCCTCCAGGCGCACGTTGACGTGGATGCCATCAGCCCACACATACACGTAATCGACACCCGAGAGGTCGCGGGCCGAAAACTCCTTCTGCTCGGCCCGCCAGGTCTCGGTCAGCTTGGTGATCGTCGCCGCCGACAACCCTTTGGTCGAGCCAAGGAACTGCCCCAGCGCCGGCCCGAAGTCCTGCGACGAGAGCCCGTGCAGGTACAAAAGCGGCAGCACCTCCTCAACCCGTGGGGTCTTGCGCGCCCACGGCGGCAGAATCGCCGACGAGAACCGCACCCGCTCACCGGTTTCCGGGTCAACTCGCTTGTCGTTCACCCGCGGCGCATGCACCTCGATCGCACCCGCGGCCGTCATCACCTCGCGCGGCTCGTGATAGCCGTTGCGCACCACCAACCGGTGCCCGTCCACGTCGCGCTCCTCGGCGAACTGGGCGCAGTAGGCGGCCACCTCGGCCCGCAACGCCGCGGCCAGCATCCGCTGGGCGCCCTCCCGCACGATCTCATCGATCAGCGACGACGCCGGGCCCGCCAACGCAACCGACACAGCCGAACCATCACCGATACCGGCCTCAGAGACTACATTGAGCATGGGTCGTACCTTCCCGGCCGACGCGCCAACGCCGGCCTTAGCTTGGAACCTTCATTGACCACTCGGGAAGGTACGCCCCTTCCCCAGCAGATCCACAGATTTCAAGCATTGCTCCCGCCGTTGCCCAGCGGTATATCGAGGACTTTGACGATCCGGTCCAGGTAATTGGGCCTGCTGCTTGGCGATATCGCCGGGAGCCCGGCTTGACGACCTGTTCCAGCTGCTCGGGCTGAGTGTCGGTTAGCCAGCCGTAGACGTCGTCGGGGAACAGGGCACGTTCGCGGTCGTAGCCGGCGTCGTTGGGTGAGTAGAGCCAGCCGTTGGCCGGCCAGGTGCTCGGCGAACTCCTTTTTTCGAACTCGATCTCGTTGTGCAAAGCCATGTTTCAGGACCCTTCCGGCACGTCGTTCTGGCCTGTGATAGCGCGGACGTTCGGGGCCGCGTGGGTCCTCAGCGAGTTCGAGAAGGCGCTCCGATTCCCGGCTCAACTCCCGGACTCCTGGCGGGTTGTCTGCTCATCTCGCGTTAAATGATTCCGCCGCGGGTCGCGATGGCATATAGGCAAATTTCCCGAAATTAAGGGCACACACCGGTGTAAAGTGCCCACCGACACCGGCGAGCGGATCTCCGACACCTTAGTGGTCTGCGAAATTCCCTCCACGGCTGTCACGTCCACCGGCCGATGCCCGCTACCCGGACGCACCGTTCCCGGTGGGCAGCTATCACCCGTTTTCACCGAGTCCACCCAATCCGCGCCCGCCGCCGACATCACCCACCGTCGCCATGTCGTCATCGAAACCACCTCCGCCGATTTGATCGACGGGCCGCTGGCACACATGCCCTCAGTCACCCGGAGCCGCTGATTAGCTATCCACCACGTGCACGACGGGTGATGGAAATCCCGGATTCCCTGTGCTGGACGCGACTACCTTCTGCCGTCCATTCGACTTCAAGCAGCGTGGGATCGGTGATGGTCTCCAGGTGCGGCCGCTCGGCCTTGATATGGCCAAAGAACGACTCCACCCACGTCTGATCCTGGGGCACACCGGGGCGGCCATGGTGTGCGACGATGGCCATCAACGCCATGTACGCCCGGGTGGTGTGGGCCGTCATCGGCGGCCCGTTGTCCGACACGGCGAGCAGGATCGGCCGTCGCGGGTCGTCGGGGTCGAGGTCGAGGCGCTCGTCGGTGAGCAGCTGCAGTAGGCCCTCGATCTCCAGCGCGTGGCCGAGGAGCACCTGTACTGGGGTGGCGGTCTGCTCGACCGACACCAGGGTGTCGATCCACTTGCGCGACACTAGGTCCACGATCGCGAAGCAGACACGGCCGGCGCGGGTGAAATGCGTTGCGTCCCAGATCCAGATCCGATTTGGTTCCCACACCAGCCAGCCCGGCCACGGCCGCTTCTCGGATCGGCTGCGCGGTTGCACCTGGGGCAGGGTGAGGTCGTGCTCGATCAGCACGGGCCGGAACGTGGCCGGCGAGACCCATACCAGGTTCTCGTAACAGCCGCGATGAGCCAAGCTTGCGGTGGCTGCGTTCGCTCGGCCCCCAGCGTTCAGCGACATCGAGGATGGCGGCCACCCCTCGGGCAGCAGTGCGTGCACCGGGTGACCGCCCGGCGCCTGGTCGACCAGGGTGCCGGTGTCGCGGCGGTGTGCCCGCCAGCGATGCACCCTGGAGTCGGATACCTGCCACAGCGCGCACGCCCAGGTGTGCGCGAACCCGGCCGCGACCGCATCATCAACCGTCTTGAGGACCAGGTCGTTCACCTCGGCGGGGACCCACGCCGGCACTGGTCCACTCCTCTCGGTTCACCCGAGAAGACCGCCAGTCTTGGGTAATTTCCTACCCCGATCTCTGCGGCGAAGTCAGACGCAAGCCAGCAAAGTGAGGACCGTCTCGGGGCCGAGCGCGGTGCGGATCGTGTGGTTGGCGTTGTTGGATCGCGCTGGATCGAGCACCGTGGTTGGGCGCCCATAGTTGAGCCCCGGTTGGCTGCATTGAAGGCTGCGGCTGCCGAGTGGCCGCTCATCAGGCGGTGCTGGATTTGGTGTGCCCGCACCGTCGAAGGAGCCGGGGCCGAGCATCTCTTCGCGGGTGATGACGGCATTGCCCCGGCGCGGATCGGCTGCCCAGACTTGTCAGACCGGGCTGCGATGATGAGGTCATGTCCTTGACCGCATCGCCCGGTGCTACGGCAGTGAGCCCTGCCCAGCGCCTGGAGGTGCTGTTCGAGGAGTTGGCGGAGTTGGCCGGTCAGCGCAACGCGATTGATGGGCGCATCGTGGAGATCGTGGCCGAGCTGGATCGCGACGAGCTGTGGGGTGCGACGGGGGCGCGGTCGGTGGCGGCGTTGGTGGCTTGGAAGATGGGCTCGTCGTCGGGGAACGCTCACACGATCGCCACCGTGGCGCGTCGGCTGCAGGAGCTTCCGCGCTGCGCCCAGGGCATGCGGGAGGGCCGGTTGTCGCTGGATCAGGTCGGGGTCATCGCGGCGCGAGCGGGCGAGGGATCCGATGCGCACTATGCGGAGCTGGCCGGGGTCGCCACGGTCAGCCAGCTGCGCACCGCGCTCAAGCTGGAACCGCGACCCGAACCCGCACCCGATTCTCGGCCGCAACCGCAGCCCTCGATCACCAAGAGCACCGATGAGGAGTTCAGTTGCTGGCGGATCAAACTTCCCCACCTGGACGCGGCGAAGTTCGACGCGGCACTGCGGTCTCATCTTGATGCGCTGATCGCCGAGTGGCGCCGCGATCACGACAATCGCGACCGCCCGTCAGATCAACGGCCCCCGTTGCCGGGCAATGTCGAGGCGTTTATGCGCCTGGTCAAGGCGGGGTGGGACGCCGAGGTGGCCCGCCGGCCGCACGGCCAGCACACCACCGTGGTGATGCATCTGGACGTGCAGGAGCGCGCCGCTGCGCTGCACCTGGGTCCGCTGCTATCGGAGTCTGAACGCCGGTACCTGATGTGTGATGCCACCTATGAGGTCTGGTTCGAGCGTGACGGTGAGGTCATCGGTTCCGGTCGAGCGACCCGCCAGATCAACCGCCGGCTTCGCCGTGCGCTTGAGCACCGCCATCCCACGTGCGCGGTTCCAGGCTGCGGCGCTACCCGGGGTCTGCACGCCCATCACATCCGGCACTGGGAAGACGGTGGGGCCACCGAGCTGGCCAACCTGGTGCTGGTCTGCCCCTATCACCACCGGCTGCACCATCGAGGCATCATCACCATCACCGGACCCGCACCCAGCCTCACCATCACCGACAGCGTGGGCCGGCCACTGAGCGCAGGATCGCTAGCCCGCCCACCGAAGAAACCCCCGCCCGCCGTAGCGCCCTGCCCCGGACCCACCGGCGAGCGCGCCGACTGGTGGTGGTATGAACCATTCCAGCCGCAACCACCCCCGACAAACAACTAGGCAGGTCACCGGCCCCCCGGTCAGTACCAGCACCCTCGAGCGACGCTCAAACGGTTTGGAACATCAAGAATTTCGTTCGTACTACCTGCTGGCTAACCGCGCTCACTGAAATTCCCCACTGACGCTCATCGAAATTCCGTGTGGCTTGTCGACGGCACGTGAAAACTGACCCCGGCGCGGCACCCGAATTTTGACCCCCTGGTCGGGTGGACTGGCTCTACCCGAGCCAGGAGGGCCGAAGGGAATGTTGACTGTGGAAGATTGGGCTGAGATTCGGCGATTGCATCGCGCGGAGGGTTTGCCGATCAAGATGATCGCCCGGGTGCTGGGGATTTCCAAGAACACGGTGAAGTCAGCGTTGGAATCAAACCAGCAGCCCAAATATGAACGGGCACCGCAGGGTTGGATCGTTGATGCGGTTGAGCCGCGGATCCGGGAGTTGTTGCAGGCCTATCCGACGATGCCGGCGACGGTGATCGCCGAGCGGATCGGCTGGGAGCGCTCGATTCGGGTGCTCTCGGCGCGGGTGGCCGAGCTGCGCCCGGTGTATCTGCCGCCGGACCCGGCGTCGCGCACCACGTATGTGGCAGGCGAAATTGCCCAGTGCGACTTCTGGTTTCCGCCGATCGAGTTGCCGGTAGGGTTCGGGCAGACCCGCACGGCCAAACAGTTGCCGGTGCTGACCATGGTGTGCGCCTATTCGCGCTGGCTGTTGGTGATGCTGCTGCCCAGCAGGTGTGCCGAGGACCTGTTCGCCGGCTGGTGGCGGCTGATCGAGGCGTTGGGGGCGGTGCCGCGGGTGTTGGTGTGGGATGGCGAGGGCGCGATCGGGCGCTGGCGCGGCGGGCGGTCGGAGTTGACCACTGAGTGTCAGGCGTTCCGCGGCACGCTGGCGGCCAAGGTGCTCATCTGCCGGCCGGCCGACCCGGAGGCCAAGGGCCTCATTGAGAGGGCCCACGACTACCTGGAGCGCTCGTTTTTGCCCGGGCGGGTGTTTGCGCCGGCCGATTTCAACGCCCAACTGGGCGCCTGGCTGGCGCTGGTGAACACCCGCACCCGCCGCGCGCTGGGTTGTGCGCCCACCGATCGCATCGGCGCGGATCGGGCCGCGATGCTGAGCTTGCCGCCGGTGGCGCCGGCCACCGGGTGGTGCACCTCGCTGCGGCTGCCCCGGGATCACTATGTGCGCTGCGATTCCAACGACTACTCGGTGCACCCGGGTGTGATCGGGCATCGGGTGCTGGTGCGCGCCGACCTGGAGCGGGTGCATGTGTTCTGCGACGGTGAGCTGGTCGCCGATCACGAGCGGATCTGGGCGGTCCATCAGACGGTCTCCGATCCCGCACATGTGGAGGCGGCGAAGGTGTTGCGCCGCCGGCACTTCAGTGCAGCATCACCGGTAGTTGAGCCGCAGGTGCAGGTCCGCTCACTGAGCGACTACGATGACGCGCTGGGAGTCGACATCGATGGCGGGGTGGCCTGATGCCCACCACCAAAGCCACCCAGCGCCGTGATGTTTCCACCGAGATCGCTTACCTGACACGAGCATTGAAAGCTCCCACCCTGCGTGAGTCAGTGTCCCGGCTGGCCGATCGCGCCCGCGCCGAGAACTGGAGCCACGAAGAATACCTGGCCGCCTGCCTGCAACGCGAAGTGTCAGCCCGGGAGTCCCATGGTGGTGAGGGCCGCATCCGCGCCGCCCGCTTCCCAGCTCGGAAGTCGTTGGAAGAGTTCGACTTTGAGCATGCTCGTGGCCTCAAACGCGACACCATCGCACATCTGGGCACCCTGGATTTCATCACCGCCCGCGATAACGTCGTGTTTTTGGGCCCGCCTGGCACCGGGAAGACTCATCTTGCGGTCGGCCTGGCGATACGCGCGTGTCAGGCCGGTCATCGGGTGCTGTTCGCCACCGCCGCCGAATGGGTAGCACGGCTCGCCGAGGCTCATCACGCCGGGCGCATCTACGCCGAACTCACCCGGCTTTGCCGCTATCCGCTCCTGGTGGTTGACGAAGTCGGCTACATTCCGTTTGAGCCCGAGGCCGCCAACCTCTTCTTCCAGCTGGTGTCCTCCCGGTATGAGCAGGCCAGCTTGATCGTCACGTCCAATAAGGCCTTCGGCCGGTGGGGCGAGGTTTTCGGCGGCGATGACGTCGTTGCTGCCGCCATGATCGACCGCCTCGTCCACCATGCTGAAGTCGTCGCCCTCAAAGGCGACAGCTACCGGCTCAAAGACCGCGACCTCGGCCGCGTCCCACCAGCCGGAACCACCGAAGAATAACCACCAACCGCCAGGTCTAGGGGGTCAATTTTCAGATGCCGCCAGGGGGTCAGTTTTCGAGTGCCGTTGACATGGCTCCGCCGAGAAGGGCGGGCCTCCGTCGATGCTGCTGGTGTCTAACGCCAACAGCTCCTGTCGAAGGAGGCCCGCTTTCTCATGCTCACATGGGAGGACGATGTGGAAGTACATGCTCTACGCCGGCGAGGTTGGACGATCTCGGCGATCGCCCGGCACACCCGCTTCGACCGCAAGACGGTGCGTAAATATCTCAACGGTGAACAGAAACCTGGGATGCGGGTTCGGTTGGGTCCGGATCGGTTCGATCCGTTCGTTGACTATGTCGCCGCCAGGCTGACCGAGGACCCGCACTTGTGGGCCCGCACCCTGCTGGACGAGCTTGAGGAGCTGGGGTTTGGGCTGTCATATCAGAGCCTGACCCGCAACATCCGCACCCGTAATCTGCGCCCGGTCTGCCAGGCGTGCCGCACCGCCACACAACGGCCCAACGTCGTCATCGCGCACTCCCCTGGGGATGAAACCCAGTGGGATTGGCTGGAATTGCCCAACCCGCATGAGTCCTGGGGGTGGGGCAAGACCGCGCACCCGCTGGTCGGGTCGCTGGCGTATTCCGGTAAGTGGCGAGCCGCGTGGTCGTCCGTCGCAGGATCAACCACACCTGGTGGCTGCGCTGGACAAAGTGACCCGCGAACTCGGCGGGGTGACTCAAGTCTGGCGGTTCGACCGGATGGCCACCGTCTGCGACCCCGGCAGCGGCCGAGTCACGGCGTCGTTTGCCGGGGTGGCCAAGCGCTACGGGGTGGCCGTGGCGATCTGCCCGGCACGTCGTGGAGAAGGTCAACCACACCGCCGCCCAACGCTGGTGGGTGTGCCGTGCCCCCGGACGCGCCCAGGGCAGCTCCTCGGTGCGCACCCCGCAGTCCGGGCACTCCACCCGCCGGATCTCAAACACCAGCCACAACCGGTATCGGCCCAGGTCAAGATGCCGCCAGCGGCGCCGGCGGCGATTATAGAAAACCGAGAAAAGCACACCGACCGGGCAGCGCAGCAGCCGGGCCTTGGGGCGCAGGGTGACTTCGACGTCGCCTTCGGCGATGACCACATCGGTCACCCAAGCCCCGGGGATCTGCAGCAGACGGTTAAATGCAGTACTGACGCGCACGCGGATCGAACTCCGGGTTGAGGTTGGTGTGGTAACCCCGAAACCCTAGGAGCACATCCCATGCGCGTCCCTCATTTCACCCGCAAAACACCGCTGGCGTTGCGCCACCACCAAAACCAGCCCTGACCAGAGGAAAGGCGCCCACGAAAACCCGTGGAGCGCCACTTACCAGCGAGACCCGTTAGCTTAGCTTAGTCCGACTCAGTCGCTGGCGTTCCACGCCCACAGTGCGGCCACCGACAGCCCACACCGCTGCACCAGTGACCGCAACAGTGGCAGGCTCAGGCCGATCACATTGGACGGATCGCCGTCGATTCGGTCGATGAACCAGCCGCTCAGGCCGTCGAGGGTGAATCCGCCCGCTGCCCGCAACGGTTCCCCGCTGGCCAGGTATGCCTCGAGGTCGCCGGGCGATGGAGTCCCGAAATATACTGTGGTCATTGATGTTTCATCGACACAGTGTGCGATCCTGTTGTCCAGCAGCCGGATAACGCAATGGCCGGTGTAGAGTTGGCCGGAGCGTCCCGCCATCGCCTGCCACTGTTGCCGCGCTCCTGCGACGGACTCCGGCTTGCCGTATAGCTGGCCGTCGAGGTAGAGCATTGAATCACAGCCAACGACAACGCAATCGGCTGCGACTGCGTGGTGCACAGCTGTCGCGACGCGCTCGGCCTTGGCCCGGGCCAGCGCACACACCACCTCGGCGGGCGCGGCATCCCGCCCCAGCCCCGCGATGACCACGTCCTCGTTGACGCCCGAGGCAAGCACCAGCGGGTCAATGCCGGCCTCGCGAAGGACCTTGAGCCGACCGGGGGAGGCAGACCCCAGCACCAGCCGGGTCATCGGCGCATGTGCGTCTTTTCTTGCAGGGTGATGCGCTGCCAACTAAAGACCGGGTACCGCAGCTTGTCGACCGGCAGCCCCCACCGGCTGGGCTCGGGCGCAGCGGACGGGGCCGAACCGCCGATACTGCCCAGCACCGCGACCAACGCGGCCAGCTCCTGGTCGGTGGGTTGGCCCTTGAGCACCTCGATGTGGGGCTCGTGCGGGTGCTGCGGCTCGGCGCTCACGGGTTCGTTCCGCTCACTCGACTCACAGGGGCCGGATTGTTCGTCTCGTTCCCGTCACTCACTTCGATGGGATTGTTCGTCTCGTTCCCGTCACTCACTTCGTTCGTTCCGCTCACTCGACTTCACGGGTTCGTTCCGCTCACTCGACTCACAGGGGAATGTTCCCATGCTTTTTGGGTGGCAGCTGCGCGATCTTGCGTTCCAGCAGGCGCAGCGCGGTACCGATGTAGCCGCGGGTGTGCGACGGCGGGATCACCGCGTCGACGTAACCGCGTTCGGCGGCCACGTAGGGGTTGACCAACGTGTCCTCGTACTCCTGCTGCAGCCGCAGCCGCAGCGCGTCCACGTCCTCGCCGTTGCGGGCGGCCTCGGCCAGCTGCTGGCGGTACACGAAGCCGACCGCGCCGGAAGCGCCCATCACGGCGATCTGCGCGGTCGGCCACGCCAAGTTGACGTCGCAGCCCATGTCCTTGGAGCCCATCACGCAGTACGCGCCGCCGTAGGCCTTGCGGGTGATGACGGTGACCTTGGGAACCGTGGCCTCGCCGTAGGCGTAGAGCAGCTTGGCGCCGCGCCGGATGATGCCGTTGTATTCCTGGTCGGTGCCCGGCAGGAAGCCCGGAACGTCCACCAGCATCACGATCGGAATGTTGAAGCAGTCGCAGGTGCGCACGAAGCGGGCGGCCTTCTCCGAGGCGTTGATGTCCAAGCACCCGGCGAACTGCGTGGGCTGGTTGGCGACAATGCCCACCGGCCGACCGTCGACGCGGCCGAACCCGACGACGATGTTCTGGGCATAACCGGCCTGTATCTCCAGGAACTCGTCGTCGTCGAGGATCCGGGTGACCACCTCGTGCATGTCGTAGGGCTGGTTGGGCGAATCCGGGATGAGCGTGTCCAGCTCGAGGTCTTCGGCGGTGAGGTTCTCCTCGATGGGGCCTTCGGGAACGGCTGCGGGGTAGCGCGGGGCGTCGGTGGCGTTGTTGGGGGGCAGGTAGCTCAGCAGCTCGCGAACCCAGTCGAAGGCGTCCTGCTCGCCGGATGCCACGTAGTGCGCTGTGCCCGACTTGGCCATGTGGGTGTGGGCACCGCCGAGCTCCTCCATGGTGACGTCCTCGCCGGTGACGGTCTTGATGACATCGGGTCCGGTGATGAACATCTGGCTGGTCTGGTCGACCATCACCACGAAATCGGTCAACGCGGGGGAGTACACGTGCCCGCCGGCGGCGGCGCCCATGATCAGTGAGATCTGCGGGATGACGCCGGAGGCCAGGATGTTGTTGCGGAAGATCCGGCTGTAGAGCCCCAGCGAGACGACGCCCTCCTGGATGCGCGCGCCCGCGCCGTCGTTGATGCCGATCAGCGGGCGCCCGGTCTTGACCGCCAGTTCCTGGACCTTGACGATCTTCTCGCCGTACACCTCGCCCAGGCTGCCGCCGAACACCGTGGCGTCCTGGCTGAAGATGCACACGTCGCGGCCGTCGATGGTGCCGTAGCCGGTGACCACGCCGTCGCCGACCGGGCGGTTGGACTCCAGGCCGAAGTTGGTGCTGCGGTGTCGGGCCAGCGCATCCAGCTCGACGAACGAATCCTCGTCCAGCAGCGCGTAGATGCGCTCCCGAGCGGTCAGCTTGCCCTTGGCGTGCACCTTCTCGATCGCGGCCTCACCGACCGGGTGCAGCGATTCCGCGCGCCGCTTGTGCAGCTCCGCCAGCTTGCCCGCGGTGGTGTGGATGTCGATGGCGTGCTGGGCCGCGGGCTCGGCGGTGTGGTCGGTAACGCTTGTCATGGGATTCGATGGTATCGGCAGCTCGATTCGTGGGCTCGGCGGCTTAGGCTGGGACGGTGTTGGACCGCGAACGGCTCAGACTGCCACTGGATGAGTCCTCGCTGCGTGACGGGCTCATCGGGACCCGCTCGCAGTGGCGACGGCTCGATGTGGTTGACCAGACCGGGTCCACCAACGCCGACCTGCTGGCGCGGGCGGCCGCCGGGGAGGACATCGACGGCGTGGTGCTGCTCGCCGAGCATCAGACCGCCGGGCGGGGCCGTCATGGCCGCGGATGGTCGGCGGCCCCCCGGGCGCAGATCATCATGTCGTGTGGGGTGCGCGCCGCCGATGTGCCCACCCGCGCGTGGGGCTGGCTGCCGCTGGCCACCGGGGTGGCGGTGGTCGACACGGTGGCTCCCCTGATCGCGGCCACCGGGGTCGAAGCGGGGCTGAAGTGGCCCAACGACGTGCTTGCCGGTGACGGCAAACTGGCCGGCATCCTGGCCGAAGTCGCGCGGCCGTTCGTGGTGGTTGGCCTGGGACTCAACGTCACGCTGGCCGCCGGCGAGATTGACGAGCCCGGAGCGACCTCTCTGCTCGATCTCGGGGTGGCGGCCCCTGATCGGAACCAGCTTGTCCGCTCGTTGCTGCGAGACCTCGGCGTACGCATCGTCCAGTGGCGAAGCGGTGATTCCCAGTTGCCGGCCAACTACCGCGCGCACAGTCTGACCATCGGGTCACGCGTGCGCGTTCAGCTCCCCGGCGGCCACGAGTTGGTCGGGACTGCCCGTGCTGTCGATGACCAGGGCCGCCTCTGTGTTGACGACGACGGTCAGACCGTCGCGATATCGGCTGGTGACGTGGTGCATGTGCGCTAACCGGCGGGCGCGCCTGGCGCGGCCGCACCCCCGGCATGAATGTGTGTATAGTGTGCGTATCGCGAGACTCAATGTGTACGTTCCAGACGAACTTGCGGACCGGGTGCGCTCCGCCGACGTCAACGTGTCTGCAGTGGTGCAAGCAGCGCTTGCGGAGGAGCTCGACCGCAGAGCGACCAACGCCTGGCTCGACGCGCTTCCGCCGCTGCGTGGTAGAAGATCGCATGAAGCGGCGATACAAGCGCTCGATGAGGTTCGCGACGAGTTCGGCGAGCCATCGTGAGAGCCGGGCAAGCCTCGGTCGACGAGGTTGTGGTTGACGCGTCCGTCCTGGTGGAACTGCTAGGTGACTTCACCCATGGACAGGCAGTACAGCAACGCCTCCGCGACACCCGCCTGCACGCGCCGGCGCATCTGGACGCTGAGGTCTTATCGGCCATGGGACGGCTGCACCGCGCGGGAACGATCGACGCCACCGACGTTGAGGCCGGGCTTAACCGTCTTGCTCAACTGCCCGTGCAACGGCATGGCCTCAACGGCCTCCTCCTTGGCGCATGGGCACGACGTGCCGACGTCCGGCTTCTCGATGCGCTCTATGTCGAGCTGGCCAGTCAGCTGCGCGTTCCTCTGCTCACCGTCGACCGCAAGCTCGCGCGTGTTTGCGGCATGGCTGAAGACATCACTGCCTGAGCCACACGCCGTTGGCTTCACCGGCCGTCATGGCTTCAGGCTAAGGTCGCCAGCATGAGCTATCCGGACAATGCCCTGGCAGCCGGCGAGCGGGTGGTGCTGCATCGCCACCCCCACTGGAAACGTCTGATCTTGCCCGTCCTGGCGCTGATCCTGGTGACCGGGCTGGCCGCGTTGGGCTCCGGGTTCGTCAACTCCACGCCGTGGCAGCAGCTGGCGAAGAACATCATCCATGGCGTGATTTGGGGGATCTGGCTGGTGATCGTCGGTTGGCTTACGCTGCGCCCCTTCCTGAGCTGGCTGACAACGCATTTCGTGGTCACCAATCGGCGGGTGATGTTCCGGCACGGCGTGCTCACGCGCAGCGGCATCGACATCCCGCTGGCCCGGATCAACAGCGTGGAGTTCCGGGACCGGCTGCTGGAACGGATGTTTCGCACCGGGACGCTGATCATCGAGTCGGCATCGCAAGATCCGTTGGAATTCTCCGACATTCCGCGCCTGCGGGAAGTCCACGCGCTGCTATATCACGAAGTTTTCGACACCCTGGGCTCGGAAGAATCACCAAGCTGACGCGCCGCCGTCAACTCCGCGCGCGCGGCGCGACTGCGCCAGGCCCGCAGCAAAGTGACGTTGCCGCCTTCGAGGGTGTCCTCGAACACCTCGGCGATACCGCCGGCGGTGAGGGCCGATTCCAGCGCCTTGTCGGGGTTGCGGGCGAACTCGTCGGGAAACACCCAGCGCCGGAAAGCCCAGAAGCGGAACGCCATCTGCAGCAGGTTCCCGATGAGGTAGGCCGAGATGAAGTCTGCGATGTTCTCCACGGTCAACGACACCGTGGGGACCCGCAGCTGCAGAACGTAGCTGGAGACCCACAGCGGCGCCATGCTCAGCAACACCCCGACCCCGCTGAACGCGAAGAACAGCAACGCCTCGTGATGGCGTTCGCGTCCGCCGCGGTCCCGGAAACTCCATTCCCGGTTCAGCACGTAGGACGCGATGACGGCAACAATGCCGGCGATCACCTTGGCGGTCACCGGCTTTGGCTCAAGAATGGTGAGCTTGAGTGTGTAGAAAATTGCCGTGTCGATGATGAATGTGGTGCCGCCGACGATGGCGAACTTGATGAGTTCATGATGACGCTGCGCAAAGGGCTGAACCACCCCGGGAAGGCGCGTGATCGTGGCATCGGCAAAGGACACAACACGTCAGTGTACGGATCGAGGCAAAATCGGCGCAAAATGGCATCTGACGATTCGCTGCCATAGCCGGTAAACACGCCGCTCACACGCCATGACACCATGATCGCCGTGCCGAGTTCACGCAGCCCGTCCCCCGCAAGCGGGAGGTGCCCCCAGGTAGCGATGGTCGGCGGCGGTCAACTTGCTCGGATGACCCATCAGGCCGCGATCGCGCTCGGGCAGACGCTGCGCGTGTTGGCCGCCGCCGCCGACGATCCGGCTGCGCAGGTCACCCCCGACGTGGTGGTCGGTTCGCACACCGACCTTGACGACCTGCGCCGCGTTGCCGCCGGAGCCGACGTGCTGACCTTCGACCACGAGCACGTGCCGACCGAGCTGGTGGAGAAGCTGGTCGCCGAAGGGGTCAATGTGGCGCCGCCGCCGCGGGCCCTGAGGCACGCCCAGGACAAGCTCGTCATGCGTCGGCGGTTGGCGGCGCTGGATGTCCCGGTGCCCCGGCACACGGCTGTCAAAGGCCTTGACAACCTTGACGAAATCGACGCCTTCGCTAAGCGTGTCGGCGCCCCGATGGTGGTCAAGTCGGTGCGTGGGGGTTACGACGGCCGCGGCGTTGCGATGGCACACGATGTGGCGCACGCCCGTGCTATCGCACGCGAGTACCTGGCTGACGGGTTGCCGGTGCTGATCGAGGAACGGGTGGAACTGCGCCGGGAACTGTCGGCGCTGGTGGCGCGCTCGCCGTTCGGCCAGGGTGCGGCCTGGCCGGTGGTGCAGACGGTGCAACGCGACGGCATCTGCGTGCAGGTGATCGCGCCCGCGCCGGGGCTGCCCGACGAGCTGGCCGCGGCCGCGCAGCAGCTGGCGCTGCGATTGGCAGCGCAACTCGGCGTCGTCGGTGTGCTCGCCGTGGAACTCTTCGAGACCGCTCTCCCCCGCAAGCGGGAGGGGCCCCCAGGCACGTTGCTGGTCAACGAGCTGGCGATGCGGCCGCACAATTCCGGGCACTGGACCATGGACGGGTCGCGCACCAGCCAATTCGAGCAGCATCTGCGCGCGGTGCTGGACTACCCGCTCGGCGACACCGGCGCCGTCGCACCGGTGACGGTGATGGCCAACGTGCTGGGTGCGGCGCGGCCGCCGTCGATGGGCGTCGACGAGCGGTTGCACCATCTTTTCGCGCGCATGCCGGACGCGCGGGTTCACCTGTACGGCAAGGCCGAGCGGCCCGGCCGCAAGCTGGGCCACATCAACTTCCTCGGCGCCGACCCCGCCGACCTGCCGCACCTGCGTGACCGTGCCGAGCGGGCGGCGCACTGGCTGTCGCATGCGCAGTGGACGGACGGGGGAGAGGAGCGGGGGAGATGACCCAACCACCCCGGGTCGGCGTCATCATGGGCAGCGACAGCGACTGGTCGGTGATGGCCGACGCGGCGGCGGCGCTGGCCGAGTTCGACATCCCGTTCGAGGTGCGGGTGGTGTCGGCGCACCGCACCCCCGCGGTGATGTTCGACTACGCCCGTGGTGCGGCCGACCGCGGCATCGAGGTGATCATCGCCGGTGCGGGCGGGGCCGCGCACCTGCCCGGGATGGTCGCCGCCGCCACACCGCTGCCGGTGATCGGCGTGCCGGTGCCGTTGGGCCGGCTGGACGGGCTGGATTCGCTGTTGTCGATCGTGCAGATGCCGGCCGGCGTTCCGGTGGCCACGGTGTCGATCGGCGGTGCCCGTAACGCTGGCCTGCTGGCGGTGCGCATGCTGGGATCGTCCGACGCGGCGCTGCGGGCGCAGATCGTCGCTTTCCAGGGCCGGCTGGCCGGCGCCGTCGCGGCCAAGGATGCCGAGCTGCAGCGACATGCCGGTAAGTTAACCCGCGACTAGCAAGGAGGTCGTGATGGCTGGGTGGGCCGGGAATCCCTCGTTCGACCTGTTCCAACTGCCCGAGGAGCACCAAGAGCTGCGGGCCGCGATTCGGGCATTGGCCGAGAAGGAGATCGCCCCGCATGCCGCCGACGTCGACGAGCACGCCCGGTTCCCCGAAGAGGCACTAGTGGCGCTCAATTCCTCCGGATTCAACGCCGTGCACATTCCGGAGGAGTACGGCGGCCAGGGGGCGGACTCGGTGGCGGCCTGCATCGTGATCGAGGAGGTGGCGCGCGTCGACGCATCCGCTTCGTTGATCCCGGCGGTGAACAAGCTGGGCACCATGGGCCTGATCCTGCGGGGTTCGGAGGAGCTGAAGAAGCAGGTGTTGCCGGCGCTGGCCACCCAGGGGGCGATGGCGTCCTACGCATTGAGTGAACGCGAAGCCGGCAGTGACGCGGCGTCGATGCGCACCCGCGCCCAGGCCGACGGGGACCACTGGATCCTCAACGGCGCCAAATGCTGGATCACCAACGGCGGCAAGTCGACCTGGTACACGGTGATGGCGGTGACCGATCCGGACAAGGGCGCCAACGGCATCTCGGCGTTCATGGTGCACAAGGACGACGACGGGTTCACCGTCGGCCCGAAAGAACGCAAGCTCGGGATCAAGGGCTCACCGACCACCGAGCTGTATTTCGAGAACTGCCGCATCCCGGGCGATCGGATCATCGGGGAACCCGGCACCGGCTTCAAGACCGCGCTGGCCACGTTGGACCACACCCGTCCCACGATCGGCGCCCAGGCCGTGGGCATCGCCCAGGGCGCGCTGGACGCCGCCCTCGCCTACACCAGGGACCGCAAGCAATTCGGCGAGTCGATCAGCACCTTCCAGGCCATCCAGTTCATGCTGGCCGACATGGCGATGAAGGTGGAGGCGGCGCGGCTGATGGTCTACACCGCCGCCGCCCGCGCCGAACGCGGTGAACCGGATCTGGGTTTCATCTCGGCGGCGTCGAAATGCTTCGCCTCCGACATCGCGATGGAGGTCACCACCGACGCCGTGCAACTGTTCGGCGGCGCCGGCTACACCACCGATTTCCCCGTCGAGCGGTTTATGCGCGACGCCAAGATCACCCAAATCTACGAGGGCACCAATCAGATTCAGCGCGTCGTGATGTCGCGGGCGCTGCTGCGCTGATCCGTGCTCGACGGGGTGCCGGTCGGCTCGTCGGGGCACACGATGCCCTCCTGGGCCACCTCATACACCCGGGCGGTCGAGATGTCGAAGAATATCCCGACGACCTGCAGATCGCCGGACGCGACCGCGGGCGCCAGGATCGGGTGGCGGGTCAGCCTGTCCACCTGGATGGCGACGTTGACGATGCTCAGCTGGTCGACTTCGGGGTAGCCGCTGGCCTCGGCGCTTCGGCGGGCCGGGTGGTGTTGCCGGTGTGCGGCCAGGCTGTCGCGGGCGTTCTGCAGCCAATACCCCATGGGCGTCGTCGCCTGCTCCGCGGTGTCCTGCAGCAGCGACGCCATCGCGCCGCACGACGAATGTCCGCACACGACAACCGAACTGACGCCCAGCCGGTTGACGGCGAAGTCGAGTGCGGCGTCCACCGATCGGTCGGCCGGATCCAGCGGTACCAGGTTGCCGAAGTTGCGGACGGTGTACAGGTCGCCCGGGCCGCTGGCGGTGATGACGTTGGGCAAGATCCGTGAGTCGGCGCAGGTGAGGAACAGCTCGTCCGGGTTCTGCGAATCGGTCAGCCCGGCGATATGCGGGTGCAACGCGGCGGCACCGTTGCGGTGGTAGGCGTCGATGCGGTCCAGGATCGACCCGTTGCCCTCGCCGCGATGATTGCCGCGCGCCGACCGCCACGGAACCAGCCCGATCGGATCGGAAGCGAAGTGACGCTTGGGTGGACCCGCGTGCGCGTGGTGCAGCTTGGCGGGCGACGTTTCCACGATCGCCACCACCCCGCCCCTGGCCTCGTGGGCTCGTTGCCAGTCGGTGATGGCCTCGGACACGGAATCATCGATGTAGTCCGCGTTCAGGTTCAGCGTCACCTCGGACCCCTCGGGCAGGGTCGACAGCACATGGGTCAGCCGGGGCAGCAGCAGGAAGCTCAACGTGCCGTCGATGTCGACCCGCCACTGCTTGGACTGCTCGCCGCCCACCGGTCTGACCTCGACCGGGGCGCGGATCACCCGCACCAGCAGGAAGACGATCGCGACCGCAAGCCCGATGGCCACTCCCTCCAGCAGGTTGAGGAATACCACGCACCCGATGGTGATCGCGTAGACCACGAAATTGCCGGTGCGCCAAGCCAGTTTGATGTGCGCCAGCTTGACCAGCTGGGCGCCGATCACGATGAGCAGCCCGGCCAGTGCGGCCTTGGGAATAAGTTCCACCAGGTTGGTGAACAGCGACGCAAACAGCAGAATCCACACCCCGTGCAGGATCGCCGACATCCGGGTGCGCGCGCCCGCGGCCACATTGGCCGAGCTGCGCACGATGACACCGGTGATCGGCAGCCCGCCGAGCAGTCCGGACACCACGTTGGCGCTGCCCTGCCCGATCATTTCCCGGTTGAAGTTGGTGCGCGGGCCGCGGTGCAGCTTGTCGACGCCGACCGCGCACAGCAGCGACTCGACGCTAGCGATCAGGGCGATGGTGAACACGCCGAGCACGATGGCGCTGAGCTGGTGAGCCCACGGCTGCCCTCCCGGGGCCGATTCGGGCAACTTGGGCAGGCCGATCGCCTGAAAGAAGTTGCCGGAGAGGTCGATTCGTTGGGTATCCAGCCCCACCGCGGTCGCCAGCGCGGTCGCTGCCACGATGGCCACCAGCGGGCCGGGAATGATTCGCACCGTGGCGGGCAGCCGTGACCACAGCACCAAGATGGCGATGACCGTTCCGCCGACGATCACCTCATGCAGCTCGTGGTGGAGGATGCCGTTGGGCAGCGCCGCGATGTTCTGCCACGCCGAGCTGTACGACGAACCACCCATCAGGACGTGAACCTGCTGCAGCGCGATGGTGATACCGATGCCCGCCAGCATGGCGTGCACCACGACCGGAGCGATGGCCAGCGCGGCGCGCGCCATCCGGCTCAGGCCGAACGCGATCTGCAGGGCACCCGCGGCGACGGTCATGACGCACAACATCGGCCAGCCGAGCTTGTCGATCAGCTCGGCGACCACCACGGTCAGGCCCGCGGCCGGGCCGCTGACCTGCACCGCCGACCCGCCGAGCGCCCCGGCGACGATGCCACCCACCACCGCGGCGATCAAACCGGCGGCCAGCGGGGCGCCGGAAGCGATCGCGATTCCTAGCGACAGCGGCAGCGCAACCAGGAAGACGACCAGCGATGCGGGCAGGTCGTGGCGCAGATTGGCCAAGATCGACCGAGATCGAGCTTCGGGTGCGTCGGCGGAGTTCTGGACAGCTGTGCTCAATTTCCTACTCCTCGAAGTCGGTCAAATGGGGTTCGCGGGGATCGGGCGACCGCCAGCCGACGACCCTTCATGACCGGCATGAACGTGGCGTGTCCATCCGGCGTCCACCGGGTGTCTCGGATGCGAGATAGCTGACATCTGCGCACGGCAAACATCGTCGGCCCGCGGAAAGCGGTCAGACGCAATCCTTCACGCCGGCCCGGTTGAGTCGGCGAAACCTAGAGCCAACTCATTGCCAACTCAAAGAATGGCGGTGCCCCGTCCGACGGCTGACCAACGCTAAAGCTCGGCCAGAAACACGCCGTTATGCTGGCCGATTGCCGGCGGCGGATCGGTGACCGCGGCGTGGAACGTCGAGTAGCGCGCCGGTGTGCGAATCACCGTGACCGCGTCGGGGCCGCCGCCGACGGTGAGGGCGAGTTCGTTCTCGGCGAACAGCGGGGTGTCGACGACCTGTTTCCAGGTGTGGGCAAGGCAGGCCATTAGGCCGTTGGTTTGCAGCAGGTCAACCCATTCGGCGGCGGCCTTGCCGGCCAGTGCCGATTCCAGTTCGGCGGTCAACTCGGGGTAGTTGATCGAGCGCAGACGCTGATCGGCGAACCGGGCGTCGTCCAGCAGATCGGGCCGGCCGAGGAGCTGGCACAGCTTCGCCCAATGCTTGGGCACGTACGCGCTGATGACGACGTAGCCGTCGGCGGCGCGGAACGCGTCGGACGGCTGGGTCGCGAAGCCAACTCCCTTGCGCCGCTTGGTCTTGGCCGCCGGATCGGGTTGCGGCCGGTCGGTGGTCCGGTTGAGGTGCATGGTCAGCTGGTTGGCCTGCAGCCCCACCGCGACGTCGTACATGGCAACCCGGACGACGTCGGCCACTCCATGGCGTTCGCGGTGCAGCAACGCGGCCAGCACCGCCTGGGCCAGCACGTGACCGCTGGCGTTGTCGACCAGTTGGAACGGGATGATCTGCGGCTTGCCGTCCGGGGTCGCCATCCCGGTGGTCATTCCGGCCTCGGCGGCCACCATGAGGTCGATCCCCGGCCGGCTGCCGTGCGGGCCGTTTGCGCCGTAGGCCGTCAGCCGCGCATAGATCAGCTTGGGGTTGCGCGACCGCAGGTCCTCGGGTCCCAGGCCCAGTCGTTCCATGGTTCCGGGGCGAAACGCCTCCAAGACGACGTCGGCGGTATCGGCCAGGCGCAGAATCTGCTGCTTGGCACGCTCGGTGGTCAGGTCCACCGACACCGACTTCTTGCCCCGGTTATTGGGCAGAAAATAGCTGGCCAGCGGCGGGCGTCCGGGAAGCACCGCGGTGATCTGCCGGGCCGCGTCACCGTCGGGCGCCTCGACCTTGATCACCTCGGCACCCAGGTCGGCCAGCACCTGTCCGGCCAGCGGTCCGGCCACGTTCTGGGTGAAATCGAGTACCCGGAACCCGTCGAGGGGTTTGGCGGGGGTGTTCGGCATCGGCGTGCCCTTCCCTGGTGCCTGGTCTGCTTGGGCGTCGACCGACGCCAGATTAACCACAGCGCTGCCGGCGCCGGGCCCGTCTTGCCTTTACCATCGTCGGGATGGAGACGGTAACCGCCCACCGCGACGCGTCCGCGCACGCAACGGTCGGCGACGCCGACTGGCGGCGCAACGCCGTCTGGGCGCGGCGCCTGGCGTGGGTCAGCCTCGCAGTGTTGCTCACCGAGGGCGGCGTCGGGGTGTGGCAAGGGGTGGCCGTGGGATCCATCGCCCTGACCGGCTGGGCGTTGGGTGGCGGGTCCGAGGGCCTGGCCAGCGCCGTGGTGCTCTGGCGGTTCACCGGCGACCGGATGGCGTCGCGGACCGCCGAGCGGCGCGCCCAACGCGGCGTCGCGGTGTCGTTTTGGCTGATCGCGCCCTACATCGCGGTGGAGTCCGTGCGGCAGCTGAGCGGTGGGCGACCCGCCGAGGCCTCGGTGATCGGCATCGCGCTGACGGCGATTGCGCTGCTGCTGATGCCGATTCTGGGCCGGGCCAACCACACAGTCGGGGCGCGGCTGGGCTCGGGGGCCACCGAGGGCGAGGGCACCCAGAACTACCTGTGCGCCGCCCAGGCCGCCGGTGTGCTGATCGGTCTGGCGGTCACCGCCACCTGGCCGGGCGGCTGGTGGATCGACCCGGCGATAGGCCTGGCGATCGCGGGTGTGGCGGTCTGGCAAGGTGTCCGGGCCTGGCGTGGCCAGGACTGCGGCTGCTGATCGTCGAGCGCGCTAGTCCAGCCGATAGCGGATCAACCGGGAGCTGTTGGCCGCCACCGCCACCGAGGAGGCGTTGTGCAGGATCGCGGCCAGCACCGGTGACAGCGCGCCGCCCGCGCCGACGAGCAGGCCGGCGGCGTTGACGGCGATCGACATGCCGTAGTTCTCCCGGATGACCTCGACCGCCCGCGAGCCCAGGTCGCGCACGTCGAGCAGGCGGCGCAGGTCGTCGTTGGCCAGCGCCACGTCGGCGGTCTCGACGGCGACGTCGGTTCCGGCCAGGCCCATGGCGATCCCGATGTCGGCGGCCGCCAGCGCCGGGGCGTCGTTGATCCCGTCGCCGACCATCCCGACGACGTAGCCGTCGCCTTGCAACTCGCGCACCACGTCGAGTTTGTCCTCGGGCATCACCTCGGCGTGCCATTCGTCGATCGCCAGCTCCTCGGCGACCACCTTGGCGATGTCGGGATGGTCGCCGGTCAGCATGACGATCCGGCGAACCCCGTTGGCGCGCAACTGCGCCAGCACCTCGGCGGCCTCCGGGCGCACCTCGTCGCGCAGGCTGATCAGGCCCACCAGCGTGCCGTCCACGGCCAGCAGCAGCGGGGTCTCCGCCTGGCGTCGCAGCTTGTCGACCCACTCCGAGGCCGTGCTGGGCACCTGCACGTTTTCGGCGCGCAGCAGCGACGGGCTGCCCAGCAGCAGCGTCCGGCCGTCGGCCCACATCCGCATGCCCAGGCCGACCAGCACCTCGCACTCCTCGTGCGGCGGGATGCTGATGCGGCGTTCCTCGGTGGACCGGATCACCGCTTCGGCCAGCGGGTGACGCGAGTGGATCTCCGAGCTGGCCGCATACGCCAGCACCTGTTCGGGCTCCCAATCGGGGTGCATGGCAACGATATTGGTGACCACCGGACGCCCGACGGTCAGCGTCCCGGTCTTGTCGAAGACGATCGCGTCGACCCGGCCGGCCTGCTCGAGGTGGGATCCGCCCTTGATCAGGATGCCCCGGCGGGCGCCGTTGCCGATCGCGGCGCTGATCGCCGTCGGGGTGGACAGGCCCACCGCGCACGGGCAGGCGATCAGCAGCATCGTCATTGCCCGGCGGACATCCCCGGTGATCAGCAACGTGATGGCGGAAACGACGAACGAGGTGGGCACGAAGCGGCGGGAGAAGTTCTCCCCGACCGTTTGGATCGGCGCCCGATCATGTTGGGCCTGTTCGACTCTGGTGATGATGCGCCCGATCGCGGTCTGGCTGCCCACGGCGTGGGCGCGCACCACGAGGCGTCCGCGCACCACGACCGAACCGGCGTGCACGCGCGCCCCGACCATGACGCTGACCGGCAGGTTCTCGCCGGTGATCGCGGATTGGTTGACAATCGCCTCACCGTCGACCACCTCGCCGTCGACCGGGATCGCGACGTGGTCGTGCACCACCACCTCGTCGCCGATCTGCACGGTGTCGATCGGCACCTGGACTTCGGTGCCCACGTCGGGACCCTCGGTCAGCCGGATCCACGCGGTGTCCTGGTTGCCGCGCAGCAGCTCCGAGATCGCCCGCCGGGTCCGCCGCAGGGTCAGATCCTGCAGGTACTCGCCGATGTTGAGCAGCCACAGCACGGTGAGCGCGACCACGTTTTCCCGCAGGATGAGGCTGGCCACGGTCGCCGCCGAGACCAGCGCATCGGTGCCGGCCTTGCCGGAGCGCAGCGAGCGCAGCGCGCCGCGCAGGAACGGGTAGCCGGTGAAGATGGTGACGCCGGTGGCGACCGTCCGGCCGGTCGGCCCCAGCAGCGGTGGCCGGGCGAACACGTAGCGGCGCATGCCCAGCACCGCCAGCGCCGCACCGCCGATGACCATGCGCAGCACATCGGAGTTGCGGATCTCCGCGGAGTGCGGCGCGCGCGCCGGGATCAGCTCGGCCGCAATGTGTTTGGCGTCGCCGATCGCCGCGAGCACGGAGGCGCGGTCGCAGCGCCGGGGGGAATACCAGACCACGACAGACCCGGTGCGCGGGTAGGCGTGCACCACCCGCACGCCGTGCTGCTTGGCGACGGCCTCTTCGACCGCGACCGCGCGCTGGGAGTCGCTTCGGACCCAGCCGACCCGGACGCGCATCCGTCCGGCCGCATCCGACACCACCGCCAGCTCGGGGTCTTGGGTGGTCGCGGTCTGGGGAACAAGCGCAAGGGTCATGTCGATCAGTGTTCGTGGTCGCCGACGGTGCTCACGGCCGGGGTGGGCGCCTCTTCACCGATGCGTTCCCGGGCCTCCGCCATCACGTCGGCAATCGTGAGCCTGGCCGACTCCGCGGCCTCCTCTGCCTTGCGGGTGCCGCGCAGTCCCAGCTCGGCGGCCGCTACCGCCGTCTGGCGCAGCGGCGCCTTGCATGCGGCCTTGCGCAGCACCTCGTAGGCGGTCACCCCGACCAAACCGGTGACTACCGTCGTTGCCGCCTTTGCCAAGAACACATGTACCGCCATGGCTGAACCTTTCCGTATGGCCTGTGGGTTGTCACGACGCTAACATCAAAATATCGCGATATCAACATGAATTTTGCGGAGCAGACGCGGAAGCGAGCGCTCGCCGGTGACCGGGTGGTCAGTTGATGCATTCCGGAGTGTCGGAGCCCGCGGTCAGGATCGGCGACGGCGGGGGAGCGGTGCCGTCGGAGGCCCCCGGGGTCGAGGCGTGGGCGGCTGCTGCCGACCGGCCCCCGTCCAGCCCCGATCCGGGACCGGTGTAGTCGTCCGCCAGCACCACCCGGACCGAGCCCGCCGGTATCGACGCATCGGCGACGACGGGCAACCCGCCCAGTTCCTTGGCGACCTCCTGCGCGCCCAGGTCATCGGCTTTGGCCGCCCGCACCTGGCTGCCCTTGACATGGCCGCCCTCGTTGTTGCCGACGGAGCCGGCGGTAAACCCCTTGGCGGTCAACACTTCCGACACCGCTGCCGCCAGGCCGTTGATGTCGGTGTCGTTGACCACGTTGGCGGTGGTCTTGGCGGGTGTGTAGGCCAGCTGCTCGGTCTTGCCCTGATCCTGTTCGTGCAACAGCCCCGCGACCCACTCGGCGACCTGGCGCGGATCCACCCGCACCACGCTTTGCATGCCGTCGTCGCTCCAGCCGGCGCCGTCCAGCACGGGAATGGTGGCGAAGGCGACGTTCCCGGCGGCCAGCTTCTGCAGCTGCTGGACGAAATCCATGATGTCCCACCCCGAGGACAGCACCACCGAGCGTTGCACGGCCTGCTGCAGCCGCCGCAGGGTGGCGGGGCTGGACAGCGTCTTGCCGGAGATGACCCGATGGGCCAACGAGGCCATCACCGCCTGCTGGCGCACCACCCGGTCCAGGTCGCCCCGCGGCAGCTCGTGGCGCTGGCGGACGAAGCTCAACGCCTGCGGGCCGTCGAGAATCTGGCGGCCGGCCGGAAAATCTGCTCCCGAAAGTGGTTCGTAAACCGGTTCTTTCAGGCAGACATCGACGCCGCCCAGGGCATCGGTGATCAGCGCGAAACCGAGCAACCCGATCTCGGCGTAGTGGTCGACGGTGACTCCGGTGAGGTCGGCGACCGTCTTGATCAGGGCCTCGCGGCCGGCTTCGGTGCCGGCCGCCGCGGCCTCGGCCGGGGAGGCACCGGCTTGGACCAGGCTGGCCCGCTTGGTCTCCCTGGTTTGGCCGTAGACGCCGTTGATCTTGGTCTTGCCCAAACCGGGCGCCGCGACGTAGGAGTCCCGCGGAATCGAGATCGCGGTCGCCGATTTCCCGTTGTTGGGTATGCGGACCAGGATGATGGTGTCGGTGTTGGTGGACTCCTCGTCGCCGGCCCGCAATGTCGCCAGTTCCTCGGCGGACAGCGGGTTGCCGTGCGCGTCGGTGCGGCTGTCCAGGCCGACCAGCAAGATGTCGATGGCGCCGTCGTCGCCGCCGTGACCCAGCGACGGTGCGGACATGTGGAAGATGCCGTCTTCGAACGACCGGACGTGACTCCAGGCCACTCCAGTGCCGAGGACGATCGCACAGGCCAGTGCCGTCCAGGCCGCACGAATCACACGTTGCACAGGCATCACTGTAGGTTACTTATGTCACAGCCGACTTGCGGGTAGCCGGTCCCGGCGTGCCCGAGGAGTGCCCGGGGCGTGCCACACTCGAAACCATGTCGGGCAGGATCCTCATCACCGGAGCCGGTGGGCAGCTGGGCAGCCACCTGACCGCGCGGGCCGCTCGGGAAGGCCGCGACACGCAGGCGTTCACCTCGTCGCAATGGGACGTCACCGATCCAGGCGCGGCCGAGCGGATCATCCAAAGCGGCGACGTGGTGGTCAATTGCGCGGCCTACACCGACGTCGACGGCGCCGAAACCGACGAGGCGCGCTGCTATGCGGTCAACGCCACCGGTCCGGAGCATCTGGCGCGCGCCTGCGCGCGCGCCGGCGCCCGGTTGATCCACGTGTCCACCGACTTTGTGTTCGGTGGCGACTTCGGTGACGCGCAGCCGCGCCCGTATGAACCCAGCGACCCAACTCAGCCCCGGGGTGTCTACGCGTGCAGCAAACTCACCGGCGAACGGGCCGTGCTGCAGACGCTGCCGGAGGCCGTGGTGGTGCGCACCGCCTGGGTGTACACCGGCGGGGCGGGCAAGGATTTCGTCGCCGTCATGCGACGGCTGGCCGCCGGCGACGGTCCGGTGGATGTGGTCGACGACCAGACCGGCTCGCCGACCTACGTCGTCGACCTGGCCGCCGCGGTGTTGCAGGTGGTCGACTGCCTAGACGAGAGTCACGTGCGCGGGCGCATCCTGCACGCCGCCAACCAGGGCGCGGTGTCGCGGTTCGGGCAGGCCCGCGCGGTGTTCGAGGAATGCGGCGCCGACCCGCAGCGGGTGCGCCCGGTCAGCAGCGCACAATTTCCGCGGCCCGCGCCACGGCCGTGCTACTCCGCGCTGTCTGGCCGGGAGTGGGCCGCGGCCGGGTTCGCGCCGCTAAGGCCCTGGCGCAGTGCGCTTGTCGCGGCGCTGGCGGCGGCTCGCCGCGGAGCCGCGGTCGATCCCGCGTTACCCTCAACCCGTGACTGACGTCTTGCCGGTGGTAGCGGTGACCTACTCGCCGGGCCCGCACCTGGAGCGGTTCCTGGCGTCGTTGTCGCTGGCCACCGAGCGCCCGGTCAGCGTCCTGTTGGCCGACAACGGCTCCACCGACGGCACCCCGCAGGCTGCCGTCGAGCGTTACCCCAACGTGCGGCTGCTGCCGACCGGGGCCAATCTCGGGTACGGAACCGCGGTGAATCGCACGGTCGCCAGGCTCGATGAGGGCAAGATTGCCGACCAACCGTGGGTCGATGACTGGGTGATCGTGGCAAACCCGGACGTGCAATGGGGCCCGGGCAGCATCGACGCCCTGCTGGAGGCCGCCGCCCGCTGGCCGCGTGCGGGCGCGCTGGGCCCGCTGATCCGGGACCCGGACGGGTCGGTGTACCCGTCGGCGCGGCACCTGCCCAGCCTGGTCCGGGGCGGCATGCATGCCCTGCTCGGGCCGGTGTGGCCGGGCAATCCGTGGACGCTGGCCTACCGGCAGGAGCGGCTCGAGCCCAGCGAACGGCCGGTGGGCTGGCTGTCGGGGTCGTGCCTGCTGGTGCGCCGGTCGGCGTTTCGGGAGGTCGGCGGATTCGACGAGCGCTACTTCATGTACATGGAAGATGTCGACCTCGGCGACCGGCTGGGCAAGGCCGGCTGGCAGTCCGTCTATGTGCCGACGGCCGAGGTTTTGCACCACAAGGGCCACTCCACCGGGCGTGACCCGGCGAGTCACCTGGCGGCGCATCACAAGAGCACCTACTTGTTCCTGGCCGATCGGCACACCGGTTGGTGGCGCGCTCCGCTGCGCTGGGTGCTGCGGGGATCGCTGGCCCTGCGCTCCCACCTGATGGTGCGCAGCTCGCTGCGCCGGGCTCGCAGGTCGGCAAGCCAGCACGTCAAGCTGGCGGAAGGGCGGCACTGAGGTGGCAACCCACCACGTCGATGCGGTGGTCCTGGTCGGCGGCAAGGGCACCAGGCTGCGGCCGCTGACGTTGTCGGCCCCCAAGCCCATGCTGCCCACCGCGGGGCTGCCGTTTCTCACCCATCTGCTGTCGCGGATCGCCGCGGCCGGCATCGAGCACGTGATCCTGGGCACGTCGTATCACGCCGCGGTGTTCGAGGCCGAGTTCGGTGACGGGTCCAAGCTGGGGCTGCAGATCGACTATGTGACCGAAGAGCGGCCGTTGGGGACCGGCGGCGCCATCGCCAACGTTGCCGGCAGACTGCGCCACGACACCGTGATGGTGTTCAACGGTGACGTGCTCTCCGGGGCTGATCTGGACCAGCTGCTGGACTTCCACCGCAGCAACCAGGCCGACGTCACGCTGCACCTGGTGCGGGTGGGCGATCCGCGGGCCTTCGGGTGCGTGCCGACCGTGGACGGCCGGGTGACCGGGTTCCTGGAGAAGACCCAGGATCCGCCGACCGATCAGATCAACGCCGGCTGCTACGTCTTCACGCGCGGGATCATCGATCGGATTCCGCGCGGCCGCGAGGTCTCGGTGGAACGCGAGGTGTTCCCCGCGCTGCTCTCCGACCCCGAGCTCACGGTGTGCGGCTACGTGGACGCCAGCTACTGGCGCGACATGGGCACGCCCGAAGACTTCGTTCGCGGCTCGGCGGATCTGGTGCGCGGGATCGCGCCGTCACCCGCCCTGCGAGGCCACCGCGGCGAGCGGCTGGTGCATGACGGCGCGGCGGTGTCGCCGGGCGCGGTGCTGGTCGGCGGCACGGTCGTCGGCCGGGGCGCGGAAATCGGGCCCGGTGTCCGGCTGGATGGCGCGGTCATCTTCGATGGCGTCAAGGTCGAGGCCGGCAGCGTGATCGAGCGCTCGATCATCGGCTTCGGCGTCCGGATCGGTCCGCGGGCGCTGATCCGCGACGGCGTGATCGGCGACGGCGCCGACATCGGCGCACGCTGCGAGCTGCTGCGCGGCGCCCGGGTGTGGCCGGGCGTGTCCATTCCCGACGGCGGGATCCGCTACTCGTCGGACGTATAGCGCCCGGGTCGCCCAGGTGTAGCACCCTTGTGCTACGTTGGTGCTATGGCGACACCGGTCAGTCAACGGGAACTGAGAAACGACAGCGGCGCGATCATGCGGCGCGTGCAACAGGGTGAGCGCTTTACGGTTACCAGAAACGGCGTTCCGGTAGCAGATCTCATTCCGCACCACCAATCCGAACCCGATCGACCGTCGCGGTTCGTTCCGGTGGCGCACATCGCCGCAGGGATAAACGAACTTCCGTGTTGGGATGCCGAACGTTTCGTCCACGAGCTCGACGAGCTCGACAGTGCCGTTGACGATAGCGACGCCGGAAGATGGCGCGCCGACCCTTGACCCGGTACCAGCGGGCGCTACTGGACACATCCGTCGTTATCGACTACCCGGCCAGGGCCGTAGCCGCGCATGCGTCGACCGCCGCGGTCAGCACCATAACGCTGGCCGAGCTGTCCTACGGCTTGCACAGCGCCGATCCGCTGCTCAATGCCGCCCGCGAGCAGCGCTATCACTGGATCGTGAATACCTTTGACCCGATTCCGTTTGATGCACGTGCAGCGCGGATTTACGGAGCGTTGTGTGCCATGGTCCGCACCGTTGGCCGAGACCCCAAGCCACGACGCTTCGACCTCCTGATTGCGGCGGTCGCCGTCGCTGTGGACATCCCGCTGATGACGCGCAATGAAGCTGATTTCCTCGGTATTCACCCCGGTTTGACCATCATCGGCGTCCGGTGAGGCCGGTCAACATGGGCCGTCGCGCGACCAGCCGCGGGCCCGAGCCACCAGGTACGCCAACGCGAAATCGGTTCCGGGGGGCAAGGCGTCGGCCGGCCACCAGCGCAGGTCGTCGGACTCGTCGCTGACCGCGATCCGGGCCCCGGTGGGTGCGTGCGCCACGAACTGCAGGTCGAGGTGGCGGGTCGGCACGCCCAGTGAGCAGGTGACCGGGTGGACATGAACGGCGGCGAGTTCGGCGGTGATCCGCAGACCGGCGACGCCGGATTCTTCGGTGGCCTCGCGCAGCGCCGCGGCGACGATGTCCTCGTCGTCATCCTCGCAATGCCCACCCAGTTGCACCCAGCGGCGCAGGCGCGGGTGCAGGGTGAGCAGCACCCGGCCGCCGCTGTCGTCGAGCACCAGCGTGGACGCGGTGATGTGGCCGGGTTCGCACTCGCGGCGGCAGGCGTCGGTGCGGGCGTGCACGAAAGACAGCACGGCGTGCCGCACCGAGTCCTGGGTCGGATCGGGTGGCTGCCACCCGGTGAGCATCGCGATCACCGACTCTCGCAGATTCCTCGGCGACATGCTCACCGGGATCCCCGCCTCGTCCGGCGATCCCGCAGCGCGACCCAGGCCGCGCGGCAGTCCGCCACCACCCGCGGTGACAAGCCGAGCCCGTCGATCAGCACGCGTTGATCCACCAGGTCGAGGGCCTTGTCGGGGTCGCCGGCCTTCACCAGCAGATCGACGTCGGCGATCAGATCGGTGCTCGCATAGGACGGTGCGGGAACGGGCAGCCGCTCGGCCTCGGCGGGTTCCAGCTCCAAGATGCCCCCGCCGTAACTGCGGCCCATGATTTCGGTGAAGGCGAACGTCACGCTGTTGTGGAACACCGCGGCCAGCGCCCCGGGGTGGGTCGGGGACTCGCCGCCGGGTTTGACCCGGACGCGGTGCACGGTGTCGGTGCTGGTTGCCGCCGCGGCATTGACGGTCAGCCGCGGTGCCCGATGAATCTGGCGCAACATGAACAGGTCGGGAATCCACAACGACGGCGTGCGCCACCACGGCTTGCGGATCGAGCATTTGTAACCCCGGTGCACGCCGGCGGCTTCGCCGGCGGCGATGTGTGCCAGCAGCGCGGGGTCGGCCGGCTCGCCGGCGGCGTCCAGCAGCCATGTCCGGTGCCCGGCGGCGACATCGCTTGCCCGGCAATCCATGTCATAGACCAGGCCGGACAGTTGCGCGCTGCGCGAGACCAGCGGGACACAGTGCGCGATGAGCCCCAGGCCCCGTGCTTGGGAATCGGTGAAGGTGAAGAAGCTGTTGCGGCCCGTCACGATGCCCACGTCCACCTCGGCCAGCCGGCCCAGCTGGGTCAGGGCATCGGACCGCTCGAGGCTGCGCAGCAGGCCGATCTGCGTGGGGCTCAGAAAGTATTTGGTCCACTTCTCCTTATCGTGCCTCAGTGCGGGAGCCGATTCGACGTCAAGATCCGCGCCCTCGAGTGCGTTGGCATCGGCGAGCTGGACTGTGCGGATGCGCGCCGGACCCGCGCCGGCGACGCCGCAGAACAAAACGACCTCCTGCAGGACGCCGTCGAACGCCAGCCGCTGAAACGTCACCAGCGTGATCTCCCGAAAGCGGCGCAGCAGAAAGTCACGCACCTGAGCGGCATAGCCGACTTGCAGCAACTCGGCGGGCAGCACCAGCCCCACGCGTCCGCCGTCGCGCACCAGCAGGGTGCTCGCCACCACGAACGGGACCCAGGCATTGGTCAACTTGGTGGGCCGTAAACCTTCGCGCCGCATCAGGTCCAGCGCGGGTGCTCGTTGGTCGGGCGCCCAGTTGCCAAACCGGATGTAGGGCGGGTTGCCCGCGACCCCGTCCCAGCCGCCGGCGGCGGACGTGGCCAGCCAGGCGAACAGGTTCTCGGTGTCCACGGGGGCGAATTCGCGCGCCTTGGCGGCCTCGCGCGCCGCCAGTTCCACACCGCGCGCCTGGTTGGTGACGGCGGCCAGCGCACGCAGGATGGCGCCGTCGCCGCAGGCCGGCTCCACGATGCGCGGGCCCGCCGCCCGAACCCAGCGGGCCAGAAATCGGGCAACCGGAGCCGGCGTGTAATAGCCGCCGCGAACCTTGTCCGCCGACGCGGCGGCCTTGCCCGCGAACGTTGTCATTTGCGGATCAACAGCTCCGCGGCGGGCACCGGGTCACGCACCCCGGTCGGCTCGGCTGGGTAGCCAATCGCGATGGCGCCCAACGGCTCCCAGTCGACGGGTAGTCGCAGCTCGTGGCGCACCAGGTCGGCGGCAAAGATGGTCGAGCCGACCCAGCAACTGCCCAGCCCGCGCACCGCCAGCGCGACCAGCAGGGCCTGCACGGCCGCTCCGACCGCGACGGTGAACATGGTGTGCTCGGCGTCGGTGCGCGCGGCGTCGGGGTAGGGGTGTGCGCCGTCGGGCACCAGCATGGGGATGACGACTTCGGGTGCGTCGTAGAGGATTTGACCACGGGCCAGCCGGCGCTCGACGGCGTCGGCGGGCTTGCCGTCACCGGCGAGGTCGGCGCGCCACTTGTCTTTCATCCGATCCAGCAGCCGGATGCGGGTGGCGCGGGTCCGCAGCCACACGAACCGCACCGGCCGGGTGTGGTGCGGCGCCGGCGCGGTGAGCGCCTCGGCCGCGGCGGCCTCGACGAGATCGCTCGGCACCGGCTGGTCGCTGAACCGGCGCACCGACCTGCGCAACAGTTGCGCCTGGCGGCGACCGAGCTCGATGGCTTCGGCGGTGCCGAGCCAGAACAGGTCTTCGCTGCCCGGCCGCAGCAGGTGCCGGGCGGTCGAGCCGTCGTCGGTCACCGGCACTCCGCGGACCACGGCCACCGGCAGCGCGGTCAGCTTGCCTTTGACCAGATCGGCCGCCGCGGCGATCTCGTCGGCGACCGCGATCTCGGTGACGACCAGGTGGTTGCCGTATCCGTCGACGGCACCCGAATAGTTGTGCAGCACCGAAAGACCGGCGGCGCCGACGGCGACGTCGGTCTGGCCGGTGCGCCAGGCGCGGCCCATGGTGTCGGTGATGACCACGGCGACGGTGACGCCGAGCCGCTGGCGCAGCCCGGCGCGCAGGGCCGCCGCACTGGCATCGGGATCGACGGGCAGCAGCGCCAGTTCGGCGCGCCCGACGTTGGAGCCGTCCACCCCGGCGGCGGCCTGGACCAGTCCGAGCCGGTTCTCGGTGATCAACGTCTGGCCCTTGCGCGCCAGCACGCGCACCGACTCGTCGGCGACCAGCTTGCGGCGCAATCGGTCTCTGCGCTCGGTGTCTTCGGGTGCGGGCACCAGCCGGCCCTCGCATTTGGACACCACCTTGCTGGTGACCACCACGACGTCGCCGTCGCGCAGCCAGGGCGCGGCCGAAGCGACCGCGGCGGCCAGATCGTCGCCCGGGCGGAATTCGGGAAGCCCGGTGACCGGCAGGATCTCGATCGTGGCGGCGGAGCCGTGGTCGGGGCCGGTCACACCGCCACGCCCGCAACATCCAGCCCGGCGCGAACCATCTCGGCCGTGGCCGTGGGGTCGCGCATCAGCAGTGGTATCGATCGCACCGTCACTCCGTCAATTTCGGCTTTCACATCAGCCTTGTCGCCGTCGTGCACCAACCAGCAGTCCAGTATGCCGGTGGCGGCGCGCGCCCCGTAGTGCCGGCCCACCGCCTCCGCGGTGGCGGCCACCCCGATCGCCGAGAGACAGGTATCAGCCATGCCGCGCAACGGCTTTCCGCCGATGATCGGTGAATAGCCGACGACCGGCGCGCCGGCCGACCGCAACGCCGCGCGGATCCCGGGGATGGCCAGGATGGCGCCGATGCTGACCACCGGGTTGGACGGCGCCAGCATGATGACGTCGGCGTCGCCGATGGCTCTCACGGCGTCGGTTGTGGCGCTGGCCTTTTCGGCTCCAACGTAGGCGAAGCCGTGCGTCGGCAGCTGGGCGCGATGGCGCACCCACCACTCCTGGAAATGGATCGCCTTGCGGGTCTCGTCGACGGTGACCACCACGTGGGTTTCGCACCGGTCGTCGCTGGCCGGCAGCAACCGCGCGCCCGGTTGCCAGCGGTCACACAGCGCGGCGGTGACCTGCGACAGCGGATAGCCGGCCCGCAGCATCTGGGTGCGCACCAGATGGGTGGCCAGATCGCGGTCGCCGAGTTCGAACCAATCGGGCTGCACGCCGTAGCGCGCGAGTTCCCCCATGGCGTGCCAGGTTTCGTCGCGGTGGCCCCAGCCGCGCTGCGGGTCGACGCCGCCGCCCAGGGTGTACATGCAGGTGTCCAGATCCGGGCAGACGCGCAGCCCGTGGATCCAGGCGTCGTCGCCGATGTTGACGACGGCGGTGAGCTGGTGATCCGGCCCGGGGTGGCGGGTGGCAAACTGGCCCAGTCCCAGCAGCCGCTGGACCCCGAGCAGGAAGCGGGCCCCGCCGACTCCACCGACCAGCACGGCGACCTTCACATCGCAGGACAGTACCGTCCGGGCGGTGACGGATCGCGGGCCGTGGCGTTTGCAAACGATGGCTGTGACGAGTTGCGCTCGGACACGCCGGGGCCGAACCGCAACAGAAACGCGGAATTTCTATCACGAGATGGTATGGAAATGGGTCGCAATGCTTGACCGCGGTCCCCAACCCGTGTCTAATCACATCAGTGTCATTTCCCGGTTGGCCGGCCGGTTTCGGTGTCGCAGACCGAGATTCGATCACTTGTTCGAATTGGGTTGACTGTACATCAAAACAGTGGGAAACCATTCACTACCAATCGAGTGAGGAGGCGCAGGCATGTCCTATGAGCACCTTCGGGGTGTAGTGGGGGGCATACCGCACACCGTCGCCGGCGCGGCGCGAGTGTCGCCCATCTCGGCCGGCCGGCCCCATCTGAGCTTGGTCCCCGAGGCGCCCAACGCATTCGAACCCGAACCGGAGCCGGTGCCCAGTGACCAATGGCAGGACCGCGCCCTGTGCGCGCAAACGGATCCGGAAGCGTTCTTCCCGGAGAAGGGCGGGTCCACTCGGGAGGCCAAGAAGATTTGCATGGGTTGCGAGGTGCGCCACGAGTGCTTGGAGTACGCCCTGGCTCATGACGAGCGGTTCGGCATCTGGGGAGGGCTGTCCGAGCGGGAACGTCGCCGCCTCAAACGTGGCGTCATCTAACGGGACTGACCGGGTCACCCGGTCATAGGACAGGGATTAGTCGTCGATCGTCGGGTCGATCACCTCGGGGTCGACGTCCAGGTAGGTGGCCACCTGGGCCACCAGGATCTCGTGCAGCAGCTCGCCAAGCTCGATAGTGTCTTTCGCCCGTCGCTCGATTGGCTTGCGAAACAAGACAATTCGCGCCCGCGTGGCATTGCCGCGGACGTCGACCCCGGCCGGGATCAAGCGCGCCAGCGCGATCGGCCCGTCGGCGATAACCTCGGGTGGCCACTGCACGCTGTCGGGATCCTTGGCGGCGATGCGGGGGATCTCGTCGACCGCGACATCCAGCTCCGACAACCGGTCCTTCCACCGCTCCTCGATGGGTTCGTAGGCCTCCAGCACCGCCATGTCGAACCGTTCGGCCCGGCTGCGCCACCCCGGCACCGTCGGCGGTAGCAGCGGACCGCGCATGTCACGGCCGCGACGGGTGGCGCGCCGCGACGCCGATCTGCCCCTTGACCGATCGCGCCGCGCCCAGCCGCGGTAATCGCCCACGCGCCGATGGTAACGGTTGCACATCCCGGCCAGAACCGATGCGCGTGTCCAGCGCTTCGACGGCGTTTGCGCACGATAGCCTTTCGGTCGTGAACGTACCCCGTCGCTGCTGCCGGCCCGGGTGTCCGCACTATGCAGTGGCAACGTTGACGTTCGTCTACTCGGACTCGACGGCGGTGGTCGGCCCGCTTGCCACCGCGCCGGAGCCGCATTCCTGGGATCTCTGCGTCGGCCATGCCGGCCGCATCACCGCACCGCGCGGGTGGGATCTCGTGCGCCACGCCGGGCCGCTGCCCACCCATCCCGATGAGGACGACCTGGTGGCGTTGGCCGACGCGGTGCGCGAGGGCGGCCCGATCGGGGGATCCCACGCGGGGGCGTTGGTGGGCGTGTCGGGTGCTGCGCATACCGGGTTCGGCGACCCTTTCGGTCACCACACCGGCACCCACGCCACGGCACCCAACGGTGGCGCGTTCGGCCCGGCTGAGCATCGCTCCGGCCGCCGGCGCGGACATCTGCGGGTATTGCCCGATCCGGCCGACTGAGCACCGAGGCCCACCGCTGCGGTCCCCGGCCTCGACGGGCGATTAGGCTGGCGGCCAAGAGGCGAACACATCCAGGTCGTCAGGAGCGCTCGCATGCCTTGGCCCGCCGCGGCTGTCCACCGTGTGATCAAGGCGTATGACGTGCGTGGGCTGGTCGGCGAAGAGATCGACGAGGCGCTGGCCGCCGACCTGGGTGCCGCATTCGCCAGGCGGATGCGGGCCGAGTCCGCCCGCCGGGTGGTGATCGGCCACGACATGCGGGACAGCTCGCCGTCGCTGGCGGCCGCTTTCGCGGCCGGGGTAGCCGGTCAGGGTCTGGACGTGGTGCGCATCGGTTTGGCGTCCACCGATCAGCTCTACTTCGCCTCGGGGCTGCTGGATTGCCCGGGCGCGATGTTCACCGCCAGCCACAATCCGGCGGCGTACAACGGCATCAAGCTGTGCCGGGCCGGTGCCCGGCCGGTCGGTGTGGACACCGGGCTCGGCGCCATCGGCGACGACCTCATCGGCGGCGTCCCCGGCTATGCGGGGCCGGCCGGAACCCTCACCGACCACGACGTGCTGGCCGAGTACGGGGCCTTCCTGCGATCGCTGGTGAACACCTCGGGGCTGCGTCCCCTGCGGGTGGCCGTGGACGCCGGCAACGGCATGGCCGGTCACACCGCGCCGGCCGTGCTTGGCGCGATCGACTCGATCACCTTGTTGCCCTTGTACTTTGAGCTTGACGGGTCATTCCCCAATCACGAGGCCAACCCGCTGGACCCGGCCAACCTGGTGGACCTGCAAGAGTATGTCGGCGCCGTCGGCGCCGACATTGGGCTGGCCTTCGACGGCGACGCCGACCGGTGCTTCGTGGTCGACGAACGTGGCCAGCCGGTTTCGCCGTCGGCGGTGACCGGTTTGGTGGCCGCGCGCGAGCTCGGCCGCGAGATCGGCGCCACCGTGATCCACAACGTGATCACCTCGCGCGCGGTGCCCGAACTGATCGTCGAGCATGGCGGCACGCCGGTGCGTTCGCGGGTGGGGCACTCTTACATCAAGGCGCTGATGGCCGAGACCGGCGCGATTTTCGGCGGTGAACATTCGGCGCACTACTACTTCCGCGACTTCTGGGGCGCCGATTCTGGAATGCTGGCCGCGCTGTACGTGCTGGCCGCGCTCGGCGAGCAGAGCAGGCCGTTGTCGGAGCTGACCGCCGACTACCAGCGTTACGAATCCTCCGGCGAGATCAACTTCACCGTGGCCGACGCGCCGGCCTGTGTGGACGCCGTGTTGAAGTCGTTCGGCGGCCGGATTCAGTCCATCGATCACCTGGACGGGGTGACGGTGGACCTGGGCGAGCACACCTGGTTCAACCTGCGAAGCTCCAACACCGAGCCGCTGCTGCGGCTCAACGTGGAGGGACGCAGCGTCGAGGACGTCGAAGCGGTGGTCAGCCAGGTCAGCGCGGAAATCGCCGCCCACACCGCCGCCGACGAGGCCGGTCCGTGAACGCCACCCGGCTGGTCGATCTGGAAGACACCGATGGCCTGCTGGCCGCCGACCGGGACGGCCTGCTCCGGGCCGCGTCCACGGCGGGCGCGCAGGTGCGTGCCGTCGCCGCCGCGGCCGACGAGGGCGACCTGGACTCGCTGCGTGGCGATCACCGTCCACGCACCGTGATTTGGGTGGCAGGCCGGGGTACGGCCGAGACCGCCGGGGCCATGCTGGCCGCGACGTTGGGGGCGGTGGCCACCGAGCCGATCGCGGTCGCCACCGAGGCGCCGCCCTGGGTGGGGCCGCTCGACGTGCTGATCGTCGCCGGCGCCGACCCCGGTGATCCGGCGCTGGTCACCGCCGCCGCGACCGGGGTGCGCAGGGGCGCGCGGGTCGTCGTGGTGGCCCCGTATGAGGGCCCGCTGCGCGACTCCACGGCCGGCCGGGTCACGGTGTTGGCACCGCGGTTACCGGTTCCCGACGAATTCGGGTTGTCCCGTTATCTGGCAGCGGGCCTGGCCACCCTGCACGCCGTGGACCCCAGGCTGCGCATCGACCTGGCGTCGTTTGCCGACGAGCTGGATGCCGAGGCGCTGCGCAACAGCGCGGGCCGGCAGGTGTTCACCAATCCGGCCAAGACCCTGGCCGCGCGGGTGTGGGATCGCCCGGTGGCACTGGCCGGTGACGGCGCGGCGACGCTGGCGCTGGCCCGACATGGCAGCTCGGTGCTGCTGCGGATCGCGCGCCAGGTGGTGGCCACCGCCGGGCTGGCGGATGCGGTGGTGGCGGTGCGCGCCGGCCTGCCCGACCGTGCAGGTGTTGGCGCGGCCGCCCTGTTCCACGACGAACAGATCGACGGGCCGCTGCCGCAGCGGCTGCGGGTGCTGGCGCTGACGCTGGCCGCCGAGCGTACGGTGGTGGCCGCTCGGGTCGCCGGGCTCGACGATGTCTACCTGGTCACGGCCGACGATGTCGCGGTGCCGGAACCGCCGGGCCTGCGGGCCGGGTCGGCGGCGCCGGGGGGCGCCGACGGTGCGGAGCTGCAACTGGCAATATTGGCGGTTCGGCTGGAGATGGCCGCGGTGTACTTGCGATTGGTGCGGGGATAGCGAAGACGGTGGAACTGTTACGCGGAGCGTTACGGACGTACGCCTGGGGATCGCGCACCGCTCTTGCCGAATTCACCGGACGGCCGGTGCCGGCCGCGCACCCCGAGGCCGAACTCTGGTTCGGCGCACACCCGGGTGATCCGGCCTGGCTGGAAACACCCGATGGCCAAACCTCGTTGTTGCAGGCATTGACCGACGATCCGGACGGACAGCTCGGCGCCGGCTCCCGCGCCCGGTTCGGTGACGTGCTCCCGTTCCTGGTCAAAGTGCTGGCCGCCGACGAGCCACTGTCGCTGCAGGCCCATCCGAGCGCCGAGCAGGCGGTCGAGGGCTTCCAGCGGGAAGAACGGCTGGGCATTCCGGTGTCCTCGCCGGTGCGCAACTACCGGGATACCCGTCACAAGCCCGAGTTGTTGGTGGCGCTGCAACCCTTCGAGGCGTTGGCCGGATTTCGGCACGCTGCGCGCACCCGCGAGCTGCTGTCCGCGCTGGCGGTCTCCGACCTGGACCCATTCATCGACTTGTTGGGTGATCAGTCCGACGCCGACGGTCTGCGTGCGCTGTTCACCACCTGGATCACCGCACCCCAGCCGGATATCGACGTGTTGGTGCCCGCCGTGTTGGACGGGGCCATCCACTACGTCAGCTCCGGCGCCAGGGAATTCGCCGCCGAAGCCAAGACGGTGCTGGAACTGGGCGAACGCTACCCCGGCGACGCCGGGGTGCTGGCGGCGTTGTTGCTCAACCGGATCAGCCTGGCACCCGGCGAGGCGATCTTTCTGCCGGCCGGCAACCTGCACAGCTACCTGCGGGGATTCGCGTTGGAGGTGATGGCCAACTCGGACAACGTGTTACGCGGCGGGCTCACCCCCAAACACGTCGATGTGCCCGAGTTGTTGCGGGTGCTGGACTTCAGCCCGACCGCCGAGGCCCAGCTGCGCCCGCCGATTCGCCGCGAGGGCTTGGAGTTGGTGTATGACACCCCGACCGAGGAGTTCGCCGTCGCGCTGCTGGTGCTCGACGGCGATCAGCTCGGCCACCAGGTCGACGCGTCGACGCGCCATGAGGGCCCGCAGATCCTGCTGTGCGCCGACGGCGCCACCACGGTGCACGGCAAGTCCGGCTCGCTCATCCTGGAACGCGGCGCGGCCGCGTGGGTGGCGGCCGACGACGGCCCCATCCGGCTGACCGCGAGCCAACCGGCCAAGCTGTTCAGGGTGACCGTGGGCCTGTGACGGCACGGTGTGGCCGCCGGAGCGCGCGCCGCTCCCGCTGCTCGTGGAGCCACAACCGCATGTTGTGCGCGATGGCCCGGCCGATCAGCGGCGCCGACGGCACCATGGCCAGGCTGTCGAGCAGCGAGAACCGCCGCAAAAACCATTCGGCCAGCACGGGATCGGTTTCGGCGGCCCCAAGGAATTGGTCGAACAGCGCACCGACCGGTCGCCACCACCGGGGGATGCGCTGGGCGGTGGCGTGGTGGAACGTGATGTCGCCGATCGCGTTCATCAGCCACACCGGATACGTGGTCTTGGCGGTGGCCCGGTTGAGTTTGGCGGCCAGCTCGCCGTCCGCGGACTGCAGCGCCCGCCGGAGATGGTCGGCCTGCAGCGACGTCATCGTCATGCCCTGCCCGAAGGTCGGGTTGAAGCTGGCCACCGCGTCCCCGAACGGCACGATCCCGGCGGGGAAGCGGTTCAGCTTGTCGTACCGGCGCCACCTGCTTGCCGGGAAGGCATGGAAAGCCGGCTGGCCGATGGGTGCGGCACGCGCGAGCGCGGCGCCGAAGTGTGACGGCAGCAGGTTATCCGCCAGCGCCAGCATCTCGCGGAACGTCGTCGGCGGCTTGGCCCGGGCCACGCCGAAGGTGGTCAGCACCCAGGTGCCGTCCTCGTAGCACAGCATGCCCAGCCCCAGCGACTGATCGTGGGAGGCGCCGGCGACCACGACCCGCTCCCGGATCAGCCCGTCGGGGAGCCGGAACTGCTGGCTGGCATAGCTGATGCCGAGGTCCACGGTTTCCTCGGGCGGGCGCTGGAATCCCCACCGCGTCAACCACACCGGCAGCCGGGTGCCCCGGCCCGCCGCGTCGACCACCAGATCGGCGGCCACGAATTCCGGGCGCGCCGGCGCACCGGCGTCCGGGCCGGCGGGATCCAGCAACACTCCGGTCACCCGCTGCCGGGCGGGCTCGAACCGTGGCTGCGCGACGCCGCGGTGCACGATCGCGATGGTGTCGATGTCGCCGATCCGTCGTCGCAGTTGCCATTCCAGGTGGGGGCGGCTGGGCACATAGGCGGTGAACTCCCTGCGCAGGGTTTGCCCGGTGCCCAGGACATGGCCGGCGGCCCCGAAGTGGATGCAATCCGGCCGGTTCTCCAGCATCGGCACGCCCGCGGCGACCATGTCCTTCAGCAGCCCGGGGAACAGCCCCTCGAGCTCGTTGGCGCCGCGGGCCATCAGCAGGTGCAGGTGCTGGTCCTGGGGAACGGTGGCGCGGTGGGCCGGGGTGCTCGGCAGCTCGTCGCGCTCGAAGACGGTCACCCGGGCAAAGAACTCCGACAGCACCCGCGCGGCGCACAAACCGCCGATGCTGGCGCCGATGACGACCGCGTGGCCCCTCACGCTGGCGCCGTCTTTCGTGAGCTCCCCGGCATCCCTGCAGCGTACCCAGTACTGTGCGGTGCAGCGCGGGGCTGGCGGCGAAGGACAGGGGGCGGGTGCGATGGCCAATCGGTGGCGCCTGAAGTCGGTGGAACAATCGATCGCCGACACCGACGAGCCCACAACCCGGCTGCGCAAGGACCTCACCTGGTGGGACCTGGTGGTCTTCGGTGTCTCGGTGGTGATCGGGGCCGGCATCTTCACGGTCACCGCTTCCACGGCCGGTGATATCACCGGCCCGGCCATCTGGATATCGTTTTTGATCGCGGCGGCCACCTGCGCGCTGGCGGCGCTGTGCTACGCCGAATTCGCCTCCACCGTGCCGGTGGCCGGCAGCGCCTACACCTTCTCGTATGCCACCTTCGGCGAGTTCCTGGCCTGGGTGATCGGCTGGAATCTGGTGCTCGAATTGGCCATCGGCGCGGCCGTGGTCGCCAAGGGCTGGTCGGGCTACCTGGGCACGGTGTTCGGATTTGCCGGTGGCACAGCCCATCTCGGATCGTTCAGCCTCGACTGGGGCGCGCTGTTGATCGTCACGCTGGTGGCCACCCTGTGCGCACTGGGCACCAAGCTGTCGTCGAGGTTTTCGGCGGTGGTCACCGGCGTCAAGGTGTCGGTGGTCGTGCTGGTGGTGGTCGTCGGCGCCTTCTACGTCAAGGCCGCCAACTACACGCCGTTCATTCCCCCGGCCGAGGCCCAACACGGCGGCGATGGGCTCGACCAATCGGTGTTGTCGATGCTGACCGGGGCCCAGGGCAGCCACTATGGCTGGTTCGGTGTGCTGGCGGGGGCGTCGATCGTGTTCTTCGCGTTCATCGGGTTCGACATCGTGGCCACCATGGCCGAGGAGACCAGGCGTCCCCAGCGGGACGTCCCCCGCGGGATCCTGGCGTCGCTGGGGATCGTCACCGTGCTCTACGTCGCGGTGTCGCTCGTGCTGTCCGGCATGGTTCCCTACACCGAGCTCAAGACCCACCCGGGCGGCCATTCGACCAACCTGGCAACGGCGTTCCAGGCCAACGGGGTGTATTGGGCCAGCGGCATCATTTCCGTTGGGGCGCTGGCCGGGCTGACCACCGTGGTGATGGTGCTGATGCTCGGGCAGTGCCGGGTGCTGTTCGCGATGGCGCGCGACGGGCTGTTGCCGCGCGGGTTGGCCAAGACCGGTTCGCGCGGCACCCCGGTGCGGATCACCGTGCTGGTCGCGGTCGGGATCGCCACCACGGCGTCGGTGTTCCCGATCACCAAGCTCGAGGAGATGGTCAACGTCGGCACGTTGTTCGCGTTCGTCCTGGTGTCCGCCGGGGTGATCGTGCTGCGCCGGCTCCGGCCTGATCTGGCGCGCGGGTTCCGGGCGCCTTGGGTGCCGTTGCTGCCCATCGCGTCGGTGGGGGCGTGCCTGTGGCTGATGCTGAACCTGACCGCCTTGACCTGGATCCGTTTCGGTGTCTGGCTGCTGGTGGGGACCGCGATCTATGTCGGCTACGGCCGCCGGCACTCGGTGCAGGGACGCCGGGAGTTCGTCGACAAAAAGTAGGTGTTTGGACACCTGGTGTACAAAATACCGTCAGATGTCTAGACATAAGACGAATCAGTGGATATTGTCCAACCTCAACGTGGTGTGACTCACAAGGAGGTTTGGCAGATGGCCACACACGTCGGCCCCGGCGTCCCCAAGAAAGCACCAGCGCCGGTAACGGAGTGGCGGGACAAGAAGCGCTACCTGTGGCTCATGGGGCTGATCGCCCCCACGGCGTTGTTCGTGATGCTGCCCATCGTCTGGGGGCTGAACCAGCTCGGGTGGCATGCCGCCGCGCAGGTGCCGTTGTGGATCGGGCCGATCCTGCTCTACATCCTGTTGCCGCTGCTGGACCTGCGGTTCGGGCCCGACGGCCAGAACCCGCCCGACGAGGTGATGGAGCGGCTGGAGAACGACAAGTACTACCGCTACTGCGTCTACATCTATATCCCGTTTCAGTACCTCAGCGTGGTGCTGGGCGCCTACCTGTTCACCGCCGCCAACCTCAGTTGGCTGGGCTTTGACGGCGGTTTGAGCTGGGTGGGCAAGATCGGGCTGGCGCTGTCGGCCGGCGTGCTCGGCGGGGTCGGCATCAACACCGCGCACGAACTGGGGCACAAGAAGGACGCGTTGGAGCGCTGGTTGTCCAAGATCACCCTGGCGCAGACCTGCTACGGGCACTTCTACATCGAGCACAACCGCGGCCACCACGTGCGCGTCGCCACCCCGGAAGACCCGGCGTCGGCCCGATTCGGGGAGACCTTCTGGGAGTTCCTGCCGCGCAGCGTTGTCGGCGGCCTGCGCTCGGCGGTCAGGCTGGAGGCGCAGCGGATCCGCCGGCTCGGCGCCAGCCCGTGGCATCCCAAGACCTATCTGGGCAACGACGTGCTGGTCGCCTGGGCGATGTCGGTGGTGTTGTGGGGCGTGCTGATCGCGGTGTTCGGCGTGGGCCTGGTTCCCTTCGTGATCATCCAGGCGGTGTTCGGCTTCTGCCTCTTGGAGGCCGTCAACTACCTCGAGCACTACGGGCTGCTGCGGCAGAAGGGTGCCAACGGACGCTACGAGCGCTGCGCCCCGGTGCACAGCTGGAACTCCGACCACATCGTCACCAACCTGTTCCTCTACCACCTGCAGCGGCACAGCGATCACCACGCCAACCCCACCCGCCGCTACCAGACGCTGCGCAGCATGGCCGGCGCGCCCAACCTGCCCAGCGGGTACGCGTCGATGGTTTCGCTGACCTACTTCCCGCCGCTGTGGCGCAAGGTGATGGACCATCGGGTGCTCGAGCACTACCGCGGCGATATCACCAGGGTTAACCTGCACCCACGGCTGCGCGAGAAGATGCTGGCTCGTTACGGAGCCGAACAATGATGGCCGCCTACCGGTGCCCGGTCTGCGACTACGTCTACGACGAGGCCAAAGGCGATGCCAGGGAAGGCTTCCCCGCCGGCACGGCGTGGGGTCAGATTCCCGACGACTGGTGCTGTCCGGACTGCGCTGTCCGCGAGAAGGTCGATTTCGAGAAGATCGGAAAGGGTTAGGGCACAACAGATGAATGACTACAAACTGTTCCAGTGCGTCCAATGCGGCTTCGAGTACGACGAGGCGCTGGGCTGGCCGGAGGAGGGCATCGCGCCCGGCACCCGCTGGGACGACATTCCCGACGATTGGAGCTGCCCGGACTGCGGCGCGGCCAAGTCGGACTTCGTGATGGTGGAGGTGGCCCGCTCGTGACCGCCCCAAACGCTATTGTCGCGCCTGTGAAGCGGATTCCCTACGCCGAGGCATCGCGGGCCCTGCTGCGTGATTCGGTGCTCGACGCGATGCGGGACCTGCTGCTGACCCGGGACTGGTCGGCGATCACGCTGTCCGACGTGGCCCGGGCCGCGGGGATCAGCCGGCAGACCATCTACAACGAATTCGGCTCCCGACAGGGGCTTGCGCAAGGCTACGCGCTGCGCCTGGCCGATCGGCTGGTCGACCAGGTCCACGCGGCGCTGGACGCCAACGTCGGCAACATCTACGAATCGTTCCTGCAGGGCTTCCGGTCGTTCTTCGCCGAGTCGGCGGCCGATCCGCTGGTCATCTCGCTGCTGACCGGGGTCGCCAAACCCGATCTGCTGCAGCTGATCACCACCGACAGCGCACCCATCATCAACCGCGCGTCGGCCCGGCTGGCGACGGCGTTCACCCAGACCTGGGTGGCCACCAGCGACGACGACGCCAATGTGTTGTCGCGCGCGATCGTGCGGCTGTGCGTGAGCTACGTGTCGATGCCGCCGGAGGCCGATCACGACGTGGCGGCGGACCTGGCGCGGTTGATGACGCCGTTCGCCGAGCGTCACGGGGTCAACATCGTGCCCTGACCTGCGGGGCTTGGGGACGGCGGCTACAGTGGCCCAAGAGCAACGGCGACGTAGCCGCACCCCACTCTTTCCCAGTCCCCCGTAGGGCCCCGCAGTAAGGATGACACGCGCCATGACCGGAAACTTGGTGACCGAACGTTCGCTTGCCGCCGAGGTTCGCAACGGCATCGATTTCAAGATCGCCGACCTGTCGCTGGCGGATTTCGGCCGCAAAGAACTCCGGATCGCCGAGCACGAGATGCCCGGCCTGATGTCGCTACGCCGCGAGTACGCCGAGGTGCAACCCCTGAAGGGGGCCCGGATATCGGGCTCGCTGCACATGACCGTGCAGACCGCGGTGCTGATCGAGACCCTCACCGCGTTGGGCGCCCAAGTCCGGTGGGCCTCATGCAACATCTTCTCCACCCAGGACCATGCGGCGGCCGCCGTGGTGGTCGGCCCGTACGGCACGCCCGAGGAACCCAAGGGTGTTCCCGTATTCGCCTGGAAAGGCGAGACGCTCGAAGAGTACTGGTGGTGCGCCGAGCAGATGCTGACCTGGCCGGACCCCGACAAGCCGGCAAATATGATCCTCGACGACGGCGGCGACGCCACCATGCTGGTGTTGCGCGGCATGCAGTACGAGAAGGCCGGGGTGGTGCCCCCCGCCGAGGACGACGACCCGGCCGAGTGGAAGGTGTTCCTGAACCTGCTGCGCAACCGCTACGAGACCGACAAGGACAAATGGACCAAGATCGCCGAGTCGGTCAAAGGCGTCACCGAGGAAACCACCACCGGGGTGCTGCGGCTCTACCAATTCGCCGCTGCCGGAGACCTGGCGTTCCCGGCCATCAACGTCAATGACTCGGTGACCAAATCCAAGTTCGACAACAAGTACGGCACTCGTCATTCCCTCATCGACGGCATCAACCGCGGCACCGACGCCCTGATCGGCGGCAAGAACGTGCTGATCTGTGGTTACGGCGACGTCGGTAAGGGTTGCGCGGAGGCGGCCAAGGGCCAGGGGGCACGCGTCACCGTTACCGAGATCGACCCCATCAACGCCCTGCAGGCGCTGATGGAGGGTTTCCCGGTCAAGACCGTCGAGGAGGCCATCGCCGACGCCGACATCGTGGTGACCGCGACCGGCAACAAGGACATCATCCTGCTCGAGCACATGAAGGCGATGAAGGACCACGCCATCCTGGGCAACATCGGCCACTTCGACAACGAGATCGACATGGCCGCGCTGGAGCGTTCCGGGGCCACGCGGCTCAACATCAAGCCCCAGGTCGACCTGTGGACCTTCCCCGACACCGGCCGCTCGATCATCGTGCTCTCCGAAGGCCGGCTGCTGAACCTGGGCAACGCCACCGGGCATCCGTCGTTCGTGATGAGCAACAGCTTCGCCAACCAGGTGATCGCCCAGATCGAGCTGTGGACCAAGCACGACGAGTACGACAACGAGGTGTACCGGTTGCCCAAGCACCTCGACGAGAAGGTGGCCCGCATCCACGTCGAGGCCCTCGGTGGCCACCTGACCAAGCTCACCAAGGAGCAGGCCGAATATCTCGGCGTCGACGTCGAGGGCCCCTACAAGCCGGACCACTACCGCTACTGACGGTTGGCGCTTGCCCGCTACCAAGGCTCGCGCCGTGCTGATCGCGATCGAGGGCGTCGACGGCGCCGGCAAGCGCACGTTGTGCGACGGCCTGCGCACCGCCTTCGAAACGGTCGGGAAGTCGGTGGCAACGCTCGCCTTCCCGCGCTACGGGCGATCGATCACCGCCGACATCGCCGCCGAAGCGTTACACGGCGAGCACGGGGATCTCGCCTCGTCGGTGTACGCGATGGCGACGCTGTTCGCGCTCGACCGCGCCGGGGCCGTCGACGAGATCGCGGGCCTGCAACGTGACCATGACGTGGTTCTCCTGGACCGCTACGTGGCCTCCAACGCGGCCTACAGCGCGGCCCGCCTGCACCAGGACGCCGGCGGGGAGGCGGTGGCCTGGGTGGCACGGATGGAGTATCAGCGGTTGAGGTTGCCCGCGCCCGACTGGCAGGTGCTGCTCGCGGTCTCCGCCGAGCTGGCCGGACGACGCGCCCGCGGCCGGGCCGAAAGCGACCCGGGCCGAGCGCGCGACAGCTACGAACGTGACGACGGACTGCAGCGGCGTACCGGCGCGGTGTACGCCCAGCTGGCCGCCGCGGGGTGGGGTGGGCGATGGCTGGTCGTTCACCCGGACGTCGATCCGGGCGGTCTGGCCGCCACTTTGACGGCTGTCTAGGCCACTCCGGGGTCCGATTTTGGGGGTCTTTGCCCTTATCAAGCGCGAAACGCCCGTGTGGTGCGCCAGTTTGTCCCGATCTGGTGACACCATGGACAGCATGAGGCAAAGGATTTTGGTCGTCGACGACGACGCTTCGCTGGCTGAGATGCTGACCATCGTGTTGCGTGGGGAGGGCTTCGACACCGCGGTCATCGGCGACGGCACCCAAGCCCTGACCGCGGTGCGCGAGCTGCGACCCGATCTGGTGCTGTTGGACTTGATGCTGCCCGGCATGAACGGCATCGACGTGTGCCGGGTGTTGCGCGCCGACTCCGGTGTTCCGATCGTCATGCTGACCGCCAAGACCGACACCGTCGACGTGGTCCTGGGGCTGGAGTCGGGCGCGGACGACTACATCATGAAACCGTTCAAGCCCAAGGAACTGGTCGCGCGGGTGCGGGCGCGGCTGCGGCGCAACGACGACGAGCCCGCCGAGATGCTGTCCATCGCGGACGTCGACATCGACGTGCCGGCGCACAAGGTCACCCGAAACGGCGAACAGATCTCGCTGACGCCGCTGGAGTTCGACCTGTTGGTGGCGTTGGCGCGCAAACCGCGTCAGGTGTTTACTCGTGATGTGCTGCTCGAACAGGTGTGGGGGTACCGGCACCCGGCGGATACCCGTCTGGTGAATGTGCATGTTCAGCGTCTGCGGGCCAAGGTGGAGAAAGACCCGGAGAATCCGACCGTGGTGTTGACCGTTCGAGGAGTGGGATACAAGGCCGGACCCCCGTGACCGGCAGGTGCGGGTGACCTGGGGCTCGCGGCGGCGCATCAGGGGTCGTCGGGGGCGTGCCGGTCTCATGACGCGAGGCTTGACCGCGTTGAGCCGGGCCGTGGCGGTCGCCTGGCGGCGTTCGCTGCAACTGCGGGTGGTGGCGCTGACCCTTGGGCTTTCGTTGGCGGTGATCCTGGCGCTGGGTTTCGTGCTGACCAGCCAGGTCACCAATCGTGTGCTCGACGTCAAGGTCAAGGCCGCGATCGAACAGATCGAGCGGGCCCGCAACACCGTCAGCGGGATCGTCAACGGTGAGGAGACCCGATCGCTGGACAGCAGCCTGCAGCTGGCCCGCAACACCCTGACGTCGAAAACCGACCCGGCCTCGGGTGCCGGCCTGGCCGGCGCGTTCGATGCGGTGCTGTTGGTTCCGGGGGATGGGCCACGGGCGGCCTCCAGCGCCGGCCCGGTCGACCAAGTGCCCAACGCGTTGCGTGGCTTCGTCAAGGCCGGGCAGGCGGCCTACCAGTACGCCACGGTGTATACCGAAGGCTTCTCCGGGCCGGCGCTGGTCGTTGGCACGCCGACGTCGTCTCGGGTGGCCAACCTGGAGCTGTACCTGATCTTTCCGCTGGCCAACGAGCAGGCCACGATCGCGCTGGTGCGCGGCACGATGGCCACCGGTGGCCTGGTGCTGCTGGTCTTGCTCGCCGGGATCGCGCTGTTGGTGTCGCGCCAGGTGGTGGTGCCGGTGCGGTCGGCGTCGCGGATCGCGGAACGGTTCGCCGAGGGGCATCTGTCCGAGCGGATGCCGGTGCGCGGCGAGGACGACATGGCTCGGCTGGCGGTGTCGTTCAACGACATGGCCGAGAGCCTGTCTCGGCAGATCACCCAGCTCGAAGAGTTCGGCAACCTGCAGCGGCGCTTCACCTCCGACGTCAGCCACGAACTGCGGACCCCGCTGACCACGGTGCGGATGGCCGCCGACTTGATCTATGACCACAGCGCCGACCTGGACCCCACGCTGCGGCGGTCCACCGAATTGATGGTCAGCGAGCTGGACCGGTTCGAGACGTTGCTCAACGACCTGCTGGAAATCTCCCGGCACGACGCCGGCGTGGCCGAGTTGTCGGTCGAGGCCGTCGATTTGCGTGCGACGGTGAAAAACGCGCTGGGCAACGTGGGCCACCTGGCCGAAGAGGCCGGCATCGAGTTGCTCGTCGAGCTGCCCGCCGACGAGGTGATCGCCGAGGTCGATGCGCGCCGGGTGGAACGTATCCTGCGCAATCTGATTGCCAACGCCATCGACCACGCCGAGCACAAGCCGGTGCGGATCCGGATGGCCCACGACGAGGACACGGTGGCCGTCACCGTGCGCGACTACGGCGTCGGGCTGCGGCCCGGCGAGGAGAAGTTGGTGTTCAGCCGGTTCTGGCGCTCGGATCCGTCGCGGGTGCGGCGCTCCGGCGGCACCGGGCTGGGATTGGCCATCAGCATCGAGGATGCCCGACTGCACCAGGGTCGGCTGGAGGCCTGGGGCGAGCCCGGCCAGGGCGCCTGCTTCCGGTTGACGCTTCCCCTGGTGCGCGGCCACAAGGTCACCACCAGCCCGCTGCCCATGAAGCCGATCCCGGAGCCGGCACCGCAGGCCGTGCCGGAACCGGATGAGCGTCAGCGCCCACGCGAGCACGCCGAGCGGAGCGGATGATGGGCAAGCTGCTGGCGGCGTTGTGTCTGCTGTGGGTGCCGACGCTGCTCGCCGGCTGTGCCAGCGTGCCCAGCTCGTCGGCTCCGCAAGCGATCGGCACCGTGGAGCGACCGGCCCCGTCGAACCTGCCCAAGCCAACCCCGGGCATGGATCCCGACGTGCTGCTGCGCGAATTCCTCAAGGCCACCGCCGACCCGGCCAACCGCCATCTGGCGGCCCGCCAGTTCCTCACCCAGTCGGCGTCCAACGCCTGGGACGACGCCGGTGGCGCGTTGCTGATCGACCACGTGGTGTTCGTCGAAACCCGTGCCGCCGACCGGGTTTCGGCGACGATGCGGGCCGACATCCTGGGTTCGCTGTCCGACATGGGGGTCTTCGAGACCGCCGAGGGTCAGCTGCCGGATCCGGGCCCCATCGAGCTGGTCAAGACGTCGGGGGGCTGGCGCATCGACCGGCTGCCCAACGGGGTCTTTCTGGACTGGCAGCAATTCCAGGCCACCTATAAGCGCAACACGCTCTACTTCGCCGACCCGACCGGCAAGACCGTGGTGCCCGACCCGCGCTACGTTGCCGTGTCCGACCACGATCAGCTGGCCACCGAGCTGGTCTCCAAGCTGCTGGCCGGTCCACGCCCCGAGATGGCGCACGCGGTGCGCAACCTGCTGGCCCCGCCGCTGCGGCTGCGTGGCCCGGTGACCCGCGCCGATGGCGGCAAGAGCGGCATCGGGAAGGGCTACGGCGGCGCCCGCGTCGACCTGGAGAAACTGACCACCACCGATCCGCACAGCAGGCAATTGCTTGCCGCGCAGATCATTTGGACGCTGGCCAGGGCGGACATCAGGGGCCCCTATGTGATCAACGCCGACGGCGCACCGCTCGACGACAGATTCGCGCAGGGATGGAACGCCTCGGACGTCGCGGCCACCGACCCCGGCGTGGCCGACGGGGCCGGCGCGGGTTTGCACGCCCTGGTGGGCGGGTCACTGGTGGCGCTGGACGGGCAGCGGGTCACCACCGTGCCCGGCGCCTTCGGGCGGATGGGCGACCAGACCGGTGCCGCGCTGTCGCGCGGTGGCCGGCAGGTGGCGTCGGTGGTGACGCTGAGACGCGGCGCACCCGACATGGCGGCCTCGCTGTGGATCGGTGACCTCGGTGGTGAGGCGGTCCAGTCCGCCGACGGACACAACCTGTCGCGGCCCAGCTGGGCGCTGGACGACGCGGTCTGGGTGGTGGTCGACTCCAACAACGTGCTGCGCGCGATCCAGGAACCGGCATCCGGGCAACCGGCGCGGATCCCGGTGGATTCCACCGCGGTGTCCAGCCGCTTCCCGGGGGCCATCACCGATCTGCAGCTGTCGCGTGACGGGACGCGGGCCGCGATGGTGATCGATGGCCAGGTGATCCTGGCCAGTGTCGAGCAGACCCAGGCCGGCCAGTTCGCCCTGACCTACCCGCGCCGGCTGGGCTTCGGGCTGGGCTCTTCGGTGGTGTCGCTGTACTGGCGGACCGGCGACGACATCGTGGTGACCCGCAACGATGTCACGCATCCGGTGTCCTACGTCAACCTCGACGGGGTGAACTCCGATGCGCCCGCGCGCGGGTTGCAGATTCCGCTGTATGCCATCGCGGCCAACCCGTCGACGGTGTATGTCGCTGGCCCGCAAGGGGTGCTGATGTACTCGGCGTCCGCCGTTGAAAATCAACAGGGCTGGTCGGAGGTGGCGGGGCTGATGGTGCCCGGGGCGGCGCCGGTGTTGCCCGGCTGATCGCCGGATCCTCCTATTGCCAGCCGAGGTGAGCGGCTACCCTCGCAGTGAGGAGGCGGATTCCGATGTCGCCCAAGGTTCCCCGGCTACGTTGGGACGATCCCTTCGGCGCGCTGGACATGCTGGGGTCGTTGTGGTCATCGACCGGGTTGCCGTGGGTCAGCGCGGGTGCCGCTCAGGCGGTCACGGCGCCCTACCGGACGTTGTTCGCGACGCTGCAGCAGCTGCTCATCGGCAAGCACATCACGGTCCGCATCGGCAACCACGACGTGCGGCTGACCGTGACCGAACTGGACTCGGCGTTGGAACCGCAGGCCCTGGCCGTCGGTCAGCTCGGCGAGGTCCGGGTCGCCGCGCGCGACATCAGCTGGGAGCACCACCACCTCGACGGCGCCACCGCCGTGCTGGAAAACGTGCACATTCGCCCGGGCGTGCCACCGCAGGTGGTGGCCGCGCCGGTGGCGCTGACATCGGCGCTGCCGGCGGAGATCTTCGACGACGTGCTGCGGCAAGCGACCCCCCGGCTGCGCGGGGAGCTGGGCGAAGACGGCACGGCCCGACTGCGGTGGGCGCGCCAGCCACGTTGGGGAGGTCTTGAGGTAGACGTCGACGCGGTCGGGACGACGTCGGGGACCAGCCTGTGGCTGCGGCCGCGCGCCGTGGTGACCGGGCGACGACGCTGGACGTTGCCGGCCCGGACGCCCGGCTATCGGGTGCCGCTGCCCGAGTTGCCGAACGGGCTGCTGATCACCGACGTCAGCCTCGGCACGGATTCCTTGCAGCTCTCCGCCCTGCTGCCGGAGTGGCGGATTGAGATACCCCTGAGGCAGCTGGAAAACCTGCTCACCCGGTTGAGCCAGGGGGCGTTCAGCTTCAGCTGGCCGTCGGTGCTGGGAGGCGGTGATTGAGCGCGCCCGCTGTCAGCGGTGACCGCGACACTGGTGCCGTGCTCGACCTCGTCTTGCCGCTGGAATGCGGTGGTTGCGGCCTACCATCGACCCGCTGGTGTGACGCCTGCGCGCGCGAGCTGTCGGTGGCCGCCGGTGAACCGCACCTGGTAAGCCCCCGCGTCGATCCTCGGGTGCCAGTGTTCGCGCTCGGCCGCTACGCCGGCGCCCGCCGCCGGGCGATCCTGGCGATGAAGGAACACGGCCGGGCCGACCTGGTGGCGCCGCTGGCGCGGGCACTGGCCATCGGTGTTCACCGGCTGCTGTCGTGGGGCATGGTCGAGACCCCGCTGACCATCGTGCCCGCGCCCACCCGGCGTTCGGCGGCGCGGCGCCGTGGCGGTGATCCCGTCGCCCGGATCGCCACGGCCGCGGTCCGCGAGCACCCGGACGTCACCGTCGTGCGGGCCTTGCGGATGAAGGCTTGGGTCAAAGACTCGGTGGGCCTTGACAGTTCGGCCCGCGAACACAACATCGCGGGCCGGGTGCTGCTGCGCGGTGAGCGACCGCGCGGCGACGTGGTGATCGTCGACGACATCGTCACCACCGGCGCGACCGCGCGCGAGTCGGTCCGGGTCCTGCGGGGCGCCGGGGCGCGGGTGGCCGCCGTGCTGGCGATCGCTGCGGCCTGATGGAATCGGGGTGAACCAAAGAAGTTGCCCTGAGAACGTGCAGAACTGGCAATCGGTCGGCCAAACTGGTGGCACGCGGAGGCGCACACCGGCTAACGTCGAGATCAACCTTATGCGACTCACGGTCGCCATTCTCGGGTGTGGGTAGCACCGGCGGGAGGAGGTGAGCATTCGACAGCTTGCTCCGGCGGGCAGCCTGCGCGGTGACCCTGTCAACACCGCTCGAACCCCGTCGGTGCACATCTGAAGGCCAGACACGCAGGGTGCGTGTGACAGGAGAGAGAAACGAGTTGTCAGGTATGTCAAGGCTTACAGTGGATTCCGATCTGGGGGTACCACCCGCTCGCGGGGGAGTTCTGGACCGGGCACCGGCCGGATCCGGCGAACAGGGCGAGCCGACGCTGAACGCCGAGATCGTGTTCAAAGGCCGCAACGTCGAGATCCCCGACCACTTCCGCATCTACGTTTCCCAGAAACTCGCCCGCCTGGAGCGATTCGACCGGACGATCTACCTGTTCGACGTCGAACTCGACCACGAACGCAACCGTCGCCAACGCAAGTCCTGTCAGCGCGTGGAGATCACCGCTCGCGGGCGCGGGCCGGTTGTCCGCGGCGAGGCCTGTGCCGACAGTTTCTACGCTGCCCTTGAGTCCGCGGTCGTCAAGTTGGAGAGTCGGCTGCGTCGCGGCAAGGACCGCCGCAAGGTCCACTACGGCGACAAGACCCCGGTTTCGCTGGCCGAGGCCACCGCGGTGCCACCGCCGGAGCAGGCCTTCGCGGCCGAAAACGCCCAACACGCCGAGCCCCACGATCACGACGGCGCCGATCTGGACCGCACCAACGCTTACGAGCCGGGGCGGATCGTGCGCGTCAAGGAACACCCGGCCAAGCCGATGTCGGTCGACGACGCGCTGTATGAGATGGAGCTCGTCGGGCACGATTTCTTCTTGTTCTACGACAAGGAGACCGAACGGCCGTCGGTGGTCTACCGCCGGCACGCCTACGACTATGGCCTGATCCGGCTGGCGTGATCGGCGGCCCACACCGGGTCGTCACCTACGATGGGAGTCGCCTTACCTACGACTCCTACCCACAAGGGACATTGCCGTGCTGTCGAAGTTGCTGCGCCTCGGTGAAGGTCGCATGGTCAAGCGGCTCAAAAAGGTGGCCGACTATGTTGGCACGTTGTCCGACGACGTCGCCAAGCTCACCGATGCCGAGCTGCGGGCCAAGACCGACGAGTTCAAGAAGCGCTTGGGCGACGGCGAGACCCTCGACGATCTGTTGCCCGAAGCGTTCGCGGTGGCCCGCGAGGCCGCCTGGCGGGTGCTTGACCAGCGACCGTTCGACGTGCAGGTGATGGGCGCGGCCGCGCTGCACCTGGGCAACGTCGCCGAGATGAAGACCGGCGAGGGCAAGACCCTGACCTGTGTGTTGCCCGCCTACCTCAACGCGCTGGCCGGCAAGGGCGTGCACATCGTCACCGTCAACGACTACCTGGCCAAACGCGACAGCGAGTGGATGGGCCGGGTGCACCGCTTCCTCGGGCTGCAGGTGGGGGTGATCCTGGCCACCATGACGCCCGACCAACGCCGCGAGGCCTACCACGCCGACATCACCTACGGCACCAACAACGAGTTCGGCTTCGACTACCTGCGCGACAACATGGCGCACTCGCTGGAGGAGTTGGTGCAGCGCGGGCATAACTACGCCATCGTCGACGAGGTCGATTCCATCCTGATCGACGAGGCCCGCACCCCGCTGATCATCTCCGGCCCGGCCGACGGTGCTTCCAACTGGTACACCGAGTTCGCCCGGCTGGCGCCGCTGATGGAAAAGGACACCCACTACGAGGTCGACCTGCGCAAGCGCACCGTCGGCGTGCACGAAAAAGGGGTCGAGTTCGTCGAGGATCAGCTCGGCATCGACAACCTCTACGAGGCCGCTAACTCCCCGCTGGTCAGCTACCTCAACAACGCGCTGAAGGCCAAGGAGCTGTTCCACCGCGACAAGGACTACATCGTCCGCGACGGCGAGGTGCTCATCGTCGACGAGTTCACCGGTCGCGTGCTGATCGGGCGCCGCTACAACGAAGGCATGCACCAGGCGATCGAGGCCAAGGAGCACGTCGAGATCAAGGCCGAGAACCAGACGCTGGCCACCATCACGCTGCAGAACTACTTTCGGCTCTACGACAAGCTCGCCGGCATGACCGGCACCGCCCAGACCGAGGCGGCCGAGCTGCACGAGATCTACAAGCTGGGCGTGGTCAGCATTCCGACCAACAAGCCGATGATCCGCGAAGACCACTCCGACCTGATCTACAAGACCGAGGAAGCCAAATACCTCGCGGTCGTCGATGACATCACCGAGCGGTTCGACAAGGGCCAGCCGGTGCTGATCGGCACCACCAGCGTGGAGAAATCCGAGTACCTGTCGCGTCAGCTCACCAAGCGGCGCATTCCCCACAACGTGCTCAACGCCAAGTACCACGAGCAGGAGGCGGGCATCGTCGCGGTAGCCGGCCGGCGGGGCGCCATCACCGTCGCCACCAACATGGCCGGCCGCGGCACCGACATCGTGCTGGGCGGCAACGTCGACTTTCTCACCGATCAGCGGTTGCGGGAACGCGGGCTGGATCCGGTGGAGACCCCCGAGCAGTATGAGGCGGCGTGGCACCAGGAACTGCCCATCGTCAAGGAGGAGGCCAGCAAGGAGGCCAAAGAGGTGATCGAGGCCGGCGGCCTGTATGTGCTGGGCACCGAGCGACACGAGTCGCGGCGCATCGACAACCAGCTGCGTGGTCGTTCCGGCCGCCAAGGTGACCCGGGGGAGTCGCGCTTTTACCTGTCGCTGGGCGACGAGCTCATGCGCCGGTTCAATGGTGCGGCCCTGGAAGCCTTGTTGACGAGGCTGAACCTGCCCGATGACGTGCCGATCGAGGCCAAGATGGTGACCCGGGCCATCAAGAGCGCCCAGACCCAGGTCGAGCAGCAGAACTTCGAGATCAGAAAGAACGTCCTCAAGTATGACGAGGTGATGAACCAGCAGCGCAAGGTGATCTACGCCGAGCGTCGCCGCATCCTCGAGGGCGAGAACCTCAGGGACCAGGCGTTGGACATGGTCCGCGACGTCATCACCGCCTACGTCGACGGCGCGACCGCCGAAGGCTACGCCGAGGACTGGGATCTGGACGCGTTGTGGACCGCGCTGGGGACGCTGTATCCGGTCGGGATCAAACACGAGACCCTGACCCGCCGGGACAGCGAGTTCGAGCGTGACGATCTCACCCGCGACGAGCTGCTGGACGCACTCCTCAAGGACGCCGAACGTGCTTATGCCGCAAGGGAAGCCGAACTGGAGGAAATCGCCGGCGAGGGTGCGATGCGCCAGCTGGAGCGCAACGTGTTGCTCAACGTCATCGACCGCAAGTGGCGCGAGCACCTCTATGAGATGGATTACCTGAAGGAGGGCATCGGGCTGCGCGCGATGGCCCAGCGCGACCCGCTGGTCGAGTACCAGCGCGAGGGCTACGACATGTTCATGGCCATGCTGGACGGCCTGAAAGAGGAGTCGGTCGGGTTCTTGTTCAATGTCACCGTCGAGGCGGTCCCGGCCCCGCAGGTCGCCCCGGTTGCCGAACCCGAGGACCTTGCGGAGTTGGCGACCGCGGCCGCCGGTGTCGCGCAGCGCCGCCACAGCGCCGGCGCGCCCGCGGCAGGGCGTGCCGAGGCTCCGAGTGCGTTGCGCGCCAAAGGCATTGAGAACGAGTCTCCCGCGCTCACCTATTCCGGGCCGTCGGAGGACGGCTCGGCGCAGGTGCAGCGCGGCGGCGGGGGGGCACAGCGGACACCGGCGGGGGTACCGGCCGGCGCCAGCCGGCGCGAGCGGCGGGAAGCCGCGCGGCGGCAAGGGCGTGGTCCCAAGCCGCCGAAATCGGTGAAGAAGCGCTAGCCCCGGCGATTGCCGACACCGCTTCTCTCGGGGCGGCATTTCGTCAAGGATTGACTGCTATGGATGTCAAGGAGGTGCTGCTGCCCGGCGTCGGTCTGCGCTACGAGTTCACCAGCCAGCGGGGCGAACGGATCGGCATCATCGCCCGGCGCGGCGGCGATTTCGACGTCGTGCTCTACACCGCCGAGGATCCCGACCAGGCCCGCCCGGTGTTCCGGCTCACCGACGAAGAGGCCGACGCGGTGGCCCAGATTCTTGGGGCACCGCGGATCGCCGAGCGGTTCACCGAGCTCACCCGGGAAGTGCCCGGACTCGAGGCGGGTCAAGTCCACATCCGGCCGGGTAGTCCCTTTGTGGACCGGCCGCTAGGTGACACCCGCGCGCGCACCCGTACCGGGGCGTCGATCGTCGCGATCGTGCGCGACGAGCGGGTGCTTGCCTCGCCGGGCCCGGCGGAAACGCTGCGGGCGCGCGACGTGTTGATCGTCATCGGCACCGAGGAAGGCATCGCCGGAGTCGAGCACATCGTCGACAAGGGTTGAGCCGGTGCAAGTTTCGGGGGCGCTGCTATTTGAAGTAGGTGCCCTCCTGGTCGCCTTGGCGTCGGTGGGCGCGGTCGCTCGCCGGTTCGCGTTGTCCCCCATCCCGGTGTATCTGTTGACGGGTCTTTCGCTGGGTAAGGGCGGCGTCGTGTCGGTGCCCGCTGCCGACGACTTCATCACCACGGGTGCGCCCATCGGTGTGGTGTTGCTGCTGCTGACGTTGGGTCTGGAATTCTCCACCACGGAATTCGCCAGCAGCTTGCGACGCCACCTGCCCTCGGCCGGTGTCGACATCGTCCTCAACGCCACCCCCGGTGCGGTGGCGGGCTGGTTGCTGGGGCTGGACGGGGTCGCCATCCTGGCGTTGGCCGGCGTCACCTACATCTCCTCGTCGGGTGTCATCGCGCGGCTGCTGGAGGACCTGGGACGCCTGGGCAACCGTGAGACGCCGGCGGTGCTGTCGGTGCTGGTGCTGGAAGACTTCGCGATGGCCGGTTATCTGCCGCTGTTTACGGTGCTGGCATCGCGGGGCAGCTGGGTGGTTGCCGTGGGCGGCGCGTTGGCCGCCGTCGGTGTTCTGGTCGCGGCGTTTGTCGCGTCCTATCACTGGGGCCATCACGTGGGCCGCCTGGTGGCGCACCCGGATTCCGAGCAACTGCTGCTCAGAGTCCTGGGCATCACCCTGATGGTGGCGGCCTTGGCCGAAACCGTGCACGCGTCGGCCGCGGTGGGGGCGTTCTTGGTGGGCCTGACCCTGACCGGTGAGACGGCAGACCGGGCGCGCAAGGTGCTGGGTCCCCTTCGGGATCTGTTTGCGGCGATCTTTTTCTTGGCGATCGGACTGTCGGTCGATCCGCAGGAGCTGCTGCCAATGCTTCCGGTTGCCATTGCGTTGGCCGTGGTCACGGCGGCAACCAAGGTGCTCACCGGGATGTTCGCCGCCAACCGCGATGGGGTGGCCCGGCGCGGGCAGCTGCGCGCCGGCGCGGCGCTGATCGCCCGGGGAGAGTTTTCGCTGATCATCGTCGGATTGGTCGGCACGTCGGTGCCCACGGTGGCCGCGTTGGCCACCTCATACGTCTTCACCATGGCGATCGTGGGTCCGGTGCTGTCCCGGTTCACCGGGGGCGCAGTGCCGGCCGGCGCCTGATTCCGTCAACCCCCGTCAACCGACGTGCAGGGCAACCACCAGCCACCGGGCCGCGCCGGTAGCGTCCCCCCGTTCCACCCGGCAGGCGATCGCGTGCATGCGGTGCCCCCGGCTATAGCTGCCGGAGACCTCGGCCGCGCCCCGCCGGGCGTCGCCCTCCACCGGTTGGAGCCGCATCCGGCGAAGCACCGCCGCGCCCCCCGGTTCGCCGGTCTGGGCGGCGACCGTGCGGCTGACCGAGACCACGGAGTCCACCAGGCCGGGTGCCAGCAGCCGCCGCAACTGGGTGGCTGGACGGCGGCGGTCGATGACTTCCAGGATTCGGCGCAGCGCGGCGTCGGCGAATATCGCCGCCTCGCGCATCGACGCCGATAGGGCCGGTGTCATGGCCTGCGCGGTCATGGTCGCCGGATGCCGGCCAACGTGGTCGCGGTGTGCTCGCCGGGCGGCACGCGGGGTATGCGGCCGCGGCGGCGCGTGCGATGGTAGCCGGCAGCGCGGAACATTCCGCGTCGGGGGTTCGTAGTCGACCACGGGTGTGACGGCGAAGGTGTCGCGGTGGGGCGGGCCCACGGTGGGATCGATGGTCAACGGGCACTCTCCAAGCCAAACGATGGAACCAACTCGGGTGACGGGATGGCAGCCTGCTGGAGAGTCGGCAGACCGATCGCCGGTCATCATCGCACAAACCGAGCCAGTGTGTACCCGCGGCGTGAGGCGGCCGGGCCGGTGGTTAACGTGGGCGACGACGTTGGGCGGAGCGATGAAGGTGACAAGGAGGACAGGGCACTCATGGTGACCCGGTTGTCCACTGCGGACGCGTCCTTCTTTCGGCTGGAGAGCTCTGCCACCCCGATGTACGTCGGGTCGTTGCTGATTCTGCGCCGGCCACGGGCCGGCCTGAGCTACGAGACGCTGCTGGCCACCGTCGAGCAGCGGCTACCGCAGATACCGCGCTACCGGAAGCGGGTTCGGGAAGTGAAGGTGGCCCTGGCCCGGCCGGTGTGGATTGACGACCGCGATTTCGACATCACCTACCACGTGCGGCGGTCGGCGCTGCCGTCACCGGGCAGTGACGAGCAACTGCACGAGTTGATCGCGCGGCTGGCCGCCCGACCGCTGGACAAGTCGCGGCCCCTGTGGGAGATGTACCTCGTCGAGGGTCTGGAGAAAAACCGCGTCGCCCTCTACACCAAGTCGCACCAGGCCCTGATCAACGGTGTGACGGCGCTGGCACTGGGCCACGTGATCGCCGATCGGACGCGGCGTCCACCGGCGTTTCCCGAAGACATCTGGGTACCCGAGCGCGACCCCGGCACCACGCGGTTGGTGCTGGGCGCGATCGGCGACTGGATCGTGGGGCCGGGCGCGCAGCTGCAGGCGGCCGGATCGGTGCTCGCCGGGTTGGCCACAAATCATGGCCAACTGGTCGACGCCGGCCGCCGAATGCTCGACGTCGTGCGCACCGTGGCGCGCGGCACCGCGCCCAGCAGCCCGCTCAACGCCACCGTGTCGCGCAATCGCCGGTTCACGGTTGCCCGTGGACGTTTGGAGGACTATCGCGCCGTGCGTGCACGCTATGACTGCGACATCCATGACGTGGTGCTGGCGGTGATAGCGGGCGCGCTGAGCAACTGGCTGATGTCACGCGGGGAGACGCTGGCGCCCACGGCGACGGTGCGCGCGATGGCGCCGCTGTCGGTCTACGTCGACGACCAACTCGATGCAACCGGCCCCGGCCAGGCGATGAGCCAGGTGACGCCCTTTCTGGTCGACCTGCCGGTGGGGGAGCGTAACGCCGTGGTACGGCTGTCACAGATCGCGCACGCCACCGAGTCGAATCCGACGGCGGCCAGTCTGGTGGACGCCCGGACCATCGTCACGCTGTCGGGTTTTGCGCCGGCCACCCTGCACGCCATGGGCGTTCGGGTGGCCACCAGTTATTCGGCCCGGTTGTTCAACCTGCTGGTCACCAACGCCCCCGGGGCGCAGTCACCGCTCTATGTCGCCGGCACCACGCTGCTGGAGGCTTACGCCGTGCCGCCACTGCTGCACAATCAGGCGCTGGCGATCAGCGTGACGTCCTACAACGGCATGCTGTATTTCGGAATCAACGCCGACCGTGACGCGATGAGCGACGTTGACCTGCTGCCCGGTTTGCTGCACCAATCGCTGGACGAGCTTCTGGAAGCCTCGCGGTAGTCCGGGGTCAAAACCGCTGGGGGGCGATAGCATCCGTTGATGTGGGCACCGCGACGAACGACGGGGCGCCGGCGAAGGCGAAGAAGAAGAAATCAACTGCGCCGGCAAAACCTAAGATTTCCGACCAACTCTACGAGGCCGAATTATTAAGACTGCAAACGGAATTCGTGAAGTTGCAGGAGTGGGTGCGCCATTCCGGGGCACGCCTGGTGGTCATCTTCGAAGGCCGCGATGCTGCCGGCAAGGGCGGCGCCATCAAACGGATCACCGAATACCTCAGCCCGCGGATCGCACATATCGCCGCATTGCCGATGCCGACCGATCGGGAACGCGGCCAGTGGTATTACCAGCGTTACATCGCGCATCTGCCGGCCAAAGGCGAGATCGTGCTCTTCGATCGGTCGTGGTACAACCGCGCCGGCATCGAGAAGGTCATGGGATTTTGTACGCCGCAGGAGTATGTGCTGTTTCTGCGGCAGACGCCGATCTTTGAACAGATGCTGATCGACGACGGGATTCTGCTGCGCAAGTACTGGTTTTCGGTATCCGAAGCGGAGCAACTGCGCAGGTTCAAGGCGCGCCTGAACGATCCGCTGCGGCAATGGAAACTCAGTCCGATGGACCTGGAATCGGTGTATCGCTGGGGGGATTATTCGCGCGCCAAGGACGAGATGATGGTGCACACCGATACCCCGGTCAGCCCCTGGTACATCGTGGAATCCGATATCAAAAAGCATGCCCGGCTGAACATGATGGCCCACCTGCTATCCACGATCGACTACACCGATGTGGAAAAGCCCAAGGTCAAACTGCCGCAGCGGCCGGTGCACAACACCGGCTATCGACGTCCTCCGCGGGAGCTGGCGACCTATGTCGACGACCATGTTGCCAGGCTGATGGGGGGCTAGCGCTCGCCCCATGACGCAGGTTTACATCCCGGCCACCCTGGCCATGTTGCAGAGCCTTGTCGCCGAGGGTTCGTTGTGGCCGGTCAACGGCACCGCCTTTGCGGTGACACCGACCTTGCGTGAGTCCTACGCCGAGGGTGACCATGACGAACTCGCCGAGGTGGCGCTGCGCGAGGCGGCGCTGGCGTCGCTGCGACTGCTGGCCGTCGACGTGGGTGACGCGCTGCCGCCCCGGCGTGCGGTGTTGGCCGCCGAGGTCGACGACGTCACGTATCGGCCCGACCTCGACGACGCCGTCGTCAGGCTGGCTGCCCCCGTCACGCTGGACCAGGTCGTCGCCGCATATGTCGACAACGTGGGCGCGGAGCCGGCCGTGACAGCGGCGATCGCGGCCATCGATGCCGCTGACCTTGGTGACGAAGACGCCGAGCTGATCGTCGGTGACGCCCAGGACCACGACCTGGCCTGGTATGCCAATCAGGAGCTGCCGTTCCTGCTAGACCTGCTGTGAAGTCCACCGCTAGCTACGGAACCGTAGGTTACGCTACCGTAGCCTTGGTGGCGGGCGCGCACTCGCCCGAAGCTAGCGGCCGCACCGTGAGCAGGAGCTTTCGATGAGCAAAAAACAGGCGGCGCTGACCGCCAAGGTCGTAGAGACACAGCGCCCAACCGTCGTCGGGGCGGACAGGCACCCCGGCTGGCACGCGCTGCGCAAGATCGCCACCCGCATCACCACGCCGCTGCTGCCCGACGACTATCTGCACCTGGCCAATCCGCTGTGGTCCGCGCGGGAGCTGCGCGGCCGCATTCTGGAGGTTCGCCGCGAAACGGAAGATTCCGCGACCTTGGTCATCAAACCGGGCTGGGGCTTCAGTTTCGACTACCAGCCCGGCCAGTACATCGGGATTGGATTGCTGGTCGACGGGCGTTGGCGCTGGCGGTCGTACTCGCTGACATCGAGCCCGGCGACCGCGAGATTCGGGTTGAGGTCCCGGTCGTCACGAACCGTGACCATCACCGTCAAGGCCATGCCGGAGGGCTTTCTGTCCACGCACTTGGTGGCCGGGGTGGCGCCGGGAACCATCGTGCGGTTGGCCGCCCCGCGGGGTAACTTCGTCCTGCCCGACCCGGCGCCGTCGTCGATCCTGTTCCTCACCGCCGGATCGGGGATCACCCCGGTGATGTCGATGCTGCGGACGTTGGCCCGCCGCAACCAGATCACCGACATCGCGCACCTCCATTCGGCGCCCACCCGATCGCAGATGCTGTTCGGCGGCGAGCTGGCGGAGCTGGCCGACGATTACCCGGGGTATCGGTTGACGGTGCGGGAGACCCGCGTCGAAGGCCGGCTAGACCTGTCCCGGCTCGGTCGGCTGGTGCCGGACTGGCGTGCGCGCCAGACCTGGGCCTGTGGGCCGGAGGGCCTGCTCAACCAGGCCGAGCGGGTCTGGTCATCGGCGGGCATCAGCGATCGGCTGCACCTGGAACGGTTCGCGGTGTCCAGGGCGGCGCCGGCCGGTGCGGGCGGGACGGTGACGTTCGCCCGCAGCGGCAAGAGCGTGGTGGCCGACGCGGCGACATCGGTGATGGACGCGGGCGAGGGCGCCGGCGTGCAGATGCCTTTTGGCTGCCGGATGGGTATCTGTCAGTCGTGCGTGGTCGAGCTGGTGGATGGCCACGTCCGCGACCTGCGGACGGGAAAGGAACACGACCCCGGCACTCGGATCCAGACCTGCGTATCGGCCGCATCCGGCGATTGCGTGGTCGACATCTAAAGCTACTGACTGGTAACCTACGGAATCGTAGCTTACCGGGTGGTAGGTCAACGACTGACGCAGGGAGAAGACGATGGCGATCACCGACGTCGACGTATTCGCGCATCTGACCGACGCCGACATCGACAGCCTGGCGGCCGAGCTGGACGCCATCCGCCGGGACGTGGAAGACGCTCGCGGCGAGCGCGACGCTCGCTACATTCGCCGCACCATCGCCGCGCAGCGTGCGCTGGAGGTCGGTGGCCGGCTGCTGCTGGCCGCCAGCTCGCGGCGCAGCGCCTGGTGGGCGGGAGCGGTGACCCTGGGCGTGGCCAAGATCATCGAGAACATGGAGATCGGCCACAACGTGATGCACGGCCAGTGGGACTGGATGAACGACCCCGAGATTCACTCGGCGACCTGGGAGTGGGACATGAGCGGGTCGTCCAGGCACTGGCGATACACCCACAACTTCGTGCACCACAAGTACACCAACATCCTCGGCATGGATGACGACGTCGGCTACGGCATGTTGCGCGTCACCCGAGACCAGCCCTGGAAGCGCTTCAACCTGCTCAACGTGGTGTGGAACACCATTCTTGCGATCGGCTTCGAGTGGGGAGTCGCGTTGCAGCACTTGGAGATCGGCAAGATCCTCAAGGGGCGGGCCGACCGCGAGACCACCAGGATCCGGGTGCGTGAGTTCTCCGCCAAGGCCGGTCGTCAGGTGTTCAAGGACTATGTGGCGTTTCCGGCGTTGACCTCGCTGTCGCCCGCGGCGACATACCGGTCCACCGTGACGGCCAACGCGACGGCCAACGTGATCCGCAACGTGTGGTCCAACGCCGTCATTTTCTGTGGGCATTTCCCGGATGGCGCCGAGAAGTTCAGCAAGACCGACATGGTGGGGGAGACCAAGGGCCAGTGGTATCTGCGGCAGCTGCTGGGTAGCGCCAACTTCAACGCCGGGCCGGCGCTGCGGTTCATGAGCGGCAACCTGTGCCACCAGATCGAGCACCATTTGTATCCGGATCTGCCGAGCAACCGGCTTGCCGAGATCTCGGTGCGGGTGCGTGCGGTCTGCGACAAGTACGACTTGCCGTACACCACGGGCTCGTTTCTGGTGCAGTACGCCAAGACGTGGCGCACCCTGGCCAAGTTGTCGTTGCCGGACACGTACCTGCGCGACAGCCCCGACGACGCGCCGGAGACCCGCAGCGAGCGGATGTTCGCCGATCTGGACCCGGGTTTCGCACGCACCGACCCGACGACCGGGCGTCGGCGCGGGCTCAAGACCGCGATCGCCATCGTCCGCGGCTGGCGACGCGACCGTGGCACGCGAGCGGGGCGCACCGACGGCCGCCCGGCCTAATCCCTGTCGTGCGAGCGCGCGCACAATGTCGGCGCGGCCGGCGTGTCGGCGTACGGACACGCGCGCTCGGCGGTCCGGTCACGTCTGCCCGAGCACCTTCAGGAGTCGACGGGCGGCGGTGACGCGGCGCCCGGCCGGCCCGGTCAGGGTGTCCAGCGCGCATTCCGGGTCGGCCGGCGGGCCCATGTGACCGCAGCCGCGCGGGCAGTCCCGGGCCGCGTCGGCAAGGTCGGAGAATGCCAGCAGCACGTCGCCGGGCTGGATGTGGGCCAAGCCGAACGACCGGATTCCCGGGGTGTCGATCACCCAGCCGAAGCTCGGCAGCCCATCGCCGAGGGGCAGCGCCACCGACTGGGACGAGGTGTGTCGCCCGCGGCCGATCTCGGTCACCTCGCCGACCGCCCGATCGGCGTCGGGGACAAGACGATTCACCAGCGTTGACTTTCCGACCCCGGAGTGTCCGAGCAGCACGGTGATCTTGCCGTCGAGCAAGTCGGCCACCGCGAGCAGCGGATCGTCGCGTCCCGCGGTGATCACCTCGAGATCCAGGTCGACGAACTGCTCGGCGAACGGTCCGGGCGGGGCGAGGTCGGTCTTGGTCAGGCAGAGTATCGGCGTGAGCCCACCCGCGTAGGCGGCGATCAGTGCCCGGTCGACCAGGCCGGTGCGGGGCGGCGGGTCGGCAAGTGCCACCACGATCAGCAGTTGGTCCGCGTTGGCGACCACCACCCGCTCGGTGGGGTCGGTGTCATCGGCGGTGCGCCGCAACACCGTTCGCCGCGGACCCCGCCGCACGATGCGGGCCAGGGTGTCCGGACGCCCGGACAGATCGCCCACCAGGTCGACGTTGTCGCCGACGACGATCGAGGTGCGGCCCAGTTCACGCGCGCGCATGGCCGTCACCCGGCGATCGGGTCGCCCACCGAGCGCACACCCCCAGCGGCCGCGGTCGACGCTGACCACCATGGCCGCCTCCGCGTCGGCGTGCTCGGGCCGGGTCTTGGTCCGGGGTCGCGACCCTGTGCCCGAGCGAATCTTGACGTCGGACTCGTCGTAGTCGCCGGGCCTCAACCGCCGGATCCCATGACCATCGCGGTCCACAGCTGCGGGAACTCCGGCAGCGTCTTGGTGGTGGCGGCGATGTCGTCGACCTCGACGCCGGCCACCCGCAACCCGACGATCGCCCCGGCCATCGCCATGCGGTGGTCGGCATGGGCTCGCCAGACACCCCGCCGCAGCGGCGTCGCGGTGATCACCAGACCGTCGGGAGTTTGCTGGCAATCACCCCCCAGGCGGTTGATCTCGGTGCTCAGCGCGGCGAGCCGGTCGGTCTCGTGGCCGCGCAGGTGCGCGATACCGCTCAACCGTGACACCGATCCCGGGGTTGCCAACGCCGCCAGCGCCGCGACCGACGGGGTGAGCTCACCGATGGCGCGCAGGTCGACGTCAACCCCGCCGTAGCTGGCCGATCCGCGCACCTCAAGAGACGAATCAGTATGGTTCACAACGGCATTCAGCTTCCGTAAGATGCTCAGAAGGTGGTCGGCGGGTTGCACACTGGCCGCCGGCCACCCGGCGATTCGCACGCTCCCGCCGCTGGCCACAGCGGCGGCCAGGAATGCGACCGCGTTGGTCAGGTCCGGCTCCACGTCCCAATGCCGCGCCTTGATCACACCGGGTGGCACCCGCCAGCGGTTCGGCACCGAGTCGTCGACATCGACGCCGGCCTGGCGCAGCATCGTCACCGTCATCGCGATGTGCGGGGCGGACGGCAGGGCCGCACCGCCGTGCCGCACGGTCAGGCCGTCGGTGAACGATGCCCCGGACAGCAGCAAGCCCGACACGAATTGTGACGACGCGGAGGCGTCGATGGTCACGGTGCCGCCGGCGACGGTTCCGGTGCCCCGCACCCGAAACGGCAGAGCCGTACCGTCCACCCGGACGCCGAGGCAGCGCAGCGCATCCAGCAGCACTGCGATCGGCCGGGCCCGGGCTTGCTTGTCGCCGTCGAATTCCACCGCCGACTCGGCCAGCGCCGCCAGCGGGGGAACAAAGCGCAAGACCGTGCCCGCCAGACCGCAGTCCACGCGCGCGTCCGGGCCTGGGTGGATGCGGCCGCCCACGGATAATTCGGAGCCGGGCCCGTCCACCCGCAGGCCCAGGGTGGTGAGGGCCCCGATCATCAGGTCGGTGTCGCGGCTGCGCAGCGCCCCGGTGATGGTCGATGCGCCCTGGCCCTGGGCGGCCGCCAGCGCCGCCAGCACCAGCGCCCGGTTGGTCTGCGACTTGGAGCCGGGCACGGTCACGGCGGCGCGCACCGGCGTCCGCGCGTACGGGGCCGGCCACGGCTCGATGCTGGTCACCGCTACATCCTGCCGTGTCGGCGGGTGCCGTGGGTACCGGGCACCATGGGAGTCATGTGCGGACGGTTCGCCATCACCACCGACCCGGCCCTGCTGGCCGAGAAAATCAAGGCGATCGACGAGGCCAGCAGCGCGGGCTCCGCGGCCGCGGCGCCCAACTACAACGTGGCGCCCACCGACACGATTGCGGCGGTGGTGTCCCGTCATAGCGAGCCCCACGACGAGCCGACCCGCCGGGTACGGCTCATGCGCTGGGGATTGGTGCCGTCGTGGACCAGGGCCCGCCCCGACGGGGCACCGGACACCAAAGGCCCATTGCTGATCAACGCGCGCGCCGACAAGGTCGCCACCTCGCCGGCGTTTCGGACGTTGGCGCAGGGTAAGCGCTGCCTGGTGCCGATGGACGGCTGGTACGAGTGGCGGGCCAATCCTCAATCCGCCGAGGGCGTGGCAGGCAAGAAGGCCGCCAAGACGCCGTTCTTCATCCACCGTAACGACGGCGGCCTGGTGTGCATGGCCGGGCTCTGGTCGGTGTGGCGGCCCAACGGTTCGGCGGCACCCTTGTTGAGCTGCACCATCATTACCACCGACGCGGTGGGCGAGTTGGCGAAGATCCACGATCGCATGCCGCTGATGCTGGCCGAAGAGGACTGGGATGCCTGGCTGAATCCGGATGCCCCACTGGATCCCGAGCTGCTGGCCCGGCCGCCGGACCTGCGGGACATCGAGCTGCGTCAGGTGTCGACGCTGGTCAACAGTGTGCGCAACAACGGGCCCGAGCTGCTGGCGCCGGCCAAGCCGCAGCCCGAACAGACCACCCTGCTCTAAGGGTCGTCGTGGGGCAGGCCTAGATGCCGTCGGCAGGCTCCCCGGTGGCTTTGGCTACCGGTCACGCCCGCATTGCTCGAGCGGACGCTCCAAACGGTCGGCCACCGCGTCGAGGAACGGGTGCTTGTCGCCGTCGAGATAGTCCGCCGGCGGCCGCCAGTCGATTCGGCCCATCTTCCCGGCGAACAGCCCGTAGCCGATCAGCTCCTGCAGTCGGGGCTCGAAGCGGCGCACCAACTCTCGCGGAATGCTGAGCTGCTGGTTGACCTGCTGGCGTACGAATCCCGCGCAGAAGTTGATGGTCAATGCCGGCCGTGGCGCCTCGGTACGGTTCGCCGCAGCGGTATGCCACAGGCTGCCGTTCCAGACCAGCGCGTCGCCCGCTTTGATCTCGATCGGCTTGCCTTCGGGGTATGGCGGCGACGGCCGCTCGGCCCACCGATGCGAACCGGGCACCACCCGTGTGGCGCCGTTGTCGGCGGTGAAATCGCACAACGCGATCAGCGCATTGCACAGGATCGGTTGGTGCGGCCGCGGTAGCGGATACATCTCGTCGTCGCAGTGCAGCCGCTGGGCGACCGCCCCCGGCAACTGGTTGCTGGTCATGCACCACGACAGCAGGCAGTCGCGACCCAGGACGCCCTCGATCACCGGAAGCAGCTTCGGGTGTACCGGCAGCACCTCGTAGCGGCTGCCGTGCAGCAGCAGGTTGTCGATGCGTACCCAGTCGTGGTCGGCCTGGTTGACCGGAGCGTACCCGGACCAGGCCAAGCCCTTGACGACCGTCGTGGAGTTGGCGACAACAGTCGGCAACTCCCGTTCCAGCCGACGCGTGTCCGCCAGGAACGCGGCGACTGACTCAGCGTCGAGAACATCCTCGACGACGGTGTAGCCGAACTCGTTGATCTCGCCGACGTGACGCTCGATCGATGAGTCCTGGGTCATCAGGATGGCAGCAGGTCCTTTTCCGACTCGCCCTGGTCGCGGTCGTCTTCGGTGGTGGTGACGTCGTCCGGGTCAGCCATGATGCCCTCCGCTGATACGAGTGCCGATGCGACGGCAGTAACCCTAAGCGCTTCGGCATTGCGGCGCACCAGATCAGCGGAAAATCGTGCAGACTGCTCACCCTGCAGAACGCCACCCGGCCGGCGGTCACCGCCGGCGAGAAGGCGCATCAGGCCTCGCTGCGCTCTCATTAGCCGCCACCCGTGGACCCCAGGAGTGCCGGGGCTACCCAGCAACCCGCCATTGCCTGCCGCGCCGCCCACCCCGCCGGCGGTGCCGTTGCCGAAGGCGCCGCCGTCACCGCCGGTTCCGCCGATGCCGATCAGGATGCCGACGTGAACACCGGCTGGACAAAGCGCCCCGGGCAACCTTGGGGCAGGTCTAGGGCTGGACGTATCCCGGCGGGTTGACGTCCTCCACCCACAGGTCGACACCAAGCTGGGCACCCGGCACGCAGTCATAGACCGACAGGTCGGTCACGCCGGACTCGACCAGCACGTCCTCGCACAGCACCGAGTTACCGGTGTACTCGCGGGAAGGCTTGTTGAAAATGACATAGGCAGCGTCGGCGTACACCTCGGGTTTGCGGGATCGCGCCATCGCCTCGTCGCCGCCCAGCAGGTTCTGCACCGCTGCGGTGGCCACCATCGTGCGCGGCCACAACGTGTTCGATGCGATGCCCTCGCCGCGCATTTCCTCGGCGATCCCCAGCGCGCACAGCGTCATGCCGTACTTGGCCATCATGTAAGCCGTCGGCTTCAGCCACTTCTTGTCGAGCAGCACCGGCGGCGACAGCGTCAGGATGTGTGGGTTCTCCCGTCCCTTCATGTGGGGGATGCACGCCTGCGAGACGGCATAGGTGCCGCGCACCTGAATGCCATTCATGAGGTCGAACCGCTTCATCGGCACCTCGGTGATAGATCCCAGGTTGATCGCCGACGCGTTGTTGACGCAGATGTCGATGCCGCCGAACCGCGCGGCGGTCTTGGCCACCGCAGCCTCGACGGAAACCGGGTCGCGGACGTCCCCGACGATGGGCAGTGCCTGTCCGCCGGCTTCCTCGATCTCCTGAGCCGCGGTGTACACCGTGCCCGGGAGCTTCGGGTGCGGTTCGGCCGTCTTGGCGATCAGGGCGATGTTGGCGCCATCACGCGCGGCGCGCTTGGCAATCGCCAGGCCGATACCGCGACTGGCGCCCGAAATGAACATGGTCTTGCCGTTAAGGGACATGGCGTCACCCTAACGCCCTGTTCGGTGCGACCGGGTTGCGGGACCATGTCGTCCCGCATCAAGACCGAGACCGCCCTGGAAATAGCGCACCGGCTCACGCCGTTGATTGGTGCGGTTTCTACTGTCGGTCGCAGCCTCTAGATTGGGAACAGGGGAGTCTGGTGTCAACGGCGACGAGCCTCATGGGTGAGCAGCGGTTGGCGGGCCGTGACGTCGCAACCGAAGGGACCGTGTTAATCAAGATGGCCGACATCGATGGCGTGACCGGGCCGGAGGTTGGCGAGGCCGAGCCGCCCGAGGAGACCGACGAGGAACTGACGGCGCGTTTCGAACGTGACGCGATTCCCCTGCTGGATCAGCTATACGGCGGCGCGCTGCGGATGACGCGGAACCCGGCCGACGCCGAGGACCTGCTGCAGGAGACGATGGTCAAGGCCTACGCGGGATTCCGCTCGTTCCGGGCGGGCACCAATCTCAAGGCGTGGCTCTACCGCATCCTGACCAACACCTACATCAACAGCTATCGCAAGAAGCAGCGGCAGCCGGCCGAGTATCCGACCGAAGAGATCACCGATTGGCAATTGGCATCCAACGCTGAGCACTCCTCGATGGGGCTGCGTTCGGCTGAGGTCGAGGCGCTGGAAGCGTTGCCGGACACCGAGATCAAAGAGGCGCTGCAGGCGTTGCCCGAAGAGTTCCGCATGGCGGTCTACTACGCCGACGTCGAAGGATTCCCCTATAAAGAGATCGCCGAGATCATGGATACGCCGATCGGGACCGTGATGTCGCGGCTGCATCGCGGCCGACGTCAGCTGCGTCGTCTGCTCGCCGACGTGGCCAAGGACCGCGGCATCACCCGTGCTGACCAGATGCACGAGGAGGTGTCGTCATGAGCGAGTGGTTCGGGCCAACCGACCCGTGCGCGGGTGGCGATGATTCTCCCGGCTATATCGATTGCGCTGAAGTGATCGCTGAGGTATGGACCCTGCTTGATGGCGAATGCACGCCGGAGACCCGCCAGAAACTACGCCGGCACCTTAAGGCCTGCCCGGAATGCCTCAAGCATTACGGGCTCGAGGAGCGCATCAAGGCGCTGATCGCGACCAAGTGCCAAGGCGAAAAGGCCCCGGAGGGCTTGCGGGAGCGCCTGCGGTTGGAGATTCGCCGCACCACCATCATTCGTGGTGGGCAGCAGCGGTTCTAGGTCTCACCGGCTACGAATTGGGCCGTTTACCGTGGTTGGCTTTGCTGTGCTTGCGGTCGCGCTTTTTGCGGCCACGCTTGGCCATGGGAAACCTCCGGAGGTCGTTGAGTGCGGGGCCCATAGCGTGCGGCCCGGTCGCTGCACAGTGTCCCATGCGGCCGCCGGCGCGGACTCGCCAGCCCGCGCGCCGCGGCCGGCGGCGGTCTTATGCTTCGATATACATGGGTCTGGTGGATCAGCAGTCAGCATGCGCCGATGGCCGAAATGAGTGGGGTGAAGATGGCCGAGGATGTTCGCGCTGAAATCGTGGCCAGCGTGCTCGAAGTCGTTGTCCGCGAAGGCGACCAAGTCGGCAAGGGTGACACCGTGGTGCTGCTGGAATCCATGAAGATGGAGATCCCCGTGCTCGCCGAAGTCGCCGGCACCGTCAGCAAGGTCAGCGTGTCGGTCGGCGATGTCATTCAAGCTGGCGACCTTATCGCCGTGATCAGCTAGCCAGCGACCAAGGTTTGTACCCACCATCCCCGCTGAGCGACCCGGGAGCCGCGCATGTCCACGCTCGGTGATCTGCTTGCCGAGCACACCGTGCTGCCGGGCAACGCGGTCGACCATCTGCACGCGGTGGTCGGGGAGTGGCAGCTGCTGGCCGACCTGTCATTCGCCGACTACCTGATGTGGGTGCGCCGCGATGACGGCGTGCTGGTGTGTGTGGCACAGTGCCGGCCGAACACCGCACCGACGGTCTTGCAGACCGACGCGGTGGGCGGCGTGGTCGCCGCCGAAAATCTGCCGCTGGTCGCCGATACCTTCGCTTCCGGGATCGCCACGTGGGAATGCGGTGTGGGCGAACAACATTCGTGGCAATTGCCGGGTCCCAACGTCGAGGCTTCCCCGGTGCGGTATGGCGATCAGGTGGTGGCAGTGCTGACGCAGCATCAAACCGAACTGGCGGCCCGGCGCAGGACCGGGCATTTGGAAACCGCATATCGGGAGTGCGCAACAGATCTGCTGCACATGGTTGCGGAGGGCACTTTTCCCGACGTGGGGGACGTGGCCATGTCGCGTTCCACCCCGCGAGCCGGTGACGGCTTCATCCGGCTCGATGTCAACGGCGTTGTTGCCTACGCCAGCCCCAATGCGCTGTCGGCGTATCACCGCATGGGCCTGACGAGCGAGCTGGAGGGCCACAATCTGATCAAAGTCACCCGGCCGCTGATCTCGGACCCGTTCGAAGCGCAAGAGGTGGCCGAGCATGTGCTCGACCTGCTGGCCGGCGGCGCGAGCATGCGGATGGAGGTTGACGCCGGCGGGGCGACGGTGCTGTTGCGCACGCTGCCGCTGGTGGTGCACGGTCGTAACGCCGGCGCCGCGATCTTGATCCGCGATGTCACCGAGGTGAAGCGTCGGGACCGCGCGCTGATATCCAAAGACGCCACCATCCGAGAAATCCACCATCGGGTGAAGAACAATCTGCAGACGGTGGCGGCACTGTTGCGGCTGCAGGCCCGACGAACCGCCAACGCCGAAGGCCGGGAGGCCTTGATCGAGTCGGTGCGCCGAGTGTCGTCGATCGCGCTGGTTCACGACGCGTTGTCGATGTCGGTGGATGAGCAGGTGAACCTCGACGAGGTCATCGACCGGATCCTGCCGATCATGAACGACGTGGCGTCGGTGGACCGACCGATCCGGATCAACCGGGTCGGTGACCTCGGTGTGCTGGACTCCGACCGGGCGACGGCGCTGATCATGGTGATCACCGAACTGGTACAGAACGCGATCGAGCATGCGTTCGACTCGGCGGCGCAGGAGGGTTCGGTGACGATTCGAGCGGAGCGTTCGGCGCGCTGGCTCGATGTCGTGGTGCACGACGACGGGCGGGGTCTGCCGCATGGATTCAGCCTGGAAAAGTCGGACAGCCTGGGCCTGCAGATCGTGCGAACCTTGGTCTCTGCCGAGCTGGACGGATCGTTGAGCATGCGGGAAGCCGTCGGGCGCGGCACCGACGTGGTGCTTCGGGTGCCGATCGGTCGGCGGGGCCGGCTGCTGCTGTAGCGCGATGCGCAGCAGTGCGGCCCCGACGGTTGTCGGGGCCGCACTGCTGCCAAAGCCGGGTCGTCAGACCCCGCTGCGGGCCTTTGTCCGAGCGTTGCGGCGTTTGAGCGCACGCCGTTCGTCCTCGCTCATGCCGCCCCAGACGCCCGAGTCTTGACCGGTATTCAGGGCCCAGGCGAGGCACTCCGTGGTCACCGGACACCGGTTGCAGACCAGTTTCGCGTCAGCGATCTGAGCCAGAGCCGGGCCGCTGTTCCCCACCGGGAAGAACAGCTCCGGATCCTCGTCACGGCAGACCGCCTTGTGGCGCCAATCCATTAGTTGCTACTCCTCACTATGTGCGCAGCACTGCACACGGGCGTTTTTCTTGGCGGTTAACGCGTTCACACGAAAGGTTTCCGTACCCCTCCATGTCTCTGCATGCCCGATGCACACAACCTTTCGATCGTTTCACAGGCTCAACGGATGTCAATAGTGTTACGTAAGCGCGTGGGCTATCTCACTTTGACGTTCTCTTACCGAAGCCCTCATTCAGTTGTACTACACTGCCGGGCCAATTGCCGCCCACGGTTGTGTCGCGGTCGTGTCTCATCTTCGATTACCGCAGGTCAACTGCAGTTTTGGGTGGGGGAGCAACCACCTTCAGCGCGTTCGGAACCGCCCGGAACGTCATCGTTTCGCGCAGGCCGAGGTAATCGCCGTCGAACTGACACGCGGCGGGGTCCGCCGTGCTGGTGACCCTCAGCCACGGCACGTCGTCATCGGTGACGAGATGCTTGAACGCGAACTTGGGCCGCTTGGCGAACATCTGCCGGACAATCCGCAGGGTGGGGATGGTCTTCATGGTGGTGGGGGCGAACACGCCCAGCCCGGACTCGAAGGTGCAGCCGGGATTGGTCCACACCGGTCGGTGGTTTGCGTAGGTCCATGGACTGGCGTTTGACACGAACACGAAACTCACCCCCATGATGGGCTCGCGGCCGGGCAGTTCCAGCTTGAGGACGGGCTCGCGGCGCGTGTAGCGCAGCACGGCGGGCACGGACGCTCGAATGTAACGCCAGGCTGTGACTTTGCCACCCCGGTCGCGTTCGGCCTCGACCGCGGCCACCACCTCGGCGTCGACCCCCATCCCGGTGTTGAACACGGCCCAGCACTCGCCGCAGTCGATCAAACCGATGCGGCGCCATTGCCGGTGCCGCTCGTAGTCGTCGAGCAGCTCGATGAGCTGGTTGGTGGCGGCAATCGGCTCGCGGGCGATGCCCAGCACCCTGGCCAGTACATTCGCCGAGCCGCCCGGCACGACCGCTACCGCCGGCACGGGTCCGGCCGGGTTCGTGCCGGGGCGGCCCAGCATGCCGTTGACCACTCCGCTAACCGTGCCGTCCCCGCCATGCACGACAACCAGGTCTACCCCGTCCGCAACCGCCGCCCGGCCAAGTTCGGCCCCGTGACCTCGGTGTTTGGTGTGTTCGACGGTGAGTTGGAGGCGGCTTTGGAGCGCGTGCGCGACCAGGTCGCGAGCGGCCGGTGTGATGGAGGTGGCGGTGGGGTTGACGATCAACACGGCGCGCATGGGCATGACGCATGAGCTTAGGCGCGGCGACGATGCGGGCCGGTGTGGCCCGCTGAGGAGCCGGGCGATTGGGCTGAGGCGCGGCGACGATGCGGGCCGGTGTGGCCCGCTGAGGAGCCGGGCGATTGGGCTGAGGCGCGGCGACGATGCGGGCCGGTGTGGCCCGCTGAGGAGCCGGAGGCGTTTTCACATCCACCACATTGGTCACTGCTGGGAACGATGCTCGCGTTGTGCCCGTCTCAGCGCGACAACCCGGGTGAGTCACGATGAGGCGCAGCCACCTAGCGGCTCCCGCTGTGGTTGTCGCTACAAGGTGGGCAAATTCGTTGTCGCCCAGCGCAGATACTGATGTGACGGCTGCGACCAATGCGATGCAGCTGGCCAGTGCTGAACCCGAGCGATCACGTGCAGCGGGTCACCAATGCCGCCATGGCTACGCTGACGGTGTGACCGTTCGCGTTCCGATCACCGTGCGTGGCGCAGGGCTGGTCGTCGCCGCGCAGGGCACCGCCGCGCTGGTGGTGGCCGCGGTGCTGGTGGTGCGCGGGATCGCCGGAGCCGACCAGCATGTCGTCAACGGCCTGGGGACGGCCGCCTGGTTTGTGCTGGTCGGTGGAGGGGTGCTGGCCGCCGGCTGCGCGCTGGTGGGCGGCAGGCGCTGGGGCCGCGGGGTGGCGGTGTTTGCCCAGCTGTTGCAGCTGCCCGTGTCGTGGTATCTGGCCGTGGGCTCGCACCGACCTGTATTCGGGATCCCGCTGGGACTGGTGGCGCTGACCGCATTGGCATTGCTGTTCAGTCCTTCGGCCGTGCGTTGGGCGGCCAGCTTCGATCAGCGTGGTCCGGCCAGCGCGGCCAATCGCGGGCCGGAAAGCCGATAAGTGGTCCACTCGCGCTGTGGTTGTCCGCCGATCCCTTTGTAGAGCGCGATCGCATCGCAGTTCCAGTCGAGCACCGCCCATGACAGCCGTGTGTAGCCGTTGTCTCGGCATTCACCTGCCAGCGTTGCCAGCAGCCCACGGGCCAGCCCGCGGCGGCGAAATCTCGGTCGCACATAAAGATCCTCTAGGTAGATGCCCGCGACGCCGTCCCAGGTGGAGAAGTTGAGAAACCACAGCGCCATCGCGGCGACCGCGCCGTCAATCTCGGCCACGTGTCCTCGTAACGTTGGAGAATTACCGAAAAGCGCTGTGGATATTTGTGTTTCGGTGACCGTGCAGTGATCCGCGGCGCGCTCGAATTGGGCGAGCTCGTGGATCATGGCCGTAATGTCAGCGATGTCCTTCGGTGTGGCACGGCGGATGTTCTCGGTCACTTCGCGACTCCCAACGCGGTCAGTATGGTGGCGAATTTCGTTGTGGTTTCGTCAACTTCGTCATCCGGATCCGACTCCGCGACGATGCCGCCGCCGGCGTGCGCCAGCGCGCTGCGACGGTCGGCCGACAGCTGCGCGCAGCGGATGGCTACCACCCATTGGCCATCGCCGCGCACGTCGCACCAGCCCACGGCACCGGCGTAGAAGCCGCGATCGCCCTCCAGTTCGGCGATGAGTTTGGCGGCATCGCTGGTCGGGACACCGCCGACCGCGGGAGTGGGATGCAGCGCCAGCGCCAGATCGATTGCGGTGGTTGATGTGTCGCGCAACTGGCCACTGATTGGCGTGCACAGGTGCCAAACCGCCGCGGTGCGGCTCAACCGGGGTTCGGGTGCGACGGTCAACCCGTCGCACAGTGGCTCGAGTGCCGCGCGCATGGTGTCGATGACCAGCTGGTGTTCGTGTCGGTTCTTGGCCGAACCGGCCAGCGCGAAACCGTTGGCGGCGTCGAGTTCGGGATCGGCGGCCCGTGCAGCCGATCCGGCGAATGGCAGGCACACGATGCGCTCGCCGGAGCGCGCGACGAGCAGTTCGGGGCTTGCGCCCACCAAGGCTGCCCCCGTGTACTCCGCGCCGGCCGGCGATAGGTCGACGAGATAGCCGTATGCGGTTGGGTCGGCATCGACCAGCCGACGCAGTACCACGCGCGCGTCTAGCGGAGCGTCGGCCGCCAGCCGCAGCGCTCGGGCCAGCACCACCTTGCGCAGCGGGTTGCCCGGCGAGGCGAGCCGATCTCGCGCACGGCCGATCCGGGCGCGGTAATCGGACGGAGTTGGCATGGCCGCAGCGATGCGAACCACCGGCAGCGGTCCCGTCGGCCAGTTGGGCAACCCTTCGGCGCGCCGCACCGCACGCGGCACCTGCAGCGCAGCGGGCCTATTCACGTCGAAAGGCAACGCGCCCACCAAGATTGGCGCCGCTCCGGAGCGCAGTGCCGCTTGCGCCGCCCGCGCGTCCTGATAGCACGCCCGCACGCCGTCGGCGACCAGGGTCCCCCTGGGCCCACTCAGCGTGAACGGTGTTTGGTGGGGTCTCAACCGCCCGCCCCCTCACCGCGCTGCCGCGCAGCGCGCATCCTCACGTGCGGCATCACCGACCGGTCAACCCGAGCTTGCTGACCTGCCGCATTCCGTGCTCGAACCCGCAGATCCCGATCGATCCGGTCGCCATGCCGAAGCGGGTGCCCTGCGCGAGCGGCAACTCGACCCAGCGGGTGATCACCGCCCGAGAGAAGTGGCCATGACTGATGAACAACACGTCGCGCGTTGGCAGGTGCGCCAACGCCAAGGTAACGGCCAGGTCCGCGCGATCACGGACCTGGGCGACGCTTTCACCGCCGGGGCATCCGTGGGTCCACACCAGCCAATCGGGTTCGGATTCGCGGATCTGCGCGGTGGTCAGGCCCTCGTAGCGGCCGTAATCCCATTCCGCGAGCAGTGGCGATACCTGATCGACGGTGAATCCGGCCAGCTCGGCGGTTGCCAGGGCGCGGCGGCGCGGGCTGCTGATCACCACCGGGTCAACGAGGTTGAGATCACGCAGAGCCCGCCCGGCGAGCTCGGCCTCGACCCGGCCGGTGTGGGTCAGCTCTAGCTCGGTACGGCCGGTGTGTTGGCCGGATTTCGACCAGGCGGTCTCGCCGTGGCGGAGCAGCAGCAGTCGGTGCTTGTGCACACCCATGCCGACCGATTCTGCCGGACGACATGCCGGACCCGTCGGCCGAACCACGCGGCGGTGCACGTGCCAGGATGGGCATGTGACAGAGACCCGGGTATTGGCGGTGGCCAACCAAAAGGGTGGGGTGGCCAAGACGACGACGGTCGCCTCGCTCGGCGCGGCGATGGTGGACAAGGGACGGCGGGTACTGCTCGTCGATCTGGATCCGCAAGGTTGTCTGACCTTCTCCCTCGGCCACGATCCCGACAAGCTGCCGGTGTCGGTGCACGAGGTGCTGCTCGGTGAGGTCGAGCCCGACGTCCCGCTGGTTTCGACGATAGAAGGGATGACACTGCTGCCGGCCAACATTGACCTGGCAGGTGCCGAGGCGATGCTGTTGATGCGGGCCGGGCGCGAGTATGCGCTCAAGCGAGCCCTGGCCAAACTCTCCGACCAGTTCGACGTGGTCCTCATCGATTGCCCGCCGTCGCTGGGTGTGCTCACCCTCAACGGTCTGACGGCCGCCGACGAGGTCATCGTTCCGCTGCAGTGCGAGACCCTGGCGCACCGGGGCGTCGGTCAGTTCCTGCGCACGGTCGCCGACGTCCAGCAGATCACCAACCCCAATCTGCGGCTACTGGGCGCATTGCCGACGCTGTATGACTCCCGTACCACGCACACCCGCGACGTGCTGCTCGACGTCGCCGATCGCTACGACCTACAGGTGCTGGCTCCGCCCATCCCGCGCACCGTGCGGTTCGCCGAGGCCAGTGCCTCGGGCGCGTCGGTGATGGCCGCGCGTAAGAACAAGGGCGCGGTGGCCTACCGGGAGCTAGCGCAGGCGCTGCTCAAGCACTGGAAGTCCGGCAAACCGTTGCCCACGTTCAGCGTGGAGCCGTAGCGGGTGGGCGGGGCGAGGAGACGCAAAAGCGCCCAAAACTGCGGGTTTTGGGCGCTTTTGCGTCTCCTCGCGCAGGCGCCAGTCAGCCCAGGACCGCCACGGTGTCGCCGCGCTGCTCGATGACTCGCGAGCCCGAGACGATCGGGATGACAGCGGAGGTGCTCGGCGGTCGGGTCACCGGGATGTAGCGACTGTTCACCCCGCTGACCGGGTCGTACACCCCGATTCCGTCGGTGACCGGCACCAGCAGCTGACCTGCCATCATCACACCGGGGCCCAGCGGCGCGGTCGTGTCGCCGGCGGCGATGGTGTAGCGGTGGGCCAGGGTGCCGGCATCGAAGACCAGTAAGGCGTCGCCGGTCCACCAGGTCACCAGGTTGCCGGTCTGCGACACCGCGGCCGCGGGTGACGGCGGCCTGGCCAGCAGGGTGCTCGCCACGGTAACGCCGGTCTCGTCGATCACCTCCACTCGGGACGGCCCGCCGGAACCACCAGGCAGGTACACCGCGGTGGTGTTTTGCGAGACCACCAGCACGCGCGCACCCGAACCCGGCCGGATACCGGGTTGGGGCACGATGCGTTGTTCCGGTTCGTCGTCTTCCTTGCCCGGGCGCAGCAGCACGAGCCGCAGGTCTGCCTGGTTCGCACAGGCCTCCAGCACCGCGACCGCCGACGAGCTGGCCGCGGCCGACTCCAGCGTGCAACCGGAGTGTAGGCCGCGGTTGGCGGGTTTCACCCGGGCGTCGATCTCGCCGTAGGACAGCATCCGCACCATGTCCGAGCGCCACAGTTCCAGGCGTGTGTTGCCGGCCGACAACACCGTCGAGCCGTCGGTGGAAAGACGCACGCGCCGATCGGCGTAACTGCTGCGGGCCGGTCCGCGCCGACCGGTGGAGCCGTCGATGGTGCTGACCTGACCGCAACCGCGGCCATCCCGGTAGACCGCAACGGCGTAGTGGTACACCCAGCTAACCCCACACAGCGCGGTGTCGCGGGCGTAGCTCCACAGTGACTCACCTGTGGCGGGGTCGCGCCCGTCCACCCGGTGCCCGTCGCCGGTGACCACGGTCCCGCCCACCGCCACGGGCACTCGGGTGGCGGGACTGCTCGCGGTCCAGAGGTGCTTCAGCGAGGCCGGTACCTCCCGGGCCGGGGTCGGGCTGGGCACCGCAACGGCGGCCGGCCGGCTGATGGTGGCGCGGGCGTCGCTGGTCCACCAGATCAGCGCGGCGATCGCCGCGACCACGACCGCGATCGCCGCGGCGGCCAGGATATCGACCTTGGTGCGGCGTTCGGGTCGGACCATGCGGCAGCGACTCAGTTGGCCGGCGCGGCGAGGCCGTCGTGGACGCCGGTCCGGGGCCCACGACGACGACGGCGCCGCCGGGTCGTTCCGGTGCCGCCGGACGGGGAGACCGGCGCAGACGCGGCGCCGGCGCCGGACTTCGGGGCGGACCCGGTCTGCGCGCCGGCTTCGCCGCCGACGCCCGGGCTGGTGGCGGGGTGTGCGGTGATGGGCTTGCCGCCGCGGGTGCGCCGGCGCCGAGAGCCGTTGGGTGCCCGCCCCGGCTGCTCACGCTGTTGGCCGTCGCGGCCCCCCCGCCGCCTGATCTGCGATGTGCGCGGCGAGCCGACGGTGCCGCCGGCACCGGCCGGGATGGCCAGCTCGGCGTACAAGTGCGGTGAGCTGGAGTAGGTCTCGGCCGGTTCGGGGGCGCCCAGGCCCAACGCCTGGTCGATCATCGCCCAGCGGGGCAGCTCGTCCCAGTCCACCAGGGTGACCGCGACGCCGGCTCGGCCGGCGCGGCCGGTGCGCCCGATGCGGTGGACGTACATCTTTTCGTCCTCGGGGCACTGGTAGTTGATGACGTGGGTGACGTCGTCGATGTCGATGCCGCGAGCGGCCACGTCGGTGGCGACCAACACGTCGATCTCGCCGGTGCGAAACGCCTTCAACGCCTTCTCGCGCGCCACCTGCCCGAGATCCCCGTGCACGGCGCCCACCGCGAAGCCGCGCTCATGCAACTCGTCGGCAACCTTTTGGGCGGTGCGCTTGGTGCGGGTGAAGATCATCGTCGCGCCCCGATCCCGGGCTTGCAGCACCCGGCTGACCAGTTCCACCTTGTCCAGCGCGTGAGCGCGGTAGACGAACTGCGCGGTGGCGTCGTGCACCGCCGAGGAATGCGGTGCCTCGGCGCGGATGTGGGTGGGTCGGATCATAAATGTCCGGGCCAGGGTGATGATCGGGTCGGGCATGGTCGCCGAGAACAGCATCGACTGGCGATCGGTGGGGATCTGACGCAGGATGCGTTCGATATCGGGAAGGAAGCCAAGGTCGAGCATCTCGTCGGCCTCGTCGAGCACCAGCACCGACAACCCGCCGAGCTGCAGGTGGCCCTGCTGGCACAGGTCAAGCAGCCGACCGGGGGTGCCCACCACGACGTCGGCGCCCTTCTGCAGCGCCTCGATTTGCGGCTCGTAGGCCCGTCCGCCGTAAATCGACACCACTGACAGGCGGCGGCCGTCGTCGGCGTTCAGGTACTTGGCCGCGGTGGCAAGGTCGTCGGTCACCTGCAGGCACAGCTCACGGGTGGGTACCACCACCAGGGCCCGTGGGGCGCCGGTAAGCGGCCGCACTCCGGTGCCCGAGCAGATGCGCTGCAGCAATGGCACGCCGAAGGCAAAGGTTTTTCCCATGCCGGTGCGGGCCTGGCCGATCACGTCGTCGCCAGCCAGCGCAAGCGGCAAGGTGAGTTCCTGAATAGCAAAGGGCCGCGTGATGCCCTTTTCCGCTAACGCGCGGACTATTTCGTCGCGGACCCCAAGTTTGGCAAAGGTTGGCCCGGGAGTGCTCTGGAGTGCGGTCATCGGTGGTGGAAGAACCTTTCGGTGACGGTATCGGTCTGGTGTCGGTGCATCTCTGTCGCGGTTCGCGCGCACGAGTTCCGACTCCGATCACGTCGCCGAGTCGCCGGCCGCTGCCCAGTGTGGGGCTCAATCCGGGATGAAACCCCGGGTTTGGGCGGGCCAGCCACGTGCACGCACATTTCACCGGTAGCGGCAGCACAGAAATCACGCCACTACCTAGGAGCATGATAGCCGTTGCCCGGCAGGTTCCCGTTTTCCTCGACGGCCGCCGAATTAGAGTGTTGCCATGTCTTCGCCCCCATCCGCCGACCGGGTGGCCGATTCGCCCAGGCCACCGCTGCCGGCGGATCATCCCGGCGTCAATGAGCTGTTCGCGCTGTTGGCCTATGGCGAGGTGGCAGCCTTCTACCGGTTGACCGACGAGGCGCGGATGGCGCCGGACCTTCGGGGGCGGATCTCAATGGCGAGCATCGCAGCCGCCGAAATGGGGCATTACGAGCTGCTGCGTGACGCGCTGGAACGTCGCGGTGTCGACGTGGTGGCGGCGATGTCCAAGTATGTGTCACCGCTGGAGAATTACCACCGGCTCACCACCCCGAGCACGTGGCTGGAAGCCCTGGTGAAGACCTACGTCGGCGACGCGCTGGCCGCCGATTTGTATCTGGAGATCGCCGGCGGGCTGCCCGACGAGGTGGCCAACGTGGTGCGGGCGGCGTTGTCGGAGACCGGGCACTCCCAGTTCGTCGTTGCCGAGGTGCGCGCCGCGGTAACGGCCAGCGGCAGGCAGCGCAGCCGGCTGGCGCTGTGGGCTCGGCGTCTGCTCGGCGAAGCGATCACCCAGGCGCAGTTCGTGCTGGCCGACCACGACGAGTTGGTCGACCTGCTGGTGTCGGGAACCGGCGGCCTGAGCCAGCTCGGTGCGTTCTTCGACCGGCTACAGCACACCCACGACCAGCGGATGCGCGAACTCGGTCTCAGCTAGATGAATCATTCCCAACCTGGTCGGTGGTCCTAGGCGATCAGTGACCGTTTGACTGGGCTGTTGATCTTCCGGTTGTGCCTGATCACAGCGGCACGGCACCGGGGTGCCGTCGACCAGGCCGAGATCGTCGGCCCACGACGGACACTGCGTGGCCAGATACCCGCCGAACGTGCAACCATGGCGGCATCGCCCGGCGCGTCTCCGCCACCAGTGCACGTTCGACGCAGCCGGTGCACACTCGGCGGAATTACTCAGCTAGCACCCTAACGGGTGCAGGTCGTGATGACGGAGTTCTTGGTCGACGCCACCACCAGTTGGCCCGCAGCGTTGACGATCGAGCAGTTGAGACGACCGTAGATGCTGGTCGCGATGACCGACTCGGTCTGCACGCCCGGGTTCAAGACCACCATTTTCGTCCAGGGCAGGGACACGTTGAAGACGGTTACCGGGAACCCCCGCTCGTCGGTGTAGACCACGTTGACCAGGTCGAAGAGCTGCTTGGTTCCGGTCACGCGGTAGACGACGGTGCGCGGATTCAGCACGGCGCCCGGGGGCGCGGCGCCCGGCGGCGCGGCGGTGGATGTTCGTGTCGGCCCGGTGCCAGGCGCCGGGGTCGAGCCCGCGCTGGGCGGTGGCAGCGTGGTGACCGTCTCCGGCGGAAGTTGCGGCCGCGAGATGCCCGGTGCCCCGCTGGGTTCGGGTACAGCGCTGGACGGTGGTGTCGTTCGCGGCGTGCTGGACATCACCGTCCGCGGTGCCGGCGCTCCGATGGTGGCCTTGGTCGTCGCGCTGTCCCCGCTGTTGATGATCACCGCGGTCGCGACGGCACCGACGGCCACCACGGCGCCGACCACCGCCGCGACCCCGCGCCATCGACGATCGGCGGGCCAGGCCAGCTCGTCTGCCGAATGGCCCCAGCCGCCGGGGAAGCCGTCGTCGTCCGGGTAGTCCTCGACGTCCCGAACGTTGCCGTAGAGAGTGTTACCTGTGTTACTGATGATGCTCATGGTACGAATGTGGGACGGGTGGCACGGCCGACGCGTTGGCGTGTCGGGCCAACCTAGACCTAATCGTGATGAACGCGCGCAGCCCATTCGCCGACTGGGAATTGCCGGTCTGGGGCGTACCCGGCGCGTGCACTAGCCTGCAGCTGACACGCCTGCGACGAATCGCCAACGGAAGGGGCCACCGTGGAGGTCAAGATCGGTATCACGGACAGTCCGCGCGAGCTGGTGTTCGCCAGTGTGCAGACACCCGGTGAGGTGGAAGAACTCGTCAGCAACGCGCTGCGGGAGGGGTCGGGCATGTTGAGCCTGACCGACGAGCGGGGCCGTCGTTTCCTGGTCAGCGTCGCCAAGATCGCCTATGTCGAGATCGGCGCCGCCGACGCTCGCCGGGTTGGCTTCGGGATCGGCGCCGATGTGGCCGCTATTGGGAGGACGGCTCCGAGCGAGTAAGCGGCACGTGCGATAGCCCGCCCCAGGCGAACTGTACGGTGCCTTCCACCGCGTCCGACTTGGAAATCGGACGGCCGGAATCGAGCCAGTACCTAGCGGCGTCCACGCTCATGCCGACCAGGCCCACCGCAATCATCCGGGCGCGGTGTGGGTCCAGTCCGGAATCGGCGCTAATCAGCTCGGACACCGCGTCGATGCAGGATTCGGTGGCCACCCGCACCTGAGCCGCCACCTCGGGCTCGGTGACGTAATCGTTCTCGAAGATCAGCCGGTAACCCTGGCTGTCGTGCTCGATGAAGTCGAAGAATGCCTGCACCGCCGCGTGTAACCGCTGTCGGTTGTCGGTGGTGGTGCGCAGTGCTTGCTGCACGCCGAAAACCAGGTTGTCCACGTGCCGGCGCAGCACCGCCAGGTACAATTCCAGCTTGCTTGAAAAGTGTTGATACAGAACAGGTTTACTGACTCCAGCCCGGTCGGCGATCTCGTCCATGCCGGCCGCGTGGTAGCCGCGGTCGACGAAGACATCGCTGGCAACGACAAGCAATTGGCCACGGCGCTCATCGCGCGGCAACCGGTTGCCGCGCCGGCTCGAGGCCGCCGCGTGGTCGATCGGCCGATCGCGGTCGCCCGCTCGGAAGGCCCGTCGGTGCGCCGCCTTGGCGAGATCGCTCATCGGTCCTCGTCTGATCGCACTGGTTCGCGGTCACTTGCCATCCCGGTGGCCGCATGGTTTGTCGCACCGACATTACTACCTGCGGCCTCATACCGACCCGAACCGGCGCCGTCGGCGCCCAACCGGTGGCGGTCGGAGGGTATTCGGGCGCGCCAGGGGTCCCAGCCAAGGCCGGTTGTGCCATCCTGGGGAAATGACTTCCCCGCGGCCGGTGCGCAGCGCTGGCCGAGTGCCTGTGCTGCGCGACGAGTGGCGTGAACCGCTGCGCGCCCAGCGCGACCCGCTCGGACAGGCCGCAGGACGGGCCCGGGCGGACCGCGACCGGCCGCGGCGATGGCGCAAACAATCTTGGCTGGGTCGGTTCGTGTCGACCTACGGTTGGCGCGCATATGCGCTGCCCGCGCTGATCGCGATCACCGTGTTGGTGGTGCACCAGACGGTGACCGGGACGGGTGCGCCGAAGCGGGCGTCGGCCCAGACCATCCATGACCCGCCGGCCATCGGCGTGGTGGGCACGGCGATCATCGATACCCCCCCTCGCGGCCTGGTAGCGTTCGACGCCGATCTGCCGACCGGAACCTTGCCGGAGGGCGGCCCATTCACCGAGGCGGGCGACAAGACCTGGCGCGTGGTTCCGGGCACGATGCCACAGGTCGGTCAAGGCAGCGCCAAGGTGTTCAAGTACACCGTCGAGATCGAGAACGGCCTGGACACGACGATGTATGGCGGTGACAACGCGTTCGCGCAGATGGTCGACCAGACACTGGCCAATCCCAAGGGCTGGACACACAACCCGCAATTCGCATTTGTCCGGATCGACAACGGAAAACCCGACTTCCGCATTTCGCTGGTGTCGCCGATGACGGTGCGCGAGGGGTGTGGCTACGAATTCCGGTTGGAGACGTCCTGCTACAACCCGTCGTTCGGGGCGGATCGGCAGTCACGGGTCTTCATCAACGAGGCCCGTTGGGTGCGCGGGGCGGTTCCGTTCGAAGGTGATGTCGGTTCTTACCGGCAGTACGTCGTCAACCACGAGGTCGGCCATGCCATCGGATACGTGCGTCACGAGCCCTGCGACAAGCAGGGCGGGCTGGCCCCGGTGATGATGCAGCAGACGTTTTCCACGTCCAACGACGACGGGGCCAAGTTCGACCCCGAATGGGTCAGGGCCGACGGCAAGATCTGTCGATTCAACCCCTGGCCCTACCCGATCGCCTAGCCCCGGCGACGATGCGCGCGCGCGCGCGGCAGGGAATTGGGTCTAGCCCCGGCGACGATGCGCGCCGCGCAGCGGCGTGAGGAGGAGCGGGGCAATTGGGTCTAGCCCCGGCGACGATGCGCGCCGCGCAGCGGCGTGAGGAGGAGCGGGGCCTGTTGACGGTTGCTCCGGGAAGTGTCGGGGGTTGTTTGCCGTTGTAAGGCAGAGCTGCTGTGATGGATATGCACGACGCGCATCAGAAGTTGAATCGCGAAGGTTACCGAGGAGATATTCGGTGTCGAGTTCGTTGCCGCCGCTGGTCGAGCCCGCGTCTGAGTTGAGCCGCGAAGAGGTCGCCCGCTACAGCCGCCATCTCATCATTCCCGAGCTGGGTGTCGACGGGCAGAAGCGGCTTAAGAATGCGCGGGTGCTGGTCATCGGCGCCGGCGGGCTCGGAGCGCCGGCCTTGCTGTACCTGGCCGCCGCCGGCGTCGGCACCATCGGCATCGTCGATTTCGACGTGGTCGACGAGTCCAACCTGCAGCGTCAGATCATCCATGGCGTGGCCGACGTGGGGCGTTCCAAAACCCAGTCGGCGCGCGACTCGATCGTCGCGATCAACCCTTTAATCGAGGTGCGATTGCACGAGGTCCGGCTGCAGCCCGGCAATGCCATCAACCTGTTCAAGCAGTACGACCTGATCCTGGACGGCGCCGACAACTTCGCCACCCGGTATCTGGTCAACGATGCCGCGGTGCTGGCCGGAAAGCCCTATGTGTGGGGCTCGATCTACCGCTTCGAGGGCCAGGTGTCGGTGTTCTGGGAGGACGCCCCCAACGGTTTGGGTCTTAACTATCGTGACCTGTACCCGGAGCCACCGCCACCGGGGATGGTGCCATCCTGCGCCGAAGGCGGAGTGTTGGGCATCGTTTGCGCGTCGATCGCGTCGGTGATGGGCACCGAGGCGATCAAGCTGATCACCGGGATCGGCGAGCCCCTGCTTGGCCGGTTGCTGGTGTATGACGCCCTGGAGATGAGCTACCGAACGATCAGGATCCGCAAGGACCCGTTGACGCCCAAGATCACCGAGCTGATCGACTACGAGGACTTCTGCGGTGCGGCGTCCGACGATGTCGCGCAAGCGGTCAGCGACTCGACGATTACCCCGCGAGAGCTGGGCGAGCTGATGGACTCCGGCACGAAGCTGGCCCTGATCGACGTTCGCGAGCCGGTGGAATGGGACATCGTGCATATCGATGGCGCCCAGCTGATCCCGCAATCGTCGATCAACTCGGGCGAGGGTCTGGCCAGGCTGCCCCACGACCGACCCGCGGTGCTGTACTGCAAGACGGGTGTGCGCTCGGCCGAGGCGTTGGCGATCGTGAAGAAGGCCGGTTTCGCCGATGCGTTGCACCTGCAGGGCGGGATTGTGGCCTGGGCCAAGCAGATGCAGCCCGACATGGTGATGTACTAGCGACCAAGGGTCGCTGGGTCGAGACCGGCCGGATACCCGGTGGGCTCTACGGGTTCTGGTGGGCAGCGACCCGCCGCGCCCCGCTTCGCGGCGCTGGTGGTCACCACTAGGCTGACCCGTGTGAGTGTCGAGCCACCGCCCGAGCATGTGTTGGCGGCGTTCGGTTTGACCGGTGCGCGGCCCGTGCCGTTGGGGGCCGGCTGGGAAGGCGGCTGGCGATGTGGCGAAGTCGTGGTGTCGATGGTGGCCGATCATGCCCGTGCCGCCTGGTCGGCCCGGGTGCGGGAATCGTTGTTTGTCGACGGTGTACGCCTGGCTCGGCCGGTGCGCTCCACCGATGGCCGGTACGTGGTTTCCGGCTGGCGGGTAGACACTTTCGTCGCCGGCACGCCAGAGCCCAGGCACGACGAAGTGGTGTCGGCCGCGGTGCGACTGCACGAGGCGACCGGCAAGTTGGAGCGCCCTCGATTCCTTACCCAGGGTCCCACCGCGCCCTGGGCGGACGTCGATATATTCATCGCCGCCGATCGTGCCGCCTGGGAGGAGCGGCCGCTGCAGTCGATTCCGCCCGGGGTGTGGTCGGCGCCTGCGACCCCGGACGCCGAGCATTCCATCGATCTGATCCATCAGCTCGGCTCGCTGCGTAGGCCGACCAGGAGCCCGAACCAGCTGGTGCACGGGGATCTTTACGGGACAGTGCTTTTCGTGGGCGCGGCCGCGCCCGGGATCACCGACATCACCCCGTACTGGCGGCCCGCGTCCTGGGCGGCCGGTGTGGTGGTCGTCGACGCGTTGTCCTGGGGCGGGGCCGACGATGGACTCATCGAGCGGTGGAGCGCGTTGCCGGAGTGGCCGCAGATGTTGTTGCGCGCCTTGATGTTCCGCTTGGCTGTGCACGCGTTACACCCGGGGTCCACCGCGGAGGCCTTCCCGGGTCTGGCCCGCACCGCGGCGCTGGTGCGGCTGGTGCTGTAAGCCGCACCCAATGTGGTTCAGCCGGACGGAAACTCGTGGCGGACCTGGTGCAGGGGGATCCGGCCGTCGACGGCCAGCACGCCTTCCGCGCGCAGCAGCTCCGACTGCCGGGTGGTCAGCTGCCGGGCCGGTCGCCCGGAGGCGGTGATCACCCGGTGCCAGGGCAGATCTGAGGAGTCTGTGCTCATGATCCAGCCGACGATGCGTGGATTGGAAAGGCCTGCGACAGCAGCGATGTCGCCATAGGTCGAGACCTCGCCCGGTGGTATGGAAGCAACCAGTGAGCGCACCCGCTCGACTTGCTCGTCGGTCACCGGTGCCATGGTGAGTCCGCCTTGAGGTGATCGCGGATCAGCGCGGCGATCTCGACGGGCTTGGCGTGGGCCACCATGTGATCGCACTCGAAGTCCAGCAAGGAAAAGTAGGCGCCCAATCGATGTTGAAGCCCCGCGACGAGGTCGTCGCTGACGTAGGGCGGCGAGGTCCACAGTGCTCGCACGAGGGTCGTTGGCGTACCCGGTGGCGGCAGCACGATGTCGCGGGCCAACTCGCTCCAATAGGACATCATCGCCGGCATGCTGATGCGCCAGCCGTAGCGCCCGTTCGCCAGCCTGATCAGGTGCTCGTCGAGGTCGGCGTCGAGCACCGCGGGATCCACATCCGCCCACGAGCCCGCCGCCTTCTCCTGGCGGGCTTGCGCGCGGTCCGGATAGTCGGGGGAGGAGAACATCGCCTCGGCGGTCTCGCCCATCCGCCGGCCGTCCAGCCCGACCGCCGGATCCAGCAGCAGCAACGCGGCCACCCGGTCGGGGCGAGCCGCGGCCAGGTGCAAGGCCAACGCACCGCCGAAGGAGTGTCCGACCACCACCACCGGTTGGTCGGCTTCGTCCTCGAGCAGTTCGGTCAGCGCCGCGACGTTGGCGTCGATGGTCCACGGGGCAGCCCACGACGATCGACCGTGGCCGAGCAGATCGGGCGCGGCGATGGTGAACTCGGGCAGGTAGCGAGCCAAGTGTTGCCAGCGCCGGCCATGGCCGGTCAGTCCGTGGATGGCCAGCACTCGCAGCGGGCCGGGTGGGCCAAAGCGGTGCACATGAAGGTCGGCGGTCACGCGTCGATGGTGTCAGCTCGGGTCTGGGCCGGTCGTCGGGGGGGCGGCCGGTCGGCGGCGCGATGTCAGCGGTCGATGTCTCGGTCGTCGTCGGAGAGCGGGACGACGGTCGCCTGATCGATGACGTCGGCTTCGTTGGCATCCCGGTCGCGGAGATGATCGCCCAGGTAGGCGGTGTCCAACCCGGCTTCGTCGTCGAAATCGACGGTGCGGCGCTGTTCGGCAACATCCGCTTCGGGCAACTCGTCGTGTGGACCGTAGTTGTCAATGCTCGCCATGATCGATACCCCCGCGTAGCCAGCCAAACTCGAGTATCCAGCGGCCAGGTTAGCGTGTTGCGCGACGAGGTTCAGCGATGCGCCGGGCGCCGCCGCCGGTTGGCGTGCCGTCAGCAACGCGCGCGAGCCGCGTCGGTCCGCACCGCAACCCGGTCAAGGACCTTGCGAAAGCATGCCAACTATTATAAAATCTATTTCTGTCAACATAGATAATCGGTCTAATCAGGAGGCGAAACATGATGTTGATGCGTTCAGATCCGTTTCGCGAGCTCGACCGTTTGACGCAGCAAGTACTCGGCACCCCGGCACGCCCGGCGGTCATGCCGATGGATGCGTGGCGAGAGAACGACCAGTTCATCGTGGAATTTGACCTGCCCGGCGTGCAGGCTGATTCGCTCGATCTCGACGTTGAGCGCAATGTGCTGACTGTGCGCGCCGAACGGCCAGAGCTTGACCAGGGGCGCGAAATGGTATCGGCCGAGCGCCCGCGCGGGGTCTTCAGTCGGCAGCTGTTCCTCGGCGAGAATCTGGATACCGACAAGATCGCAGCGAGCTACCAAGACGGCGTGTTGCGCCTCACCATCCCGATCGCCGAGAAAGCCAAGCCACGCCGGATCGAGATCAGCCGCGACGGGGAGCGCACGCAGATCACCGCGTAGCGCCGGCCGCGCACCACCGCTGGCCCCACGTCGACGAGGAGGTGATGCCGTCGAGTACATCGCCAAGGAAAGGGGCGGTGTGATGCGATGATCGATCCGTACGCGGCGCTGGGCGTGTCGCCATCGGCGACCCAGGCCGAAATCGCCCACGCTTACCGTCGCCAGCTGCGTAATTACCATCCGGATTTGCGGTCCGGTGAACGCGACTCGGGTGCCGATCAACGGCTGCGCCACATCATCGCGGCCTATCAACTGTTGCGTGATGCACAGCGCCGCAGAGCCTATGACCGCGCCGCCGTGCGGCACCGGAAAAACAACCCGCCAACGCGAATTACCGTGACACGCAAACACCCGGCGGACGTCGGCGCCCCCCTGTGGGCGGGGCCGGTCCGGTGGCACCGGTGAGGTCATCGCTGCGGATCGACCCATGCCCGGCGCGTCGGCGGGCCGCGTGGCGCCGGTTGTCAGACCATCGTGATTGCATGCGGCCATGTCAAGCTGGAGTGCCGAGACGCGGGCCGTGCTGGGGCCGGGGGCCCGCGGCCTGGTGCGCATCGTCGGCGGTCCCGGGACCGGCAAGAGCAGCCTGCTGGTCGAGGCTGCGGTCGCGCACATCACCGCCGGTGCTGATCCGGGATCGGTTCTGCTGCTCACCGGTTCTGGCCGTATCGGTGTCGCCGCGCGCAGCGCGTTGACGACGGCGTTGCTGCGATCTCACACCGCTGGCCGCCGTCCGGCCGCGGTTGGCGAGCCATTGGTACGCAGCGTGCACAGCTACGCCTACACGGTCGTGCGCAGGGCCGCCGAACGCGCCGGTGACGCGCCCCCGCGGCTGCTCACCAGCGCCGAACAAGACGCCATCATCCGGGAACTGCTGGCCGGTGACCTTGACGACGGACCGGTCGCGGCCACCGCCTGGCCGGCGCATCTGCGTCCGGCGCTGGGTACCGCCGGGTTCGCCAACGAGCTGCGAAACCTGTTGGCGCGCTGCTCCGAACGCGGCGTGGACCCGCTGCAGCTGCAGCGGCTGGGCCGTCGATGCGGGCGCCCGGAATGGGTCGCCGCCGGCCAATTCGCCCGCCAGTACGAGCAGGTGATGTTGCTCCGCGCGGCGGTGGGGACGGCCGCACCGCAAGCGACCGCGCCGGCGCTGGGTGCCGCCGAACTGGTGGGCGCGGCGGTGCAGGCCTTCGCCGCCGATCCGGAGTTGCTGGCCGCCGAACGGGCCCGGATCCGGGTGCTGCTGATCGACGACGCCCAGCAACTCGACCCGCAGGCGGCTCGGCTGGTCCGGGTGCTGGCCGGGGGTGCCGAGCTGGCCCTGGTCGCCGGCGATCCCAACCAGGCGGTGTTTGGCTTCCGGGGCGGCGAGCCCGCCGCGCTGCTGGCCGACCACCCCGGAAGCGGCCCGACGCTGCGGTTGACGGTGTCCCACCGGTGTGCACCGGCGGTGGCCCGCGCCGTGAACGGCATCGCGCGCCGGTTGCCCGGCGGCAGCGTGGGGAAGCGGATCGAGGCCACCGGGACCGAGGAGGGGTCCGTTGCGGTGCGCCTGGCCGCCTCGGCGCATGCCGAGGCCGCGCTCATCGCCGACGCGCTGCGGCGCGCCCATCTCATCGACGGGGTGCCCTGGTCGCAGATGGCGGTGCTGGTCAGGTCGGTGCCGCGGGCTGCCGCGCGGCTGCCGCGCGCCTTGGCCGCCGCCGGGGTGCCGGTGGCGATACCCCCAGCAGGTGGGTCGTTGGCGGAGGAGCCCGCGGCATGCGCGTTGTTGACGGTGTTGGCGGCGACCGCCGACGGGTTGCGCGGCGAGCAGGCGCTGGCGCTGGTGACCGGGCCCATCGGACGGGTGGACCCGGTCACGCTGCGGCGGCTGCACCGGACCCTGCGGCGCGCCCGGCCCGACCGTGCCCCGGGGAGTCTCGGCGATCTGCTGGTGGCGGCCCTGTCCGGGGACGCACCGCTGTCGGGGACGGACGATCGCCCGCTGCGGCGGGTGCGTGCCGTGCTGGCCGCGGCCGCTCGCTGCCATCGCCAGGGACCGGGGGCACCGCCGGCTTGCGGGGGAGATCCGCGCTACACCCTGTGGGCGGCGTGGCAGCGGTCGGGTCTGCAACGTCGCTGTCTGCAGGCCATTGAGCGCGGCGGCTCGGCCGGCGCGGCGGCCGAGCGGGATCTTGCGGCGGTCACCGCGTTGTTCGACATCACCGACCAGTACGTGGCGCGCACCCCCGGTGCGTCGCTGCGCGGACTCGTCGAGCACGTCGCGGCGTTGCGGCTGCCGGCCGTCCGCGCCGAGCCGGTGGCGCCGACGGAGCAGGTTCAGGTGCTCAGCGCACACGCCGCGCTGGGACACGAATGGGATTTCGTGGTCATCGCCGGGTTGCAGGACGGATTGTGGCCCAACACGATTCCGCGCGGCGGCGTGCTGGGCACGCAGCGGTTGCTCGACGAGCTCGACGGCATCACCAAGGATGCCTCGGCGCGTGCGCCGCTGCTGGCCGAGGAGCGCCGGCTGCTGGTGGCAGCCCTGGGCCGGGCCCGTCGGCGGCTGCTGGTCACGGCCATCGACAGCGACACCGACGGGGCCGGGGGACAGGTGCTCTTGCCGTCGCCGTTCTTCGTCGAGCTCGCCGGGGTGGCCGGGGTGGACGGTGTTGGGGCGCAGCCGGTCTCGGCGCCTCGGGTGTTGTCAGCCGCGGCGGTGGTGGGACAGTTGCGCGGGGTGGTGTGCGCGCCCGAGGGCGCCGTCGACGACGCGGCTCGTCGTTGCGCGGCAATCCAATTGGCCCGGTTGGCCAAGGCCGGTGTGCCGGGGGCCGATCCGGCCGGTTGGCACGGTCTGCTGCCGGTCAGCACCGACGAACCGCTGCGCGGGCGCGGCGATCCGGTCACATTGACACCCTCGACCCTGCGGACACTGACCGACTGCCCGCTGCGCTGGCTGGCCGAACGGCACGGCGGGAGCAACGCGCGCGAGCTGTCGTCCGCCGTGGGGTCGCTGCTGCATGCGCTGATCGCCGGACCGGCCACGACCGAGTACGAGCTGCTGGCCGAGCTGGACCGGGTGTGGCGGCACCTGCCCTTTGACGCGCGGTGGTACTCGGCCAACGAGCTTGCCCGGTATCGCGCCATGATCCAGGCGTTTGTCGAGTGGCGCGCGCGGACCCGCGGCCAGCTGACCGAGGTCGGTGTGGAGGTCGACGTCGACGGAATCCTCGGGACGGCCCGCGAAGACGGCGGCCAAGTCAGGCTGCGCGGCCGAATCGACCGGCTGGAACGGGACGGAGCCGGCCGGCTGGTGATCGTCGATATCAAGACCGGCAAGACACCGGTCAGCAAGGACGATGCCCAACAACACGTGCAGCTGGCCCTGTACCAGCTGGCGGTGGCCGAGGGTTTGGCGCCGGCCGGGGCCGCCGGGATGGAGCCGGGCGGTGCCCGGCTGGTCTACCTCGGCAAGGCCGGGTCCGGCGGGGTCACCGAACGCGAGCAGGATCCCCTCACACCGGCCGCCCGCGACCAATGGCGCGATCTGGTGCGACACGCGGCCGCCGCGACGGCCGGGCCGCGGTTCGTCGCCCGCCGCAACGAGGGCTGTGCGCACTGCCCGGTGCGGCCGTTCTGCCCGGCCCATGGGTCAACGCGATGACCGCCCGGTACAGTCCCGCCGAATTGGCGTGTGCGCTAGGACTTTTCCCGCCCACCGAGGAGCAGGCCGCGGTCATTGGCGCGCCTCCGGGCCCGCTGGTGGTCATCGCGGGAGCCGGAGCCGGCAAAACGGAGACGATGGCCGCGCGGGTGGTGTGGCTGATCGCCAACGGCTACGCCGAACCCGGCCAGGTGCTGGGTTTGACGTTCACCCGCAAGGCCGCCGGCCAGCTGCTGCGGCGCGTTGGGTCCCGGCTGGCCCGACTGGCCGGCATCGGCTCCCCCGCAGGCGGGCGGTACCCCCACGGCCTTGCCGGCCGCGACGCCGCGGGCTCCCCGGTGGTCAGCACCTATCATGCCTTCGCCGGCTCGTTGCTGCGTGAGTACGGCCCGCTGCTCGCCGTGGAACCGGACACCCGGTTGCTCGGCGAGACCGAGCTGTGGCAGCTGGCGTTCGATGTGGTCACCGGATACGGCGGCGAGCTGCGCACCGACAAGACCCCGGCGGCGGTCACCTCGATGGTGCTGCGGTTGTGGGGTCAGCTCGCCGAGCACCTGGTGGACACCGGCCAACTCCGCGACACCCACCTCGAGTTGGAAAGGCTGGTGCACACCCTGCCGGCGGGCCGCTACCAGCGTGACCGGGGCCCCAGCCAGTGGCTGCTGCGGATGCTGGCCACCCAGACCGAGCGCGCCCAGCTGGTGCCGTTGCTGGACGCGTTGCGGGAACGCATGCGCGCCGGGAAGGTGATGGACTTCGGCTTGCAGATGGCGTCGGCCGCACGGTTGGCGGCAACCTTCCCGCATGTCGGTCAGGACCTGCGGAGCCGCTACCGGGTGGTGCTGCTCGACGAATACCAGGACACCGGACACGCCCAACGGGTGGCGTTGTCGGCGCTGTTCGGCGGCGGCGTCGACGACCGGCTGGCGCTGACGGCCGTCGGCGACCCGATCCAGTCGATCTACGGCTGGCGGGGCGCCTCGGCGACCAACCTGCCGCGGTTCACCACCGACTTTCCGCGCTCCGACGGGACCCCCGCGCAGGTGCTCGAGCTGCGGACCAGCTGGCGCAACCCGCCGCGAGCGCTGCGCGTGGCCAACGCCATCTCGGCGGAGGCGCGCCGGCGCTCGGTCGTGGTGCGCGCGCTGCGGCCGCGCCCGGACGCCCCGCCCGGGACCGTCCGGTGCGCGCTGCTGGCCGATGTGCACGCCGAACGGGGGTGGATCGCCGATCACCTGCAGGAGCGCTACCGCCGCGCCCGGGCCGACGGCGTCAGCCCACCCACCGCCGCGGTGCTGGTGCGCCGCAACTCCGACGCCGCACCCTTCGCCGAAGCCCTTCGCGCTCGCGGCATCCCGGTCGAAGTCATCGGATTGGCCGGGCTGCTGTCCATCCCCGAGGTGGCCGACCTGGTGGCCATGCTGCGGCTGGTCGCCGACCCGACGGCCGGCGCGGCCACGATGCGGGTGCTGACCGGTCCGCGGTGGCGGCTCGGCGGCAAGGACCTGGCCGCGCTGTGGCGGCGCGCCCTGGAGTTGGTGGCGGGAGCACCGCCCACCGCGTCGCCCACCCCCGAGTCGGTCGCCACGGCGGCCGGCGCAGACGCCGACAGCCCGTGTCTGGCGGAAGCCATCTGCGACCCGGGCCCGGCCGACCGGTACTCGGTGGTGGGATACCAACGGATCGGCGCGCTGGCCGGCGAACTGAGCGTCTTGCGTGGCCACCTCGGTCGCGCACTGCCAGACCTGGTCGCCGAGGTGCGCCGCGTGCTGGGCCTCGACTGCGAGGTCCGCGCCGCGGTGGCGGCGTCGGGGGCGGGGGCCGGCGCCGAGCATCTCGACGCGTTTGCCGACGTCGTCGCCGGTTACGCCGAGCGGGCGAGCACCACGTCCGGCGAGGCCTCGGTCGCCGGTCTGCTGGCCTACTTGGACGCGGCCGCGGTGGTGGAAAACGGGTTGCCGCCGGCCCAGCCGGTGGTGGCGCGCGACCGCGTCCAGGTGCTGACCGTGCACGCGGCCAAGGGGTTGGAGTGGCAGGTGGTGGCGGTGGCACACCTGTCGGGGGGGACGTTCCCTTCGAGCGTGTCGAAGAGCTGCTGGCTCACCGACCCCGCCGAACTGCCGCCGCTGCTGCGCGGCGACCGCGCCGCGGTGGGCACCTTCGGTGTCCCGGTACTGGACACCTCGGCCGTCGGCGATCGAAAGCAGTTGTCGGACAAGATCGCCGAACATCGTCGCCAGCTCGATCAGCGCCGCGTCGACGAGGAGCGCCGACTGTTGTATGTCGCGGTCACCCGCGCCGAGGACACCCTGCTGCTGTCTGGTCATCACTGGGATGCCAACAGGATCAAGCCGCGCGGGCCGTCGGATTTCCTGTGCGAGCTCAAGGATGTCATCGACCGTTCCGCTCGGGCCGGCGATCCCTGCGGGGTGGTGGAACACTGGGCGCCGCCGCCGGCGGAAGGTGAGCGAAACCCGTTGCGCGACACGGTTATTGAGGAGCTTTGGCCCGCTGACCCGTTGGCCGCGTGCCGCGGCGCCGTCGAACGGGGGGCGGCGCTGGTGGCCGAGGCGATGTCGACGGAGTTGCCCGAGAACGACCAGTGGGCCGCCGATGTCCTCGGTCCCCCGCCAGCGGGTGGTGCTCCCGCGGCCGCCGACGTCGACGCGCTGTTGGCCGAGCGCGCGCGCGCGAGGCAAGCACCCGCGCGTCGGTTGCCAAGCCAGTTATCGGTCAGCGGTCTGGTGGAGCTGGCCCGCGACCCCGCCGGCGCGGCGCATCGGCTGATGTATCGCCTACCCACGCGTCCGGACCCGCATGCGTTGCTGGGCAACGCATTTCACTGCTGGGTTCAGCGGTTCTACGGTGCCGAGTTGTTGTTCGATGTGGGCGACCTTCCGGGTGCGGCGGACTCCGACCTGGGTGACACCGAGGAGTTGGCCAGGTTGCAGGAGGCGTTCACCCGGTCCCCATGGGCGGCCCGCACCCCGATCGCCATCGAGGTGCCCTTCGAAATGCCGATCGGCGACACCGTGGTGCGCGGCCGCATCGACGCGGTATTCGCCGACGCCGACGGCGGCGCCACCGTGGTGGACTGGAAGACCGGTGCGCGGCCGCATCGGTCGGAGGAGATGCGACAGGCCGCTGTTCAGCTTGCCGTCTATCGGTTGGCCTGGGCCGCGTTGCGCGGATGCCCGGAAGCCGCGGTGCGTACCGCCTTCTACTACGTCCGCAGCGGGATCACCGTCGTCCCCGACACGCTGGCCGGCCCGAGCGAGCTGGCCGCACTGCTGGCCGACTCCGGCCGACCGGTCGAGGTCTGAGCGTGGTTACATTTGACTCGTGCGGATGTGGTGCGCAGGGGTCGGGCCGACATCGGATTTCCGTGGCGAAGGGTAGCTGGCGGCGGCTGCGGCGTCTCGACGAACGGTTGACCGTCCAGCCCAGTTACGCGCTGGTCGGCGTGCTGCGTATTCCGCAGGGGCGGGCCGGGCCGGTTCGGCTCATTGCGCGTCGCGTGGTGATCGCGGTGGTGGCCTTGCTCCTGGCCGCCTTGACCGTCTACTTCGATCGCGGCGGCTATCGTGACGCGCAGGGCGATCGGCTGACCTTTCTGGATTGCCTGTACTACGCGGCGGTCACCCTGTCGACGACCGGTTACGGCGACGTCACACCCATCTCCGAGGCCGCGCGTGCGGTCAACATCTTGGTCATCACGCCACTGCGGATCGCGTTTTTGATCTTGTTGGTGGGAACCACCCTCGAGGTCGTCACCGAGACGTCTCGCCAGGCACTGAAGATCCAGCGTTGGAGGAGCAAAGTGCGTAACCACACCGTGGTCATCGGCTACGGCACCAAGGGAAAAACGGCGGTCGCCGCGATGCTCGGCGACGAGGTGGTTCCCGGCGAGATCGTCGTGGTCGACACCGATCGCGCGGCCCTGGACCGCGCCGCGGCCGCCGGCCTGGTCACCGTGCACGGCGACGCCACCAAATCCGATGTGCTGCGGTTGGCCGGGGCGCAACACGCGGCCGCCATCATCGTCGCCACCAGCCGTGACGACACCGCGGTGTTGGTGACCTTGACGGCGCGCGAAATTTCGCCCAAGGCCAAGATCGTGGCGTCCATCCGCGAGGTGGAGAACCAGCACCTGCTGCGGCAATCGGGAGCGGACTCGGTGGTCGTCTCGTCGGAGACCGCCGGGCGGCTGCTCGGCCTGGCCACCACCACCCCCAGCGTCGTGGAGATGATCGAGGATCTGCTGACCCCGGATGCCGGGCTGGCCATCGCCGAGCGTGAAGTGGAGCCCAGCGAGGTCGGTGGATCGCCGCGGCACCTGCGCGACATCGTGGTCGGTGTGGTGCGAGACGGCCAACTGTTGCGCATCGGCGCGCCTGAGGTGGACGCCGTGGAGGCCAACGACCGGCTGCTCTACATCCGCCAGGTGGGACCCGTGCGGTAGGGCTTGGCGTGGATTTCCAGCTGCGCACCGTTCCGTCGTTGTCGCACGTGGGCGCCGATCGGGCCGAACGGTTGCGGACCGACGTCGCGGCCGCCGCCGCGGGATGGGCGGACGCGGCGCTGCTGCGGGTGGATGCCCGCAATCAGGTGCTGGTCGCCGATGGCCGACTGGTGCTCGGCGCGGCCGCCGCGCTGGCCGACACGCCGCCGCCGGAGGCGGTGTTTCTGGGCCGGATGGCGGGTGGCCGGCACGTCTGGGCGATCCGGGCGTCGCTGGAACCACCCGACGATCTCAATGCGCAGGCCGAAGTGGCGGATCTCCGTCGACTCGGCCGGATCATCGATGACACCGGCAGCCAACTGTTGTCATCGGCGATGGCGTTGCTGAATTGGCATGACAGCTGCCGATTCAGCGCGGTCGACGGCACGTTGACCAAACCTGCCAGGGGCGGCTGGTCACGGGTCAACCCGATCACCGGCCACGAGGAGTTCCCGCGCATCGACCCGGCGGTCATCTGCCTGGTGCACGACGGCGGTGATCGCGCGGTGCTGGCCCGCCAGGCGGCGTGGCCGCAGCGGATGTTCTCGTTGCTGGCCGGGTTCGTCGAGGCCGGCGAGTCCTTCGAGGCCTGCGTCGTGCGCGAGATCCGCGAGGAAATCGGCCTGACCGTCCGCGATGTGCGTTACCTGGGCAGCCAACCGTGGCCGTTCCCGCGCTCGCTCATGGTCGGGTTTCATGCGCTGGGCGACCCGGCGGACGACTTCTCGTTGAACGACGGCGAGATCGCCGAGGCGGCCTGGTTCACCCGCGACGAGGTGCGGGCGGCGCTGGATGCCGGCGACTGGACCAGCGCGTCAGCGGCGAATCTGCTGCTGCCGGGCTCGATCTCGATCGCCCGGGTGATCATCGAATCCTGGGCGGCGCGCGGCTGAGGCCAAAACGGTCAGCTGATTCGATCGGTGATGGTCTGCAGCACGGTGCCCGCGATCCGCTCGGCCGGCTCAATGCCCACCACGCCAACGGACATCAACACCGCATTTTTCACGCGATACAGGTGGCTCCAACCCTGGTCGGTGATCCTGAGGGTGGCGGCGTCCGTCTTGTCGAGGGTGAAGTCGTAGTTGGGATCGTGCAACGCCATGCACGCTGTTAGCGACGACTCCAGTTGATCGAGTGCGTTGCGCGCCGCCCGCGCGTCCGGGTAGACCGCAACGGCCTGGCTGACCGAGTCCACCATGACCATCCCGCCCGGATCGATATCGTCGGTTACCCCGCTGTAGCCCGCGCTGCGAAACTCCGACCAGCCTTCGGCGAAGGTGAGGTCGCTGGTTCCGGCGGCCCGACAGGGCCCCGGAGCGTTCAAGTCGCCCTGCGGCGGGTGCCGCAAGTCCGCGTGTGCGTGCGGGGTGAGCTCGGCATAGTCGGCGATGCGACGCACGTCTTCGACGCTGACGATCAACGCGTCGGCGCCCGACACGGGCGCGGTGTACCTGACCGCGGTGCTGTGCTGCGAGCACGCCGAGATCACGGCCGCCGTGCACCACACGATGACGGCCACCCGGCTCGCGCCGGCCATGGCGGCGTCCCTCACTGCCCGCCGCCCGACCCGGCCGGCTCGAGGCTCGACAGCGTTGCGGCGAGTGGGCGCACCCACCCGCCGTGTCGACGCCATGGTCAATATCCTACGGGCGCCTTAAACCCTAGCCGCCAACCTCGGCCAGCTTCGCTTGCACCTGCGCTGCGCTCGGGTTGGTCAGCGTCGACCCGTCGACGAATCGCACTGTCGGAACCGTCCGGTTGCCGCCGTTGACCGAGCCGACGAATTCGGCTGCCGCGGCGTCACGTTCGATGTCAACCTCGTCGTAGCAGATGCCCTTGGCCCGCAGCGCCGTCTTGAGCCGTAGGCAATAGCCACACCAGGACGTGGTGTAGAGGGTCAGCGCGGCGTTGGTCATGACTGGTAAACCTAACCCTGCGACGAAGCATTCCGTACCGGCCCGGGAGAAACGGCGTGGCGACACGCCCGGTTTGTCGGCCGCCGCTGTCAAGATGGACGCCATGCCGATGGTCGCGGACCCATTGACCGCAGAGCTGGACGACGAGCAGCGCGCCGCCGTGCTGGCCCCGCGCGGACCGGTCTGTGTGCTCGCGGGCGCCGGAACCGGCAAGACCCGCACCATCACGCACCGGATCGCCCAGCTCGTCGGGAATGGTCGTGTCGCCGCCGGGCAGGTGCTGGCCGTGACATTCACCCAGCGCGCGGCGGGCGAGATGCGCGCCCGGCTACGAGCCCTCGACGCCGCCACGCGTACCGGCTCCCGCGTCGGCGCCGTGCAGGCGCTGACCTTTCACGCCGCGGCGCACCGGCAGCTGCGGTATTTCTGGCCGCGGGTCATCGGGGATACCCGCTGGGCGCTGCTGGACACCAAGTTCGCCATGGTCGCCCGGGCCGCTAGCCGTTGCCGACTGAACGCCAGCACCGATGACGTGCGGGACCTGGCCGGTGAGATCGAGTGGGCCAAAGCGTCGCTGATCGGCCCCGAGCAGTACCCCACCGCCGTGGCCGGCGCCGCCCGCGACACGCCGCTGGACGCCGAGCAGATCGCGGCCGTATACGCCACCTACGAGGCCCTGAAAGTTCGCGACGACAACCTGACCCTGCTCGATTTCGATGACCTGCTGCTGCATACCGCGGCCGCCATCGAAAACGACGCCGCGGTGGCCGAGGAATTCCGGGACCGTTACCGCTGTTTCGTCGTCGACGAATACCAGGACGTCACCCCGCTACAGCAGCGGGTGCTGTCGGCCTGGTTGGGTGATCGCGACGACCTGACCGTCGTCGGCGACGCGAACCAGACCATCTACTCGTTCACCGGGGCCACGCCCCGCTTCCTGCTCGACTTCTCGCGGCGGTTCCCGGACGCCACGGTGGTGCGCCTCGAGCGCGATTACCGGTCCACTCCGCAGGTGGTATCGCTGGCCAACCGGGTGATCGCCACCGCCCGCGGTCGCGTCGCGGGCAGCAAGCTGCAACTGTCCGGTCAGCGCGCGCCGGGTCCGGCGCCGTCGTTTCATCAACATCCCGACGAGGCCGCCGAGGCCGCCGCGGTGGCGGCGTCGATCGCACGGCTGACCGAATCCGGCACGCCACCATCGGAGATCGCCATCCTCTACCGGGTCAACGCGCAGTCCGAGGTCTACGAAGAAGCCCTGACCGAGGCCGGCATCGCCTATCAGGTCCGCGGCGGGGAGGGCTTTTTCAACCGCCAGGAGATCAAGCAGGCGCTGCTGGCCTTGCAGCGCGCCGCGGAACGGGCCGTCGAGCGCGGTGTTGACGGCGCGCTGCCGGACGTGGTGCGCGGCATCCTGCAACCCCTGGGGCTCACCGCCGAGCCGCCCGCCGGCACCCGCGCCCGCGAGCGCTGGGAGGCCCTGAGCGCGCTGGCCGAGCTGGTCGACGACGAGCTGGCGCAGCGTCCGCAGCTGCAGCTTCCGGGGTTGCTGGCCGAGCTGCGGACGCGGGCGGACGCGCGGCACCCCCCGGTGGTGCAGGGTGTCACGCTGGCGTCACTGCACGCCGCCAAGGGACTCGAGTGGGACGCGGTGTTTCTGGTCGGCTTGGTCGACGGCACGCTGCCCATCTCGCATGCGCTGGCACATGGTCCCGACAGCGAGCCGGTGGAGGAAGAGCGTCGCCTGCTCTATGTCGGAATCACCAGAGCCCGAGTTCATTTGACGCTCAGCTGGGCGCTGGCGCGGGCACCGGGCGGGCGGCAGAGCCGCAAACCATCGCGTTTCCTCAACGGCATCGCCCCGTTGAAGCCTGCCGAGCCGTCGCCGAGCAAGCCCCGTCGCAACCGCGGCACCGCGCGCTGCCGGGTCTGCAACAACGACCTGACCACGCCGGCGGCCGTCATGTTGCGGCGTTGCGAAACCTGCGCCGGCGACGTGGACGAGGAGTTGCTGCTGCGACTGAAGGCCTGGCGGCTCGACGTCGCCAAGGAGCAACAGGTGCCCCCGTACATCGTGTTCACCGACAACACCCTGGTCGCGATCGCCGAGACGCTGCCCGCCGACGACGCGGCCCTGATCGCGATTCCGGGAATCGGCGCCCGCAAGCTCGAACAATACGGACCCGACCTGCTCGAGCTGGTTCGCGCCCGCCGCTGACCGGCCGCAGGGGGCAAACCCGCAGGTCGAAAATCGGTTGTCACCGCTCGCGGTGGCCGATTACCCTCGAAGCACCGCATTTCCCACCGCCTGCGCTGAACGCTGGCGGTGGGCGGGCAACACGAAAGGAGGGTGGCCACGATGATCGGCAACGACGCGTCCGGTGTTGTCGGCGTGGTCGGCGCGCCCGCCACTTTCGGGACCGCGGGAACCCGCCACGCCGCCGCCGCGCCGGCGGCGGCGGTCAAGCACCGTGTCGCCGCCGCGACGACCGCGTCCGTGGATCGGGGCCCAACCTAGGTACCACCTAGCCAGCCCGGTTTTCTCAGATGGCCACGGACTCGACGCCGCAACGATCCGTGGCCACAGTTTTTGGGATGTCCGCCTCCCAAGCCTCCCGGTCCGGATCACCGAACAAGGACAGCCACCAGACCAGGAAGCAGGTGAAGAGGCCATGTCGGCACTGACGGCGCCTAGACGGCAGCAGCTGGCCCTGCCATGTCATGTCGGTGACCCCGACCTGTGGTTCGCCGATACCCCGGCCGATCTGGAGCGCGCCAAGACGCTGTGCACGCACTGCCCCATCCGGCGCCAGTGCCTGGCCGCGGCGCTGGAACGGGCCGAACCATGGGGGGTATGGGGCGGCGAGATTTTCGAGCGCGGCTCGATCGTGAGTCGCAAGCGGCCGCGCGGACGGCCACGCAAGGTCGCCGCATAGATCGGATCAGACGGCGGCCGTATCCGGCTCGGCGAACCCGGGGATCAGCTCCTCTGACAGCGCCTTGATCGGCACATGCGCATCCAACTGACACAGGATCGCGGCCACCGACGCGATGACCCGCATCGGCAGGGCGAGCTTGGGCGGTAGGTCCATTTGCCGGGCCGTCCTGATCTGTGCGACCGAGCGGTCAATCTGGCTCACGGTCATCCTCTGCAACCACTTGCGGGTGTAGTGGAAGACCTCGACCTGGATGGGTTCGACGTATTGACGTAACATCTCGTCGATCTCGCGCACCGACACCTGCTGGCCGCGCTGGATGAACCCGGCCTTCTCCATGGTCGGCAACAGCAGGTCGTAGTTCTTGTCGCGGGCCAATCGAATGGTCATCCCCAGCTCGATGGGGTATCCGCCGGGCAGGGGCGCCACGGCGCCGAAGTCGATGACGCCCATCCGGTCGTCGGGAAGCAGCATGAAATTTCCCGGGTGGGCGTCGCCGTGCAGCATCTCCAGCCGGCGAGGCGCGTCGAAGGTGAGCTCGACCAGCAGCGTGCCGACCAGGTCGCGCTGTTCGCGGGTGCCGTCGCGGATGATGTGTGACATCGGCACGCCCTCGATCCACTCCTGGATCACCACCTTGGGTGCGCTGGCCACCACGTGGGGCACCACGAAGTGTGGGTGACCGGCGTACGCCTTGGCGAACGCGCGCTGGTTGTCGGCCTCCAGCCGGTAGTCCAGCTCCATCTCGGTGCGCTGCACCAGCTCGTCGACCACGCCCTGCACGTCCGCGCCCGGCGAGAGCTGTTTGAGCACGCCGACCATGCGCTGCATGGTCTTCAGGTCGGCCCGCAACGCCTCGTCGGCACCCGGGTACTGGATCTTGACGGCCACCTCGCGGCCATCGGACCACTCCGCTTTGTGCACCTGGCCGATGCTGGCGGAGGCCACGGGAGTGTCGTCGAACGACCGGAACCGCTGCCGCCACTTGGTGCCCAGCTGCGCGTCGAGCACCCGATGGACCTTGTGGGCGGGCAGCGGGGGAGCATCCTTCTGGAGCTTGGTCAGTGCTTCCCGGTAGGGCTCGCCGAACTGCTCGGGGATGGCGGCCTCCATCACCGACAGGGCCTGGCCGACCTTCATGGCCCCGCCCTTGAGCTCGCCGAGGACGGTGAAGAGCTGGTTGGCGGCCTTTTCCATCAGCTCGGCGGTGACTTCGTCCTTCGACTTACCGGTCAGCCGTTTTCCCAGGCCGAGAGCGGCCCGACCGGCCATGCCGACTGGCAGGCTGGCGAGCTTCGCGTTGCGCGCCGCGCGGCCGCGTTTGATCTCTGACACATACCCATCATCCATGACGGCAAGCCCCTTGGGGTGTCGACATGGCAACAACCGTTTTCACGCTGCGCAGTGTTTATTGACGGCCACGAAAGTGGATCAGGCGCGTCGCAGAATCGATATGTAGTCTCTGGCAGGTCCCACTGGTGTGACTCATCCGATCCCCACGTCTGGAGGGTGGACCGCAAGAAGCCATGTCAGCAAAACAAACGCAGCACGACGCCGCCGACGCCCTGTTTCGGGCGATCATCGAAACGCTGGACAAGCACCGCACTGAGCGCACCTTGAGCGAGGCGGTGCTGGACACCCTGGCCAGGGCCTACGCGTCGATCTCGACGAACGTGCCGGAGCAGGGACGGCTGGGCTAGGCGCGGCTCCGGCCGGCCTCAGCACGAGCACAGCGGATGCCGGGTCCAGTGACGCGCCACGATGGAGCCGGCGTTGAGATCGAATTCCAGCGTGGCATTCAGCGCGGACGGCGGATCGGGCGGGGTTTCCGGCCCGCGCACGGCGGCGATCACCCGGTTCACCTGGCTGAGCGCCAGCGCCGCGGTCGCGAGCAGGGTGGCCCGGTCGGCCACCCCCACCGTGTCGCGTAACTGGGCGGCGATCGCCGGCCAGGCGGCGTCGCGGTCGCTGCGGTGCAGGTCCGCGCAGGCCAGGCAGCTGGTCACCCCGGGAACGACCAGCGGTCCGACCAGGCCGGTACCGTCGCGCACCCGCACCGCCAGGTGCGGGATCCGCGCGGCGTGCAGGTCGCGCACCATGCGCGGATCGGCCACCAGGTAGTCGGTCAACACCACCAGATCCGCGGCGGCCGGGGTCACCGCCGCGTGCGGTTGGCTGCTGTGCCGAATGCGGGCGCCCGAGCAGCGCAGCGTCTGCACCAGCAAATCCGACAGCGGCCCCCGACCATGTATCCGGATCGACGCCGCCCGGCCCCGCGAATTGGGCCGTGCACGGGTTGCCACCCCCGCGCCGACCAACTGTCCGACGAGGTTGGCCAACGCGTCACCGTCCACCAACCCCCGATCGGCGGCTTGGCGCCGCAGCTCGGCGATGGTTGACGGTGATCGCATGGACCGCAGCAGCGTCGCCAAACCCGCCGCGGTGAGATCGCTCGGCGGGCGGACCAGGACGGCCCGGCGGGGATCCCAGCCGACCTGCACGGCACCGTCCGGTCGCAGCAGTACCGGCATCGCCGGATCGAGCGAATACACCGAAGACACGGTCGTGGGCATGACCCGAGACTGTGGCACGCCGGTGGTGACGGCGCAGCTCAGTTATCCCCAGATCCCGGGTCTTCGGTGTTGCGGACGTCGCTTTCGAGTTCGGCGATCGCCTCGTCGATACCGCTGGTGTCGCCGCCGATGACGCGGTCGATGAAAGCGGCGGGCTCATCGAGGTCGTCCGAGCTGGGCAGCAGATCCGGGTGCTGCCAGACCGCGTCGCGGGCGTCGACGCCGGCAGCCCGCGTCAGGCGCTGCCACAGCGCGGCGGCCTCGCGCAGCTTGCGGGGCCGTAACTCGAGGCCGACCAACGTGGCGAAGGTCTGTTCGGCGGGTCCCCCGCTGGCCCGCCGCCGGCGCAGCGTCTCGCTGAGGGCGGCCGTGCCCGGAATCCGGTCGCCGAGCGCTTCGGTCACCACCGTCTGCACCCAGCCCTCGATCAGGGCGAGCAGGGTTTCGAGACGTTCCAGCGCCTGGGTCTGCGCCGGAGTCGCCTTCGGCTCGAACACGCCCTGGCTCAGCAGCTGCTCCATGGCCGCCGGATCGGCCAGCGTTGCCGGATTGAAATCCCGGGCGAGCTCCTCGATGCTGGTCATGTCGATCTTCATGCCCGCGGCGTAGGCCTCGACGGCGCCCAGCAGTTGGCTGGCCAGCCAGGGAACATGGCCGAACAGGCGGTGATGTGCGGCCTCGCGGGCCGCCAGGAACGTCAGGATCTCGCTGCGCGGCTGTTCCAGTCCGGCCGCGAAGTCTTCGACGGCCTCCGGCAGGAGCGCGGCCACCCCTTTGGGACCCAGCGGAAGGCCGATGTCGGTCGAGGTCAGCACCTCGCGGGACAACCTGGCCAGCGCCTGACCCAACTGCGAACCGAACGCGATGCCCCCCATCTGCGACATGATCGTCAGCAGCGGCCCGGCCATGCTCTTCGCCTCTTCGGGAAGCGACGACGCCCACACCGTCGAAACCTGCCCGGCCATGGGGTCGCACAGCCGCTGCCAGACCGCCAAGGTGTTGTCGACCCAGTCGGTGGGGGTCCAGCCGACCGCCTTGGTGGTGCCGGCGGGCAGTGCGGTTGCCCCGTCCAGCCAGGTCTCGGCCAGGTGCACCGCGTCGGCGATGGCCGAATGGGTCGTCTCGGGGATGGGCGCAACCGATCCGATCGAACCGGAAGCAACGTGCCGGGCCAAGTCGTAGTTGACCGGACCCGAGCTTTTGCCCGCCGCCATCGCGGTACCGACGCCGCCGAACATCTCACCCAGGCGGGTGAAGATTTGCCCCAGATCGGCCATGTCGAATTCCCCGCTGATGCCGAACACGCCGAAGGGGCCAGATCCCGAGCCGGGTTCGGGATCGCTCTTCCCGCGCTTGTCGCGTTCGGGGTCCTCTCCGGTGGAGAAGCCGAAAGGCAGGTCTCCCATGACGTCAACGGTACTCACCGGCGGAACAGAAAGCGCGATACACCGTCACGCTGGTAGCTAAACCGAGACCCGGTCGCGGTCCGTCTAGTGTATGCGGCGTGAACAGGCGGATCTTGACCTTGATGGTCGCGCTGGTGCCCATCGTGGTGTTCGGCGTGTTGCTGGCGGTGGTGACGGTGCCGTTCGTGTCACTGGGCCCGGGTCCCACGTTCGACACCCTCGGCGAGGTCGACGGCAAGCAGGTCGTGCAGATCGAGGGAACCCAAACGCACCCCACCACGGGTCACCTCAACATGACCACGGTGTCCCAGCGCGACGATCTAACCCTTGGGCAGGCCCTGACCCTGTGGCTCTCCGGTCAGGAACAGTTGGTGCCCCGCGACCTCGTCTATCCGCCGGGCAAGTCGCGAGAGGAAATCGACAAGGCCAACAATGCCGATTTCAAGAACTCCGAAGACAGTGCCGAATACGCCGCCTTGGGCTACCTGAAATATCCCGCAGCGGTCACCGTCGCCAGCGTCAACGATCCGGGGCCATCGGTGGGCAAGCTGAAGGCCGGTGACGCCATCGACGCGGTCGATGGCGTGGCGGTGGCCACAGTCGAGCAGTTCACCGCGCTGCTGAAGAACACCAAGCCGGACCAGGCGGTGACCGTCGACTTCCGCCGCAAGAACGAGCCGCCCGGCATCGCGCAGATCACCCTGGGCCGCAACAAGGATCGCGACTACGGCTTTCTGGGGGTGGCGGTGCTCGACGCGCCCTGGGCGCCGTTTGAGGTGAACTTCCACCTCGCCAACGTGGGCGGGCCCTCGGCCGGGCTGATGTTCAGTTTGGCGGTGGTCGACAAGCTCACCACCGGTGACCTGGTGGGGTCGACGTTTGTCGCGGGCACCGGCACCATCTCCATCGACGGCCAGGTGGGCGCCATCGGCGGCATCACCCACAAGATGGCGGCCGCCCGCGCGGCCGGCGCCACGGTGTTTCTGGTGCCCGCAAAGAACTGCTATGAGGCCAGCTCCGACAGCCCGCCCGGGCTGAAGTTGATCAAGGTGGAAACCCTCGGCCAAGCCGTGGACGCGCTGCACGCGATGACGTCGGGGGCGCCGACGCCCAGTTGCTAGCCGCCGTCACGCTCGCCAGGGTGCCGCGATGCGTAGAGTTGTCAACGTCGCCAGCCAAACCGAGCAGGGAGCGTAGCCAGTGGGAATGCGGCCCGCCGCGAGGATGCCGAAACTGACTCGGCGTAGCCGGATTCTGATCATGATCGCACTGGGTGTGATCGTGGTGCTGCTCGCTGGACCGCGACTGATCGACGCCTACGTCGACTGGCTATGGTTCGGTGAGCTTGGCTATCGCTCGGTGTTCACCACCGTGCTGGTCACCCGCATCGTGGTGTTCCTGGTGGCGGGCCTGTTGGTCGGCGGCATCGTGTTCGCCGGGCTGGCGTTGGCCTACCGCACCCGGCCGGTCTTCGTCCCGAACAACGACGCCGATCCGGTGGCGCGGTATCGGGCCGTCGTGCTCGGCCGGCTGCGCTTGGTGGGCCTCGGCATCCCGGCGGCGGTTGGCTTGCTGGCCGGCATCGTCGCGCAGAGCTACTGGGTTCGCATCCAGCTGTTCTTGCACGGCGGCGACTTTGGGATCACGGATCCGCAGTTCGGCAAGGACCTCGGCTTCTACGCCTTCGAGCTGCCGTTTTATCGGTTGGTGCTCAGCTACCTGTTCGTTGCGGTGTTTGTCGCGTTCGTGGCGAACCTGGTGGCGCACTATATCTTCGGAGGCATCCGGCTGTCCGGACGCACCGGTGCGCTGAGCCGCTCGGCGCGCATCCAGCTGATCAGCCTTGTTGGCGTGCTGGTGGTGCTCAAAGCCGTTGCCTATTGGCTGGATCGATATGAACTGCTGTCGCATACCCGAGGTGGCAAGCCGTTCACCGGCGCCGGGTACACCGATATCAACGCGGTGTTGCCCGCAAAGCTGATCCTGATGGCGATCGCGCTAATTTGTGCCGCGGCGGTGTTCTCTGCGATTACTTTGCGAGACTTGCGGATTCCGGCCATCGGCTTGGTTTTGTTGTTGCTGTCGTCGTTGATCGTCGGTGCCGGCTGGCCGTTGATCGTCGAGCAGATCAGTGTCAAACCCAATGCCGCGCAAAAGGAAAGCGAATACATCAGCCGCAGCATCACCGCGACCCGGCAAGCGTACGGCCTGACGTCTGAGGTGGTGACCTATCGCAACTACACCGGTGACGCCCAGGCGACCGCGCAGCAGGTGGCCGCCGACCGCGCCACCACGTCCAACATCCGGCTGCTCGACCCGACGATCGTCAGCCCGGCCTTCACCCAATTCCAACAGGGCAAGAACTTCTACTACTTCCCCGACCAGTTGTCCATCGACCGCTACCTCGACCGCAACGGCAACCTGCGCGACTACGTGGTCGCGGCCCGCGAACTCAACCCGGACCGGCTGATCGACAACCAGCGGGACTGGATCAACCGGCACACCGTGTACACCCACGGCAACGGATTCATCGCGTCGCCGGCCAACACCGTGCGGGGCATCGCCAATGACCCCAACCAGAACGGCGGGTATCCCCAGTTTCTGGTCAACGTCGTCGGCGCCAACGGCAGCATCGTGTCCGACGGGCCCGCGCAGCTCGACCAGCCCCGGATCTACTACGGCCCGGTCATCTCCAATACTCCGGCCGACTACGCGATAGTCGGAAAGACCGGTGCCGACCGGGAATACGACTACGAGACCAGCACCGAAACCAAGAACTACACCTACACCGGCAGCGGCGGGGTCCCGATCGGCGGCTGGCTATCCCGCAGCGTGTTCGCCGCGAAGTTCGCCGAGCGAAATTTCCTGTTTTCCAACGTGATTGGTTCCAACAGCAAGATCTTGTTCAACCGCGATCCGGCGCAGCGGGTGGAGGCGGTGGCGCCGTGGCTGACGACCGACAGCGCGGTGTACCCCGCGATCGTCAACAAGCGGCTGGTGTGGATCATCGACGGCTACACCACGCTGGACAACTACCCGTACTCCGAGCTGACGTCGCTGTCGTCGGCCACCGCCGACTCCACCGAGGTGGCGTTCAATCGGCTGGCCCCCGACAAGAAGGTCTCCTACATCCGCAACTCGGTGAAGGCCACGGTTGACGCCTACGACGGCACCGTCACGTTGTACCAGCAGGATGAGAAAGATCCGGTGCTGCGAGCCTGGATGCGTGTCTTTCCCGGCACGGTGCGGCCCAAGAGCGACATCACGCCCGAGCTGGCCGAGCACCTGCGTTATCCCGAAGACCTGTTCAAGGTGCAGCGCATGTTGCTGGCGAAGTACCACGTCAACGACCCGGTGACGTTCTTCTCCACTTCGGACTTCTGGGATGTGCCGCTGGATCCCAACCCGACCGCCAGCAGCTACCAGCCGCCGTATTACATTGTCGCCAAAAACATTGCCAAGAACGATAATTCGGCCTCATACCAGCTGATCAGCGCGATGAATCGGTTCAAGCGCGACTACCTGGCCGCCTATATCACCGCCAGCTCCGATCCCGCGACCTACGGCCAGATCACCGTGCTGACCATTCCGGGCCAGGTCAACGGGCCCAAACTGGCCAACAACGCGATCACCACCGACCCTGCGGTGTCCCAGGACCTCGGTGTGATCGGGCGGGATAACCAGAACCGCATCCGGTGGGGCAACCTGCTCACGTTGCCCGTGGGCCAGGGTGGGCTGCTCTACGTCGAACCCGTCTATGCGTCTCCGGGAGCCAGCGACGCCGCCTCGTCGTACCCGCGCCTGATCCGGGTGGCGATGATGTACAACGACAAGGTCGGCTACGGACCCACCGTGCGCGACGCGCTCACCGGGTTGTTTGGGCCCGGCGCGGGTGAAACCGCGACCGGCATCCAACCGACCGACGCCGGTGTGCCGCCGAACCCGCCCGCCAACCTGCCGCCCACGCCGGCCGCCGGACCGGGGACACCGCCGCCGCCGACGGCGGCCGTGCCACCGCCAGCCGATGGGCCGGTCACCTTGTCCGCGGCCAGGGCCGCCGCGCTGCAGGAGATTCAGGCCGCCATCGGCGCGGCGCGTGACGCGCAGAAAAAGGGCGATTTCGCCGCGTACGGGTCGGCGCTGCAACGGCTGGACGAGGCCATCACCCGGTTCAACAACGCCAAGTAGCCTCGCCGGCCAGGCCCGCCCGTCGCGTTACCGAGCGTCCGTGTCTGCACAACGCCACGCCGTTAATCGTGGCAGTTTGGGGACGCTCGTCGACTCAGCGGCCCCGCTGAGCCCGCTGAGCCCGCGATTTGGCGCGGTTCCCCAGCGTTCGGTAACCTGGCATTTACCAACGCGGGGTGGAGCAGCTCGGTAGCTCGCTGGGCTCATAACCCAGAGGTCGCAGGTTCGAATCCTGTCCCCGCTACCAGCGAAAACGGCCCTCGGAGGAGACTCCGAGGGCCGTTTTCATGCCATTTGGGAGCACTTTTGGGAGGGTGGGCGTCGACCAGATGTGCGCCGTCCGCGGCGGTGACGGGCCGCGATCGCTGGCAAGCATGCCCTTAGCGTCCGACCGGCCAGTGTTCGACCGTGATGTCGTCCATGGGGAAGTCGGTGGGATTGCCTGTTGCCAAGCGAGCGTTGATGCCGGCGGTGGCCGCGGCGATCAGGCAGTCGGCCTGGTGAAGGGTGATCCCGCGTCCGGCGAACTGGCGGCGCCAGCGTCCAGCGCGAATTCCTTCGGATGGGCCCAACGGTGCACACCGTAGACCGTGCACCAGCCGTTGCGCTATGGCATCTTCACCGGGAAGCAGTCCACGCCAAATCTCCTCGATCGAGATCGCACACGTCCACGGCTCGTCACCTTGTCGGCGCAGAGCGCGTAGCCGCTCGCTCGCGGGACGGCCGCGCAGAGCGTCGATGAGAACGGTCGAGTCGAGCAGGATCCTTGCCACGTCAGCCGACGCGACGCCGGTCGGAGCGTTGCCGACGGACCCATTCGCCGGGATCGTCATCCCATTCGTGGCCCTCGTCGGGGATGGCCCCGAGCGCCGCCTCGATGTCGTCCCATCGCCGCTCGTCATCGAGGCCGCGGCGAATCAACTCTGTGATGAATGCGCTGCGCCGCCGGCTTCCGGCCCGCCGGTCGAGTTCGGCAACGAGTTCGTCATCGACGGTAATGTGCAGTCGCATGTGCTGACTATAGCCCACTGGCTGCGCCCGCCATCGGGTTGCGACACGCCCGCCGGCCGGCGGCGTTCTTTTCGCTGCCCACCCGGGCCTGGCAGTTGGCTGTCGGCGGCTTGGTGGTCCTCTCCCGCATCTGCACACATCGGTGCCGGACTGCCTGTCTCGGCACCTCGATGACGCGACGGCTTGCTCGCCGCCTCGGTTGACCGCGTTCAAGCAGCCCGGCATCGCGGCCGAGTCCGCCGCCGTCAACGCCGGCGGCGGACAATACGCCGACCTCACCGAACTGTTCTGCACCACGAACCGTTGCCCGGTCATCGTCGGCAACACCCTGGTCTATGTCGACGCGGGCCACCTGACGCTCGAATACGCCCGGCTTTTGGCACCGGCGATCGTGGCGTTGGCCGACCGGGCGCTCGCCCACGATTGACGCCCTGCGGCTTGTTGGTGGCACCCCGCTGCGCAGGTCAACGCCATAGCCAGCAGCATCGCCGCTTCGTCGTGCGGAGGAGAGGCGCCGTCACTCGGGTTCGCCGTACTCGTCGAACCAGTATGCGAGTTTGCCCCGCCGACTCACGGCACGAAGTCTGGATTCGGTCGCAGCACGCGTGCTGCTGGTGGTGACGATCAGCAGCTCGTCACCGCTTTCGATGCGGGTATCGAATGTTGGGACGAAGGTGTGGCCGTCTCGGATGATCAGCGTGATCACTGCCGGGTCGGGTAGCCGCAGTTCCAGGATGGTGACGTTATGCAAGCGCGACGCGGGCTGCACGGTCATGGTCAAGAGCTCCGCGTCCAGCACATCCAGGGGCGCGGCTTCGACCTGGATCTCGCGGGTGGCCTCCCGTGAAGTCAGGCCCAGCCAGTGCGCAATCGGGCGCAGGCTCGGTCCCTGCACCAAGGTGAATACCACCACCAAGAGGAACACGATGTTGAGCAGGCGATGACTGCCGGGAACCCCGGCGACGATCGGAAAAGTCGCCAGAACGATGGGGACCGCGCCCCGCAAGCCCGCCCACGACAAGAAGATCTGCTCACGCCACGGCACCCGAAACCCGCTGAGCGACACCACCACCGACAGCGGGCGGGCGACCAGCAGCAGCACGAGGCCCACGACGATCGCCGCCACGGCGTCGCCGGTCAGTTCGCTCGGGTCCACCAGCAGACCCAGCAACACGAACAGACCGATCTGCGCCAACCAGCCGACCCCTTCGGCGAACGACCGAGTCGCCGACCGGTGAGGTAATCCGGAGTTGGCCAGGACCACCGCCGCCAGGTAGGCGGCGATGAATCCGCTGGCATGGCTCTCGCCCGCGGCGGCGAACGCGACCAGCCCCAGCCCGAAGGTCGCGACCGGGTACAGGCCCGAGGCGGGCAGCGCGATGCGGCGCAGCGCGAAGGCGCCAAGGTACCCCAGCGTCACACCGATCGCAGACCCGGCCAGCAGTTCGAATACCAGATCGGCGATCGCGGCCCTCGGCTCGAACACGAAGGGCACCGAGCTGAACATGAGCACCAGAATCACGGCGGGCGCATCGTTGAAGCCCGATTCGGCCTCCAGCAGTCCGGCGACACGGCGGGGCAGCGGGAGGAACCGCAGCACCGAAAACACCGCCGCGGCGTCGGTGGATGACACGATGGCACCCAGCAGCAACGCGAGTTGCCAGTCGCTGCGGAGCAGCAGGTGCGCGCCGGCCGCGGTGACCACCATGCTGCCGAGCACGCCGAGGGTGGCCAGCGTGGCCGCGGGCGCCAGCACCTTGCGGATGTCACCGAACAGGGTGGTCAAACCGCCTTCGACAAGGATCATCGCCAGCGCCGTCGTGCCCACGTTCCTGGCCAATTGCACATCGTCGAACCGCAGCCCGAGTCCGTCCTCGCCGACGGCCACACCGACCAGCAGGAACAGCAGCATGCTGGGAAACCCCACGCGAGTCGCCAACCGGGTCCCCACGATGCTGGCCAGCAGCACCAGGCCACCGATCAGCAACGCCAGGTACAGCTGCTGCAGGCTCATTGCGTTCCCGTCTCACGATCACGGTGGCGGCGTGCCGCCAGTAAATCAGTACCCGACCGCCCGGTGACCGTGCTGCTGCGGGCGGTGCCGGTGCGTGTCCGGATGAGCCAAGATGACGGGGTGGCGAAACGCAAGATGCGCATCGCGGTAGCGGGTGCGGGCAACGTCGGCCGCTCCGTCGCGCGGGAGTTGCTCGGCAACGGCCACAAGATCTTGTTGATCGAACGGCAACGGAGCAACTTCGAACCACACACCGTGCCCGACGCGGATTGGCTGAATGCCGACGCTTGCGAGCTGGCGTCGTTGCAGGAGGCGGGAATTCAGACCTGCGACGTCGTGATCGCCGCGACCGGAGATGACAAGGCCAACCTCGTGGTGGGCCTGCTGGCCAAGACGGAGTTCGGGGTGCCCCGAGTGGTGGCGAGGATCAACGACCTGCGCAACGAGTGGCTGTTCACCCAGGCGTGGGGTATCGACGTGGCGGTTTCGGCGCCGGGCGCCATGGTCGCCGGCATCGAGGGCGCCATCGACGTGGGCCACCTGGTGCGCTTGATGGGGCTGCGCGCGGGCCGGGCGGCCCTCACCAAACTGACGCTGCCCGAAGACAATCCGCTGGTCGGACAGCGCGTGGGCGAGTTGGCCCTGCCGGCGAACAGCGCGGTGGTCACCGTGCTTCGAGGCGACAACGTCATCGTTCCTGCACCCGATGACGTGCTGCAGGCCGGCGACGAGATCTTGTTCGTTGCGGATAACCTCGTCGAACGCGCGATCCGGGCCGCCGTCCACGGCGCCGGCCCCCCGGGGTCGCCGGTCAGCCGGGAGGCGTGATCCCCAGCGGCGCGTTGCGGGCCAGCTCCGTCAACGGGTCGCCGGTGGTGTCGTGGCCCAGGAGGCGCCCATCTCCCGCGGTGCGCCGGTCGCGGTTGGTGTGCACCTGGCCGCCGATTCGGTCGCGGGCTTCGATCAACCGCAGCGGCCAGCCCGCGTCGGCAAGGCGCGGGCGGCGGCCAACCCGGCCTTGCCGGCGCCCACGTCTGGCACGAACGTGCATCTTTTGGTGGTTTTGTCCGGTATTTCTTCGGCGAATATCCATCGGTTCCCCGTTACGCTCAGGTAAACTCGCGCACAACCAGGGTGCGGCAGCGAGGCCGCGGTCAAGGGGGGAGCGGCCATGAGTGCTCGGAAGTCCACCCGAGGCAAGACGCGTTGCCAACTGCCCGATGCATTGCCGCCCAGCCGCACCCTCACGGTCCGGGCGGCCGACGGCACCCCGTTGCACACCCAGGTGTTCGGTCCGCCCGACGGCTATCCGATCGTGTTGACGCACGGCATTGTGTGCGCCATCCGGGCCTGGGCCTATCAGATCGCCGACCTGGCAGCCGACTATCGGGTGATCGCCTTCGATCATCGCGGGCACGGACGAAGCGGTGTGCCGCGGCGCGGCGGCTATAGCCTCCAGCACCTGGCCGCCGACCTCGATGCCGTGCTAGACGCGACGTTGGCGCCGCACGAGCGTGCGGTCATCGCCGGACACTCGATGGGCGGCATCACCATCGCCGCCTGGTCGCACCGCTTTCGCCACAAGGTCACCCGGCGGGCCGACGCCGTCGCGCTGATCAACACGACCACCGGGGACCTGGTTCGCAAGGTGAAACTGCTGCCGGTGCCGCGGGAGTTGTCGGCGGCTCGGGTGCTGGCCGGCCGGAGCCTGATCAACGCCTTTGGCGGGGTTCCGCTTCCGGGTGCGGTCCGGATTGCGAGCCATTACCTGGTCGCGATGCTCGCGGTCGGGGCCGACGCCGACCCGAGTGCCGCGAGGCTGATCCACGAGCTGTTTGTGCAGACATCCCCGGTGGGGCGCGGGGGCTGCGCGAAGATGCTCGTCGACGAATTGGGGTCGCGCTACCTCGACCTGGATGGTCTGACGGTGCCGACCCTGGTCATCGGCAGCCAGCGTGACCGGCTGACGCCGATGAGCCAGTCCCGCAGGATCGCGCGCACCGCACCCAATGTCGTCGACCTCGTCGAGCTGCCGGGCGGGCACTGCGCCATGCTGGAGCAGCATCACGAGGTGAACCGTCACCTGCGCGCACTGGCCGAATCGGTGGCCGTCCGGCACGCCCGGGCGCACCGGATCAGCTCATAGCAGCGCGCTGACCTCGGCGGCCGCCCGCTGACCGGACCGGACGGCGCCGTCGAGATACCCGGTCCATTCGTCCGCGGTCTCGGTGCCGGCCCAGTGAATCGGACCGACCGGCTTGCGGAGCACCGGCCCATATCGTGTCCACGACCCCGGCGGGACCGCGGCCGTCGGACCGCCAGGAGCGAATTCCTCCGTGCCCCAACGGTAATCAGTGTAGTCAAGGGGGTTGAGCGCCTCGTCGCCGAACAGCGCCGCGAAGCAGCGCAACGCGTCGCGGCGGCGCTGGTCGATGGGCAGCGAATCGAATGCGCGGGCGTCGACAAACCCCATCAGGATGCCCGGCCCGTCGGGTCGCGGGCTGACGTCGAAGGTGATGAACACCGGGCCCTGGTCGGACAGTGCCTGCCCGGAGAGCCCGTTGGCCCGCCAGAACGGCGTCGAATAGGCCGCAAACGCCTTGCTCAGCCTGCCCTGCGGCCAGTGCTTGGCAAGTTCCTGGTACTCGGGGGGCAGCGGAGGGTCGAACTCGATGGCGCCACGATGGGCCGGCGGGATCGCGACGATGACGAACCCGGCCTCGGTCTGGCCCCGATCGGAGGTGATGGTGACACCGGCACCGTGCCGGTGGATGCGACGAACCGCAGCGTTCAGCACGACGTGGTCGCCGAGCTCGGCCGCCGCCCGTTGGGCGATCTGCTGCGTGCCGCCGGAGAACCGATCCTGTTGAGCGCCGTTTTCGACGTCGAGCAGCCGGTCTAGGCCGCCGGCCGCGTGCACATACCGGGCGGCGTGCAGCATCGACACGTCCTCGGGTTCGCAGCCCCAGGTCACCCGGGTCATGATGGCCATCAGGTCATGCGAGGAGGTGGTGGCGCGCACCGATCGCAACCAGTCGCCCAGTGACAGGCCGTCGAGGTCACGCGCTCGGCGGGCAGCCCAGGGGGTCGCGATCGGAACGGCGTGGGCGACTCGTTCGAATTGCCAGCGCAACCGCGCGATGTCGAGCAGCCCGGTCAGCGACAGCTTGGGGGTGGTGCCGCTGTAGCGGCGCGCCCAGCCCCGCCAACGGATCACGTTCATACCGTCGCGGTGGGTGGGGATGGTCGAAACGTGTAGTTCGGCGGCCAATGACAGCACCGCGTCTTGGGTGGGTCCGACGAAGGTGCCGCCCATATCCGCCGGCAGGCCGGCGACGCTGGCGGTGAAGGAGCGGCCGCCCACGCGGTCGCGGCCTTCGAACACCAGCACGTCGTGCCCCTGCCTGGTCAGCTCGCGGGCCGCGACCAGCCCGGCGAAACCGGCGCCGACCACGACGACGTCGACCATCCGCGGTGGGTGTGGCACGCCCTCTAGTGAACCGCAATTCGGGGGCTGCCGGGGGCAAAGTTAGGGCGCCACGGCCAGCCAGTCGGTGAACCCCGAGGGGTCATGGCGACCGAGCGCGCCGTGCTCGAAGAGACCCCAGCCCTGCACCGCGGCCGAATCGCCGTCGCGGCACAGCGCGCGGCCCACGTGGTCGATGACGCCGAAGCCGGACCGGGCGATGATCGCCGGGTCGGTCATGTCGTAGGTCAGGCGCTCGACGAACTTCTCACCCTTCCACATTCCGTGCAACCAGTCCGGATCGCCGCCGTAGCCGCCGCCGACGTGAACCGGCACCGGCAGCTTGGACTCCACGTCGAGGTGGACCGGGGCGCCGTCGGGGGTGGTCGCGTCGATGGTGGCCCCGGTCGGGATTCGGGTGCCCGAGCGGTAGCGGATCGTGACCCGCGGCCAACCCAGTTGCTCGACCCGGCCGTCGCGCCAGATCCGGGTGCAGTCGTTGAGCGAGCGGAATCCGTTGGGCTGTTCCTGGATGATCAGCACCAGGGCGAAGTCGTCGAACGCCATCGGCAGGTACAGCCACCACATGCCCTCGAACGGTGGGTCGGCGGGCCGTCCTGGCGGCTCCGGCTCGCCGATCGGCCGGATGCCCCAGGACCGGTCGCGGCTGCCGATCCAGGTCGTGGGGTCGACGGTGATCTGCTCGCCGTCGATGACGATCAGCCCGCTCCAGCTGCCGAGCTGGGCGAAACGCTGCGCCAGCAGCGTCACCCGGTTCCCGGACCGCAGGATGTGCGGCTGTTCCTGAACGACATCGAAAAGCCCCTCCCAGGTGAGATCGGCTGCGATGCCCTCGGTTTCGTCGAGAACCAGCCGCAGTTTGCGCAGCGGCTCGATGACCTCGACCCGGTAGCCGTTGACGTGCTGCTGTAGCCGGTTCTGGTCGATCGCGTCGGAAAGGTGCACCGCGGTCTGGGTATCGCCGCGCCTGATCAGGACGAACGCGTCCTTGACCCCGAGGTTGGGGTAGTAGCCGATGCCGCTGATCACGAAGATGGCGCCGGTGCGGTCGTGGGCGTTGAAGTAGGAACGGTCATAGAAGTTGCGGTCAGAGGAGCCCGGCCAGGCGATCGGCTGGGGAACCTGATGTACTGGGTACTCGTCGAGCGGTCCGAGCATTAGTGTTCCTCTCCGATAAGGCGTTTCATCAAGGCCGCATGGTAGAACAGCGACTCGACATCGTCGGGTTTCTCGATCTCGCCGAAGTGAATCCGCCGCGCGCTGGTGCGCATGAACACGCACGCCCACATGACGCCCGAATACACGTAAAACCAGTGCAGGTCACCCAGTTCCACGCCAGTGAGCTCCTGGTAGCTGGCGCGCACGTCGTCCTCGCGCATCACATCGGGCAGGCCCGGCAGCGTCGCCAGAGCGGCAAGCTCCTGAAAGACCATGTGCGCGTAGATCATCCAGGCGACGTCCAGCTCGCGTGGACCCAACGCCACCATTTCCCAGTCCAACACCGCCACCGGCGCAAAGTCACGGTACAAGACGTTGCCCATCCGGGCGTCGCCCCAGAGCAGCACCGGCTCACGTGCGGCCGCCTGCTGCGGCCAGTTGTCTTGCAACCACTGGAAAGTCCGCTCCACTAGCGGTGATCGGCCGATGTCGGGCACCGCGAAGTCGTACCAGGCCCGAACCCAGCCGAAATGCCGGCGCAGCGCGGTATCGCCGGTGAGTCCCTCGGCCAGGAAGCCGAATATCTTCTGCGCGTTCGGGATTGAATGTAGCTTGGCCAGCACGGCCACGGTGGCGTCCTGTAGTTGGCGCTGGCATTGCGCGGGTGCGTCGGCGAACCAGTTGTTGCCGAAGGTGTAGGGCATGACGTCGGGTGGCACCACACCCTCGACGTAGTCCATCAGGAAGAACGGCGTTCCCAGCACGTCGCCGGTGGTCTCGATCCAGCGCACCCGGGGGACCGGGATGTCGGTCAGTTCGCCGACCCGCCGGATGACCTCGAATTGGTGGTCAAGTCGATAGGTCGCAAACACAGGAACGTCATCGGCAGCGGGCGCCAACCGGGCGACCAGCTTTTGCTCGACCGGTTGGCCGTCCTGGTGCCAGCGGGCGGTCACCATGATGGTTTCGGCTGACATGCCCGTCGAGTCCACGCCGCAGCCCAGGGTGATCTGGGGAGTCGCGCCGCCGGGCAGCACGCCCGACAGCCATCGCGACAGCACCGCCGGCAGGGTGGTGACGTCACGGCTCGAGCGCTGCAAGCGAGCAGTATCCTGGACCGCCGGTTCATCGGCCACGGGCGCTTCCTTTGCGCGGAAATTACGATACGGTAGGTAGCGTTATGAAAGCAGACCCGTCCTGCGTTGACAAGGCCCCGGGAGCCGGCCGGCCCCGGGATCCGCGCATCGACTCGGCCATCCTGTCGGCGACCGCGGAACTGTTGGTGCACCTCGGCTATGCGAACCTCAGCCTGGGGGCCGTGGCCGAACGCGCCGGAACCACCAAGTCCGCGTTGTACCGGCGTTGGTCGAGCAAGGCCGAGCTGGTGCACGAAGCGGCCTTCCCGGCGGCTCCCACCGCGCTGCAGGCGCCGGCCGGCGATATCGCCGCCGACGTCGCACTGATGATCGCGGCCACCCGCGATGTGTTCACCACCCCGGTGGTACGGGCCGCCTTGCCTGGTCTGGTGGCCGACATGACCGCCGACGCCGAGCTCAACGCCCGGGTGCTGGCGCGTTTGGCCGACCTGTTCACCGCGGTGCGGGTGCGCCTGCGCGAGGCCGTCGACCGGGGCGAGGCCCACCCGGACGTCAACCCGGACCGGTTGATCGAGGTGATCGGCGGAGCCACGATGCTGCGGATGCTGTTGTACCCCGACCAGATGCTGGACGACACCTGGGTGGAACAGACCACCGCCATCGTCCTACACGGGGTTGTGCGGCGACCCGCCACCCGGCAGGGTCCGATCACCGACTAGACCGCGGTGGGCCGGCGCCGCTAGCCTTCGGCTATGGGGCGCACCATTGCCTCGATGCGGCGTTGCCGCGACCGCAAGCCGTGGCGGATGACCAGGCGAGACGCCCCGATCCGGAACCTGGTCAACGTTGCGATGGTCGTCCCCTGATGTCCGGCAAACCGACGGGGCGCGTCGTCGTCCTCATCGCGCTCTTGATCGTTTCGGGCGCGGCGCTGCGCGGCTATCTTCCGGCTCACGACGGTGCACGGCTGGCCGAGGCGGGCGGCAGCCGGGCGGCGCTGATCTTCCTGGTCGCGGCCCTGGCCGGGACGCTGGCGCTGATGGCGTTCGCGATCGTTTCGCGGTTGCGGGATCCACGAGCGGTGGCGCCCAGTGCGGGGACGTTGTCCGACCTGCTGGGCCGCGGCACGGCGCGACCGAGTTGGCGGGTGCTGCTGATCGGACTCGGGATGGTGCTGGGCTGGCTGCTGATCGCGATGCTGCTGTCCGGGCTTTTCACGCCGTACGAGTTCAGTCCCGATGCGCCGACGCCGGATTCGAGCCCGCCGCCGACGGTGGGTGAACCCACCCCGCCGCCGGGGCAAGTCCCGAAAAACGACAACGGGGCCGTGCTGGCAATCCTGCTTGCGAGCACGATTCCGCTGCTGCTGATGGTGATTGCGGGGGCGGTGATCGCGGCGCGCCGGCGACGCGGCGTCGCGGCCGGCGTGCTCACCGACGACGACACCGCCGCGCGCCGGACACGGTCGGAAACCCTGGCGCGGGCGGCCGAAGTCGGGCTGGCGGAGATGGCCGACCCCAGCCGCGGACCACGCGCGGCGATCATCGCGTGTTACGCGGCGATGGAATGTGAATTGGCCAAGGTCCCCGACGTGGTCCCGCAAGAGTTCGACACCCCCACCGAGGTTCTCGCCCGAGCCGTCGAACACCGTGTGTTGCACGCCGATAACGCCGTTCAGTTGGTCAATCTGTTTGCCGAGGCGCGGTTTAGCCCGCACGTGATGAACGAGGGACATCGTGAGGTCGCGGTGCGCTTGCTTCACCTGGTTCTCGACGACCTGCGCACGCGGAGCCATGCGTGAAAAGGCTGATAGTCCTGGGCATTTGCCTCATAGTGGGGATACAGATACTGGCGCTGGCACTGCAAGATCGCCGGTTTGTGGTGGCCGCGTCCGGGATAGCCCTGGCCCTGGTGCTGCTCAACATCCGCCGGGTGCTGGGCCACGCCGGCGAGCCGGCGGCCGAGGCGGACTCCGATGATATCGGGGAGGGGTTGCGCCGATGGCTGGCCAATACCGAGACGACGATCCGGCGGTCGGAATCCACCCGGGCGGACTGGGACCGGCATCTGCGCCCGATGCTTGCCCGGAGGTTCGAAATCGCCACCGGCCATAGGCAGGCCAAGGATCCGGAGGCCTTTGCCGCGAGCGGCGAAATGTTGTTCGGCGCCGAACTGTGGGAATGGGTGAACCCCAACAATGTCACCGATGCCGGTGACCGCCGGCGCGGTCCCGGTCGCGCCGTGCTCGAGCAAATTCTGGAAAAGTTGGAACAGGTATGACATGACAGGTCCGATATGACGATGCCGGCGGCGACCACCACCGCGCACTGTGAGGCGGTGCTGGACGAAATCGAACGCGTGGTGGTGGGCAAACGCTCCGCGCTTACGCTGATCCTCACCGCGGTCCTGGCCCGCGGGCACGTGCTGATCGAAGACCTTCCCGGCCTCGGCAAGACCCTGATCGCACGGTCCTTCGCCGCCGCGTTGGGGCTCGGATTCACCCGGGTGCAGTTCACGCCCGATCTGCTGCCGGCCGACTTGCTTGGCTCGACCATCTACGACATGCAGTCGGGCCGGTTCGAGTTCCGTCCCGGACCCATCTTCACCAACCTGCTGCTCGCCGACGAGATCAACCGCACCCCGCCCAAAACCCAGGCGGCGTTGTTGGAGGCGATGGCCGAGGGGCAGGTGAGCATCGACGGCCAAACCCACAAGCTGCCGATGCCGTTCATCGTGCTGGCCACCGACAACCCGATCGAGTACGAGGGCACCTACCCGCTGCCGGAGGCGCAGCTGGACCGGTTCGCGATCCGGCTGGAACTGCGGTACCTGACGGAGAACGACGAGACCGCGATGCTGCGCCGCCGGCTTGACCGCGGCTCCGCCGAGCCGACGGTGAATCAGGTTGTGGACGCGCACGATCTGTTGGCCATGCGGGAATCGGTCGAGCAGGTCACGGTGCACGAGGACGTTCTGCACTATGTGGTGTCGCTGGCCAACGCCACCCGGCACCATCCACAAGTCGCGGTGGGTGCCAGTCCGCGTGCCGAACTCGACTTGGTGCAACTCGCGCGCGCCCGTGCCCTGCTACTCGGCCGGGACTATGTGATCCCCGAAGATGTCAAGGCGCTTGCCATCGCCGCCGTCGCGCACCGCATCACCCTGCGCCCAGAGATGTGGGTGCGAAAGATTCAAGGCGCCGACATCGTCGGAGAATTGTTGCGGCGGTTGCCGGTTCCCCGGGTGAACGGCGGAACCCGATGAGCTCGCCGTGATACAAACGCGTGACGTCGAGTTGCGCTGGCGGGCATCGCCGCTGACGCTGGCGATGGCCAGCTGCGCCGGAGTCGCGTTGGCCGCCGCTGTCATCGGTGGTCACTGGCGGCTGATCGCGTTCGCCGCGCCGCTGCTCGGTGTGTTGAGCTCGATCAGTTGGCAGCGGCCCGTCCCGATCATCCGGGTGCACGGGGAGCCCGATTCGCAGCGCTGCTTCGAGAACGAGCAAGCGCGCGTGAAGGTGTGGGCGACAACGGATTCCGGTGCCAACACGATCGAACTCACGGTCTCAGCGCCGAATGGGATGCAGGTCGAAGTTCTGCAGTCAGATGCTCGACAGGTGAAAACGGTTGCGGCGGTGGCGCAACGCTGGGGGCGGTATCCCATCCGGGCCGAAGTCGAGGTGATCGCGCGCGGCGGGTTGTTGCGGGGGATCGGCACCGCTGACGCCGCCGACGTCATCGTGTTTCCACTGACCCCACCGCAGTCGACGCCGACCCCGCAGACCGAGTTGCTCGACCGGTTGGGCGCCCATCTCACCCGCCACATCGGCCCGGGCGTGGAATACGCCGACATCCGTCCCTATGTCCCGGGTGACCAGTTGCGCGCGGTGAACTGGGCGGTGAGTGCGCGCCGCGGCCGACTGCACGTGACGCAGCGGCTGACCGATCGTGCCGCCGACGTGGTGGTGCTGATCGACACGTATCGGCAGCCGCCGGGCCCGGCCACCGAGGCAACCGAACGGGTGGCGCGGGGCGCCGCTCAGGTGGTGCAGACCGCGTTGCGAAACGGTGATCGCGCCGGGATCGTCGCGCTGGGAGGCAACCGCCCGCGGTGGCTGGGCGCCGACATCGGCCAGCGCCAGTTCTACCGAGTGCTCGATACCGTGCTCGCGGTCGGCGACCGCTTCGAAAACACGACCGGAACGTTGGCGCCGCGGGCCGCGGTTCCGCCCGGTGCGATCGTCGTCGCGTTTTCCACGCTGCTGGACACCGAATTCGCGCTGGCGCTCATCGACTTGCGCAAACGCGGTCATGTCGTGGTCGCCGTCGACGTGCTCGATCGCGCTCCGTTCACGGACGAGCAGGAACCGCTGGTGGTGCGCATGTGGGCGCTGCAGCGCTCGGCGATGTATCGCGACATGGCCACCGTCGGTGTTGACGTGTTGTCCTGGCCGCAGGATCGCCCGTTGGACCAGGCGATGGCCGCGCTGCCCGACCGCCGCCATCGGGTGCGCAGGCGGCGGCTGTAGCGATGTCCGTCAGGCAACGTGGGAGCCGAGCCGCCTTGGCGACGATGTTCGGCCTGCTCATGGTGGGGTCGGCGGCCACCGGATCCCATGGACCGGCCGTGGTCGCGGGCGCTGCCGCGGCGATTGCCGTCGGGGTGGGGACGGTGTTTCGCCCGGCGGCGACGCTGGCGGTGCTGCTGTCGGTGGCGGTGATCCTGCTCTCCGATCCGGCACCTTTCCTCGTGGCGCTGTCCGGACTCGCCGCCGCGGCTTACTTGGTGTGCCGGCATTCGGCAGCGGGGTCCGCCGGTGTCGTCAGGAGCTGGCCGACCATTGTGGGCGCCGCGGGGTTTACCTTCGCCGGGTTGGTCGCGACGTCGTTTCCCCTGCGGCTGCCGTGGTTGCCGCTGGTGGCGCCGCTGGCGGTGCTGGCGATCTACGCGGTGGCCACCCGCCCGTACCTGGGCTGATCACCGGTCGCCGGTGCGCCCGCCCTTGACAGCTGGAGCTGAGAACCGAGCCGAGTGCCGCAGAGCATCGACCGGGTGCAGGTGCTCGGCGGCGTGCTCACCGCCCCCGAGCCGGCCGCCGACCCGGCGGCCAGGGACCAGACGGCGCGGTTGCTCACCGCGATGATCAACGACGAAGACCGGCTCGGGCTGGAGGCCGTGCAGCTGGGGACGGGCTCGGGTTTTGCGCAGCGCGGTCATCTCAGCGCGAAAGAACAACCCGGGATGCTGGCCTTCTACCGCGACCTGGCGGCGGCGCTGGTTGGCCACCGGTCCGGTGGTGGTTAGCCTTGCCGGCATGTCGATGCAGGCCGGGCGGTGGAGCCCCACGGCGCTTCGCATCCTGGGGGCGGCCGCCGAGCTGATCGCCCTGCGGGGTTATGCTGCCACCTCGACGCGGGACATCGCCGCGGCGGTGGGGGTGGAGCAGCCGGCCATCTACAAGCATTTTTCGGCCAAACGTGACATCCTCGCGGCGCTGGTCCGGCTTGCCGTGGAGTGGCCGCTGCAGCTGTTCGGTCAGCTCGACGCGCTGCCGGTTCCCGCGGTCGTCAAGCTGCACCGCTGGCTGCGGGAATCCTTGGAGCATCTGCAGGCGTCGCCCTATGTGCTGGTGTCCATCCTGATCACCCCGGACCTGCACCATGACGCGTTCCGCGCCGAACGGGAGCTGGTCGCCGAGTTGGAGCGCGCGCTCGTCGGCTTGATCCAGACCGGGCAGGACGAGGGCGATCTCCGCGCGATGAATCCGCTTTCGGCCGCCAGGTTGGTGCAGGCGCTGTTCGACGCGCTGGCACTGCCCGAATTTGCGGTGAGCCCGGCCGAGATCGTCGAGTTCGCGATGACCGCGCTGTTGTCGAATCCCGAGAGGTTGGCCGAGATCCGTTCTGCCGCTGAGGCTTTGCACATCGCAACGAAACGGCCCAACACCGGAAGCTGAGCCCTATCCTGCCGGGGCTCGGTACGGGGCGGGATCGAGGTGCCGGGTCCCGATTGCGAAATGCAACAAGATTTGACGAAAATACCGATCTTTGCGTGGCGATTTGCCTAGTGTTTGTGCACACGGGCGCAGCGATGTGCGCGACCGGCTGTAGGGCGGGAGCTGCGGCCCGGGGAGGGACGTTTGGTGACTACCTACGGAAAGGGGATGGCCTGATGAACTTTTCGGTGTTGCCGCCGGAGGTTAATTCGTTGCGGATGTTTACCGGTGCGGGGTCGGCGCCGATGTTGACGGCGGCGGCGGCCTGGGGTGGGTTGGCTGATGAGTTGGGGTTGGCGGCGTCGTCGTTTGCGTCGGTGACCTCGGGGTTGGCCGGTCAGGCGTGGCAGGGGCCGGCGGCGGCGGCGATGGCGGCGGCGGCGGCGCCGTATGCGGGTGGTTGAGCGGCGGCGGCGCGGGCGGCGGGGCGGCGGCGCAGGCCAAGGCGGTGGCGGCCGCGTTTGAGGCCGCGCGGGCGGCGACGGTTCCGCCGGTGGTGGTGGCGGCCAATCGGAATGCGTTGGTGCGGTTGGTGTTGACGAATCTGTTTGGGCAGAACGCGCCGGCGATTGCGGCCGCTGAGGCGCTGTATGAGCAGATGTGGGCCGCCGATGTGGCCGCGATGGTGGGCTATCACGGTGGGGCGTCGGCGGCGGCGGCGGCGTTGCCGTCCTGGCAGCAGTTGCTGCAGGGGTTGCCGGGGTTGGGTCAGGTGGTGGCCGCGGGGCCGGTGGCCGCGGTGGCCCAGTTCACCCCGCCGGCCCTCAACACCGGGCTGGGCAACATCGGCAGCTGGAACCTGGGTGGGGGCAACACCGGGGTGTTGAACCTGGGCAGCGGTAACTTCGGCAATCTGAATCTGGGTGGGGGCAATATCGGCAACCTGAACCTCGGCGGTGGGAACTTCGGTTTTGCCAACCTGGGCAATGGGAACATCGGTAACACCAACTTCGGCAGCGGCAACAACGGCAATCTGAACTTCGGCGGTGGGAACTTCGTAGGCAACGGGAACTTTGGTTTCGGAAACGCCGTTGGCAGCGGAAATCTGGGCAGCGGCAACCGCGGCAGCACGAACATCGGTATCGGTAACTTCGGTTCGTTCAACCTGGGCAGCGGGAACAACGGGTTTTCCAATGTCGGGTTTGGGAATCTGGGTAACAATAATTTCGGTCTGGGCAACAACGGTAACAACAATATCGGTATTGGGCTCACCGGGGATAATCTGGTGGGGATTGGCGCGTTGAACTCGGGTGTCGGGAATATGGGTTTCGGGAACTCGGGGAACAATAATATTGGGTTCTTCAATTCCGGTAACGGGAATGTGGGTTTCTTCAACTCCGGAGAAGGCAACACCGGCTTCGGCAACGCGGGGAACGTCAACACCGGCTTCTGGAACGGCGGCTCGTCCAACACCGGCTTCGGCAACGGCGGCAACCAGAACTTCGGGTTCAGCAACGGCGGCTTCGAGAACGTGGGTATCGGCAACGCCGGTAGTAGCAACATGGGTTCCGGGAACGCGGGCATCAGCAACACCGGTGATTTCAACGCCGGTGGCGTGTTGGGTTTGGGCGGTAACACCGGCTCATTCAACGCGGGCAACACGAACACCGGCTTCGGGAACTCTGGTGATCTCAACACCGGCCTGTTCAATGCGGGGGATGTGAACACCGGCATTGGCAGCGCGGTCGACCAGCCCGGTACGGTGTCGGGCTTCGGCAACACCGGCACCAACGTCTCGGGCTTCTATAACACCAATGGGGGTGTTTTTGGCGGTGTCTCTGGTTTCCAGAATGTCGACACGATTGGCGCCGTGACCTCGGGCTTCCAGAACATGGGTGTCGGGCTCGTCGGCTTCAACAACACGGGCAGCTTCAACACGGGCTTCGGCAACACCGGCTTGTTCAGTACCGGCATGAATAACTCGGGCACGTTTAATTCCGGTATCGGGCACTCGGGTAACTTCAACTCCGGATTCTCGAACTCCGGCGACAACGACTCGGGTGGCTTCAACCAGGGCGATTTCCAGGCGGGCTTCTTCGGCCAGCCCTAAACGATCCCGCGTGCTGGGGTGTTGGCCACCGGTGGCAGATAGTGAGCCCGGGGACCCGCCGTGCTCTCAGTGCATGAGCTGCGCGGCGCGCTCGGCCAGATCGAGCACCGGCTGTGGAACGATGCCCAGCACAACGGTGACGGCGGCGCACACCGCGATGGCGGCCTTGCTGAGCACACCGGGTGCCATCACCTGCGGGGTGTCGGCGGAGCCCTCGGTGAAGAACATCACCACGATCACCCGGACGTAGAAATAGGCGGCCACCCCGCTCGCGATCACACCGATGACGACCAGCGGCACCGCGCCGCCCGACGCGGCGGCGTTGAACACCGCGAATTTGCTGACGAAGCCACTCGTGAGCGGGATGTCGGCGAAGGCCAGCAGAAACATCGACAGCATGACGCCCACGATGGGTGAGCGCTGACCCAGCCCGGCCCAGTGGGACAGGTCGGCGTCCTCGACCCCGTCGGGCTTGCGGATCAGACCCACGATGGCGAAGGCGCCCACCGCGCTGAAACCGTAACGCCGACCAGAACGCGCCGCCGGGTTGGTCGCGACGTTGTTTCCCCGGCGGCTGCCGTGGTTGCCGCTGGTGGCGCCGCTGGGGGTGCTGGCGATCTACGGGGTGGCCACCCGCCCATACCTGGGCTGATCACCGGCCACCGGTGCGCCCACGCCCGCCCTTGACAGGTGGTTATCGAATGATAACCTGGCATCATGTTATCAACTGATAACCGAGCCGAGCTCGGAGACATTCTGACCGACATGCGGGGTTACCTCGCCGACACGCCACCGGCGCTGAGCCTGCCGCCGGCCGCCTACAGCTCATCGGAGTTGTGGGAAGTGGAGCGGGAACGGATTTTCAACCGGTCCTGGATGCTGGTCGCCCACGTGGACCAACTCGCCGAAACCGGTGACTACGTCGCGGTTTCCATCGCGGGGGAGCTGGTCATGGTGGTGCGGGGCGGCGACGGCGAACTGCGTGCCCTCTCGCCGATCTGTCGGCACCGGCTGATGCCGCTGGTGGACACCGGTGCGGGGCGCACCGACGCGTTGACCTGCCAGTACCACCTGTGGCGATATGGGCTGGACGGCCGGTTGCGCGGGGCGCCCCACATGGCCGGCAACAAAGACTTCAACCCCAGGGATTGCCGGCTTCCTCAGCTTGCAGTGGAAACCTGGAAGGGATTGGTGTGGGTCAACCTCGATCGCGACGCCGAGCCGATCGGGGCCCATCTCGATCTGGCCGACGAGGATTTCGCCGGCTATCGGCTCGAAGAGATGGTGCAGGTCGAGTCGTGGTCGCAGGAATGGCGGGCCAATTGGAAGCTGGCGTCGGAAAACGGCCACGAGAACTACCACGTGCTCGGCCTCCATCGACAGACCCTGGAGCCGTTGGTGCCCGGCGGCGGCGACCTGGACGTTCGGCAGTACTCACCGTGGGCGCTGCGCATCAGGGTTCCCTTCGCCTTTCCCGCGGAAGCGAAGTCGTTGCCGCTCAACGAGGTTCAGCGGGCCAACCTGTCGGTGTTGTGGACGTTTCCCAACAGCGCGCTGGCGGCCGCCGGCGAGCGGGTGGTGTGGTTTGGCTTTATTCCGCAGAGCATCGACCGGGTGCAGGTGCTCGGCGGCGTGCTCACCACCCCCGAGCTGGCCGCCGACCCGGCGGCCAGGGACCAGACGGCGCGGTTGCTCACCGCGATGATCAACGACGAAGACCGGCTCGGGCTGGAGGCCGTGCAGCTGGGGACGGGCTCGCGTTTTGCCCAGCGCGGTCATCTCAGCCCGAAAGAACAACCCGGGATGCTGGCCTTCTACCGCAACCTGGCGGCGGCGCTGGTTGGCCACCGGTCCGGTGGTGGTTAGCCGACCGGCGCGACAGCCGGCGACCTGTCACACGCGCATGCCACAATCGACATCACCACCTGGCCCGAACCCGGTCCACACGATTTCCATGAGGTGGCCGCATGAAAAATCGAGGCTAGGCCATAAAAAATTCAATACCGTTTACTTAAGGGGCCACGACGACCTGCCGCTTGATCGTTGAGCGCGTTGCGGTGGCACATCAGCAGAATAACAAGGATGTAATCTTAAGTAAACGGTATCGAGGCCGATCTGTCCGGAGTGCCAACAGATTTGACGGAAACCGCCGGGATTTGCGTCACGATATGCCACAGTTTTTCCTGCGGTTGGGCTTGTGATGTAAGAAAGGGGATGGCCTGATGAACTTTTCGGTGTTGCCGCCGGAGGTTAATTCGTTGCGGATGTTTACCGGTGCGGGGTCGGCGCCGATGTTGACGGCGGCGGCGGCCTGGGGTGGGTTGGCTGATGAGTTGGGGTTGGCGGCGTCGTCGTTTGCGTCGGTGACCTCGGGGTTGGCCGGTCAGGCGTGGCAGGGGCCGGCGGCGGCGGCGATGGCGGCGGCGGCGGCGCCGTATGCGGGGTGGTTGAGCGCGGCGGCGGCGCGGGCGGCGGGGGCGGCGGCGCAGGCCAAGGCGGTGGCGGCCGCGTTTGAGGCCGCGCGGGCGGCGACGGTTCCGCCGGTGGTGGTGGCGGCCAATCGGAATGCGTTGGTGCGGTTGGTGTTGACGAATCTGTTTGGGCAGAACGCGCCGGCGATTGCGGCCGCTGAGGCGCTGTATGAGCAGATGTGGGCCGCCGATGTGGCCGCGATGGTGGGCTATCACGGTGGGGCGTCGGCGGCGGCGGCGGCGTTGCCGTCCTGGCAGCAGTTGCTGCAGGGGTTGCCGGGGTTGGGTCAGGTGGTGGCCGCGGGGCCGGTGGCCGCGGTGGCCCAGTTCACCCCGCCGGCCCTCAACACCGGGCTGGGCAACATCGGCAGCTGGAACCTGGGTGGGGGCAACACCGGGGTGTTGAACCTGGGCAGCGGTAACTTCGGCAATCTGAATCTGGGTGGGGGCAATATCGGCAACCTGAACCTCGGCGGTGGGAACTTCGGTTTTGCCAACCTGGGCAATGGGAACATCGGTAACACCAACTTCGGCAGCGGCAACAACGGCAATCTGAACTTCGGCGGTGGGAACTTCGTAGGCAACGGGAACTTTGGTTTCGGAAACGCCGTTGGCAGCGGAAATCTGGGCAGCGGCAACCGCGGCAGCACGAACATCGGTATCGGTAACTTCGGTTCGTTCAACCTGGGCAGCGGGAACAACGGGTTTTCCAATGTCGGGTTTGGGAATCTGGGTAACAATAATTTCGGTCTGGGCAACAACGGTAACAACAATATCGGTATTGGGCTCACCGGGGATAATCTGGTGGGGATTGGCGCGTTGAACTCGGGTGTCGGGAATATGGGTTTCGGGAACTCGGGGAACAATAATATTGGGTTCTTCAATTCCGGTAACGGGAATGTGGGTTTCTTCAACTCCGGAGAAGGCAACACCGGCTTCGGCAACGCGGGGAACGTCAACACCGGCTTCTGGAACGGCGGCTCGTCCAACACCGGCTTCGGCAACGGCGGCAACCAGAACTTCGGGTTCAGCAACGGCGGCTTCGAGAACGTGGGTATCGGCAACGCCGGTAGTAGCAACATGGGTTCCGGGAACGCGGGCATCAGCAACACCGGTGATTTCAACGCCGGTGGCGTGTTGGGTTTGGGCGGTAACACCGGCTCATTCAACGCGGGCAACACGAACACCGGCTTCGGGAACTCTGGTGATCTCAACACCGGCCTGTTCAATGCGGGGGATGTGAACACCGGCATTGGCAGCGCGGTCGACCAGCCCGGTACGGTGTCGGGCTTCGGCAACACCGGCACCAACGTCTCGGGCTTCTATAACACCAATGGGGGTGTTTTTGGCGGTGTCTCTGGTTTCCAGAATGTCGACACGATTGGCGCCGTGACCTCGGGCTTCCAGAACATGGGTGTCGGGCTCGTCGGCTTCAACAACACGGGCAGCTTCAACACGGGCTTCGGCAACACCGGCTCGTTCAGTACCGGCATGAATAACTCGGGCACGTTTAATTCCGGCATCGGGCACTCGGGTAACTTCAACTCCGGATTCTCGAACTCCGGCGACAACGACTCGGGTGGCTTCAACCAGGGCGATTTCCAGGCGGGCTTCTTCGGCCAGCCCTAAACGATCCCGCGTGCTGGGGTGTTGGCCACCGGTGGCAGATGGTGAGCCCAGGGTGGAGTGCCGTGAGCGCAGCAGTCGCATGAGGGCTCACGAACCCGACCCTACCCGGTGCAGGTTTACGCTCGCGTGTTCAGTGCCCGATGGGCTGGGCACCCCCGTCGATTGTGGTCAGTTCTACCCTGTGCTGGCCCCGGCCGAGTTGGAGCGCGCGCTCGTCGGCTTGATCCAGACCGGGCAGGACGAGGGCGATCTCCGCGCGATGAATCCGCTTTCGGCCGCCAGGTTGGTGCAGGCGCTGTTCGACGCGCTGGCACTGCCCGAATTTGCGGTGAGCCCGGCCGAGATCGTCGAGTTCGCGATGACCGCGCTGTTGTCGAATCCCGAGAGGTTGGCCGAGATCCGTTCTGCCGCTGAGGCTTTCCACATCGCGACGAAACGGCCCAACACCGGAAGCTGAGCCCTATCCTGCCGGGGTGCCGACGCCGCCGGGCTTGTGACACAGGTCCCAGGCCGGCCTCGACCACACGGGCCACGGCGACTGATGGCTGGGTCCGGGACGGGCTCAACGCGGCGCGCGTCGATTGGGCAAAATGCACAAAGATTCGACCAAAAATACGGATGTTCGCGCGACGATTTGCCTAATGTTTGTGCGCACGGGTGGAATGATGTGCGACCGGCTGTAGGGCGGGAGCTGCGGCCCGGGGAGGGACGTTTGGTGACTACCTACGGAAAGGGGATGGCCTGATGAACTTTTCGGTGTTGCCGCCGGAGGTTAATTCGTTGCGGATGTTTACCGGTGCGGGGTCGGCGCCGATGTTGACGGCGGCGGCGGCCTGGGGTGGGTTGGCTGATGAGTTGGGGTTGGCGGCGTCGTCGTTTGCGTCGGTGACCTCGGGGTTGGCCGGTCAGGCGTGGCAGGGGCCGGCGGCGGCGGCGATGGCGGCGGCGGCGGCGCCGTATGCGGGGTGGTTGAGCGCGGCGGCGGCGCGGGCGGCGGGGGCGGCGGCGCAGGCCAAGGCGGTGGCGGCCGCGTTTGAGGCCGCGCGGGCGGCGACGGTTCCGCCGGTGGTGGTGGCGGCCAATCGGAATGCGTTGGTGCAGTTGGTGTTGACGAATCTGTTTGGGCAGAACGCGCCGGCGATTGCGGCCGCTGAGGCGCTGTATGAGCAGATGTGGGCCGCCGATGTGGCCGCGATGGTGGGCTATCACGGTGGGGCGTCGGCGGCGGCGGCGGCGTTGCCGTCCTGGCAGCAGTTGCTGCAGGGGTTGCCGGGGTTGGGTCAGGTGGTGGCCGCGGGGCCGGTGGCCGCGGTGGCCCAGTTCACCCCGCCGGCCCTCAACACCGGGCTGGGCAACATCGGCAGCTGGAACCTGGGTGGGGGCAACACCGGGGTGTTGAACCTGGGCAGCGGTAACTTCGGCAATCTGAATCTGGGTGGGGGCAATATCGGCAACCTGAACCTCGGCGGTGGGAACTTCGGTTTTGCCAACCTGGGCTCCGGAAACATCGGTAACACCAACCTCGGCTGGGGGAATTTCGGTAATCTCAACCTCGGCGGCGGGAACTTCGTAGGCAACGGGAACTTTGGTTTTGGAAACTTCGACGGTGATGGGAACCGGGGCAGCGGCAACGTCGGCGGCACCAACTTCGGCAATGGTAACTTCGGTTCGTTCAACCTGGGCAGCGGGAACAACGGGTTTTCCAATGTCGGGTTTGGGAATCTGGGTAACAATAATTTCGGTCTGGGCAACAACGGTAACAACAATATCGGTATTGGGCTCACCGGGGATAATCTGGTGGGGATTGGCGCGTTGAACTCGGGTGTCGGGAATATGGGTTTCGGGAACTCGGGGAACAATAATATTGGGTTCTTCAATTCCGGTAACGGGAATGTGGGTTTCTTCAACTCCGGCGATGGCAACACCGGCTTCGGCAACGCGGGGAACGTCAACACCGGCTTCTGGAACGGCGGCTCGATCAACACCGGCTTCGGCAACGGCGGCAACCAGAACTTCGGGTTCAGCAACGGCGGCTTCGAGAACGTGGGTATCGGCAACGCCGGTAGTAACAACATGGGTTCCGGGAACGCGGGCAACAGCAACACCGGTGATTTCAACGCCGGTGGCGCGGCCGTCGGGTTCGGCGGAAACACCGGCTCGTTCAACTCCGGCAGCCTGAACACCGGCTTCGGGAACTCTGGTGATCTCAACACCGGCCTGTTCAATGCGGGGGATGTGAACACCGGCATTGGCAGCGCGGTCGACCAGCCCGGTACGGTGTCGGGCTTCGGCAACACCGGCACCAACGTCTCGGGCTTCTATAACACCAATGGGGGTGTTTTTGGCGGTGTCTCTGGTTTCCAGAACGTCGACACGATTGGCGACGTGACCTCGGGCTTCCGGAATATGGGCATCGGGCTCGTGGGCTTCAATAACACGGGCTTCATCAATACGGGCTTCGGCAACACCGGCTCGTTCATGACGGGCATTAATAACTCGGGCACGTTTGGGTCCGGCGTCGGGCATACGGGCGATTTCAACTCCGGATTCTCGAACTCCGGCGACAATAGCTCGGGTGGCTTCAACCAGGGCGATAACCAGGCGGGCTTCTTCGGCCGGCCCTAGTTTCGCCCTCGCTTGGGGGGTGCTCCGTCGCATCGGTGAGCGGTCGCCGCCGGGTTGTCGTTGTTGCAGATGGTGCAGCGGGTTTTGCGGAACCGCGGATCTTCGGCGGGGAGTCAATTAACGTTTGCGGGGCAGGTCGCGTGATGAGGCCGATTTCCTGAGTCAAGGTACGCGAGCGGGTCTTGGTGCGGGTGGGCCTGTGGTGGTCTCAGTGAAAGGATTTGCGCTCGTGAATTACTCGGTGTTGCCGCCGGAGGTTAATTCGTTGCGGATGTTTACCGGTGCGGGGTCGGCGCCGATGTTGACGGCGGCGGCGGCCTGGGGTGGGTTGGCTGATGAGTTGGGGTTGGCGGCGTCGTCGTTTGCGTCGGTGACCTCGGGGTTGGCCGGTCAGGCGTGGCAGGGGCCGGCGGCGGCGGCGATGGCGGCGGCGGCGGCGCCGTATGCGGGGTGGTTGAGCGCGGCGGCGGCGCGGGCAGCGGGGGCGGCGGCGCAGGCCAAGGCGGTGGCGGCTGCGTTTGAGGCCGCGCGGGCGGCGACGGTTCCGCCGGTGGTGGTGGCGGCCAATCGGAATGCGTTGGTGCGGTTGGTGTTGACGAATCTGTTTGGGCAGAACGCGCCGGCGATTGCGGCCGCTGAGGCGCTGTATGAGCAGATGTGGGCCGCCGATGTGGCCGCGATGGTGGGCTATCACGGTGGGGCGTCGGCGGCGGCGGCGGCGTTGCCGTCCTGGCAGCAGTTGCTGCAGGGGTTGCCGGGGTTGGGTCAGGTCGCTTCGGTCCTAGGCAATACCGGCGTGGGGAACCTGGGCATCGGGAACACCGGCAATAACAACCTGGGCAGTGGAAATACCGGCGACACCAACTTGGGCAGTGGAAACAATGGCAACGCAAACTTGGGCAACGGAAACATCGGCAATGCCAACCTGGGCAGTGGAAACGTCGGTAACACTAATTTCGGTAACGGTAACAGCGGCAGTACAAACCTGGGCAGCGGAAACTCGGGCAGGATCAACCTGGGCAGTGGGAACTTGGGCAACGGAAACATCGGCAATGGCAATGCCGGGAACGGAAACCTAGGCAGCGGTAATATCGGTAGCTTTAACTTCGGCAGCGGGAACCTCGGCTCCTTCAACTTGGGCAGCGGAAACCATGGCTCAGACAACGTGGGTTTCGGCAACCGCGGCCAGGGGAACGTTGGCTTCGGGAACCTGGGCAATAACAACGTGGGCTTCGGGCTCACCGGCGACAACCAGGTCGGCATCGGCGCGCTGAACACAGGCATCGGGAATATCGGGTTCGGGAACTCAGGCAACAATAACTTTGGCTTCTTCAATTCCGGCAACAACAATGTGGGCTTTTTTAACTCGGGCGACGGCAACTTTGGCTTCTCGAACGGGGGCGGCGTCAACACCGGCTTCTGGAACGCGGGCAACCACAACACGGGCTCGGGAAACGCCGGGACTCACAACATGGGCTCCGGAAACATGGGTTCCTACAACGTGGGGTTCGGGAATACGGGCTTGTACAACGTCGGCTTCGGGAATGCGGGCACGGAGAACTTCGGTGTCGGGAACGCCGGCTCCGTAAACATGGGCTTCGGGAACTCAGGTGTGGTCAACACGGGCTGGGGCAACTCGGGATTGATCAACACGGGCGCCTTCAGCTCCGGGAACTTCAACACGGGTTTTGGCAGCTCGGTCGACCAATCTGTAGCAAGCTCGGGCTTCGGCAACAACGGCACCAATACCTCGGGCTTCTTTAACTCGGGAAATTCGTCCGCAGGCTTCGGAAATACGGGCGACGTTCAAGTGGGTATCAATAACACCAGTGTCGCCGGTTTCAACGTCGGTATTAATAACGTGGGTTCGGGCACCGTCGGTTTCGGAAACACGGGCATCCAGAACATCGGCTTTGGAAATTCGGGCAACCTGAACACAGGCATCGCAAACTCGGGCACAAATAGCTCGGGCGGCTTTAACAAGGGCGACGAACAGTCGGGGTTCTTCGGCCAGCCGTAGCTTAGCCGCAGCTTAGTGGTCTCGCTCGTAAGTTCGTTGGGGGTCTCGGCGTTCTGACAGGCCGCTCCAGGCGTCGCACCTTCCTCATCTGCCCCACGTGTACCCGGTACCGCCGGCATACAAAGTGCCCGCCTCCAAGCGACAGCCACGGTTGCCGCTCGTAGGCGGGCACATCGCATATGCCTGCCGCACCGGAACGCGTGAGGCGGGCGAGGCAACAGGGAACGTCCACCTTGCCCACCGGCTCGCCAAAAGCCGCGACACGCGGGGCCACCCTGGTTCCGACCCCGACGAACTTACGAGCCTGACCACTTAGCCTTAGCGAAGCGGAGCAATCGAGTCAGTGCACCAGTTGCGCGGCGCGCTCGGCCAGATCGAGCACCGGCTGTGGAACGATGCCCAGCACAACGGTGACGGCGGCGCACACCGCGATGGCGGCCTTGCTGAGCACACCGGGTGCCATCACCTGCGGGGTGTCGGCGGAGCCCTCGGTGAAGAACATCAACACGATCACCCGGACGTAGAAATAGGCGGCCACCCCGCTCGCGATCACACCGATGACGACCAGCGGCACCGCGCCGCCCGACGCGGCGGCGTTGAACACCGCGAATTTGCTGATGAATCCACTCGTGAGCGGGATGCCGGCGAAGGCCAGGAGAAACATCGACAGCATGACGCCCACGATGGGTGAGCGCTGACCTAGCCCGGCCCAGTGGGACAGGTCGGCGTCCTCGACCCCGTCGGGGTTGCGGATCAGACCCACGATGGCGAAGGCGCCCACCGTGGAAAAGCTGTAGGCGACCAGATAAAACAACGTCGCCGACAGGCCCGCGGGGTTGTCGGCGATCACACCGGTGAGGATGAAGCCAACGTGCGCCACCGACGAGTAGGCCAGCATCCGTTTGACGTCGGTCTGGTTCACCGCGGTGATGGTGCCCACCGCCATGGTCAGGATCGCGATCGCCCACAGCACCGGCCGCCACCGATCGTGCAGCGGCGGCAGCGCCACGTCGACCACGCGCAGCAGCGCACCGAACGCCGCCACCTTGGTGGCCGCGGCCATGAACCCGGTGATCGGCGTGGGTGCGCCCTGGTAGACGTCGGGAATCCAGGAGTGAAACGGGACCGCCCCGACCTTGAACAGCAGGCCCACCGACAGCAGCGCCACCCCGACCAACGCCAGCGAGGTGTCGCCGTGGGCCGACAGCGAATCCCGGATGCCGCTCAGGGTCAGGGTGCCGGTGGCGCCGTACAGCAACGCCACACCGTAGAGGAAAAACGCCGACGAGAACGCGCCCAGCAGAAAGTACTTCATCGCCGATTCCTGCGACAGCAGGCGGCGGTGCCGGGCCAGCCCGCACATCAAATACAGCGGCAGCGACAACACCTCCAGCGCGACGAACATCGTCAGCAGGTCGTTGGAGGCGGGGAACACCATCATGCCGCCGACGGCGAGCATGGCGAGCGGGAAGAGTTCGGTCTGGGATGCACCGGCCCGTTCGGCCTCGCGCTCGGCCTCGCTGCCGGGGACCGCCGAGGCCTGGGGGGTGAAGGCATCCAGCCCGTGCCCGGCGCCGACCGTGCTCAAGGCGCCAACCCGGCCGCGGGCGCTGCGCTCGGCCATGAAGACGACCGCCATCACGGCCACCAGCAACAGGGTGCCTTGCAGGAACAACGTCGGCCGGTCCACGGCTATCGATCCGAGCACCGCGCGGCGACCGGACGCCGGAATCGACGTGGCCACCACGACGACCGCGATGAAAGCGGCCACCGATCCGCCGAGGGCGAGGGTCACCTGGGCGCCGTATCGCCACCGGCGCGGCAGGAACGCCTCCAACACGACGCCGAGCACCGCGACCGCGAAGACGATGAGCATCGGGCACAGCAGGAAATACTCCACGCTGGGGGTGGGCAGGATCATGGGCGCGGTCCTTCGGCTGTCCGGGGTGCGCCCGCACCCAAGGGCACGCGGGGCGCGGGATCGTGCTGGCCGATGGTGGTCATCGTGTGCTCGACGGCCGGGTTGATCAGGTCGAGCACCGGTTTGGGGTAGAGGCCCAGCACGAGCAGCAGCGCGATCAGCGGTGCCACCACGACCATCTCGCGACCCACCAGGTCACCGATGCGTTCGTTGCCTTTGGCCACCGGCCCGGTCATCACGCGCTGGTAGAGCCACAGCATGTAGATCGCCGAGAGCACCAGCGCGCTCACACCGAAGGCCGCCGCCAGCCAGTAGCGGTTGAAAGTGCCTAGCAGAACCAGGAATTCGCTGATAAACGGCGCCAGGCCGGGCAGCGACAGGGTGGCCATGGCCGCCACCATGAAGGTACCGGCCAGCACCGGGGCCACCTTCTGCACGCCGCCGTAGTCGGCGATCGCCCGGCTGCCGCGCCGGGCGATCAGGAAGCCGGCGATCAGGAACACCGCCGCCGTCGACAGCCCATGGTTGAGCATGTAGAGCGTCGACCCGCTCTGCCCCGGCGTGGTCATGACGAAGATGCCCGCGATGATGAACCCGAAGTGCGAGATCGAGGTGTAGGCGATCAGGCGCATCATGTCGGTTTGACCGATGGCCACGATCGCGCCGTAGACCACTCCGATGATGGCCAACGTGACGACCAGCGGACGGAAATACGTTGAGGCGTCAGGAAATAGCTGCAGGCAGTAGCGCAGCATGCCGAAGGTGCCGACCTTGTCCATGACCGCCATCATCAACACCGCGGTCGCGGGCGTGGATTCGACCGCGGCGTCCGGCAACCAACGGTGAAACGGCCACAGCGGGGCCTTGACGGCGAACGCGAACATGAACCCACCGAACAGCGCCTTGAACACCGTCGGGTCGGTGCCGTAGCGGCCCGCCTGCACGCCGGCCACGATGTCGCGGAAGTCGAAGGTGCCGGCACCGTGCCGTGCGGTGACCACATACAACCCGATCACCGCCGCCAGCATGATCAGCCCGCCGAACAGGTTGTACAGCAAGAACTTCACCGCGGCGCGCGACCGCCCGGGACCCTGGCCGAAGCCGCCGATGAGGAAGTACATCGGGATGAGCATGGCCTCGAAGAACACGTAGAACAGCAACACATCCAACGCGATCACCGAGACCAGCACCATCGACTCGATGGCCAGCGTCAGCGCGACGTAGGCGTGTACCCCCCGGGTGCGTTCGCCACCTCCGTCGTTCCAGCCGGCCACCAGCAGCAGCGGAACCAGGACCGTGGTCAGCAGCACCAGCACCATCGCGATGCCGTCCACCCCCAGGGTGTAGCCGGCGCCGAAAGCCGGTATCCACGAGTGCTTTTCGACGAATTGGTAGCGCTCTCCGCCGGGTTGGAAGCCGGTCGCGATGACGATCGACACCGCCAACGTCAAGACGCTGACCGCCAGGCCCGTCCACTTGGCGAGCTGGCGCCACCGAGGGCGCAGCAGGATGATCAGCACCGACCCCGCCAGCGGCACCAGCCACAGCACGCTCAGCCACGGCACGTTGAAGTTCACCACAGGTTCACCGCCAACAGCGCCGCGACCACCAGGGCCGCGCCGACCAGCATCGACAACGCGTAGTTGCGGGCGAAGCCGGTTTGCAGTCGCCGCAGGCGGTTCGACGTCGAACTCACCAAAGCCGCCAGCGCGTTGACCGAGCCGTCCACCCCCGCGTTGTCGACCGCGACCACCGCGTTGGTCAGTTGCGCGCCAGGGCGCATGAACACCTCCTCGTTGAACGCATCGCCGTAGGCGTCGGCGCGTGCCGCCGTCGTCAGCGCCGAGACCTGAACCGGGGCCACCCTTGGGATGGGCGCAACGCCGTACATCCGGTAGGCCACCGCGATACCGACGGCGACCACGCTCAACGCCAGCGTGGTGGCAACCCAGGCCGGGAACGCATGAGCGGTTTCCTCGTGCGCCCCGACCACCGGCTCGAGCCAGCGCTGCAAGGTGTCGCCGACCGCGAACAGGCCTCCCGACAACACCGAACCAACGGCCAGCAGGATCATCGGCCACGTCATCAGTGCCGGCGCCTCGTGCGGATGCGAACCTGGGGCCCAACGCTTTTCGCCGGAGAAAGTCATCAGCATCACCCGGGTCATGTAGAACGCGGTGATCCCAGCGCCCAACAGCGCCGCCCCGCCCAGCAGGTAACCCCGGCTGCCGCCAGCTGCCAGCGCCGCCTCGATGATGGCGTCCTTGGAGAAAAAGCCCGCGAACGGCGGCACACCGATGATCGCCAGATACGCCAGCCCGAAGGTGACGAAGGTGATCGGCAGGGCCGCGCGCAGGCCGCCGTAGCGGCGCATGTCCTGCTCGCCGTCCATCGCGTGGATCACCGCGCCGGAGCCGAGGAACAACCCGGCCTTGAAGAAGCCGTGCGTGAGCAGATGCATGATCGCGAACGCGTAGCCGGCCGGGCCCAGGCCCGCGGCCAGCACCATGTAGCCGATCTGGCTCATCGTGGAGGCCGCCAGCGCTCGCTTGATGTCGTCCTTGGCGCAGCCGATGAACGCCCCGAGCAGCAACGTGGCGGCGCCGACGACGACCACGGCCAACTGCGCGTCCGGGGCCAGGTTGTACAGCGGATTGGATCGCACGATCAGATACACGCCGGCGGTCACCATGGTGGCGGCGTGGATCAGCGCGGACACCGGCGTGGGGCCTTCCATCGCGTCGCCCAACCACGCCTGCAGCGGAACCTGCGCGGACTTGGCGCACGCACCCAGCAGCAGCAGCAACCCGATCGCGGTCAACACACCCCGGCCGGCCGCGGGCGCGCCGGCGAACACCTCGGCGAAGGACAGGCTGCCGAAGGTGCTGAACATCACGAACATACCCAGCGCCAGGCCGGCGTCGCCGACCCGGTTCATCACGAACGCCTTCTTGGCCGCCGTGGCCGCCGACGGCTTGTGGTACCAGAAACCGATCAGCAGATACGACGCCAGGCCCACACCTTCCCAGCCGACGTAGAGCAACACGTAGTTGTCGGCCACCACCAGCAGCAGCATCGCGGCCAAAAACAGGTTGAGGTAGCCGAAAAACCTGCGGCGGTCCGGATCTTCGGCCATGTAGGCGACCGAGTAGATGTGGATCAGCGAGCCAACCCCGGTGATCAGCAACACGAAGCACATCGACAGCTGGTCGATCTGCAACCCGAAGTCGACGTGCAGCCCGCCGACGGGCATCCAGCTGAACACCGTCTGGCGGATCACCCGGTCCTGCGCGCCCCGGCCGAGCAGCTCGGCGAGCAGCGTCGTGCCCACGGCGAAAGGCGCGAGGGCCGCGGCGCAGCCCAGCCAGTGGCCGAATGCGTCGGTGCGTCTGCCGCCGAACAGCAGCACCGCGGCGCCCGCCAGCGGCAGCGCCACGAGCAGCCAGGTGTAGTGAGTCATCTTGGCGTTCTTAGCCTTTGAGTAGATTCGCGTCGTCCACCGACGCCGATTTGCGGGCACGGAAAATCGTCATGATGATGGCCAAGCCGACGACGACCTCGCAGGCGGCCACCACCATGGTGAAGAACGCGATCATCTGTCCGTCGAGATGACCGTGCATCCGCGCGAAGGTGACGAACGCCAGGTTGACGGCGTTGAGCATCAGCTCCACGCACATGAACATCACGATCGCGTTGCGCCGCAGCAGCACGCCGGAGGCCCCGATGGTGAACAGCAGCGCCGAAAGGTACAGGTAGTTGGCCGGATTCATGACGCACCGCCTTTGATGGCTTCGGGCGAGGGCGTCTGCAGGCCGTCCGCCCCGCGGGTCCGCAGTATCGGGGGGACCGACAACGCCGAGTAGGAGCCGTCGGGCAGCAGCGCGGCGACGTCGACCGCGTTGTGACGCGCGTACACACCCGGGTTGGGCAGCGGGGTGGGGTGTGCGCCCGGACGGAAGCGCTCCTGGGAAAGCTCCCGCTGTGTCTTGCGGCGCTCGAACCGCTCGCGGTGGGCCAGGATCATCGCCCCGACCGCCGCGGTGATCAGCAGCGCGCTGGTCAACTCGAACGCCCACAGATAGCGGGAGAAGATCAAGGCCGCCAACCCCTCCACATTGCCGCCGGCGTTGGCGGCGGTCAGTCCGGCGAAGCCGCCGATGGCCACATTGCCGATCGCCGCAACCAAAAGCATGCCGAACCCGACACCGGTGACCACCGCGGCGACCCGCTGACCGCGCAGGGTTTCCTTCAGGGATTCGGCCGAGTCCACGCCGATCAGCATCAGCACGAACAGGAACAGCATCATCACCGCGCCGGTGTAGACGACGACCTGCACGACACCGAGAAACAGCGCGTCCTGCACCAGGTAGAACACCGCCAGGATGATCATCGTCAGCGCCAGATACATCGCCGAGTAGACGGCGTTGACGGCCAGCACCACGCCGAGCGCGCCGAACAGCGCGACCGTGCCCAGCACCCAAAAGGTGACCGCTTCGCCCGTGGAGGTGCGCACGATGGTGTCTGAGGCCAATGCCGCGATCACCGCGCACCTCCCGCGGTGCGGCTTTCGCGGAGGCCCTCGGCGGTCACGTTGCCCAGGTAGTAGTCCTTATCGGTGGCACCGGCGGCTCGCGGATGCGGCGGCGGGGTCATCCCGGGCAGCAGCGGGGCCAGCAACCGGTCCTTCTCGTAGATCAGGTCCGCGCGGTTGTCGTCGGCCATCTCGTAGTCGTTGGTCATCGTCAGCGCGCGGGTGGGGCAGGCCTCGACGCACAGACCGCAACCGATGCAGCGTAGATAGTTGATCTGGTACACCCGGCCGTAACGTTCGCCCGGCGAAAACCGCTGCTCGTCGGTGTTGTCTGCGCCCTCGACATAGATCGCATCGGCCGGGCAGGCCCAGGCGCACAACTCGCAGCCGATGCATTTCTCCAGGCCGTCCGGGTACCGGTTGAGTTGGTGACGGCCGTGGTAGCGCGGCGCCACCGGGCCCGGCTTCTCCGGATACTCCTCGGTGACCGTTTTTTTGAACATCGATGCGAACGTGACGCCGAATCCGGCCACCGCGTCCAAGAACTTGGTCCGGCGACGATGCGGGCCGGAAACGGCCCGAGGTGGGGGGACCGCCCGCTTGCGGGGGAGAGCCGGACGATCAGGGTTAGCCACGCGCGTCCTCCTTGCTCGCCGGCAGCGGCGGCGTCGGGAATACCGGTTCAGGCGTTTCACGCTGCTCGGCACGCTGCGGACGGCGCCGCGGTGCGGGCGCGCTGATCGGCTTGCGCAGCGTGGCCACCAGCACGGCGCCGACGACGGTGCTGCTGATCACCAGCGCCACGGTCCAATGCGGGTAGCCCTGGTTGCGCAGTGAGCGAAGGACCGCCGCGATCATGATCCACACCAGCGAGACCGGGATCAGCAATTTCCAGCCCAGCGCCATGAACTGGTCGTAACGCAGCCGGGGCAGGGTGGCGCGCAGCCAGAAATAGAAGAACAGAAAACCCCACACCTTGGCAACGAACCACAGCAGCGGCCACCACCCGGTGTTGGCCCCGGCCCACATGTTCAGCGGCCAGGGAGCCCGCCAGCCGCCCAGGAACATGGTGGCGGCCAACGCCGAAACCGTCGTCATGTTCACGTATTCGGCGAGCATGAACATCGCGAACTTCAGCGACGAGTATTCGGTGTGAAAACCCGCGACCAGCTCGCCCTCGGCTTCGGGCAGGTCGAACGGCGCCCGGTTGGTCTCGCCCACCATCGAGACGAGGTAGGTGAGGAACGACGGCAGCAACAAGAAGACGTACCAGACCCGGTCTTGCGCCTCGATGATCTGCGACGTGGACATGCTGCCGGCGTAGAGGAACACCGTCGCGAAGGACAGCCCCATCGCCACCTCATAGGAGATGACTTGGGCGGTCGAACGCACCCCGCCCAGCAGCGGGTAGGTGGACCCGGACGCCCAACCGCCCAACACGATGCCGTACACCCCGATCGCCGACATCGCCAGGATGAACAGCACCGCGACCGGCAGATCGGTCAGCTGCAGCGGTGTGCGGTGGCCGAACACCGACACCTCCGGACCGAACGGGATGAACGCGAACGCGGTAAACGCCGGAATCACCGAGATGATCGGCGCCAAGAAGTACACGAACTTGTCGATGCCGCCGGGGGTGATGCTCTCCTTGAGCGCCAGCTTGATCCCGTCGGCCAGGCTTTGCAGGGCCCCTTTCGGCCCCACCCGGTTGGGACCGGGCCGCAGCTGCATCCGGCCCAGCAGCTTGCGCTCGGCGATGATGGCCACCAACACCGTCAGCATGAGGAACACGAATATCGCGAGGGTCTTGGCCCCCACCAGCCACCAGGGATCGTGTCCGAAGGGGGTCATGAGCCCACTCCGATGTGGACGACGCTGCCGATCGTCGCGCCGAGCTCTTGGTGCACCGCCGAACCCGGTGAGTTCAGCGGCAGCCACACCACCCGGTCGGGCATGTCGGTGACCGTCAGCGGCAGGGTGATCGAGCCGCGCGGCGTGCTGACCGTGACCGCGTCGCCGTCCTCGGCGCCGATCTCGGCCGCGGTATCGGCCGACAGCCGCACCACCGGTTTGCGTGCGGTGCCGGCCAGATGCGGTTCGCCATCCTGCAGGCGGCCGCCGTCCAGCAGCAGCCGCCAGCCGGCCAGTATCGCCTCACCCTTCCCGGGATGGCCGGGTCCGGGGGCCGTGACGTGGGGGGTGGACGCGTGTTTGCCGTGCCAGGCGCCCAGCGCGGCAAGCTCCTCGCGAGCCGCCTCGACGGTGGCCAATCCCAGGTAGACCCCCATTTCGGCGGCCAGCGCGTCGAGCACCCGGTGATCCGACTGGCCCGCTTGCTGGGTGCTGCCGTGCAGCGCGGGTTCGAAGCCGCGGTAGCGGCCCTCCCAGTTGACGAACGCGCCGGCCTTCTGGGTGGTCGGCGCGACCGGAAACACCACGTCGGCGCGCTCGGTAACGGCGCTGTGCCGCAGTTCCAGGCTGACCACGAAACCGGCGGCGTCCAGCGCGGCCAGCACCGCGTCGGGATCGGCGAAGTCGGCCGGTTCGACGCCGCCGACCAGCAACGCTGCCAGGGTTCCGTCGGCAGCGGCGGCCAGCATGCCGTCGGCGTCCCGGCCGGCGGTCGTGGGCAATTCGGCGACATGCCAGGCCGTGCACACCTGCGCGCGGGCGGTGTCGTCGGCCAGCGGACGGCCACCGGGCAGCAGTGCCGGCAGCGCGCCGGCTTCCAGCGCGCCGCGTTCGCCGGCCCGTCGCGGCACCCACGCCAACCGGGCGCCGGTGGTGTCGGCCAGCCGCGCCGCCGCGGACAATCCACCGGGTACGGTGGCCAAGCGTTCCCCGACCATGATCACCGCGCCCGGCGTCGCCAGCAGATCACCCACCTCACCGGTGGCCAGCCCGTCCAGCGTCGAGGGCTCGGCTCCAGGAACGGTTTTGATCAACCGCCCCGACATCTTCCGCAGGCCGCGAGTGGCAAACGGGGCGATCGCGTACACCGGCACCCCGTGTTTGCGGGCGGCCTTGCGCAACCGCAGGAACACGATCGGCGACTCGTCTTCCGGCTCGAACCCGACGAGCAACACCACCGGTGCCGATTCCAGATCCGAATAGCTGACGGTGACTGGCCGCCCCGCGATGCGGGCCGCCAGAAAGTCGGCCTCCTCGGCCGAATGCGGCCGGGCGCGAAAGTCGATATCGTTGGTGTCCAACGTGATTCGGGCGAACTTGGCATACGCGTAGGCGTCTTCCCAGGTCACCCGGCCGCCGACCAGAACCCCCGCGCGGCCGCGGGCGGACTGCAGTCCCTGCGCGGCCGCCACCATGGCGTGCGACCACGAGGCGGGCACCAGCGCGCCGTCGGCGTCGCGGATCAGCGGTGTGGTGATCACGTCCGGCTGGGTCGCGTAGGCGAAGGCCCACCGGCCCTTGTCGCAGTTCCACTCCTCGTTGACTTCCGGGTCGTCACCGGCAAGCCGGCGCAGCACCTTACCGCGGCGATGGTCGGTGCGCTGCGCACAGCCCGACGCGCAGTGCTCGCAGACGCTGGGGCTGGACACCAGGTCGAACGGACGCGCCCGGAACCGGTAGGCGGTCCCGGTCAGCGCACCCACCGGGCAGATCTGCACCGTGTTGCCGGAGAAATAGGAGTCAAACGGTTGGTCGACGGAGATGCCGACCTGCTGCAAGGCGCCCCGCTCCTGCATCTCGATGAACGGATCCCCGGCGATCTGGTCGGAGAACCGGGTGCACCGCGCGCACAGGATGCAGCGCTCGCGATCCAGCAGCACCTGCGAGGAGATGTTGATCGGCTTGGCGAAGGTGCGTTTGGCGTCGGTGAAGCGAGAATCCGTGCGGCCGTTGGACATCGCCTGGTTCTGCAACGGGCATTCGCCGCCCTTGTCGCACATCGGGCAATCCAGCGGATGGTTGATCAGCAGCAGTTCCATCACACCGTGCTGGGCTTTGTCGGCGATCTCCGAGGTGAGTTGGGTGCGCACCACCATGTTGTCGGTGGCCACGGTGGTGCACGACGCCAGCGGCTTGCGTTGCCCCTCGACCTCGACCAGGCATTGCCGGCAGGCGCCGACGGGCTCCAGCAGCGGGTGGTCGCAGAATCTCGGGATCTGGATGCCCATCAGCTCGGCGGCGCGAATCACCAGCGTGCCCTTGGGAACGCTGATTTCGGCGCCGTCGATGGTCAGGGTCACCAGCTGTGGCTGGGCCACGCGGGTTTCGGCGTCGGCTGGCTTAGTCATCGAGCGCCGCTCCTCTCCCCCGCAAGCGGGAGGTGCCCCACATCGCTCCTGTTCTCTGCATCGTCGCCGGCGCGGTCACGCATTCACTCCGTTCGGCGTCAGCATCGATTCCCGGGGGTCGAACGGGCAACCTCCTCCTTCGACGTGCGCGACGTACTCGTCGCGGAAGTGCTTGATCGACGACATCACCGGGCTGGCGGCGCCGTCGCCCAACGCGCAGAACGACTTTCCCAGGATGGAGTCGGAGATATCCAGCAGCTTGTCGAGGTCCTCGTGGGTACCTCGCCCGGTTTCCAGCCGTTGGTAGATCTTGTCCAGCCAGAAGGTGCCCTCCCGGCACGGCGTGCATTTCCCGCAGGATTCGTGCTTGTAGAACTCGGTCCAGCGGCGCACCGCGCGCACCACGCAGGTGGTCTCGTCGAAGATCTCCAGCGCCTTGGTCCCCAGCATCGAGCCGGCTTGGGCCACACCCTCGTAGTCCAGCGGCACATCGAGGTGCTCGTCGGTGAGCAGCGGGGTCGACGACCCGCCCGGGGTCCAGAACTTCAACCGGTGTCCGGCGCGCACACCGCCGGCGTAGTCGAGCAGCTCGCGCAACGTGATGCCCAGCGGGGCCTCGTACTGGCCGGGGCGGGTGATGTGCCCGGACAGCGAATACAGCGTGAAGCCGGGTGATTTCTCGCTGCCCATCGACCGGAACCAGTCGACGCCGTTGAGGATGATCGACGGCACGCTGGCGATGGTTTCGACGTTGTTGATCACCGTGGGGCAGCCGTAGAGACCAGCCACCGCGGGAAAGGGGGGCCGCAGCCGCGGCTGGCCGCGCCGGCCCTCCAGCGAGTCGAGCAGCGCGGTTTCCTCACCGCAGATGTAGGCGCCCGCCCCGGCATGCACCACCAGCTCCAGGTGAAAGCCGGATCCGCCGATGTTGCGGCCGAGGAAGCCGGCGGCGTAGGCCTCGGCCACCGCGTTCTGCAGCCGGCGCAGCACCGGCAGCACCTCACCGCGCACGTAGATGAACGCGTGGTGGGCGCGGATCGCGTAGGCGGCGATGACGACGCCCTCGATGAGCGCGTGCGGCGTCGCCAGCATCAGCGGAATGTCTTTGCACGTCCCGGGTTCCGACTCGTCGGCGTTGACCACCAGGTAGTGCGGCTTGGCGGCCGCGCCGGTGTCGCCTTGCGGGATGAACGACCACTTGGTGCCGGTGGCGAAGCCCGCGCCGCCGCGGCCGCGCAGGCCGGAGTCCTTGACGGTCGCGATCACCTCGTCGGGCCGCATCGCCAGGGCCTTCGTCAGCGCGGAATAGCCGCCGTGGCGTTGATAGGTCGCCAGGGTCCACGACTGAGGGTCGTCCCAGTAGCGGCTCAACACCGGGGTCAGCAGGGTGGCCTGGGTGGTCACTGGCCCGCCCCCGGCGGTGGCGGTGCTTGCATGTCGTTTTCGTGCGCAACCCGCAGCCCGGCCACGGTGGCCGCGCCCGGGCCACCCTGGCCCCCGTCGGGACGCTGGTCGGGCAGGCCAGCCAGGATGCGCGCGGTCTGGCGGAAGCCGCACAACGGGGCGCCGCGGGTGGGCGCCAGCGGCTTGCCGGCGCGCAGCGAGTCGGCGAGCGCGCGCGCCGACTCGCAAGTCTGGTTGTCGAAGAATTCCCAGTTGACCATCACCACGGGTGCGTAGTCGCAGGCGGCGTTGCATTCGATGTGTTGCAGGGTGATCGCCCCATCGGGGGTGGTTTCGTCGTGGCCGACACCGAGATGCTCGGTGAGGCTATCGAAGATGGCGTCGCCGCCCATCACCGCGCACAGCGTGTTGGTGCAGACGCCGACCAGGTATTCACCGGTGGGGCGACGGCGGTACATGGTGTAGAAGCTGGCCACCGCCGACACCTCGGCCCCGGTCAATCCCAGCTGATCGGCGCAGAACGCCAAACCCGCCGGCGTCAGGTAGGAGTCCTCGCCCTGCACCAGGTGCAGCAACGGCAACAGCGCCGAGCGCTTGTCGGGATAGCGGCCGATGATCTCCTTGGCGTCGACCTCCAGCCGCGCCCGCACCTCCGGCGGATAGCACCGCGGGGCCGCGTCGGTGGCGAACTGGTTGGGCTCGTCCGGTGGCGGGCCGAGCCGGATGAAGACGCGCTCGCCTTGCGGGCCGGTCGTCATCGGTCCACCCCTCCCATGACGGGATCGATGCTGGCGACCGCGGCGATCAGGTCGGCGACCATTCCGCCTTCACACATCGCGGCCACCGACTGCAGGTTGGTGAAGGACGGGTCGCGGAAGTGCACCCGATAGGGGCGGGTGCCGCCGTCGCTGACCATGTGCACGCCAAGCTCACCGCGGGGCGATTCCACCGCCACGTACACCTGGCCGGCGGGAACGCGGATGCCCTCGGTCACCAGCTTGAAGTGATGGATCAATGCCTCCATGGAGCTGCCCATGATCTTGGCGATGTGCTGCGGCGAGTTGCCCAGGCCGTCGGGGCCTATCGCCAGATCGGCCGGCCAGGCCAGCTTGCGGTCCTCGATCATCGTCGGGCCCGGCCGCAACTTGTCCAGACACTGCTCCACGATCTTCAATGACTCCCACATCTCTTTGACGCGAATGATGTAGCGCCCGTAGGCATCACAGCGGTCATCGGTGATCACGTCGAATTCGTAGTTTTCGTATCCGCAGTAGGGTTCGCTTTTGCGCAGGTCGTGGGGCAACCCGGTGGAGCGCAGGATCGGGCCGGTGATGCCCAGCGCCATGCATCCGGCAAGATCCAGGTACCCGATGTTTTCGGTGCGGGCCTTCCAGATCGCATTTTCGTTGAGCAGGTCCCCCATTTCGCGCAAGGGCTGCTTCAGCTTCTTGATGGCTTCCGCGATCTCGCTGGCCGCGTTGGGCGGTAAGTCCTGCGCCACCCCGCCGGGCCGGATGTAGGCGTGGTTCATCCGCAGACCGGTGATGGACTCGAACAGGCAGAGGATGATCTCGCGTGCCCGGAAGCCGATGAACATCGCCGTCATCGCACCCAATTCCATGCCGCCGGTCGCCAGGGCGACCAGATGCGAGGAGATCCGGTTGAGCTCCATCATCAGCACCCGGATGACGTTGACCCGCTCCGGTATCTGCTCGGTGATGCCGAGCAGCTTCTCCACGCCCAGGCAGTAGGCGGTCTCGTTGAAAAACGGTGACAGGTAATCCATTCGGGTGACGAAGGTGACGCCCTGGGTCCAGTACCGGTATTCGAGGTTCTTCTCGATTCCGGTGTGCAGGTAGCCGATTCCGCACCGGGCCTCGGTGATCGTTTCGCCCTCGATCTCCAGGATCAACCGCAACACCCCGTGGGTGGACGGGTGCTGGGGACCCATGTTGACCACGATGCGCTCACCGGGATCCGCTTTGCGGGCGGCGTCGACGATCTGGTCCCAGTCCTGTCCACCAACGACCAGGACGGTTTCCCCGGGGCCGCCGGCCGAGTCGGTAATCGCGGTCATCAGTTGTAGCCCCTGCGCTCGTCGGGCGGGGGTATCTGCGCGCCCTTGTATTCGACCGGGATGCCGCCCAGTGGGTAGTCCTTGCGCTGCGGATGGCCCTGCCAGTCGTCGGGCATCTCGATTCTGGTCAGCGACGGATGGCCGTCGAAGATGATCCCGAAGAAGTCGTAGGTTTCCCGCTCGTGCCAGTCATTGGTCGGGTAAACCGAAAACAGCGAAGGGATGTGCGGATCACTGTCGGGTGCGCACACTTCCAGCCGCAGCCGACGGCCATGTGTGATCGACTGCAGCGGGTAGACGGCGTGCAGTTCGCGACCGGTCTCGTGCGGGTAGTGCACCCCGCTGACGCCTAGGCACAGTTCGAAGCGCAACTCCGGTTCATCGCGCAGACATTGAGCCACCCGCGGTAGCAGGTCCCGACGGACGTGCAGGGTCAGTTCGTCGCGGTAGACCACGACCTTCTCAATCGCGTCGTCGAATTCGACGCCGTCGTGCCGCAGCGCCTCGGCCAACCGGTCGACGATGTCGTCGAAGTAGCCGCCGTACGGGCGGGGGCTGTCGCCCGGGAGCGCGACCTGGCGGACCAGCCGTCCGTACCCGGAGGTGTCGCCGGTGCCGGAAACGCCGAACATGCCGCGGCGCACGTCGACAACCTCTTCGCTGGAGTAGGCGGGGCGGCCTACCGGTTGCTGCGGGTCTGGAGTTGGGGAGCTCATCGCAGCAGCCCGCGCAGCTCGATCGTGGGCCGGGCCGCCAACGCCGCCTGCTCGGCTTCGGCGATGGCACGCTCCCGGTTGACCCCCAACGGCATTTCCTGAATCTTCTCGTGCAGCCGCAGGATTGCGTGCAACAGCATCTCGGGCCGGGGCGGGCAGCCGGGCAGGTAGATGTCGACGGGAACGACGTGGTCAACGCCCTGGACGATGGCGTAGTTGTTGAACATTCCGCCCGACGAGGCGCACACACCCATCGCCAGCACCCATTTCGGTTCGGCCATCTGGTCATAGATCTGGCGCAGCACCGGCGCCATTTTCTGGCTCACCCGGCCCGCGACGATCATCAGGTCGGCCTGTCGTGGCGTCGCCGAGAACCGCTCCATCCCGAACCGTGCGATGTCGAACCGTGGGCCCGCCGTCGCCATCATCTCGATTGCGCAGCAGGCCAACCCGAATGTGGCCGGCCACAGTGAGCTCTTGCGGACATACCCCGCCACTTTCTCCACCGTCGACAGCAGGATCCCGCCGGGCAGCTGTTCTTCCAGGCCCACGCCCTACCTCAATCCCACGTCAGGCCCCCGCGGCGCCAGACGTACGCGTAGGCCACGAACACCGTGAGCATGAAGATCGCCATTTCGACGAGCGCGAACGTGCCCAGTGAGTCGTAGCTGACCGCCCACGGGTAGAGGAACACGATTTCGATGTCGAAGACGATGAACAACATGGCGGTGAGGTAGTACTTGATCGGGAATCGCTGCCCGGTGGTGGCATGCGGACCGCTGGCTGGGCTGGCCGGCTCGATTCCACATTCGTAGGCCGCTTGCTTTGACCGGTTGAAGCGGGACGGGCCGACCAGGCTTGCGATCACGACCGACACCACTGCAAAGGCGGCGGCCAGCGCCGCCAGAACCAAGATGGGTATGTAGGCGTTCAACTCGCTCCCTGATCCGTCGTACGGGCCGCCGGCGCAGCGGCCAGGCGGTGGCGGGGCTGTCGTGACGGACCGGGCTGGTGGCCCGTCACAATGACCTTCAACATAGTCGCGCGGCCGCTGGGGCACGTGCCCGGGGGTCAGGCCGGGCGACACCCGGGGATTAGCGGCCGCGCGGTGCCGACCCACGGTTGGGCCCGGCGCAGGCCTGATCGCTGACCGTCGCGGCGGCATTCGATCGATGCCGGGGTTGACCAGCCGATCGGGAGCACTGGTTGTTACTCTTGGTAGCCGTACAGCAATCGCAGGGCTTGGCCGATGTCGGTGTGAGACTGCCAGACGATCTGGGACTGTAGGGCCGTGAGTTTCTTCGTGCTACCCCCGGAGATCAACTCTTTGCGAATGTTCGTCGGGGCGGGTGCCGCGCCGATGTTGCAAGCCGCGGCGGCTTGGGATGGGCTTGCCGACGAATTGGGGGCCGCGGCGCAATCCTTTGCCTCGGTGACGGCCGGGTTGGCGAGTCAGGCGTGGCAGGGCCCGGCGGCGGCGGCGATGGCGGCCGCGGCGGCGCCGTATGCGGGGTGGCTGGCCGCGGCGGCGGCTCAGTCAGCCGGGGCCGCGGGACAGGCGCGCGCCGTGGCCAGCATGTTCGAGGCGGCGCAGGCGGCGACGGTGCTTCCGTCGGCGGTTTCGGCTAACCGCAACGCGTTCGTGCAGCTGGTGCTGTCGAATTTGTTCGGCCAGAACGCGCCGGCGATAGCGGCCGCTGAGGCCATGTACGAAGAGATGTGGGCCGCGGACGTGGCCGCCATGTCCGGGTACTACTCCGGGGTGTCGGCGGTGGCCGCGCAGGTGGTGCCGTGGCGGACCTTGCTGCAAAGACTTCCGGGTCTGGCCGGTGGCGCCTTGGCCGGCGGCGGCACGAGCGGCTCCGCTGACACCAGCGCCGGCAGTGGCCAGGAGAACATCGGTGCGGCCGGCGGGGGTGCCGGCAGCGCAACCGCCGACGGAGGGGGCACAGCATACGTCGGAGGTGGGACCGCCGGCGCTGGGTTCGCGCCCGGTGATCCGGCCGTTGGCCTGGCACGTCCGGGGAACGTCGGCAGCGGTGATGTTGGCACCGCAAACATCGTCGGTTCCAGCACTACCAGTGCCAACACCGGCGTGGTGAGCCCGGGGATCGTCGGCGTCCCGGTCCCGCTCCTAGGTGTCGGCGGCGGTCAGATCGGGTCCGGCAGCACACACGCGGGCGCTACAACCACCACGGCGCCAATCCGGGCGCCGGAACCACCGGCTCCGCCACCTACGGAAGCCGCGGAAGCCGAGGCGCCGGTTCCACGAGTGGGGGTATTGCCCACGGCGGACCCGGAAGTTGCGGCCAAGGCGGCTCCGGCATCACCGCGGACGGCACAACGCACGGGTTCTGGAATTCCGGAGTCGGCGCTGCGGTCAGGTGCAACCGAGGATCAGCAGGCCGCGGAGACCGAGTCGGCGGGGGAAGAACAGGCGCCTTCCCTCAGGCCGGAAGCGGGGCAGTTGCGACGGGCCATGCAAGAACCGGGGATTCAAATGCGGGGCGGCTAACCGCTCGCCCACGTTCGCCGAAGCTAGCGAGCCGGTGCGCGCAGCAGCCCGAGCACCGTGCGGCCCAGCGCGATGGGGTCGACGGGATGCGGCACGGCGGCTTCGGCTCGCGACCAACTGGCCAGCCAGGCATCGTCCGGGCGGCCGGTGAGCACCACGATCGGCGGGCACGTCTTCAGTTCGTCTTTCAGCTGCTTGGCGATTCCCATGCCTCCAGTCGGTGTCGCCTCCCCGTCGAGGATGGCCACGTCGATGCCACCCCGGTCCATCTGCCGTATCACCATCGGCCCCGTCGCCACCTCCACGTAGGTCAACTCCGGCAGGTCTGGGTGCAGCCGTTTGCCCAGCGCCTGCATCACCTGTTGGCGGGTGTTGGCGTTGTCGCTGTAGACGAGGATCCGCAGCGGGGCAGTGGAGGCGGACACGGTGCAGATGGTACTGGCCCGCACCGGCAGCCTTTCCCACGCGGCGGGTGTTTCGGGGAAGCCGCCACCCCGCTGGGCAGACCGAGCCGGTATCGGAAGTGGCCGTGTGCCTACCCGGCGAACTGGCGGTCGACCGGTGTGACCGGGTCGAAGTCGACGCCGATCGTCTCGGCGGCGTAGGCGTCGACGAACTCCTGTGCGTCGCGGTGCGCCGGATGGTCGCGGTAGGCCGTCATGTCGTCAAGGGTGTCGAACTCACCCACCAGCGCCAGGTCCCAGGCCCGGGTCATGGTGGTCAGGTTGGTGCCGACCCGCCAGTTCGACAGTCCCGGTATCAGGTTGGCCAGCTCGCGAAGTCGTGCGACGCACTGCTGCCGCGTCGTCTCGGGAACTCCGTGACGGAAGTTGATCAACACCACGTGCTGGATCATCGGCCATCGCCGCTGCGGCCGGGCAATCCGCTGATTGGGGCCGGATCGCGGTCTACCCAAGCCGCGGTATCCGGATTGGCCAATGTCCAGGACGCGATTTCGTCCTTGCGCGCCCACCACACGTCGTCGTGTTCGCGCAGCCGGGTCAGCACCCGGTCGAGCACCCGCACCCGCGACGCGTGGCCCGAAAGGCGTTCGTGTAGACCGATGACCATCATCCGGCGCCGGTGTGCACCCTCCTCGTAGAGTTGGTCGAACTCGTCGACGAGTTGTTGTTCGTAGTCGGCGGGCGAGAATCCGGGAAAGTCGAAGCTGGCGATGTCGTTTAGGTGCACCGAATAGGGCACGGTGGCAAACGGCTGGCCGTTGATGCGTTGCAGGAATGGCTCGTCGGCGGACAGATCGTCGATATGGTAGGTGAATCCGAGTTCCTGAAGGATCTCCAACGTGTTGATGCTCGGCCGGATCCAATAGTTGTTGTAGCCGACGGGCCGAAAGCCGGTGACTTCCTCGATCGCCTGTACGCTGTCGGCGATCCACACTTTTTCGGCGTCGCGATCGAGGTGGTACTGGCGCTGCCAGCTGCGGCCGTGGGCACCGGCTTCGTGACCGCGCCGCACGATTTCGGCGGCCACCTGCGGATGGCGGCGCACCGCGTCGCCGATCATGAACGACGACATCTTAATGTCGTGCTTGTCCATCAGGTCGAGGATCCGGGGCACACCCTCGCGGGCGCCGTATTCGTAGAACGAGTTTTGGCCCAGGTCGGGATAGCCCTGCAGGATTGGTTCGGTGATGGGACCGCCGGCGCCGCTGATGGGTTGGCCGCCGGCCTCGAACTGCATCGATACCGTGACGGCCAGGCGTGCGGCGTTTGGCCAGAATGAGTTTGGCTGCGACATGGTTCCTTCTCTGTGGTGAATGGTCACACGATGCGCCTCAGGGTAGGAAGCCAAGGCGGGTATCTTCAACGAAACCGCTTGTGAGCAGCCAGGATTAGGCTTTGTCGCCAGGGGTTAGGGGGAAATGGTGTCGTCGACGAAAACGTCGGCTGCAAAGTCGCTTTCATCGGCACGCAGGTTTGCGTCCAGCACTTCGGGCACGTGGTTTTCGGCCCACTGCCGAACCGCGGCCAACGGGACCAGCAACGAGCGCCCGAGCGCGGTAAGCGCATACTCGACGGCGGGGGGTTGACCCTCATATTCGGTGCGCTGGATGAGCCCGTCGCGTGCCATGGCGCGCAACGTCTCGGTCAACGCCTTGGACGTGATGCCACGGATATGTGTCTTCAACTCGCCAAAGCGCTTGGGACGCTCGGCGAGCGCGACCACCACGAAAATCGTCCAACGAGCACCGATCCTGTTGAGGATCACCCGACTTGGACACGTCGGCGCCATGATGTCGTACGCCTTCGGTTTTGCCTGCCTACCCATAGCGTTGTCTTTCAGCTCGACTGCGCTGAGCATACGCCTGGGCCTCGACCGCCGCCGGCCTTTTCGCGGCTCTTCCGCCATGATCATCCAGGCGCCCTACCAGTGGCCGGGTCGTTCAATCATCGCTGCTGCCAGTCGGTTTCGTTGAAGATACCGGCGCCTGGTTCCTAATCTGGCGGCATCGGATGACGGCGGGTCGCAGGCCAGGAGGGACGCGCGATGTCGTTTGTGGTGGTGGCGCCGGAGGCGTTGGCTGCGGCGGCTGCGGACTTGGCCGGTATCGGGTCGGGGCTGCGGGTGGCCGCGGCGGCGGCCGCGGCTCCGACGACGGGGTTGTTGGCCCCGGGCGCTGACCAGGTGTCGGCGGCGGTTGCGGCGATGTTCGGCGCCTACGCCGACGGCTATCAGCAGCTCAGCGCGCAGGCGGCGACGTTTCACGATCGGCTGGTGCAGACCCTGCGGGCCGCCGCGAACTCGTATGCCGCCAGCGAGCTGGCCAACGTCGAGCGGGGTCTGCTCGATGCGGTCAACGCGCCCGCGCTGGCGTTGACCGGGCGCGGGTTGGTCGGCGACGGCGCCCACGGCGCCGCGCCCGGGCTGGCCGGCGGTGACGGCGGGTGGCTCTGGGGTAACGGCGGCAACGGCGCGGCCGGTGCGCCCGGGCAGGCCGGCGGCCGCGGCGGTAACGCCGGGTTGTTCGGCAACGGCGGGGCCGGCGGCGTCGGCGGGCTCGGCGCGGCCGGCGGGGCCGGCGGACATGGTGGGTGGTTGCTCGGCAACGGCGGGGCCGGCGGGGCGGGCGGGACCGGCGCGGCGGGCTTGGCGGGCTTTAACGGCGGTAACGGTGGCAACGGTGGGGCGGGTGGCGCCGCCGGGTGGTGGGGCACCGGTGGGGTCGGTGGGGCCGGAGGGGCCGGCGGGATCGGCGGCTGGGAGGATTTCGTCAACTTTCGCTCGGCCGGCTACGGCGGCCTGGGCGGCAATGGCGGCACCGGCGGGGCCGGGGGCTGGCTGCACGGCAACGGCGGGGCCGGCGGGCAAGGCGGGGTCGGCGGGGACGGCAACGCCAGCACGTACAGCTCCTGGGGCGGCGCCGGTGGCGGCGGCACCGGCGGCAATGGTGGCGCCGCCGGCCTGTTCGGCAACGGCGGGCCCGGCGGGGCCGGCGGGGCGGGCGGCTATGGCGGATTCGTCGGCATCGCCGGCATGGGCGGCAGCGGTGGCGGCGGCGGGACCGGCGGCTGGCTGTTCGGCAACGGCGGGGTCGGCGGTGATGGCGGGGCGGGCGGGAACAGCGGGCCCAACCTCGGTTCCTGGGGCGGCAGCGGTGGCACCGGCGGCGCCGGTGGTTCCGCCGGGTTGTTCGGTGACGGCGCGGCCGGTGGTGCTGGTGGGGCCGGTGGGCAAAGCGGAGCCTTCGGCAGCATCAGCGGCGGGGCCGGCGGGCCCGGCGGGCATGGCGGGTGGCTGATCGGCAACGGCGGGGCCGGCGGGCCAGGTGGGGCCGGCGGAGCCCCGGCACCGGGCACCAGCGGCCGACCGTGGGGCAACGTGGAATACGGCGGCACCGGCGGCACCGGCGGTGCCGGTGGTACCGCCGGGTGGCTGTATGGCAACGGCGGGGCCGGCGGCGCGGGTGGCGCCGGTGGCGACAGCGCGTTCTTCGCGGGAACCGGCGGCAACGGCGGTACCGGAGGCAACGGCGGAGCGGCCCAGCTGATCGGTGCCGGCGGCGTCGGTGGCGTGGGCGGGGCCGGCGGGGCCGGCGGGCCCTACGCGTACCGGGGGGCCGACGGGCTGGGCGGCGTCGCCGGTGCCGGCGGGCGGCTCTCCGGCGGGGCGCCCCCGGAGTTCTTCGGACGCCCGCTGATCGGCAACGGTGCCGACGGAACGTCGCCGGGGCAGGCCGGCGGGCCGGGCGGGTGGCTGTACGGCAACGGCGGCAACGGCGCGCCCGGCGCGGGCGGGCAGCCCGGCGGTGCCGGCGGCGCCGCCGGGCTGATCGGCAACGGCGGCAACGGCGGAGCCGGCGGAGCCGGTGCGGCCGGCGGCGCCGGCGGAGCCGGCGGGTGGCTGTTCGGCAACGGCGGGGCCGGCGGGAACGGCGGGAACGGTGTGGCGGGTTTGCCGGGCTTTAACGGCGGTAACGGCGGTAACGGTGGTGCCGGCGGTGCCGCCGGGTGGTGGGGCAGCGGCGGCGTCGGTGGCGCCGGCGGGACCGGCGGGGCCCCCGGCAGCAGCATCAAAGTCAACGGCGTCTACTACGTCTACGGCCTGATCGCCGGGGCCGGCGGCAACGGCGGCGATGGTGGGGCCGGCGGGTGGCTGGTCGGCAACGCTGGCGCCGGCGGGCACGGCGGTGCCGGCGGGGAGGCGCCCCCCGGCCCGGCGTACGGCTACTTCGGCGGCAGCGGCGGCACGGGTGGCAGCGGGGGTGTCGCCGGGCTGTTCGGTGACGGCGGGGCCGGCGGGGCCGGCGGGGCCGGCGGAGCCGGGGTCGACAGCGGCGGCGATGGCGGCGATGGCGGCGGCGGCGGCAAGGGCGGGTGGCTGACCGGCAACGCCGGTGCCGGCGGTCACGGCGGGATCGGCGGACACGGAGGCAGCCACCGTGGCGGCCACGGTGGCGCCGGGGGCGTCGGTGGTGCTGCCGGCCTGTTCGGTGACGGCGCGGCCGGGGGCGCCGGCGGGAACGGCGGGACAGCCGACGACTTCTACTCCGGCAGCGGCGGCAATGGCGGCGCCGGCGGCGGCGGCGGGGGGTGGGTGTTCGGCAACGGCGGCACCGGCGGGCAGGGTGGTGTCGGCGGCGGCGGAGCCTCCTACGGTGCCGGCGCCGGCGGCAGTGGTGGCTCCGGCGGCGGCGGCGGGTGGCTGTACGGTGGCGGCGGCGCCGGGGGGAGCGGTGGCGCCGGCGGCACCAACACCGCCTACCCCGATTTTTCCGCCGGGAACGGTGGGAACGGTGGTAACGGTGGGGCCGCTCAGGTGATCGGCGCCGGCGGCGACGGCGGGACGGGCGGGTCCGGTGGGGCCAACACCGCCGGCGGCAACGCCGGGTTGACCGGGTTAGGTGGCGCCGACGGCTCCGACGGGCCGCTGAACGACGGTCCCGCGACGGCAGGATAGCCGGCGGGCCGACAGGCGCAAGCGGCACGGGCGCGTTCGCCCATCTCCGGTTCGCTCAATCATCGCTGCTGCCAGCCGGTTTCGTTGAAGATACCGGCGCCTGGTTCCTAGCGTGGCGGTATCGACGACGGGATCAACAGCCAGGGGGCACGCGCGATGTCGTTTGTGGTGGTGGCGCCGGAGGCGTTGGCGGCGGCGGCTGCGGATTTGGCCGGTATCGGGGCGGGGCTTCGGGCGGCCACTGCGGCGGCCGCGGCTCCGACGACGGGGGTGTTGGCCCCGGGCGCTGACCAGGTGTCGGCGGCGGTTGCGGCGATGTTCGGCGCCTACGCCGACGGCTATCAGCAGCTCAGCGCGCAGGCGGCGACGTTTCACGATCGGCTGGTGCACACCCTGCGGGCCGCCGCGAACTCGTATGCCGCCAGCGAGCTGGCCAACGTCGAGCGGGGTCTGCTCGATGCGGTCAACGCACCCGCGAATGCGCTCACCGGGCGCGGGTTGATCGGCGACGGCGCCCACGGCGCCGCGCCCGGGCAGGCCGGCGGTGACGGCGGGTGGCTCTGGGGTAACGGCGGCAACGGCGCGGCCGGTGCGCCCGGTCAGGCCGGCGGCCGCGGCGGTAACGCCGGGTTGTTCGGCAACGGCGGAGCCGGCGGTACCGGCGGGGCCTCCAGTAGCTATTCCGGCACGGCCGCCGGAACCGGCGGGGCCGGGGGCAATGCCTGGTTGTTCGGCACCGGCGGGGCCGGTGGCGCCGGCGGTGCCGGCGCGAACAGCTTCGCCGGCCTTCCCGGCATGGCTGGCGGTACCGGTGGGAATGGGGGCAACGGCGGGTGGTTGTTCGGCCCCGGCGGGCCCGGGGGACACGGCGGCATCGGCGGGAACACCGCACCCGGCGGAGGCCCACTGCAAACCGCCGCGGCCGGCGGCGCCGGCGGGAACGGCGGCAACGGCGGACTGTTCAGTGCCGGCGGGGCCGGCGGGTCCGGCGGCGACGGCGGTGGCGCCCCGTTTGCCAACGCATTCAATGACGGCGGTACCGGCGGGGCCGGAGGCAACGGCGGCCTTGGCGGCCTGTTCGGCAGCGGCGGGGTCGGCGGGGCCGGGGGCAACGGCGGCATCGGCGCGCAGTACGGCATCGGCGGCAACGGCGGCGGTGGTGGTGACGGGGGCGGCGTCCAGTTCGTCGGCACCGGCGGGACCGGCGGATCCGGCGGCGCCGGAGGTGTCGGAGACTCCGGCGGTGACGGCGGCGTGGGCGGTGACGGCGGCAACGGCGGGCTGCTGTACGGCAACACCGGTCGCATCGGGCTGCCATGGGATCTGCTGTGGCGCATCGGCGGTCACGGCGGTAACGGCGGCGCCGGCGGAGCCGCCACTGGCGGTGCACCAGGCAACGCCGGTGCTGGCGGCAACGGCGGGCTACCCTGGGGCGTCCCCGGTTTGCCAGGTCGCTGAATCATCGGCTGGCGTCGCAGCGGCTTCGAACCGTGTCGCCGCCAGTCACGGTGCGCCTGGCTAATCTGCGCCGCTCACAAGCGGTTTCGTTGAAGATACCGGCGCTTGATTCCTAGTCTGATCCGCGTTCGGTCGATGCGTGAGGAGATGTCATGACCCCGGCAGCTGTCCGTCGCGATCCTAAACGTCGTTGGCGCCCAAGAACATCAGCCTGCCGACCCATTGGTGCGTGCGGCAGCGCTGCCTGCGTGAGCGTTGCTCGCAACGGTTCACCGCCGTGCGGTCACGCATCGCGGCGCGCGGACCCTGGGGCTTTCCGGGCCGAGGAAGACCACGTCGAAATGTCAAGCGGGGAGCGGTAGCGATGGTGTCCGAATTCGTGCTCTTGCCGCCCGAGATCAACTCGATGAAGTTGTATGCCGGTGAGGGATCGCGGTCGCTGGTGGCGGCCGCCGCCGCGTGGGACGCCCTGGCGGTCGACTTGTACTCGGCGGCGGGCATGTTCGGACGGGCGACTTCGGGGTTGGCGGGCGGGTCATGGCAGGGTGTGGCGTCGGCGGCCATGCTGCGGGTGGCCGCCAGCTACGCCGGATGGTTGAGCGCGGTGGCGGCGCAAGCCGAACATGCGGCCGGGCTGGTCCGGACGGCGGCGGACGCGTTTGAGGGGGCGCGGGCCGCCACCGTACATCCGGCGATGGTCGCCGCCAACCGCGCTCGGCTGGTGTCGCTGGTCGGCTCGAACCTGTTCGGTCAAAACGCCCCGGCGATCTCGGCCGCTGAGGCCGCGTACGAACAGATGTGGGCACAGGATGTCGCCGCAATGTTTGGTTATCACGCCGGGGTGTCGTCGGCGGTTTCGGCGCTGACCCCGCTGACCCAGCTGCCGCCACCGAGCCTGCCCAGCCCGGTGGGCGGCCCGAACCCAACCGTGCCGACCCCGGCGCCCGCGGGCACCGGAGCGAGCATCCTTAACCTGGGCTTGGCAAACTCCGGCGTCGGCAACCTCGGCTTCGGCAACGTCGGCAATTTCAACGTGGGCTTCGGGAATCTCGGCGGCTACAACGTCGGCGTCGGGAACATTGGCGCCGGAAACATCGGCTTCGCAAACGCGGGCCCGGACCTCAGCGCGGTCTACAACAACATCGGGTTCGGCAACGCCGGCAGCTTCAACATCGGCCTGGGCAACACGGGCAGCGGAAACATCGGCTTCGGCAACACCGGTGACGGCAACATCGGTATCGGACTGACCGGCAGCAACCAGACCGGGTTCGGCGGCTGGAACTCCGGCAGCGGCAACGTCGGGTTGTTCAACTCGGGCACCGGAAACGTCGGCTTGTTCAACTCGGGCACCGGCAACTGGGGCATCGGCAACTCGGGCAACAACAACACCGGCCTGTTCAACTCCGGCCTGGGCAACACGGGTTTCGGCAACGCCGGAAGCTATAACACCGGCAACGTCAACACCGGACAGACCAACACCGGTTCCTTCAACACGGGCAGCTTCAACACCGGCTCGTACAACACCGGCAACCTCAACACCGGCTTCGTCAACTCCGGTGACATGAACACCGGCATCGCCAACAGCGGTGACCTCAACACCGGCGCGTTCATCGCCGGCAATCGCAATAACGGCTTCTTCTGGAGAAGCGACGACCAGGGCCTCATCGGCTTCTCCTACGCACTCACCATGCCCGAAATCCCCCTGGATATCGGCATTGGAATCCCCGTGAATGTACCTTTCTACGGCCAAATGGGCACGATCACGGTCCCACCGTTCACAGTTCCTCCGATTCCGCTGAACATCGAGAACACTGGAGGTGCCCTTAAGGGCACGATCGGCCCCATTCTGTTCGGACCTGTCACGATTCACGGTCCTGCGTTGTACATCACCGTGGGCGGTCCAACCACGGAGTTGTCTATCGGTATCAACGGCAGCGTCGGACCGGTCAACATCCCGATCATCGACATCCGGCCCATGACGGGCTTTGGGAACTCAACCGCCACCCCGTCATCGGGATTCTTCAACAGCGGTGCCGGTGGCGGGTCGGGTTTTGGAAACGCCGGCGCCAATATTTCGGGATTCTTCAACCTCGGGCAGTTTGAGTCGGGGCTGGCGAACTTCGGCAACACCATCTCGGGTTTCCAAAACACGGCCATGGGCCTGGGACCGGCGTATGTGTCGGGGGCCGGTAACGTCGGTAGTGACCTCGCGGGCCTTTTCTCCGCAGGCCCAGACAAGACAAGCTTCTTTAGCTGGGGCATGGCGAACTCGGGCTTCGGAAACGTGGGCCACGCCAACCTCGGCAGCTTCAACTTCGGCAGCGGAAACTTCGGCGATGGAAACGTCGGCTTCGGGAATCTCGGCGGCTACAACGTCGGCATCGGGAACATAGGCGCCGGAAACATCGGCTTCGGAAACGCGGGCCCGGACCTCACCGCGGTCTACAACAACATCGGGTTCGGCAACGCCGGCAGCTTCAACATCGGCCTGGGCAACACGGGCAGCGGAAACATCGGCTTCGGCAACACCGGTGACGGCAACATCGGTATCGGACTGACCGGCAGCAACCAGACCGGGTTCGGCGGCTGGAACTCCGGCAGCGGAAACGTCGGGTTGTTCAACTCGGGCACCGGAAACGTCGGCTTGTTCAACTCGGGCACCGGCAACTGGGGCATCGGCAACTCGGGCAACAACAACACCGGCTTGTTCAACTCCGGCCTGGGCAACACGGGTTTCGGCAACGCCGGAAGCTACAACACCGGCAACGTCAACACCGGACAGACCAACACCGGCTCCTACAACACGGGCAGCTTCAACACCGGCTCGTACAACACCGGCAACCTCAACACCGGCTTCTTCAACTCCGGAGACATGAACACCGGCATCGCCAACAGCGGGGACCTCAACACCGGAGCTTTCATCGCCGGCAATCGAAATAACGGCTTCTTCTGGAGAAGCGACGACCAGGGCCTCATCGGCGGCTCCTACACGTTTACGGTGCCCGAAATTCCGGCGAACATCACCGTGAGCGGCATGCTGAATTTGCCCATCACGGGCTTTGTGTCCGCAATTACGGTCGATGCAGTGACGGTTCCGCCATTCCCCACCGATCTGACGCTGGAATTCAAGGTTCCCCTTCCGGATCCGTTCCCAGATCCCAATGTCTCGATACCCCTCGGCAGCGTGGCCGGTATCGGCCCGATCAAGATTCCCGAAGTCACAATTACGCCAATCAGCGCCATCAACATGAACGTCGGCCCCGGACCGATCAGCGTAAGTATCGGCGCCAGCGTCGGTCCGTTCAATATCCCGGTCATCAACATTCCCTCCGCCACTGGCTTCGGAAACTCCACCGGCCAACCGTCGTCGGGATTCTTCAACAGCGGTACCGGCGGCGGATCGGGCATCGGAAACTCTGGAGGCGCCCTTTCGGGCTTTTTCAACCTCGGGCGATTCGAGTCCGGGCTGGCCAACTTCGGCGACACTATCTCCGGTTTTCAGAACACGGGCGCCGGCTTGATGTCGGGGTTCCTTTCCGGCTTCGGGAACATCGGTAGCGGACTCTCCGGGTTTTTCAACACCGGCACACGGCCGTGACCGCCGCGCCCAGACGGTGTTTGCCGACACCGTCACGTCGCGGGCATGTGGCTGACTCCTATTCGCTGTCGTATCCGGGGTGGGCAACCGCCAACCGATGCCGAACCAGGGTCCGCAGGCAGGCGATGACCTCGTCGCCGCGCGCGTCCAGATCGCCGGCGCGGATCGCGGCGGCCAGTGCGGCCTCGTCGGCGAAGCCCAGGTCGGTCAGCGCCGCCCCGACCTCGGCGTCGCCGGGGCTGAGCAGTTCGCGTTCGACCATGCGCAGTGCGTTGCCGGCGACTCGGGCGTGAAAATTGACCTGACCGGTGGTGGCCGCCCGGATCTCGCCCTCCAGGAACTCGGCGACGGCGGCCACGAGTTCAGCAGCGGTTGGGCGGCCATAAACGCCGGTCATCGGGGCGCCTCGTCCAGTAGCTCAAGCAGATCCCACTCGTTCTCGCACACCCGGCGCCCGATCGTCGCCAACTCCACCGAGCGAACCTGACCGCTCAAGTGGCGCTCCGCCTGGTACCGGCAGATGACTGCCCAACGAAGCGTGGCCAACACCAGCCACCAGCGAAACACCTCGCGGTCGACGGTCGTCCCGCCGGCGTCGGCGTAGGCCTGCAAGAATTGCTCGATACTGCCCAGACCGCCGGCGCCATGGCTGGCCGGCGCGCCGAACCGCCAGGCACGCACGCAGAACCAGGCCAGATCCTCGTATGCCTCACCGACGTGGACCAACTCCCAATCCAATACGGCGGCAAGGTCACAACCATCGACGACGAGATTTCCCATCCGGTAGTCACCGTGCACCAGCAGCCCAGGCGATGGCGGGGGCCGGTTGGCCTCGAGCCAGCGGAAGGTCCACTCGAAGGTGGCGGTGGTGTCGCCCATGGCATCCAATCGCGCCCGCCACTGTCCGATTGGGTCCTCGCGGGCCAGACCGGGGTCGCCCGCGTCGGCGCGGTGAATGGCGGCCAGCGCTCGCGCGCACTGGCGCAGGAGCCGTGCCCGGCCCGCCTCGTCGAGCCGGCGCTGGATGCGCCGGACGATGGTCTCGCCCTTGACCTCGTCGCATATCAGAAACGGATTGCCCAGTGCCACACCCGAATCGTCAGCGATCAGGATGGGTGGCACCGGTGCCCCGGCCGCCGCGGCGGCGGCCTGGACCCGGGCCTCGACCTCCATGCCGGCGTGCATGGCATCGGGTGGCCCGATGCGCAGGATCAGCGACCGACGCCCGGAATCCGTGACGGCGTCGAACGCCCACGTGCTGCGGCTGGCGCCGCCGGTGAGCGCACGCAGGTTCTCGACTGCCACCTCGGCGCGCAGGATCGGGCGCAACACCGCGGCCAGGCCCTGCTGCAGTTGGGTCACTGTGCGCCAAACTTGAACAGCCGCTGCGCGACCCGGCGGATCTGAATCTCTTCGGCGCCCTCGGTGATCCGGTACCGGCGGTGGTGGCGGTAGATGTGCTCGAACGGCTCGTGACGGCTGTAGCCGACGCCGCCGAACACCTGCATGGCGCGGTCGGCGGCCTCGCAGACCAGCCGGTTGGCGCGATAGTTGGCCTGGGAAATGGACATCGACACTTTGTCGGACACTTCCATGTGATGGTTGCCGTCCAGCTGCGAGGCCGCGTAGTACACCAGCAGGCGCACCATCTGCGCCTCGGTGTGCAGTTCCACCAGCGGCCACTGGACGGCCTGATTGACCGCGAGCGGCTTGCCGAACACCGTGCGCTCGTTGGCGTAGACGACGGCCCGGTCGATGCAGTACTGCGCGGCGCCCAGGCTGCTGGCCGCCTGGCGAATCCTGTTCTCGTGCAAGAAGGTCTGGCCAACCTCCAGGCCGCGATCGACCTCGCCGAGCACCGCGTCGGCCGGCACCCGCACGCCGTTGAGCTCGACCTCGCCGTGGTCGGTCGGCATGTTGAACGTCCACCAGTAGTACGGCACGGTGAAGCCGGGGGCATCGGTGGGCACCAGGAACGCGGTGATGCCGAGCGCCCGGCCGGGTTCGCCCGAGGTGCGGGCGAACACCAGGTCGTGGGTGGCACGGTGCACGCCGGTGTTGAACCGCTTGGCGCCGTTGATGACCCAGCCGTCGCCGTCCTTCTCGGCGCGGGTCTGAAGCCAGGTGGCGTCGGATCCGTGGTTGGGCTCGGTCAGCCCGAACGCCATCGACCGCTCGCCGGTGATCAGCGCCTCGATCCATTCCTTCTTCTGCGCCTCGGTGCCGAACCGGTCCATCATGATGACCTGGGGGAAGTTGCCGACGATGGACGACTCGTTCTGCAGGTCGTTGTGCAGCCCGAGTCCTTTGTGCGCCAGGTGTTCCCGGATGACGGCCATATCGAGGTTGGTTCCGTTGCGGCCGCCGAATTGTGACGGCAGGCCGTAGCGCAGCCAGCCGGCCTTGTCGGCGCGCCTGCGCATCTCGGTCAGCAGGTCCTCCCACTCCGGTCGCGGGATGCCGCCGTTGTCCCAGTCGGTGCGGGCATGCTCTCGACGATGGTCGAAGTATTGGATGTGTTTGCGTTCCAGCGGCGTGATCTCGGCCTCGATGAACTCGTCCATCTCGGCGAGCAGGGCCGGAAGATGTTCGGGCAGAGCGAAGTCCACGTTATCTCCTCACCTGGCGGATCCGGTCTCCCGCGCGCAACAAGGCGCTCGGCAGATCGTGGCCGACAACGGATTTCGCGACTTTGGCTGCGACGATGGCGGCCTGCAGGTCGACGTCGACGTCGAATCCGCTGTCGGTCAACAGGTACACCAGATCCTCGGTAGCGATATTGCCGGTCGCACCCGGTGCGAAGGGACAACCCCCCAGCCCGCCCACCGAGGCGTCCAGGCGGGTGACACCGGAGCTGACCGCCGCATACGCGCTGGCCAGCCCGGCGCCGCGGGTGTTGTGAAAATGCCCACCCAGCGGAATGTCGCCAATCACCGGACGCAGTTGTGCGACCAGTGAACTGACCCGCCCCGGCGTCGCGGTGCCAATGGTGTCGGCGATGGAGAACCGGTCCACACCCTGGTCGCGGGCGGCGGCGGCGATGTCGAGGACCCGCTGCGGCGGGGTGGGCCCGTCGAACGGACAGTCCCACGCGGTGGCGACGACGACCTCGACGGTGACGTCATTGTCGTGGGCGATGGCAAGGATCTCGCCGATCTGGTTGGTGGCCTCGGCGGTGGGCCGCCCGACGTTGGCGGCGCTGAACGCGTCGCTGGCCGCTACCACGTACTCGATCGACCGCAGCCGCGCCGCGATCGCCCGCCTAGCCCCGTTCGGGCTGGCCACCAGCGCGGAGAACTCGATGTCGGGGTAGCGGTGCAGCTCGGCGGCAAGTTCGGCGGCGTCGGCCATCGACGGCACTTTCGACGGCGACACGAACGCCGTGGCCTCGACCTCGCGCACTCCGGTGGCGGCCACCGCGGCCAACAGCTCCAGCTTGGCCGACAACGCGATTGGCTGCTCGATCTGCAGGCCGTCGCGTAGGGACACCTCGCGGATGTCGACGTGTCGGTTCATAGCACCTCCTGGGCGCGCAACTGGGCGAGCTCCTCGGCCGTCATGCCCAACAGCCCGATGTAGACGTCGTCGTTGTGCTGGCCCGGGCGCGCGGGACCGGCGTTGCGCACACTGCCCGGGGATTCCGACAGCACCGGCACGATCCCCGGTCCCAGCACCGGACGGCCGATGCGTTCGTCGTAGTGCTCAACGAGCATCCCGCGCGCCCGCAGTTGTCGGTCCTTGACCACGTCGGCGACCGTATTGATAGGCCCGACGATCACCCCTGCGGCATCGAGGATTTCGATGATCTCGGCGGGTGTCCGGTCGCCCGCCCAGTCGCCGATGATGGTGTCCAGCTCATCCTGATGGCGTCCGCGGGCGCGGTGGGTGGCGAAGCGCTCGTCGGTGACAAGTTCGGGCCGTCCTATCGCCTGACACAGCCGGGCGAACACGGTGTCCTGATTGGCCGCGATCACCACCCAGTGGCCATCGGCACTGCGGTAGATGTTGGACGGCGCGATGCCCTCCAGTCGGGTGCCCGACGGGCCGCGCACCACGCCGCCGACGTCATAGTCCGGGATGGTGGAGTCCTGGACGGCCAAACAGGCTTCGGTCAGCGCGACGTCGACCACCTGGCCCTGCCCGGTGACGCTGCGGCGGTACAGGGCGGCCAGCGCCCCCTGAGCGGCGAACATGCCGGCCAGGCTGTCGCCCAGCGATACCGCCAGCCGCGGTGGCGGCCCGCCCGGGAATCCGTTGAGGTAGCGCAGCCCGCTGGCCGCCTCGGCCATCGAGGCATAGCCGGCCTTGTGTGAATCCGGTCCGTTCTGGCCGTAGCCCGACACCCGAACCAGGATGATCCCCGGATTGCGTTCTCGCAGCGCCTCATAGCCCAGGTTCCACTTCTCCAGCGTGCCGGGACGGAAGTTCTCCACCACGATGTCGGACTTCTCGACGAGGTCAAGGAACAGCTCCTGGCCGCGTGGCCGGCGCAGGTCGAGCGTGATGCCCCGTTTGTTGCGGGCATGCACCGTCCAGAAGACGTGATAGCCGTCGACTTCGGCCTGCCCCCAGGTCCGCAGTGGGTCCGGGGCACCCGGTGGTTCCACCTTGATGACGTCGGCGCCCATGTCGCCGAGCAGCCGTCCGGCGAACGGGCCGGCGATCAAGGTGCCGAGTTCGAGCACCCGGATGCCCTCCAGTGGTCCGGTTGCGGTCATTCGGTCCCCTCGAGGTCACGGCCGACCAGCCAGGCGGTGCTGGTTTCGACGGGCAGCCGCAGCTTGTCGCGGTGGCGTGCAGGCGTCATCGGCCAGGTTACCGATCGCTAGCGCGGCCACAAGAGCCTCACAAGAGCCATTGCCGCGCCTTGCCGGTGGGAGGACGATGAAGTGGACGGCAGCGCCGTCGAGACGCTGCCCCGTATACAGAGGAGGCAGATGATGTACGCACGCGCTAGCACTTTCCGCGCACAGCCCTCATCGATCGATGCCGGCATTGCGCACATTCGCGACGCCGTGATGCCCGCACTCGAGCGCCTCGACGGGTACACCGGCGTATCCCTGTTGGTCGACCGGTCGTCCGGCCGATGCATTGCCACCAGCGCATGGCAGTCGGAGGAAGCGATGCGCTCGAGCGCGGAGTCGGTGCGGCCGGTTCGTGATCGTGCCGCGGAGATTTTCGGTGGCAGCGTAGCCGTCGAGGAATGGGAGATCGCTGTCTTGCACCGTGACCACCGGTCCAGTGAGGGTGCCCGTGTCCGAGCCACCTGGGTCAAAGTCGCCCCGGATCAGATCGACCGCGGCATCGATTTCTACAGGACGACGATCCTGCCCGCACTCGAGGAGCTTGACGGATTTTGCAGCGCCAGCCTGCTGATCGACCGCGCCTCCGGTCGTGGCGTAGCCGCGGCGACGTTCGACAGCGCAGACGCGATGGAGCGCAACAGAGATCGGCTGGACCAGATCAGAGCCACAGGCAGCCAGGAAGTAGCTGCCGAGGTGCTCGACGAGTGCGACTTCGAGTTGGCGATCGCGCATCTGCGGGTGCCCGAGATGGCCTGAACGCACAACAAGCGCGAAGCGGCTCCCGCTGTTAGCTGCATGCCGCCGTTATCCGACGCTTCGGCTCAGGAGGAACGATGCCTGCGACAGATCCCACGTTTTATCGCAGCCCAGGAGCGGCCGTCGCGGCGGCTCCTGAGCGGTTCGCTTATGTGGTCGCGTTCGACCCGGCCGGTCAGGCAAAGGATGCGTTGGTCGTTGTCGACTGCGACCCTAACTCCTCCACATGCGGCCACGTTGTCGGTTGGACCGAGCTGCCCACGGCGGGCAACGAATTGCACCACTTCGGGTGGAACGCCTGCTCGAGCGCGCTGTGCCACGAGGGGCATGAAGCCCATCACGGACAGCCGCTCGAGCGGCGCTACCTGCTCGTGCCGGGCTTACGCTCGTCGGCCACGTACGTTTTCGACACCAAGCCCGACCCCCGTCAGCCACAGTTGACACACACGATCGAGGCCGCCGAACTTGCCGCCAAGGCCGGATATTCACGCCCGCATACCGTGCACTGCGGACCGGGCGCCATCTTCATGTCGGCGTTGGGCGGCGCCAACGGCGACGACGGGCCCGGCGGTGTCGCGTTGATCGACCACGACACGTTCGAGGTGATAGGACCGTGGGAGCAAGACCGCGGACCGCAATTCTTCGCCTACGACGTGTGGTGGCACCTGCGGTACGACACCGTGCTGACGTCGGAGTGGGCGGTGCCATCGATGATCGAGAACGGGCTCAATCTCGAAGACCTGCTCGGGCGCAGGTTCGGACACCACTTGAACTTCTGGAGCATGTCCGAGCGGAAGCTGACCCAGCGTGTCGATCTCGGTGACCAGCACCAGATGGTGCTCGAGTTGCGCCCGGCCCACGACCCGACCAAGGCGTTCGGCTTCGCCGGAGTCGTGATCAGCGTCGAGGATCTGTCGGCGTCCGTCTGGCTGTGGCACAAGAACGGCGTTCAATGGTCGGTCGACAAGGTGATCACCGTCCCCGCCGAGCCCGCCGACCCCGAGCAGCTGCCACCCGCGCTGAAGCCGTTCGGTGCGGTGCCACCGCTGGTTTCCGACATCGACCTGTCGGTCGACGATCGCTGGCTCTACGTGTCTTGTTGGGGCACTGGTGAACTCAAGCAGTACGACGTCGGCGACCCGTTTCACCCGCGCGAGACCGCGTCCGTTCGCCTCGGGGGGATCGTGCGGCGCGAGCCGCACCCGGGCGCCCCGGGTCTGGCGCTGCGCGGCGGGCCACAGATGGTGGAGATCAGCCGCGACGGCCGCAGGGTCTATGTCACCAACTCCCTTTACGCAGCGTGGGACGAGGTCTTCTATCCGGCTGGCGTCGGGGCATGGATGGCCAAGCTCGACGCCGACGTCTCCGCAGGCGGCCTCACCGCCGATACCGGATTCTTCCCGCACGGCAAGGACTTCCAGGGACTGCGGGTGCACCAGATCCGGCTCCAAGGCGGTGACGCGTCCAGCGACTCGTACTGCTTCACCACCTGACGATCATCAGGGACGCGCATTGGTATTAGTCGCGCACGCGTAGTACGACTTTCCCTTTGGCGGTGCGATTCTCCAGCGAAGCGACCGCGGCGGCGGCCTCGTCCAGCGGGAACACCACCGGCTCGGGAGGAGCCAGCTTGCCCGAGCTGAGCAGCCGCTCGAGTTGTGCCCACTGCTGGGCCAGCGCATCGGGGTGGGTGAGGGACCATGCGCCCCAGCCAACACCGACTACGTCAATGTTGTTGAGCAGCAGCCGGTTTACCTTCACGGTGGGGATCTCGCCGCCGGTGAAGCCGATCACCAGCAGCCGTCCCCCCGCAGCGAGCGAGCGCAGCGAGTCGGTGAACCGGTCGCCGCCGACCGGGTCGACGACGATGTCGACGCCGCGGCCGTTCGTCAACGCCTTGGCGGCGTCTTTGAACCCGTCGGAGGACACCACATCGGTGGCCCCGGCGGCGGTGGCGATCGCGGCCTTCTCCTGCGTGCTGACCACCGCGATGGTGCGTGCCGCCCCGAGTGCCGGCGCCAGTCGCAACGTCGATGTGCCGATCCCGCCGGCGGCCCCGTGCACCAGCACCGTCTCGCCCGCCTGCAGCCGACCGCGAACGGTGAGCGCAAAAAGCATGGTCAGGTCGTTGAACAGCACGCCGGCGCCGGCATCGAAGCTCACGTTGTCCGGGAGCCTGAACACCCGGTCGGGCGCCAGCACGGCCACCTCGGCCATGCCGCCGATCAGCATGGTCAGGCCGACGACCCGGTCGCCGGGACGCACGTGGGCGTCGGCGGGCGCCGATCGCACCACACCGGCGATTTCTGCGCCCAGCACAAACGGCGGCTCCGGTCGGTACTGGTAGCGGCCGCGGGTGAGCAGCGCGTCGGGAAATGCCACGCCGGCGGCGTGCACGTCGACCACCACACCGTCGCCGGCGGGTTCGTCGACCTCAGCCACTTCGATCGCGTCCGGACCATCCAGCCGAGTCACCCGTGCCGCGCGCATGCCACCTCCGTCGTCAACCAGAGCCGGAGAGCCCCGGACAGCCCCAATCTAGAACCCGCCCGCAACCCGCACCACGGCCCGGCCCGTGAACCCCCCGGCGCGCACCCGATCAATAACCCCGATCACGTCTTTGACATCGACCTCGGTGATGACCGCCTGCAAATGTCGCGGCCGCAACGAATCTTCCAGGCGTGCCCACAATTCCCGTCGCGGGCCGATCGGCAGTTGCACCGAGTCCATCCCCAACAGCGCAATTCCGCGCAGGATGAACGGCATCACCGTGGTGTGCAGCGCGGCCCCGCCGGTCAGGCCGCAGGCGGCCACCGCGCCGCCGTATTTCACCGCGCTCAGCACGTCGGCCAGCGTCACTCCGCCCACGCAGTCCACCCCGGCCGCCCAGCGCGCCTTGGCCAACGGCCGAATGTCTGGATCGGCGGGCAGCCGGCCGATAACCTCCGCGGCGCCAAGCGTTTTCAGCAGTTCTGCGGCCTGGGGTTTTCCGGTTGAGGCCACCACCTGATAGCCCGCGGCCGCCAGCAGATCCACGCTGATCGAGCCGACGCCACCGGATGCGCCGGTGACGACGACGGGCCCCGCGTCGGGTGTGACGCCCCAGTCGATCAGTGCCTGCACGCTCATCGCGGCGGTGAAACCGGCCGTCCCGATCGCGGCCGCGTCACGCGGACTCAGGGCGCCCAGCGCCACCACCTGATCGGCGGGCAGCCGGGCATATTCGGCGTAGCCGCCGTGGTGACCGGTGCCGATCTGGTAGCCGTGGGCCAGGACGGCGTCGCCGACGGCGAAGTCGGGGGACTGGGACTCGACGACTTCGCCGGTCAGGTCGATGCCCGGCACCACGGGATAGTGGCGCACCACGCCACCGCCGGGTGTCAGCGCCAGCGCGTCTTTGAAGTTCACGCTGGAATACCGCACCCGAATCGTCACCTCTCCGGGCGGGAGGTCGGCCGTTCCGAGCGTCTCGACCGACGCGGTTATCCGATCGCCATCCTGGCGGGCCACCAGCGCATGAAACGTGTCCATTGTTCGACGCTAGCCTGGCCTCATAATTGCGTCCCGCGCGCATGACCCACGATGGCTAGTCAGACTAGACTAAGTCCAGTAGACTCCGCCTATGTCGACCGTCAACATCCACGATGCGAAGACCCACCTGTCGCACTTGCTCGCTCGCGTCGAGAATGGCGAGACGATCACGATCGCCCGCGCGGGCAAGCCGGTCGCCGACCTCGTCCCGCACATGCGCGCCGACATCGTCTTCGGCGGCCTAGCTGGCCGTCTCGACTACGACGTGGATCATTTCGACGACACCGACAGCGATCTCAACAAATTGTTCGGCATCGAGTGACCAGGCTTTTGCTCGATACCCACGTCGTACTGTGGCTGCTCGACGACAGCCCGCGGCTGGGCATCGAGGCGCGGGATCGGATCATGGCAGGCGCAGCCGTATACGTATCCGCCGCGAGCACGTGGGAACTCGCCATCAAGGCGGCTATCGGCAAGATCACGCTGCCCGACGACCTCAACGGCGCGATCGAACGATCCGGCTTGCGCGACCTGCCTGTTACCCGTCGTAATACGCTCGCGCCTGAGCTCATGGCACTGCCCCACAAGGATCCCTTCGACGCAATTCTGGTAGCCCAGGCGAAGGCGGAGCGGCTCACGCTGCTCACGGCCGACACGAAGCTGCTGAAGGCGCTGCCGGGCGCCGTCGACGCCCGGCTTTGACCGGTCTCGGGCGAACTCGAACTCGCTCTCGTGCCGGCGTCGGCGGATCCGCGACCAACGGCGAGGCAGTTCCGCAGCGAATTCGTGGACAAATCGGCAGCGAACTGGGGGACGAATCGGCAGCTATTCTGTCCACATGACCGT